>NHDS01000029.1 GCA_002167215.1 Pelagibacteraceae bacterium TMED65
AGCTGACCAGTACTAATAGCTCAATCGGCTTGATTTATGCACTGAAAAAAATTTTGTAATATCAATAGTGATTTAAAATTTAAAGATCTAATACTCAACTATAATAAAATAATAGTCTAGAATAATATTTGAAAAAACCTGTTTTCCATCAAGTATATATGTTGCATCTCGTAAACCTTCTTTTCTTTGAGATTTTGTAATGTTTGAAGCTTTAAATTGATTGTCTCTCAAAAATTCAATTTTTTTTGGTTTTTTTGCGGAAAGAATTATTTTCTTAATATACTCTGACTGAAATATGTTAGAGTTCATATATTCAATAGGAACATTATTTTTGCCTAGTTGTCTATGAACAGGTATATTCGAGTAAGCCCAATTAGATTTATTATAAACTTTTTTTATAATCATGGTATCTGGCCCTAATAACGTTCTTATAACAAGGTATTTTTTTTTTAGTTTACACAGTTGATTAATAGCTTTTTTTGCATCGTCTAAGTGTAAAATTACATTATTGCACATAACAAGATCATATTTCATTTTTTTAAATTTACTAAGATTGTAGATGCTTCCTGCATAAAATTTTGCATTTAGGTTTTTCTTCCAAATATTTTTAGCTTCATTAATAAAATCTTTCTGGCTATCTAAACCAGTATAAGAAAATTTATACTTAATTTCTTTTTTTATAGATCTTAAGTAATGTCCACATCCACACCCTATATCTAAGAGATTGTTGATTTTATTTTTTCTAAATAAATTTTTTATAATTTTAG
Organism: Pelagibacteraceae bacterium TMED65; assembly: GCA_002167215.1. Next base: position 768 of record NHDS01000029.1, read on the forward strand.
CAACAGCCTTGCTACTTTCCATTTCCGGCAAACCACCACTAGCTCTATTTGAAAAAACTTTTAGGTAATCTGGTCTTTTTTTATACTCTGACATTTTTTTCATAATTTAATCCTTTATTGCTATTATACCGCTAAAATTAAACCACTTAAAGAAAACCTCAATTTTTTTAAAACCAACTTTTTTTAACACATCGATGTTTTCTTTTTCTGACAAAGGCCGCATTACACCTCTCAGGGATTTAGCTTTATTAATAATGTGAGAATGTGAAAGTCTGTTTTCAATTTTAAAATCATAATATATCTCTGTAAAAATAGATTGACCTAAAATATTGTTGCTATTTATCTTTTCTACCAAAATAAATGCACCTTGAGAATTAAGAGATCTATAAATATTCTTTATCATTTCCTCTCTATTTCTTTTTTTTAGGAAACACATTGTGAAAAGACAAGTTGTAAAGTCATTCTTTTTTAAATTTATTTTTTTACTCAAATCTTTTTTTAAAAATTTAATTTTTGATGATTTGTTCCTTTTTTTTGCTAGTTGAAGCATTTTACTTTGTAAATCTAAGCCAAATATTTTGATTTTTTTCTTTTTATGTCTCTGAAAAATATTGAAAATAGTCTGTCCTGTTGAACATCCTATATCATAATAAATTGATCCATCTTTAATAAACCATTCACTTAATCTTGAAACATTCTTTTGTATTTCATCGTAAAATGGAATACTTTTTCTTACATGTTTATCAAAAACTTTTGAAACATCAGAGTTGAATTGCCAGTCTCCCTCTATAGCTGTTAACTTGTTATCAATTAAAATTTTTTTATTTGAAATATTTTTCATATTTTTTTGGAAAGACAATTAAATTGTTATACTGATTATTTTTATTTCTTAACATTTTAGCTTTTTTTACAAGTTTTTTTCCTTTTTTTAAAATAAAAACTCCAATTAACATCTCAGACTTTTTAAATGGCAAAAAAGCAGATGTTATGCTTTTAGGTTTATATATGTTTAGGTATATTTTTTCAAAGTTAAATCTTGGATTAGAAAGATAATTTAAAAATTCATAAATATTATGAACTATATAGCTGTTTGTTTTTCCAGTGTCATGATAGTAAAAGTAAGATAAGTCTTTGTCCAAAATGGTATTACCATTAAATTTAATTCTTGCATCGAAAGATATATATTTATTTGAAATTTGATATAATTTGTTAATTACCTTTTTGTAGTTTTGAAATTGATAAAATAACTGGAATAGCAATATCAAATCAAACTTTTTATTTATAGAAAAAAAATTTGCACATCTAAAGTTTTTACTACCATACTTTTTTTTCGCATATTTTATTGTGATATTATCAATATCAATTCCAAAATATTTTAAATTCTTTTGGTGCCTCTTTGTCCACTCACAAATAAAGCCAGTGCCACAACCGATATCAAGAATATTTTTAATTTTATTTTTTAAAAAAAATAATACTTTTTTTTCATTTTCGAATGTATCCTTTAATTTTGATCTAGTCTGTAAGAGAAATTTTAATTTAGATTTATGTAAAAAGTTATCTACCATGATTGATACCAAGCTTCAAAACTTAATAAACGCCACAAAGTGTTGCTGTTATCATTTTTAAAACTGTGTTTTTTTAATAGTTCCAAAACTCCTTCTATATCATAAATTGTTGATATAAAGCTTTTTTTGTTTAAGATTTTTTTATAAATATTTTTTAAATTTCCGCTATAAAACGATCTTACATCAGGAGATCTTAAAGCAATTTTTCTAGAAGTTGCAAACTCACTTGAGGTAATTTTATTTAAATACTTTCTGAGTAAATATTTATGAATATTATTTTTTATTTTTAAATCAGGGTGCAAATTGTTAGCAAAGTTAATCATTTCACTGTCCAAAAAAGGCGATCTTACCTCTATACCATTAGCCATACTTATTCTATCAATTCTATGAAGCCAAGGGTTTAAATAAGTAAGCTGGTCCATTTCAAGGCACTTGTTAATAGAATATTTTGATTTAATAGAATTGAATATTTTAATTCTTTCAGAAAGATCTAATGAAAAGTTTCTACATATTTTTTTTAATCTTTGGATAGACAAATAATTTAAAGCTAAAATAATTATTTCTGGGTTTTTTAGTTTATCAAATCTTTTTGCAACACTTTTATATCTCTGATAACCGCCAAATATTTCATCACCTCCATCTCCCGTTATAATTGTTTTAATATTTTTACTTTTTGCAAAACTGCACATTTTTAAAAAAACATGAGAGTTAGCATCATGAAAAGGCTCATCAGCTATTTTGGACAGATTAATTAAATCTTTATAGTCGATTGACTCATTGATATTAATTTTTGAAATATTCAGATTAAATTTTTTTTTCAAATAATCGATATTCTTATCCTCAGAAAGCTCTGTATCTTTTGGAAAAACGGCATTTAGAGATACGAATTTTCTCTTTAAGTTTGCAGCAATTATGGATGAGTCAATCCCACCACTTTGGAATACACCTAGTCTTGTGTCTGTTCTGGACCATTGCTTAATAATTCTTTCTAAAATATCTTCGAATTTTTCTAAAGCATATTGCTCTTTATCAATATTTTCGAATTTATTAACTGGATCCCAATATTTTCTTTTTGTTTTTTTAAAATTTTTGAGATTGATTTCCATAATTGTGGAAATGGGAAATTCTCTCACATTTTTAATAAGCTTGTCTTCCCCTGCGATATATCCAAACACGATGTATTCATTGATTAAGTCCTTTCTAATTTCAAACTTTGTTAAATTCATTTTTATAAGAGGCCTAATTTCTGAGCAAAAAGCTAAAAAGTTTTCATTTTCAAGATAATAAAGAGGTTTAGAGCCGAGAAAATCTCTTGCAACTATTATCAAATTTTTTTTTTTATCTAAAATTATAATTGAAAAAAAACCCTTTAATTTTTTGATAAAATTTTTACCGTATAACTTATAAAGTTTTAAAATTACCTCAGTGTCAGACTTTGTACTAAAATTTACTTTATTTTTTAATTCATCTTTTAGCTCAATAAAATTTGTAATTTCCCCATTAAATATAAGAACAATGCCATTTTCTTTCATTGGCTGTTTTCCGTTATCTTTATCTATAATTTCTAACCTAGAATGAGAAATGAATATATTTTCATGAACAAGAGTATTAAAATCGTCGGGGCCTCTATGATTTAAAAAAGATTTAGTTTTTGAAAGCTGCTCTTTATTAAAATTAAATTTTTTTTTTTTTTATTAGGCAGAATAATCCACACATAATTTATCTTTTTTTTAATCTATTCTAAACTGATCACCACTTACAAGTGGCCCTTTATACTTATCACTTCTAATTTGTTTACCAATTTCTAGAGACTGAAGTATGCAATCGTCTATGTCAACTTCATATCTATAAGTGCCAGCCCTACCAATGGAATAACACCATTTGGGAAACATTTTAAAATATTTTTGTGCTTTTTTTTGTTCGTTTTTAAATGGCACAGGATAAAATCTTCCGTTGTTTGATGGCATTTCCATACCAATCAAAGTATTTTTTGATTTATGTTGTGTGAACTTTTTATATTCAACTAGCCGAGTGAATTTTTCGGTATTAGGAAAATATATGAAAAATACATCTTTAGGAAAAACATATTTTCCTGGCATTACAAATGTATGCAGGTCTCTACCTATAAATTTTAACTTTCCAAATTTATAATTAAATAAAGTATCAGGGGCAATTGTATTTATTAAAATATCAAACTTAACTTTCTTACCATTAATATTAGCTTCTTTTTTTTTTAGGTTAATAGATTTAAGAACTGATTTAAACTTTACATTTACATTTTTTATTTTTAAGATGTTATCAAAATATGAATTATAGCCATCTTTTTCAGTTGGATACATGGATATTCTATCATCATATGCAGCTTCCTTGCCTTTCTTTATAGTGTATCCCTTGGGTGACCATTTAAAGCTATCAATTTCTTTACATGACGAAACTTGCCACATTTTTTTATTGTAATCATTTATTGTTTTATTAAATAAAGTTTTACCAACCGATCTAACCCAAAATTCTTCAAGGTTTTTTGATTTTTCAACATTTTTAGTAGATTTAATTTCTGATTTAATTTTCTTTTTATCTGGCATCTTTTCAATATCTTTTGTGTTTAAAGGATAATTATAAAAGTTATCATCCTGTTTAATATAACTAATAAACTTATGGTAATTTACATTTCTTAACTTTAAAAATTTTTTTAAATAATCATAAGCCTCAACTTTGGTTGTTAAAAAGTGCCTAGGACCAAAAGTAAAAGGGTGACCACCATTAAAATGAGTCCTTACCCCAGCACCTAAACTAGTTCCTTTTTCTATAATTACTATTTTTGTTCCTGGAATATTCGAAATAATTTCAGCTGATGAACAGCCCGCAAAACCACCTCCAATAATTAATACTTTTTTCATCAAAGACCCATTAAGATTTTTTGTATTATGAGTTTCTTTATAAGTTATTTATGTCTGCATTCCACTAAAGAAACAATTAAAACATTAATTTTTATACTAAATTAATATTAATATTGATAGATTTTCTTTTAAAATTTTTTTCTAAATCGAAAGCACTAAAATCATGCCAGGATCTACCATTTTTGATAAATCCGTATAAAGTATTTTCATCAAATTTGGTTTTATAAAAAAGTTCATAATTATTTTTAAATGATATTGTATCCTCTTCAGACAAAAGTTTATCTTTTATCCAACCATCAATAAAATTTTCTTTTATATCTTCTTTTTTTTTATAAAAATTTGTCCCTAGCTCGTTAATTTTTTTTTGATCACTATTCTTGTAGCCTTCATCTGGAAAATATAACATCCATGACAAAAGTGATTTTGTTGAATCAGCATGAGGTGGAATATAGCAATTATTACTAATTATTGAAAATTCAAAACTTAGATTTATATTTTGATAAAACTGAGAAGTAATTTTTTTTTTAATTTGTGTGAATAATTTTCTTTTGTATTCTGCATGTCCACCTTTAATGAAAAAAAAATTTTTTAATTTTTTTCTTTCTTCGATCTTATCTAATTCTTTTTTTATCAAATTGCAAAAAAGGAAAACTATTTTTTTTGAGTTAAGATAATTATAAAAGATTTCCCAAGGTTTATTGTTTGATAATACCTTTTCAAAAGTAGGGCACTCATTGTTAAGCGCAGCTTTAAGACCTTTACTCTCTATTTTGGTCATTTTATCTTCTGCAGGAAATGAGTCCCTTAGTTCATTATAAAATTTTATATCTAAAAAATTTCTTTTTTCGAAAATTGCGAATGGTGATTCAACGAAGTAATCAAAGTCTTCCATTGTTTTTGGCAAATTAATCATTAGTAAATGCGTTTAATTATAATGAATTCCAAAAATGTTTCAATAGAACATTTTAATAATCTTAAAAAGAAATTGAAAAATTATTGAGTATCTTTAGCTCTTCATTAAATTTTTTGTATATATTTTTTTCAAGTTTTTTGAATTTTTAAAAACGTAGTCAACTTTAGTATTCCACTTAAGTGGTAATTTAGATATTAGTTTTTTAGATATTTTTTTTGAAAAATAGTACTTTTTAATATTTTTGGTCCTATTCAATTTTTTTTTTTTATGTTTATATATTTTTCTAAAATTTTGAAAAAAATAATTTTCTATTGCTTTTCTGCAGTTGAAATGTATATCAGCAAGATTGTCAGTTTTTTTTATATTGATTTTTTTTTTTATTAATATCGGACCCTCATCAATCTTTTCATTGGAAATTAAGTGAATACTGTAACCAATAGGTTTAAAAAAGATTAATGACCAAACTAGGGGATATATACCCCTTGCAAAAGGTAAGTAACCAATATGAAGATTGACAATATTGTTTCCAAGTTTTTTGATGTGGTCTTTTTTAAGTATTTTTCCATAACCATAAACTATTACAAGATCATATTTTTTAAGCTTTATCTTTTGATATTCATCAAAAAAAGTCACATCATTTTTTTTTTTTAGGAAATCGTAAATTGATTTTTTTTTAGTTTTTTTTTTGATATATTTTCCTAAGAGAAGAATTTTCCGTTTTACCATAATGTTTTTCTATTTTAAGAATTGCTTTAACTATATCTCTAACTTCTTTTAACCTATAGTTTTCATGCAAATACAAATGGAAGCAATTATTACGTGCCTTCAAAGCATTAACTGTCTTATAATTTTTTTTAAAATATTTTTTTGCCCACGGCCATGTTGATACCACACAGCCATAATCAACTCCAAGTGGAATACCTTCTGCTTGTAAAGCAGCCGCAAATCTTTGTTTTGAAATTCCTAAAAGATTTTTATCATAGAAAATTGGTAAAAAAAACGGGGCATATCCATTGTGAAAATTTGTTATTTTACAAGATCTTATTTTTTTCTTTACAAAAGATTTCATTAAATTTTCGATAAATTTTACCCTCATTTTATTAGTAAGTTTTAATCTCCTTAAGCTCGCCAATCCCATAGCACAAGAGAACTCATCTGAGTTCCAATTTAAAGCAGGAAATAAAGAAAATTTTGGATCTCTTAAATCAAGATTTCCTTTCCAAGATATCTTTCCTCTATCTGCATAAGCTAATACTTTTTTAAATAATTTGAAATTTTTTGTAAAAATCATCCCACCAGATGAATTTGCCGCAAGATTTTTTCTATACATTGTTGAAAACGCAGCAATATCTCCAAAGGAACCCACAAATTTATTATCAATCTTACCTCCAATACATTGACTACAATCTTCTAATAAAAATATTTTATGTTTTTTCGCAAATTTAGATATTTTTTTTACATCACTTACTGGTCTGCCACCCACATGGGTTAACTGAATTAATTTAGTTTTTTTTGTAATTTTTTCTCTTATCTTTTTCAAACTCGTATTGTAACTACCAACCTCGGAGTCAACTAATATCGGATTATGACCTTGTTCAGTTATACAAGAAAAATTACCTGAGCACGTTACAGGCGATATTATTACATCTGAGTTTTTTGGAATTTCTAGTGCTTTCATCGCAACATATATTGCTCCAGTACCTGTCGCTACTGCATCTGCGTATCCACCACCCATAAAATTTGAAAATTCAGAGCAAAATTTTTTCTCCCAAATACCAGAGTATTTTGGGTCTTCTCCTTTTGATTTATAATATGCTATCATTTTTTTTATTTCTAAATTTTCTTTTAAACCAAAAGAAAATCTTGGAGGCATTTTTCGAGTTCTTGTTTTTTTCCCACCGTTGATAGCTAATCTCATTTTTTATTTTTCAACTTTTCAGTAAAATATTTTCTAATTACAATTTTAGTATTTAAATTGTTTTTATAATACTTGTTTAACCTAGTTACATTAATTGTAAATAAGTCATTTTTAAAGTTATAATTAACTTTTGAATTCATCTTACCTCTTAAAAATTTAATGATTTTACTTAACTTTAAAGGTTTTTTCGTACCCACATTTATTATTAAAAAATTTGTTTTTATTTTTTTTTTAATTAGTGAATTTATTAGTTTTACTAATGTATCTATATGATAGATATTATTAAAATAATTATCTTTTCCAAAATAAACAAATTTTTTTTTATATATTATTCTTTCAATAAGATCTGAGATAAAATTTGGATGATTATTTTTACCCACAATACCAGGCAGTCTAAGTATAAATTTTTGAAAGGGATATTTTTTTTTATTTAAGGACCTCAAAAAATTTTCACTTTTATACTTTGATTTAGCGTAATTGGTTAATTTACTATAGTCAATTTTGAAACTTTCTTTGACAGGTTTTGAATTATTTTGATTTTTATAGACATCTATTGTCGATAAAAATATAAGTTTTTTTCTTATATGAATTTTTTTAATAATACTCTTGATACCTAAAAAATTTATTTTTTTAAAATTTTCTGGAGGATATCTTTTTTGTGGTGTTATTCCTGCAATATGTATTAATATATCACATTCTATTTTTGGAATTATCCCTTTTCTTAAATCAAATTTTAGAACTTTATATTTTTTATAAAAAGATGATTTCTTGTGACTCAAGAGAATAATATTTTTTTTTGATTTAAAACTTAGAATGAGATTTTTAGCTATATAACCATTAGGTCCAGTTATTACAATTTTCATCAAACAAATTTATCTAATTTCCTATAAGTATTAAATTTTCTTTGCAAACCTTTTAAATCATTTAAACTTTTGGAATGTTTATTTTCAAAAATAAAAAAAAACATTTTTTTATTTTTCTTTACATAATCGCATAATTTTTTAAAATCTTTAGGATTACTTGGCAGCATATAAATACTTGCCATCACAATTATTTCTATTTCCTTTTTTTTTACAATTGAGAAAAGCTCCATCCAACAATTTTTTATATTTTGTTCATTTACTGATAAGTTAAAAATAAAACCTTTCTGTTCACATAAATTTTTAATTAATAAATTTTGAACATATGTTGGTAAATAAATCCCATTGAATGGTTTTAAAAAAACATATCCTTGGGCATTTCTTTTTTTAAAATTCATTTGGCACTTCAAATTGTACTGCAAATTTTGTAACAGGGCTCAGTTTGAAAGGAATATAAAAATAACCTAATCTCTTTCCAAAAAGGGATTTTTCTCCATATGTGGAGAAAAAATTTTTAAATCTTGCATTCATAGAAATCCTTGTTTCTTGAGTCAGATTTTTTACATTTCCATGTAAAAGATTAGGTGAAAAAAGTAAGAATTGGCCTTTTTTTATTTTAAGAAATTTTTTTTTATTTTTATTATCGTTATAGACGGCTGACATTCCTTTATGCTTATATTTTTTTAAATTTTGTAAAGTTTGTTTGCTAAATTTTTTGTCAAAAACATACATGGATTTTGTTTTATAAGCGTTAACTAAAGGCACCCATAATACAACTTGAAACTTGCTTTCACCACTTAAACTATCCGCATGTAACTCTAACTTAGATGTTTCATCTTTGGGCATTTGTATAGAAAAATTTATGTTATTTTGTATAGCAAGTTCATTACCAACAATATTGTTAATTGTTTGTGAAGCAAGAGAGAAATAAGCTTCTTTAAACCAGCCCTTCGAATTCAAGCTTCTATAAATTTTCAGTCTTAATTTATTAAGTTCTTTTATGTTTAAGAAACTGTGAAGATTATTAAATAAATAATCTCTTTTTAAATTTTTTTTAATTTTCAAGTGGTTTTTGATTGTCTTAAATACTTCATTCTCTATTTTTGTAAAATCTTTAACTGACTCTATATCTGAAATAATATACCCATGTTTTACAAAGTTTTGAGATAAGCTATTTTTTCTTTTTGACATTATATTTCTTTAACTTATTTATAAAAAATACTTTCTTAAGTGAACTGATATCAGAGTTATCCTTTATTTCAATTTCTTCTAAAGCACAAAACAAACGTATTTTATTTTTTTTTAAGTTTATTAAAATATTTTTTAATTTTGGAAAATTTTTTAACATAAATAAGCTGTATATTATGACAGCCTTATATTTATTTGTTTTTTCAGATATCAAAGAATTAAAAATTAAAAATGAATTTTTCATTTTGTATTCTGTCGAACTTAGCAACAGATTCATGTTATATCTTTCAGCATAATCTCTTATTACAAGATTCTGCACCTTTTGAGGGATAATATTCCCGTCAATTTCCCTGGATGAAATGTAACCCATGCACCAATATTTATTTAATTTTTGGCTCATTGTAATCCATTCCCATTATAGATGCTTGACGCGTGTTTATTGAGGTAAAATATTCACCATATTTTTTAGCGTCATAAGGTGAAAATAAAGATTTAAATCTACAATTAAAACTCCATCTACTTGTTTTTTCTTTATTAATTACATTTCCATGTAACAAATTTTGAGAAAAAATTAATCCTTGTCCATATTTTACATCTAACCATTTAAGTTTATTTTTTGCATGAGAATAAATTTTTTCTGATGTTTTAAATTTATTAATATTCTTAAAATAAAATTTGTTTTGTTCAGGTGAAAGAATGAACATTGATTTTGTTTTTTTAACTGAAACAAGAGGTATCCAAAGAACCAGTTCAAAAGGAGAATTTCCTGACCATACATCTGTATGGATAGGCAATAAAGAAGAATTGTCTTTCGGAAGTTGGATACTTAAATTTACTTTTTTTTGAACTGCGAGTTCATTTCCACAAAATAAATCTATATATTCACGTCCAAGTAAATAATAGTTTTTAAGAAAATTTTTGTTTTTGTTAAGTTTGTTGTAAATTCTAAGTCTAAAATTGTTGAGATTAGAATTCTTTATAAAATTTTGAGAGTAATTAAAAAACTTATTTCTTTGTAATTTTTTTTTCAATAGTTTAGAAGATTCTTTGATTATATCACTTTTAATTCCTTCAAGAATTTTCTTATTCTTAATATCAAAAATATAATATCCTTGTTTTGTAAACTTATTTATAGCTTTTTTTTCTTTGTTAGATAAAATTTCCATATTTACTCAAAATATATAAATTCATAATCTCCTAAATATTTAAACTTCTTAAATATCCATACCCATTCTTTCTTACTAAAAAAAGCATTAGCAGTTAATGCCCAGCATTGTAGATTGAATAATTCTTTTGAGTTTCTATAACTTTCAACAACTATAAATTTTTTTTTACCAACTCGTTCAATTTCTTTAAGTGATTTCTCTAAATCGAATATTTTTAAATTATGTAAACAATTGAATGATATAACTAAATCAAAAAAATTATTTTTGAATTTAAATCTTTTTCTGACATCTCCAAATCGTAAATATTTTCTAACTTCCTTTTTTGAATTTTTTAATCCATATTTAGATATGTCGAATCCATAAATTTGTATATTAGGTAATAATTTTTTAATTTCGTATAGTAAAAAACCTTTCCCACATCCTGCATCAAGTATTTTAGATTTGTTATTAAGATTATATTCATTAATTATTTTTTTTGCTATTGGAGCTTGAAGACCTCTAATATATTTATACCCACCATATCCATAACGTCTTGGACCATCCCAATATTCTTTTTCAAATTTCCTAGCTTTATTCATACAATGTATTTTATTATCTAACATTCTTTCGAGATATTTTCTTTTTGTTTTTTTATGAAAGGGTGTAAATATCTTTTTTTCAATCATTAAAATGACCCAATAAATTCTTTCGGTTTATCGTGCTCTTTGACATTACGTATTTTGTCTAAATTAACCTTTTTATTTAAAATCTTACAAATGTTTTGAGCAATTACTTTTTTCGATGGATAATAGTTTTTGGTTAATGAAAAACTAGTAGGCGTTGGTGTATTTGGTGTTCCCAACAATATTGGTTTAACTTTAAAATAATTTAAATTCTCCTCTGATATATTTGATATAATTTCTTTTCCCGTAGAAAATGACTTATGACACGTATCTATTACAATTAGTTTGCCAGTTTTTTTTACCGATTTAGTTATTGTAGTCATATCTAGCGGACTTATTGATAATAAATCGATGACTTCTGGTGAAATTTTATTTTTTATAAAAAAATCTTTTAAACCCATAACTTCATGTCTTGAATTTGACATTGTAATAATTGTTAAATCCTTACCTTTTGTGATGATTTTACTCTTTCCAATAGGAATATTATATTTTTTTGAAGGCACGTCTCCAGCAAGATCGTAGAGCCACCTATGCTCAAAAAAAATTACAGGGTTTGGATCTTTAATGCTAGCCAACAATAAACCTTTTGCGTTATAGGGACTTGAAGGCATAACCACCTTTAGACCAGGTATTTTTGCAAACATAGATTGATAACTTTGGGCGTGAGTCGGTCCCTGACCCCAGCCTCTACCTATAATTAATCTTATAGTAACCGAGAGGTTTTGTGCTCCTCCAAACATGTAATGCCATTTAGAAAGACTATTAATTATTTGATCCATAGATAAAAATGAAAAATCGACCCTTTGATGACTTAAAATAACCTTTGATCCTAAATTTGCTAGTCCTATTGCAACTCCAGTCAACGCATTTTCAGAAGTTGGAATATCAAATACTCTCTCATTTCCAAATTTCTCTACTAGTCTTTCTGTTGAATAAAACACTCTTCTTGGGTCAGTAACACCCAAACCAAAACAAACAACCTTTCTATCACTTTTCATTGCTTGATAGATAGCTTCGTTTATTGCTTGATTAAATTTAAGCTTTCTATTCATATTTTCTTACTATTTATAAACATGTAATTTATAATCCTCTGGATTTGGAAATTTAGATTTTTCAGCAAAAATAAAAGCTTTTTTAATTTTTGATTTAACTTGAAGGTTTATTTTATCTATTAATTTTTTATTTACTTTTTTTTTAGATAAAAATTTAGTAATTGAAATAAGTGGATCCCTTTTTTTCCAAAAGTTTATTTCAGTCTTTGGTCTGTATTTTAAATGGTCATCTTTTAAATGACCGACGTGTTCATATTTTCTATAAGTTAAAAATTCTAAGAATATTGGTTTTTTTTTAGTTGAGACAAATTTTCTTGCAATTTCTAAAGTTTTTATAACTTTTTTCCAATTATACGTATCAACTCTAATTGTTTTAATACCCAATCCCGATATTCTTTTTGATATGTTTATATTTGTAATTTGTCTTTGATTTAGGGGTGTATAAACTGAATAAAAATTATTTTCACAAATAAAAATTGTAGGCAAATTTTTAAGTATAGCAAAATTTAATGACTCATAAAAAACACCCGTTTCCACTCCAGCATCTCCAAAAAAAATTAATGATACATTTTTCTTTTTGTATATTTTAAAGTCTAATGCATGGCCAACTCCAACTGGTATTGAGTTTCCAACTATTGCTGTACTTCCTAAAAAACCACATTTTTTGTCTATGAGGTGCATTGATCCTCCTTTTCCTTTAGAGCAACCAGATTTTTTTCCGTATATTTCCGCAATCATTTGATTTAAATTTCCCCCTTTTCCTAAATAGTGGGCGTGTGCTCTATGTGAACTGACAACGACATCATTTTTTTTAAAACATTCCTCTAAGCAAGCTGAAACCATTTCTTGCCCTACTGACAAGTGAGTTGGACATCTCATTTTCCACTCAGAGTATTTTTTAGCAATTTCCTCATCAGTATTTCTTATTAATAAAAATTTTTTATAAATATTTATTATTTTTTTCATTATCAATTTCTTTCTACTATAAATTATTATTTCAAATTTATATTTTGCATTTTTTTAATGTTAAAATAATTTTCATTGGCTAAGGGATCAGTATACAAATTATCCTCAAACGCTTTTACCAATTCTTTAATCGCATCTTCTACAGTATGTTTCATCTTAAAGTTAAGTACATCTCCAATTTTATTTGAACTTATATGATAGGATCTATTATCATCTGTTGGTAAAATTTTTAAACTTATCTTTTTGCCAATAGTTTTCCTAACTAACTTGGCAATTTCTAATACCTTAAGGTTTTCATAACCCACATTAAAAGTCTCATATTTTATTTTTTTGTAGTCAGCCTTTAAAACAGTTATATAAGAATCAATCATATCATTGATATTCACATTTGGTCTCAGTTGATCGCCACCAAAGACACTAATTTCTTCTTTGTTAAATGCTAAATTGGTCAATAAATTTACCACCACGTCAAATCTTTGTCTAATTGAATAACCACAGACCGTCGCAGGTCTTAAAATAGTCCATATCATATCAGAATTTTTATATCGCGTTAATATTTCTTCACATCCAACCTTAAACTTTGAATAGTCAGTTAATGGTTTTAATACATGCTCCTCATTAACGTTTTTTTCTTTGCTTAGACCATAAACACTTGATGATGAGGCATAAATAAATCTTTTAATCTTTCCTCGAGTACATAATTTAACAAAAGGTTCAAATGAGTCAAAATTAATTGACTTACCTAAATCTGGATTTAATTCAAAACTTGGATCGTTTGATATGCAAGCTAAATGAATTACATGATCAATTTCTTTAAGAGATTTTTCCAACAAAGAAATATTTCTTATATCGCCCTTGACTAATTCTAAATCTTCATTTTTTTGAAATTGGATGTCGTAAATAAATAAATCAAATATTCTAACTTTATACCCGTCATTAAGTAATTTTTTTGCTAGCATAGAGCCCACATAACCAGCTCCACCAACTATTAAAATTTTTTCTCTCATATTTTGAGCATTGTTTCCAATGAATTTAAAACAAGTTCCTTTTTCATTTTAAAATTATTAGCCTCATGTTTAATACTTTCTGCTGAAAATATAGAACCTAATAATAACGAAATATCCTCATCTATATTTGTCATTAAACACAAAGAAATGATAGGTATCATCGAGTCACCTGCACCTACTTTATCGTTAATTTGATTAGCGAATGCTGGAGCTTTGAAAAATTTATTTTTCTTTTTGTTAAAAAGCAAAACACCTTTTTTACCTCTAGTAATAAGATAATATTTTGAACTGTTTTTTTTTGATATTTTTTTTACTAATGATTTAATTTCACCAGTTCTATCTCTTAGATCATGTCTCAATTCAAGCTCATTCATGCATAACATGTCAGATTTTGCATAGCTTTCTATAGAATGATATCCAATACTAGAAGAATTTAATTGAACGTTAGTTGATTTAAAACAATTATTTTTTTTAGATAATTCTTTAATAATTTTTTTAGTAAAAAAACCATGACCATAATCAAAAGATAAAATTAAACTTCTCTTAGGTATTTTTTTTATTGATTTTATCAGTGTTTTTTCAGCGTTATAATCTATAAAGTTATCATTTAACTTATAAATACCGATTATTTTTTTATTAGAATAATCATCGATATATCTCTCTTTCTCTATAGTTGTGGCACCTCTTTTTAATACATACTTCATAATTATATTTTTTGATAATCTTCGTCTAATAAATGACAGGTAATTTTTTTTAACCCCTAAGTAGGTCGAAACGTTTACTTTATTTACAAATTCCGAAATATTGTTTGCTACAGATAATACTCCACCTAAATAAGCAGAGGATTTCGTTTCTAAAAAATTTAGAACACTTTCTTTTCCGGACTTATTAAGAACATTTAATTTATTATAAATGTCAATTATTGCTTCTCCATAGATATAAATATTGTTATTTTTTAGAGATTCTAGGTCATTTATTAGATCTTCTATGTTACTTTTTTTTTTAATTTTTCTAAGATAGTTTAACTGATCGTTATTAAAGATATATTCTGAATTAATAAGTTTACTTGAACTTGAAGTTTTATTCGACGTAATTAAAAGTTTACCTCCAAATCTTTCAACAGTTTTTTTTTCTAAGTAAATTTTTTTTGTTCGGTCTTTCCTTAAATCTTTATAATCTGGTCCCTTACAGTAGAAGTGAGGTTTTATTTTTTTAATTACACTTATCGAACTTAGTGAGTTGCTTTCCAAAACAAAGTCAACATTTTCTAACTTTGACAAAGTGTACAATCGATCTTTAATTGAAAAATACGGCCTACTTGGACCTTTTTTGACATAACTGTCTGTAGTCACAGATACAATTAATAAATCAGACTTTTTTTTTACTTCCTCAAAGTGTCTTAAATGTCCATGATGTAATAGGTCAAAAACTCCGTGACTTAAAGCAACGACTTTTTTTTTAGATTTAAGTTTTCTGATTAAATCGTTAATTTTGATAATTTTAGTCATTGTTATTTTAAATATTTAAACCAACTTTTAGTTGCTTTATTAATTTTACTTTTTGTCCAAACGGGGGCACTTTTCCAATAATTTATATTTTTCAGCAATATTCTCACACCTTTCTCAAATGATATTTTCGGTTTCCATTTTAATTCTTTTTTTGCTTTAGAAATATCTGCCCAGGTTATATCAGGTTCCCCAGGTCTTTTTTTAATGTTTATTTTTTTATGATTTAGAAGTTTAACAATCTCATTAACACTTTTGGGTTTTCCAGAGGCAATATTGTAAATTTCATTACTTTTTTTGGACTCAGCTGCTAACAATATAGCATCTATTATATCTGAAACATATGTAAAATCTCTAAGCTGTTTCCCATTACCAACAACAGTAAGAGGAAAGTTTTTTAATTTCTGAGACAAAAAAACACCAAAGACAGCACCATATGTTCCCGATGTCCTTGATTTTGTACCATAAACATTAAACAATCTTAGAGTTATTGCTTTTAATTTGTAAACATTTGCCCAGTGTGTGACTAATTGTTCTCCAATATTTTTTGTAAGAGCATAAGGATATTTTACATTAATTTTTTCGTTCTCATTTGTAGGATATTTTTTTGGAACTCCATAACATGTAGATGAAGCTAAATATACAAATTTTTTAACCTTGTGAATATTTATATTGTTGAGAAGTTTAAAAGTTGAGACCACATTTGAATAAAAGTATTTTTCAGGTTTTTCAATTGAAGGCACTATATCAGCTAGGGCTGCCAGATGAAAGATATAGTCTGTTTTAGCTAAAATACTCTTCAGATTTTTTATTTTCAAAATATCTTTTTTTAAAAATCTTACATTCTTTTTTTTTAAAACCTCTTTTATATTTTCAATTCTACCAGTTGATAAATTATCAATAATTATTATTTTACATTTATGTTTAGACAATCTTTCTACTAAGTGGCTTCCTATAAAACCAGCCCCACCTGTTATGCATATCGTTTTGTTTTTAAATTTGTTATATTGCATAAAAATTTATAATTTCTTTTGAATGATTTAGATAAAACTGTTTAATTAACATTGAATTAACGTATTTTTAATATAAATATATATACATATACAAAATAAACTAAATATCAAAGTAAATATCATTGAGCAAAAAACTTAACAACTTTATTAAAAAATATGAATCAAACTTTGTTTCTATTTTAAAAAAAATTCAAAAAAAAGATATCTTAAATTTGTGCAACCAAATCCTCGATGTAAAAAAAAAGAAAAGTAAAATTATGATTTTTGGAAATGGAGCAGGAGCATCGATTGCAAGCCATTTCGCTAACGATTTAACAAATACATCTGGAATTAGGGCAATGTCTTACGACAATACAGCTCAAATAACATGTCTTAGCAATGATTACCTTTTTCAAAACTGGGTAAAAAAAATTATAAACTTTTATGCAAACAATAATGATTTGGTGATTTTACTTAGTGCATCTGGAAATTCAAAAAATATGATTAATGCTGCAAAATTTTGCAAAAAAAAAAAGATTAATTATTTTTCAATTACAGGCTTTAAAAAACAAAATAAACTTAATTTAAATAGTTCTAATAAAATCTGGATTAATTCACTATCATACAATTATGTAGAAATGAGCCAGTTGTTTATTTTGTTAAGTATTGTAGATTTTTTTAACAAAAACAATTAAGTGAAAATAAATTTTTTAATATCTAATTTTTTTTTAAAATTAGGTTTTTTCATTATTACCCCAAGGAATGACTCATTTGGAGGTTTTTATGGAACACTTATGAATGGTTTTAAAATCGCCAATTATTTGAAAAAAAAAAAGATTATTTGCATAAATTTAATTGATTATCGCAATAAATTTGGTCAGAAAAAAATTTTTAATTTAATTCTTATTTTAAGAATAACTAAAAAATTAAGATTTGAAGAAATTGTATTATCATTTTTGTTTTCAATTTTAATCTTGCCATTTCATATTCTGTATTATTTTAAGATCTCATCACTACTTAATTTGATTTTTTTTAGAAATTTTTCTAATAGGTTTATTCCAAAATTCTTTGGATATGGTGAATTATTTACAAATGAAAAATTAGAAAATGATTATAATTTTACTTATCAACTTAAACTTGATCCAAAACTTTACTTAAATAATAAAGTTGAATTTTTTAAAAATAATCAATTTTTAACAAAAAAAAAATATTGCCTTATGTATAAAAGATTTAAATTATAATAAAATTAAGAAAATTTCAGAAGTATTTTGCTCAGATATAAATTACACGAAGAGTTCTTTGGATTATTTAATAAATAATGGTTTTACTGTCAAAAGAGTAGGAGAACCACTTATGAAAAAATTTAATTATAGAAATAAAAATTTCAAAGATTTGACGAAATCAATAAATCATTTAGGTAAATTTAATTCAACAATAGAATCCTGTGATTTTTATTTTGGATCTGCAGCTTCACATGCTGAAGCTGTTGAATTATTTAATAAAAAAAAATGTTTGATAAATTCAATAGATCATTTGGATAATTCATTTAGCTATTCTAAAAAAAATGTGATTTTATTTAAAAAAATTTTTGACATCAAAAAAAAAAAATTTTTATCAATAGAAGAATTATTCGAATCTAATTTGTTTGATCACTTCGAGGTAAAAAAAAAGTTTTACAATAAAGAAATTATTTTAATTGAAAATGATCAAAATGAAATATTAGATAGTATAAAATTTTTCCTAAAAATTTACGAAAACTCTTTAGCTATATATCAAAAAAATGAGCAGTATTTTGAAATGAGAAAATTAGCAGTAAAAAAGAAAATTAAAAATAAAAGTTGTTCACTTTTATTATCTTGTGAGTTTAATGAGTATACAGTTCCTGAAAATTACTTAGATCAATTCTTATTTAGAAATAAGTATATCGATGAACTTTCAAATAAATTTTACTTAGATAATTTAAAAAATTATTTTAGTTAAACTTAAAAAGATGATTTATAGTAATTTCTTTTTTAATTTTTGAAAACTTATAGAATATATTTCTAATATTTTTTATATCTTTTTTAACGTCTATACAGAAATTTTTTTTCAAAAATTTTTTATTAAATTTACCCTTTAAATTGTATATCCTGTATTTATCTTTTCTGTAAAAATAATTAAAAATATGTTCTTTATCAGTCTTACGGAGTTTTTTTTGGTCTACATTGAAAATTTTTGTTTTTGCAACTTCGCACGTGAGACCTTTTGGGAAAGTTCTTGGATTTGCATTAGTGACAATGTCTAAGTCTTTTTTAATAATTAAACTTACCATTTCTATCATTAAATAAATATCGAATAAGGGCCTATCCGCACATATTCTGACAAAGTACTTAAATTTGAATTTTTTGATACATTCCACAGTTCTGTTAAAAACATTTTCGTGATCACCACAAAAAAATTTAATATTATTTTTCCTACAGAAATCTACTATTTTTTTATCATTATTATGATTGGATGTAGCTACAACTACTTTTGATTTCAAACCAACTTTTTTAATTTTATCAACAATTATTTGAAATGTGTTCTTACTTTTATAAACTTTATGCAAAACCTTTCCTGGAAATCTTTTTGAAGACATTCTTCCATAAATTATGATTCCTATCTTTTTTGTATTGAAAATATTTTTGAAATTATTTTTCATTTAAATTTATAAAAATCTTTTTCTAAAATATTTTTGCCATTTTTTTTTAAAAAAAATGTTTTTATCATCAAGAAAAAAATCATAGGATGGTTTGCCGAATTTTAATTTATGAAATTTTAATCCCCAACTTTTAAGTTGTTTGAAAGTTTTATTATATCCTTGGGCTTTTGCTTTTTTAATGTTTTCATTATTTCTTCCCATGTACCTTGAGGTAAATATTACTATTTTATTCTTTAAATATAATTCATTAATTATCTTAATAGCATTCCTATTAGGTTTGGATTTGTCATAATTATTCTTTTTTGTGGAGCAGATAACTCCATCAATATCGAAACAAAAAATTTTTTTTTTCATACAATGAAAAACTATTTATTATTTAAATTAATTCACTTTTAAACTTGAGTTTTTTTCTTTGAGACATTTCACAATCAAGTATATTTTTCTTTTTGTACTTTAAACTTTGCGTCAACAATTGAAGATCTCTATTTACTCTTCTAGCCCCGTCTGGTTCAAGCGAGGCTGGATGATCAGTTCCTTTAAGTGTCCTATCTAAAGTAAAGTGTCTCTCTATCCATTTAACACCTAATGTACCGGCCGCGACATCTGCTGAAATCCCCTGATGGTGTCCTGAAAAACCGATAGCACCGACTTTTTTTTCATATTTTTTTTTTAATCTTGAAATTTCAAGCAAGCAAATATCTTCATGTTTTACTGGATAGTCCGAGGTGCAAGCATACAAAACTAATTTTTTATTTTTTTTATATTTCTTTGCGAGCTCAAAAATTCTTTTTTCCTCTTTTAGAGTGGTCATCCCGAGAGAAATGTGACAGTAACCATTAAACTTTTTAAATAAGTGAGTTAACAACTCTGTGTTATTGTTGCAGGCTGATGGAATTTTAATGTGATTCATCTTCATAGAAATTAATTGCTTTAAAGAAGTTAAGTCCCAAGCAGAACACATATATTCAATTTTTTTTTTCTTACAGTAGGATTTTATTTTTTTATGCTGACTAATACTAAATTCTAGCTTTTCCCGATGAAGACCGTACGTTTCACCAAATGAGTTTGCTGGCACCGGATGAGGAGAATTATACTGTTCTTCGTCAAGTAATTCCATTGGGTTTCTTTTTTGAAATTTCACGAATTTGATATCACAAAAATTTACAAGAACATCTATCATTTTCATAGCAAGTCTTAAACTGCCTTGATGATTGCATCCTACTTCGGCAACAAAATTTATTGCATTATTTTTTTTTTTCATTAGAAGATATAATTTATTATATGTGTCAATTTTATGAAATTAAACCTTAAAGATTTTAGAACATACCAAAACGACGGAGTTATTAGAGTAAAAAACGTCTTTTCAAAGATAGAAATTGCAAAATTAAAAAAAAAAATAAATTCATATATTATTAAAAATGTGGGAGTTCTAAAGGGCAAAGAAATAAACTTTATAAAAAAAGAAGTAAATTCTGTACATTTATTTAAAGACGTTTTTTTTAAGAAATTTTCAAATCAAGAAAAAATTCTGATTCTCGGAAAATTTTTTTTGAAGGCTAAGCCAAAGATAAGACATTATGAATATTTTGCAAAACCCAAAAAAATTGGATTATCAAGCCCAATGCATCAAGACAATTATTACTGGAATTTGAAAAATCCTAATTCATTTACAATTTGGATAGCAATCGACAAGGCGACAAAAAAAAACGGAGCAGTAGAATATTTACTAGGTTCTCATAAAAAATTGTATTCTCATATTGCATCATATGCACCAGGAAGTTCTCAAAAAGTTCAGGAAATTGAAAAGTTAAAAAAAAAATATAAAATAAAAATTTTCAGTTTAAACCCAGGTGACTGTTTAATTCATCATTCTCAGATAATTCATGGAAGCAAAAAAAATCTGTCAAATATCTCAAGAAAAGGCTTTACAGTTCAAGTAATGACAACAAACTCTAAAGTCGATAAAGTAAAATTTCAAAGATATCAAGAATCATTGAAAAAACAAATTGAACTTAGAGCAACTTAAGGATACTTAAGATGTCCCCAGGCAACGAATTAATCAACCATAAAGAACTAAATGAAATAAAAAAGATATTTACCAAAAGTGATGGTGTTTTGTTTGCTCATGGTTTTGATAAAAGACGAGGAAAAATATTTAGAGTTAGAAAATTTGAAAATGAATTATCAAAAAAATTTAATAGCAGATTTGTTCAATGTGTCAGCTCTGGTACAGCTGCAATTAAGATTGCATTAAAAGCTCTTGGAGTTAAACATGGGGACGAGGTAATAACACAAAGTTTCAATTTTATTGCTACAATAGAGGCTATTCTCGACTGTGGAGCAAAACCAATTATATCGGGGATAAATGAAGGTCTAAATATGCCAGTGCAAGAATTACCAAAATTAATTACCAAAAAAACAAAAGCAATTATAGTTGTACACATGTTAGGTTATAGTGCCGAAATAGACAAAATAACAAAATTCTGCAAAAGAAGAAAGATTCCATTAATTGAGGACAACTGTGAAGCAGTAGGAGGGTTGTTTAAAGACAAAAAGCTTGGAACTCTCTCTGACATTGGAATATTTAGTTTTGATTTTGGTAAAACAATTACAACAGGTGAAGGTGGTTGTATTTTAACAAATAATAAAAAAAATTACTTATTTTTCAAAAGGTATCATGATCATGGCCATAAATTACTTAAAAAAATTCCTAGGGGTGTAGACGACGCTGATATGCCTGGTTTTAATTATAGAATGACTGAACTGCAAGCAGCCGTTGGTCTTTCTCAAATAAAAAAATTAAATTTTATACTCAAAGAGAGCAAGAAAAGATTTAATATAATAAAAAGAATATTTCAGCAAAAAAAAATCAAAATGAGAGAAATTTATAAAAGATCCGAACCAAATTACGATACTTTAATCTTTAAAGTTGAGAATAAAAGCAAGAGAAGAAAAATTGTTAATTACCTCGTTAGATCCGGCATTGGAACAAAAAATCTTCCAGACGCTATCAAATGGCATTTTGCGTACTTTTGGAAACATGCAATTTCAAAAGACCAATTAAAGAATACCTTGAAATCAAAAAAAATTTTAGAACAATATATCGCAATACCTATATTAATTTCGATTAGTTTGAAACATTATGAAAAAGTTTCCAAAAAATTATTGAAAATGATTTAATTTCTAAGTTTTAAATTTTCAACCTTTTTTGCAAGTTCGAATGTAAATTTGTCATCAATATCAATAAAGTTTATCCTATCAATTTCATAAGGATATGTTTTTTGATTTATTATTTTATTGCCATTATTAAAAAAATTTCTAGTAAAATAGAACATTGAACCAGTTATAAACATATATTCACCCTTATAATTTTGTCTATTAACTATTCTTTTTTTCATAAGATAATTCCATTTATTTCTTTTAATTTTTATAATTTCGTAAGGACTTTCGAGAACTTTCGTTACATGCATTAGAGATGACACTTTCTTTACTTTTATAAATTTTAGTGTTTTTAAAATTTCAGATTTGCCCAGTACAGGGGAAGTGACCTGAAAGAGCAAAAACCTACCCTTTGTTTTATCTTTATTGTAAAATGTAAGGAAATCTTGAACTAAATCATCAATTTTTGACTTATCTTTTGAGAGGTTTTTCTTTCTTTTGTAATTAAAGTCAATTTTTTTATGTTTAATAATTTTTTTTTTATAAACTTCGGAGTCTGTAAGAATGAATATTTTACTTATTTCTTTTATATCAATTAACTTTTTTAACGTAAAATTTACTAAATTTAACCTTTTTTTAAATAACAATATGTTTTTATTTCTCAAACCTCTTGACTTTGATCGTAGGGGGATTATTGCTTCAAACATGACTAAATAATAATTATTTCTTAAAAATACAAGATTTATTTACAATACAATAACAAAAAATGAACATATTAAAATTTTTAAATTTAAGCATTTATGAAAAAATTTGTTCATTTATTTAATAAAAGTAATAGAAAATCAATAATAATATTTATTATTCTTAATATAATTTTGGTTTTTGTTGAAACATTTAGCATTGCTTTAATACCATTAGCCATTGATCTAATAGTAAGTGAAAATCCTTTAATTTATAAATATTTTGATTTTAATAATTACGGTTTGATTGAAATGGAGCAAAAAGAAATTCTTGTTTTTGGTTCAATTTTTTTCATTCTACTTTTTGTTTTAAAAAATATTTATGTATTAGGAATTGTGACCTTTCAGGAAACTTTATACAAAAGGTTTTCTCTTCAATTAAAAGAAAAATTCTACAGTTTGTATATTAATGCACCCCTTGAAATTATAAATAATTATAATTCTTCTCAAATATTAAGAAATACAGACTCTGAAACTACTGAATATTTAAATAATTTCTTTTTTATTTTGAAGACAGCAAAAGATCTTTTTCTTTTTATCTCTATTTTTATATTATTATTATTTGCCGATTTTAAATCTACTATAATAGCAATTCTTTTTTTAATATTTTTTCTTATCGTCTATGTTTTTGTTTTTTTTAAAAAATTGAGAAAGCTTGGTGAAAATAGAATGAAAGCAAAGAATTATTTTATTAAATGGTTGATGCAAAGTTTAAGCTCATTAAAAAATATAAAGATATCTAAAAGAGAAAATGTAACTATTACAAAATTTAATCAAATAGTTGACATGTTTGAAGACGCAAGAAAAAAAATTAATATTATAAAAGTTGTTCCTAATTCTTTGTTTGAAGTTGCTTTTGTTATAGTGTTATTTTTTTCGATTTTTATAATTTCCGTCTCTGAAATTAAAAATATATTACCCATAGTTTCTTTATATGTTGTGTCTTTTTTGAGGTTATTACCAATTTTTTCAAGATTTGGCACTACAATATCTGCTTTGAGAACCTCATACCCTTCAGTTTTACATTTAAATTCTGAATTCTTATCGCTTGAAAAATATAAATCAGAGGAAAGAAAAAATTTTAATAAAGATGAAATTATAAAATTTGAAAAAAATATAGAAATTGCAAAGGTAAGTTTTAAATATTTAAATCATAAAAAAGAAATATTTAATGATCTAAATCTATCAATAGAAAAAGGTAAGGCGATTGGTTTTGTAGGAAAGTCTGGCTCAGGTAAAACAACACTAGTAAATCTTTTATGTGGTCTAATTTACCCATCATCTGGTGAGATTAAATCTGATGGAGTAAATATCCAAAACAATCTTGATAAATGGCAAAAAAAAATAGGTTTAGTCCCACAAGAAAACTATTTATTAGATGATACTATACTAAATAATATAACCTTCCTAAATGATGAAAAAAAAATAGATGAAAAAAAATTACAAGACGCACTTCATTATTCAGGAGCTTCAGAAATAATTAAAGATCAAGACAATGGAATAGATACTATCGTTGGTGAAAGAGGGTCTTTTCTGTCTGGCGGCCAAGTTCAGCGTATTGCTTTAGCAAGATTGTTATATGAAGATCCTGAAATCTTAATATTAGATGAATTTACGAATTCTCTAGATCCAGAAAACGAGGATTTTATATTGAAACAGTTACAGCTGCTTAAAAAAGATCAAAATAAAAATTTAATTATTATAACTCATAAAATAAAACCTTTAAAAATTTGTGATGAAATTATTGTTATGGATCAGGGTAAAATTTTAACAAAATATAATTTTGAAGACTTCTATAAAAAATACGGGGTTATTTACGACTAAAAAAATAAATATTTCTATTAATATAATCTTAAATTGAAGAGTAATTTTTGATCACTTAATTTCCATCTTTTAAAGTTAGCCGGTCTTATCCTTCCGAATAAAGTTTGTTTTATTTCAACTAAAAAATATTTTATATAATAAATATAATTATATGGCCTCTTTTTAATATTTTTTCCATAATTTACAAATAAATTTGTCATAACTCCCAAACTGTCATAAGTACCTGCTAGTTCGTTGGCCTTTTTAAATAAGTTCTTTTTTTTACATAACTTCAAAAGATATTTTTTGTTTTTCTTGAGCAAGCCTATTAATTCATCAATATTTCTTGGTTCGATACCAATTTTAATTGCACCTAATTTTGCATTTGGACCCACTTTCTTTGTCTTTAAAAGGTCTTTGTCCCAATTAACAAATTTATTAAAATTTATAACAGGAACATTATATTTTATTGCATCAATAGCTGTTGAACTAAAAACATTTAATATTACATCAACATTTCTTAAAAAATCTCTAATGTCATGCCCAGGGAAAATTTTTTGACCAGGAAAAGTTTCTCTATATATCTTCGGATCCTCAAAAGGGCTAACTTTAAATATTATGTCAAACTTTTTATCTAGTTTTTCAATTATTTTAGTAATTAGCTCAATATACTCATATTCAAACTTAAAGTATCCAAGTCGCTCATAATTTTTTTTTAAAATAACTTTTTTTAAGTAAAAGGGTATATTAAATTTTGAAATTCCAGAACCAGTAATTGTTCTTAAGTGGGTTGGAATTCCTATAATTTTTATCTTTTTATTATTTTTTGTTTTGAACCTATAGTTTTTTTTATCAAATTTTAAACATCCGCTCTCAACTACTTTTTTTTTTAAACCTTTTTTTATTAAATATTTAGAGTCCAACTTACTCCATACTAAAAATTTTTTTACTTTTTTAATCAAATTAATTGGGTATTTAGCCCGTTGGGTTACGTCAGTATAATACATTCCCTCAGACGAGTGCATGAATATATCTACATTTTTTTTTTCAGCATAATCGACTATTGGTCCGCAAGACTCCTTATATAAGTTAGGAACTACAACTATATTAGGATTAATTAAGTCAATAGCGGTTTTCCATAGTGGAATATAAAAAAAATAAATCTTAATATTTTTTTTTGAAAGATTTTTTTTTAAATCATATAAACCATATAATTCTCGAAACTTGTTATCTATTATCCATACAATTTTCATTTTATTAATATCATGATTTAGCTAGGCGGTTTGTTATAATTTCATATTTTTTTAAGTCAATTCAAATTTTTTAATAAACCAGTTTTTATCATAAGTTTGACAAATTTAGATTAAAAGCATAATTTATTTTTAACAATGTTCATTAAAATAAAAAAATGTCCTTTTTGTGGAAGTAAAAATTCAAAAGGCATAAATAACAAAGAATTGTCAAATAATTTTTATGTTCGCGAGATATTATCTGATCTTAAAATATCCCAAAATTTATTAAAGGAAAAATTAAAAAAAAGGCAATGTAAAAATTGTAAGACTATTTTTTTTTCAACATGGTTCAATAACTTCTATAAAAAAAAAATTTTTTTATCAATTTACGGTCAACACAACATGGGTTGGCAGAATTTTTATGATTTTAAAAATAAATTAGCTACACCAAATCACGGAAATTTATTTAACGATTTAAAAAAATATACAAAATTTAAATCATATGGAGAGTATGGTTGTCCATTTAATGGATTAATGTTCGATTTGCTAAGAGAGGAAATAAAAAATAAAAAACTTTTGAAGAAATATGTAAATCTAAATATGAAAAGTTTATCAAATAAAGTAAGAAACTTCAAAAAAAAAAAGATTGTAAAAAAAAAAAATATATCAATTCCAAATATTAAAAATGTTAATCGTAAACTTTTTATAATTGACTCCTCTCACTTAATATGGGGGAAAAATGATATTAGTGAAAATTGCAGTAGTTTAGCGTTGGCTGATAAACTCTTCAAATTTGATTTGTTTGACTCGAGTGAAAAAGAATTAAAAGGTAAAAAAATTGATTTATTTGGTTTTTTCATGACATTAGATCATTGTGAAGAACCCTTAGAATTACTTTACAAAGTTCTTAAAATTTCAAAGTATGTGATAATACATGCGCATATCGATCCAAAAATTACAGCACAACACAGCTTTGTATTCACCAAGGAAGTCAAATTTTTTTTAAAAAAAATAGGTATTTATAATACAGATATAACAGAGACAATTGTCAAGGATCCAAATAGGAACAAAGGAGTAAACTACAAAACTAATGAAATATATTTATTGTGTTCAAGAATTAAAAATAATATAGACAAACACAACATTTAATTTTTTATTAAATTTGCTTTATGACTCAATTGATAGCGGAAATAGGTTGGAACTTTTTAGGAAATATGGGTCTTGCAAAAGAGATGATATCAGCAGCAAAAGAGTCAGGCGCAGATTTCGCAAAGTTCCAGACATGGTCAACTAAAGATCTGGTAGACGGACCGTGGCACAAAGATGAAAGAATTAAACTTTATAAGAAAGCTCAGCTAAGTATTGATGATCATTATGAATTGAATGAATATTGCAAAAAAAAAAAAATAACATTTCTAACATCAGTTTTTAATAAAAAATATTTAAGCTTCCTAAAACATTTAAAGCTAAATACGATTAAAGTAGCGAGCATGGAAATAAATAATGCTCAGCTTCTGATAGAGATGAATAAAATCTTTGAAAATATAATTATTAGCACTGGAGCATCAAAATTGAATGAAGTAAAAAAAGTTTTCAAATATGTTAGTAAAAAAAAATGTGTGCTAATGCATTGCGTGTCAGCATATCCAACACCTCCAGAAAATGTTAATTTGCCTAGAATAAAAGTTCTTAAAAAGCTGTGCAAGAAGGTAGGTTATAGTGGTCATCTTAAAGGGATAAGTGATGCTTTAGGGTGCTTGGAGTACAATCCCGCATATATTGAAAAACACTTTACGATAGATAATAATTTACCAGGTAAAGATAATAAATTCTCTATTTTACCACATGAAATGAAAACATTATCTTTATTTGTGAAGGAACGTAAAAAAATTAATAAATTTAAGGGAAAAGATTTTCAAGTTATAGAAAAAGAGGTACGGAAAAATTATCGCAACAGATGGAGCAAAATTACAAGCTAAATTTTCTATGAAAGATCACCTCGTTACTGATTTTTTAAAAATTGATGATTATAAAAATATCAAATCAAAAAAATATTTAGAAATCCCAAAATTCGACAAAAATTTTAATTTTTCGAAAGATATAATATTTTATAAAAACTGGAATAACTACAAAAATAAAATCAATGACATGAATAAGAATATCAAAATGTACGATTATTTTTTGAAACAATTAATATTATTTTTAAATAATTATCATGGAAAAAATTATTCAAAAAGATATTGGGAAATTACCTTGGGTTTTTGGCTACACTGGTTTATATCTTCTATTTCATTTAAATGGAAACTTGTTGATTCCTTAAAAAATAAAAAATTTATATTTTTTAAAAAAAAAGTAGATACCTACGATTTAATACCACATGGAATTGAGGATTTTACTAGAATTTCAAGTAGTGATTATTGGAATCATCACTTTTTTTCAAGAATAATAGAAGATAGCTTTTCAAAAAAAATATCTATTATCAGTAAGGGTAAAATTTTAAATAACTATGAAAGAATAAAGATTTATAAAAATTTGAAATCGCAAAATATGAAAGAAAAATTGTCCCTTACTATCCAAACATTTCTTAATATAATTCCACAAAATAAAAAGTCTCTAATATTTTCAACATATATGAGTAACCTCCAAGAAATGTGGTTGAACTTATTAATAAATAAATCTTTACTTTTTTATAAGTCACTGAGACCAAATATTCTATTTCGAGAGAATAAAATCTATAATTTTCAAAGAAAAAAATTTCCCAACTTAAAAAGTAGGGAATCTCAATTGGAAAAATTTTTGAGTAAAGAAATTTTGAGAAATTTGCCTACAACATTTTTAGAAAATCATCAGTATATAGATGATTTGTCTAAAAACATTCCCTTTCCAAAAAAACCAAAAAAAATATTCACTTGTTTGGGAATACTAAGAAGCACTTTAATGGACAGATATATTGCAAAAAATGTTGAAAACGGAACAACTTTAATTCTAGCCCAGCATGGAGGAAATTATTTTCAGCACAAATCACATTTTAATTCTTCCTTCGAAGTAAGAATTGCAGACAAATATTTGTCTTGGGGAAATATTAAAGGTAAAAAAATCCTTCCTTTTGGAGTTATCAAAAATTTAAAGAAAAGCAGTAAAGTTGGCGACAAAATAATTTTAGAAATAAGAATGCGTAAAGGTTATAACAGAGATATCAAAATCGACAGCGGTTTTTTTGAAAGTCAAAAATACATAAAATACCTTTGCGATTTTTTTTTATTAATTAAAAATGATGAATTAATAAAAAAGCTATTAGTAAAATTACATCCAGTGAAATCTTTTTGGCATGAAAAAGATCTATTTTTATCTGCAAATCCTAGGATCAAGTTTTTAGACGAATCAAAAAAAATGCATATGGAGATCCAATCAGCAAAAATAGTTATTCAAACTTTTTGCTCAACTGGTCATCTAGAAAGTCTAGCAACTAATAAACCAACATTAATGTATTTAACTCATGATTTTAATTTGTTAGAAAAAAAATCACAAAAATATTTCTTAGAATTTAAAAAAATAGGAATAGTTCATACTAATCCAAAAAGCCTTTATAATATGCTTCTTAAAATAAATAATAAAGGAGAGTTAACGAAATGGTGGTATCAAAAAAAAGTTCAGAGGATAGTCAAAAAATATATTAGTGATTATTGTATTTTGAACAAAAATAAGTTTAATGATCTCAAAAAAATAATTAACAATGTCTAAAAAAATATATTTAATTTCAGGCTCAGCTGGGTTTATTGGTTTTCACCTTTCATTAAAAATTCTTTCTAAGGGATTCAAAGTAATAGGAGTTGATAATCTTAATAATTATTATGATGTCAAACTTAAAAGAGACAGGAACAAAATTCTTAAAAAGAATAAAAATTTTATTTTCAAGAAAGTCGATATCAAAAATTACAGCGGCTTAGAAAAAATATTCAAAAAATATAACATAGATTCTGTAATTCATCTCGCAGCCCAAGCGGGTGTGCGCTACTCTCTAAAAAATCCAAAATCATATATTTATAATAATATTAATGGTTTTTTTAATATTTTGGATATCTCAAAAAATTTTAAAATTAAAAAATTTATTTATGCTAGCACAAGTAGTATTTATGGCGCCCAAAAAAAGTATCCCCTTAAAGAAAAGTTTGAAACAAATAATCCAATTCAATTATATGCAGCAACGAAAAAATCTAATGAAATTATAGCAGCTTCATATAGCAATCTTTATAAAATGAGGACTATAGGATTGAGATTTTTCACAGTTTATGGTCCCTGGGGGAGACCTGATATGGCTTTATTTAAATTTACAAGAAATATTTTGAGCGGAAAACCTATTCATGTTTTTAATCGAGGTAAACACTCAAGGGATTTTACATATGTAGATGATATTGTAGATGGTATTTATAAAATTTTGGTGTTTAAAAACAAAAAAAAAATTAACAATATTTATAATATTGGTTATGGAAAAGAGATACCGTTACTAAAGTATATAAGTTTGATAGAAAAATTTTTACAAAAAAAAGCGAAGAAAAAACTATTACCTTTGCAAAAGGGTGACGTCATAAAAACTCATTCAGATACTAACTTAATAAAAAAAGAGTATAAATATATACCTAAAACAAAAGTTGAAAACGGAGTAAAAAACTTTATCGATTGGTATATATCGTATTATAAATAGAATGAAAAATAATGTTTTGCTCTTAATTGATTTAAGCAAAAACTATGACAAATTAGAGTCGAACAAATCTTACGTTTATCTAAATAGAGGGAGCATAAATCTAGAAAATTGCAATCAGATAAGATTAAGTCAATTAAAAGCAATTAAAAAAAGTTCTTACAATACATTTCTCAATTTTTTAAAAGAAACATTTTCTAAAAAAAAAGAAAATGAATTTTTTTATAACGAACTTGAGATAATGAATTTGAGAATCGATAGATACAATTTTATAGATAGAATTATAAATCTAATTTCTTTAAAAAAATTAATTTTAAAAAAGAAAATAAAAAAATTAAAAATAATTTCTGATAATGTATCTACTTTAAATATCTTCGATAATTTGAATTTAGATATTGAAAAAGAAGACCTATCTAAAAAAAAAATAACTTATAATTTCAATAAAATTAAAATAATTAAATTTTATGTAAAAACCATTATTTTGCTATCTTATATAAAATGTATGGAAAAATTTGAGATTATTAAAAAACAAGGTGAGTTTTTTATATCTATATACCCCAATTATTTTTCATATGGCAAAAATAAATTTTTTGAAAAAGAAAAAAATATTTGTAATTTTTTACTCACTGATGAGACACATTTAAATGCAAGCCTGATCAAATTAATTAAAAATGTTAATACCACAAAAAAAAAAAAGATATTGAACTTAGAACAATTCATTAAGTATAAAGATATTACTAATTTAGTTATAAATATTCTTTTTTCCATAAAAAAACATAAAAATTTTTTTTCAAATAATGCATTTATTGAAGGACTCGATTTCAGAAATGAGATTACTGATTTATATAATGTAAGTTTAATTAATAGGGCTAAATTAGAAATTTATGCTAATGCAATACCAAGATTTTTAACAGAATTTAAGGTAAAAAAAATAAACCTTTATTTATTTGAGTATAACTTTGGCTTTTTTTTAATCCGAAGCATTAGAGAATTTTCAAAGAAAATAAAGATAATAGGTTATCAACATGGTATTTTTTCAAATCAACTAACATGGTTTGATTTTATAAAATCTGCAAAATCTAAAAATATTTATTTACCTGATAATATTTTCAGTTCAAATAAATATAGTCAAATAGATTATAATTCTAAATTGAATAAAAAAATTTTTTTAAGATCAAAAGGAAATTATAATCAAAAATTTTTGAATTCGATAAGCATGAAAAAGAAATCAAATAAAGTTTTAGTTCTCCCAGGTACGCACGACATAAAAGATATATACTATTTTATAAAAAATTATTATATTACATCTAATAATAAAGTTTTTTATTTTAAGCTTCATCCAAAAAATAAATTCTATTTTAACGACGAGCAAAAAATTAAAAAAATTGATAATTTCTTAGGAAATAGTTTTTCAGATGTAATAATTTCCCAAACTTCTTCTCTTGTGTACGATTTTTTGATCTCAAAAAAAAAGTTTTCAGTAATAGACTTCGATTACAGGAGAAACTTAGTTTCGACAAATTTGAATAATAGAATAAATTTTATAAGGTGTTAAATGAAATCAAATTTAAGAATTAAAAAATTTATAAAAAAATTACAAACAACTAAATTTAGTGTTGGTGTAATTGGTTTAGGTTATGTTGGACTTCCTATTTGTGCAAGATTTGTAAAAGCCAATATTAAAGTTTATGGGTTAGATAATGATAAGAAAAAAATTAATCAGTTAAAAAAAGGTATTTCATACATTAAAAACAATAATCTTAAAAATTTTAATTATTTTAAGTATAATAAAAGCCAGGTTGGTTCAGATTATAAAATTTTAAATAAATGTGACGCAATTTTAATATGTTTGCCCACACCATTGAAGAATTTAAAGCCAGATATGAGCTATGTATTTAATTGTTCAAAGAAAATTAAAAAAATATTAAAACCATATCAAATTTTAATTTTAGAAAGCACTGTTTATCCCGGAGCTACAGATAAAGTTTTAGAAATAGTAAAAAATAAAAGTTTGGAAGTTGGAAAGAATTTTTTTTGTGGATATTCACCTGAGAGAGAAAATCCTGGTGATAGTAGTTTTTCGTATAAAAAAACTCCAAAAGTAGTCAGTGGTGTCACAAAAAATTGTGAGTTGATAATCCAAAAAATATATTCACCTATTGTAAAGAAAGTAGTAATGGCAAAAAGCATTAAAGATGCTGAGCTTTCTAAATTATTAGAGAATATGTATAGAGCTGTAAATATTGGCTTAGTTAATGAATTGAAAATTATCTGTGATAAATTAAAAATAGACATATTTAATGTTATAGATCTTGCCTCTACTAAAAATTTTGGTTTTCAAAAATTTTTACCTGGGCCTGGATTAGGAGGTCATTGTATACCTATTGATCCCTACTATCTATCTTGGATTTCAAGAAAAAATGGGTATGAGCCAAAATTTATTTCGGTAGCTGGAAAAATAAATAGATCTATACCTAAGTGGATAGTTAAAAAAATGCTCTCTAAATTAAAATCAAAAAAATTAAAAGTATTAATTCTTGGAGTTTCCTACAAAAAAAATATCGAGGATGATAGGGAGTCTCCATCGTTTAATATAATGAAAATACTTAAATCAAAAAACATTAAATTTGAATACAATGATCCTTTTTTTAAAAAGTTAAGAAAAAGTAGAGAGTTTAATTTTAAAAAAAAATCAATTTTCATAAATAAAAAAAATTTAAAAAAGTTTGATGCAGTATTACTTGTTACAGATCACGATTTTTACAACTATAAGTTTATCGCGGAAAATTCAAAAATTATTTTCGATACAAGAGGAATATATAAAAGATATAACTTTAAAAATATAGTTTATTGTTAATTTTATAAATTATTTTTATAAAATTTTCATTCTTTTTGGCATTTTTAAATCTTCTTCTTTATTAATCTCAAATGATTGTTCGCTAGTTAAAACTATATGTCCAACTTTTAAATCTTCATCATTTTTGAATAAACAGTTTTTTTTCACAATATTAAATCCCATAACCTGTTTATAAATCACGTCTCTTTCTAGTTTTAAATTTGATGATTTTATCAAGCTTTTTAGTCCAGCACCATCATGTCGAAAGTATCTATGCGTTTCCTGAGTTACACAAATAATTTTATCTGAGTTAAATAGTTGCAACGTGTTAATTCCATCTTCAATTATTTTTGTGGAAATGAAGGGAGTTCTGAAAGATACGTTCATTACATAGTCAAAGTATATTCTTTTAGATTTTAATTCTTTTAAACTATGTTTAATGGTTTTTTCTAATTCTGTATTTATGAATGCCAAATTTTCTGGTCTTCTCAATACTAAAACTTTATTTTTATATTTTTTTTTAATAATATTAAGTAATTTGTGATCTGGAGATGTAACTATCAATTTATATACTAATTTAGAATTCAAGATAGAATCAATAGTGTAAAAAACAAGGGGCTTACTATCTAATTTTTTTAAAACCAAACTTTCTGGGTTTAATTTTAATCCTCTAATGGGTAAAATTGCAACTACCTTTTTTTTGTTTTCCTTTTTTTGCAGTTTTGTAATTATTTTTGACCTATTAAATAGAATTTTCTTTTTATTCTTTGTCAAACTATTTTGATGTTGCCGGTAATAAAAAAGAGGTAAATTTACATTTCTAACAACATATTTTTTAATAAAATTAAGCCATAAATAGTATCCATCTTGGCAACTAAACTCCTCATCATACCCACCAATATCAAGAAGATTTTCTTTTCGAATCATTGTGCATGCGCCATGAGCGGGCTGATCTAATAGTTTTACTTTTTTAAAGTCGTGTCTTCTAACTTGTTTAATAATATTCCCATTTTTATCAACTTCGTAATAATCTGGAAAAACTAAACTTATTTTTTTATTTCGTTCTAATATGTTTGACATTATTTCTAGAGCGTGAGGATCAAGCCAATCATCTGAGTCTAATCTCATAATATATTTTGCTTTAGATAATCTTAAAGCGAGATTGTTAGACACGATTAAACCTTTATTTTTTTGAAAAATAATCTTAATTTTTTTTTTATTTTGAAATTTTTTAATTATATTTGTCGATTTATCTTTAGATCCATCGTCAATGATAATTAGTTCGAAGTTTTTGAATGTTTGATTTAAAACACTGTTGATAGCTTTCTTTATAAATTTACCATAATTATAGTTCGTTATATAAACAGTAATAAGAGGGTTTATTTTTTTCATTTAGCAAATTTTAACGAGTGTAAAAATACTTTATTTTGTCTTTTTTAAAAAATGTTTTTGCTTTTTTTAAATCATCTTTGATATCAATCGAAAATGAATTCGATTTGACCTGGTTTGAACCCATTTTAAAACCATTTTCTAATGCACGTAATAATTCAATCGACTCTATTTTTTCAAAGTATGAAGTTTTCAGTTTTGAGTATTTAATTAAAGAATAATAGTTAAAAATTATCACTGATAAATGTTTTTTTAAAGATTCATTTGGCCCACGAAAAAAACAAGGTGTATCAGATCTTGTCATCCACATAATTTGTTTTTTATTGTTCACAAGTAACTTTACTATATTTCTTTTATTTCTAAGTTTTATGTTTATATGAGGTACAACAATATCAAAATTACTTTTTAAAAAAAAATTAATTGTTGCATCGATATCTACCGGATTTATTAGGGGCTCATCTCCTTGAACATCTATAATTATATCTTTAGCTTTGAGCTTAAGTTTTTTTGCTGCCTCAGCAATTCTTTCCGTCCCGTTTTTATGTGTAGATTTAGTTTTTATAAAATTAGCCTCATATTTTTTACAAACATCGATGATTTTTTGAGAGTCTGTACAAACATAAACTTCATTTTTT
Source organism: Pelagibacteraceae bacterium TMED65 (assembly GCA_002167215.1). Next base: position 36,632 of record NHDS01000029.1, read on the forward strand.
AATCTTGATAGACACGATCTTTTATAAGTATGTATAATCATCGGAATTCTCTCGATTTCTAAAAGCGCTTTAGCAGGTAATCTTTTTGAATTTATTCTAGTTGGTATTAAAATAATTTTTCTCATTTAAACTTCAAAATAATTTTTGTTAAAATAGTAAACATCTGCACCGAATAAAGAACCTTTTAAAATATTGTTATTCATTAAATCTATCCCAACCATTCTAAATTTATTAGGTATTAGGTACTTTTCAATATCACTAAACGTAAAATATTTTTCATAATAATCATTAAAGATAACTTCAACTACAATTATTTTAATTTTATTATTCTTTAAAGAGTTTAGGCTTCCTTCTAAGATTTTATCTTCATATAATTGCGTATCTAACTTCATGAAATCGATATAATCAATTTTGTTTTCTTTCAAATAGTTATCTACTGTATTTATTTTAACTTTTTCAGTTGAAATTATTGAAGTAGCAAATTTCCTATTTTTAGTCCAATCAACATTATTATTAATTTTGTAAAATGAAGATTTACCGGAGGAGGCCATGATGTTGAAGTTTTTTTCCTCTATGATATTTCCCAAAGCAAAATTATTACAAAATACCTGACTATCATTTTGATAATTTTTTTCCATGACTTTGTAAACTTCTTTATTTGGTTCAAAAGAATGAATAATTGGTTTATTAAAAATTTGTTTAAATTTTTTGATTGAGCTACCCGTATTTCCACCCACATCAAAAATAATAGGGTTTTCTTTTTTTATTTTCTCTTTGAGAAGTTCATCAAAGTTTATTAATTCAAATTTCTTACTTACTCTAGAAATTTTATATCCAAATTTATTAATTATTTTTTTTATTAAAGTTTTCATGTCGACTGATTGCTTCTTAAACTATGATAAATCATAAATAAACCATATTTATATTACAAAAAATAACTATAGTTTATTAATATCTGTTTATCTAATATTAATAATAAGATTAATTTATTTTTTTATATGAAGATTGCATTTATATCAGGTGTCTTTTTCCCAGAAGCAGGAGGTGCACAAGTTCAAATCCACAATATTGCTAATAGACTTACAAAATTGGGATTAAATATAAAATTGTTTTTATATAATAAAACAAACATTAAAAATAATAATTATAGCATTGTTGTTTTAGATAAGTTTATATTTAACTTAGTTTATCTTTTTAAATATTATTTTAATATAAACATATTTTTTTTATTAAATCCCTACATATTAAAATTAATTAAAAAATATAAAATAGATATTTGGCATTTTAGTTTCCTAAACTTTAAAAGTTTAATTCTAATAAATATTTTAAAAAACTTTGATAAAAAGGTTGTAGTTACATTTCATGGTATTGATATACAAATTGATAGATCAATTAATTATGGTTACAGATTAAATAAAAAATATGACATTTTTTTAAAGAGCACATTGAAAAAAATAGATAGATTTACTTATATATCTGATACTATTAAAGATGATTTGCTAACTTTGGGGGTTCATGAAGACAAGTTGATCTATTTTCCAAATTCTGTGAATATTGAAAAATTTGAAAAGTACAGTTCACTTGACTTAAAAAAAAGCAAGATACTAAATTTAATAACCGTTGCAAGATTTGCAGAGAAAAAAAAGGGATTAGATCTCGTTCAAAATATTTGTGAAAATTTGATTGAAAATAAAGTAAATTTTAAATGGAAAATTATCGGTGAAAACACAAAGTTTTTGCTTCAAAATAAGTTTTTTAAAACTCACAAACATTTATTTAATATAATTAATAATATTGAAAATATTGATGAAGAATATTTCCCTCACTCAGATTTAATTAAACATTATAAAAGCTCTGACTTATATGTAAATTTATCTCGAATAGAATCTTTCGGAGTAACTTATATAGAATCTCTTGCATCAAAAGTTCCGATTATATCGTTCAGCGGAAAAGGTAGTGACGAGATAGTGAAAGACAAAATAAATGGTATTTTGATAAATAAAGACGATATTTTAAATTTTACAGATAAAATTTGTAAAATTAATGATAATAAAAAGATCATTGATGATATGAGAGACAACTGCTTAAATTCAATAAAAAAATTTGACTTAGATGTAAATAGTTACAATCTCATAGATATATATAAAAAACTTAACTAGAGATTTCTAATTTGAAAAAAAAAAATAAAATAATCATATTCGACCTGGATGGTGTTTTAATAAATTCTCTACCAAATATGAGAAAAGCACTAAATCTTACATCAAAAAAAGTTAATATAAAATTATCTTTTAAAAAGTATAAAAAATTTCTTGGCTTACCATTTGAGAAAATTTTACAAAACATGAAAATAAAAAATAATTATAAAGAAATAAAAAAGTATTATGAATTTTACTCTTTAAAATATATTGATAAAATAAGAATAAAGAAAATTTTTTTAAAAGAATTAAAAATGTTAAAAAAAGAATATTTTTTGGCAATTTTCACCTCAAAAAGTAAAAAAAGAACGAAGAAAATTATAAGTAAATATAAAATATTTGATGACTATTTAACTATTGATGATGTCAAAAAAGGCAAGCCAATGCCGGAGGGACTCCTCAAAATTTTGAAAAAGTTTAATATCAATAAAAAAAAAGCAGTTTATATCGGGGACAGCATTTATGATTATCAGTGTGCTAAAAAAGCAAATATTTTATATTTACATGCAAAATGGGGTTATGAAAGATCAAATAAAACAAAGAAATTTATTAATATTACTAATTTTACTAAAATTAAAAAATTTTTGTAAGTGAATGGTATAATTAAATATATTAAACAACTATATTGTAATTTAAAGAGCAAGAAAATATAGTAAGAATAACAAATATCTAAATTTAAAAATGGCTTTCAATTTATTTAATGACAAGAAAAAGAATTTAAAATATTTTGCAATTTTTTTTGCTTTTCTTATATTGGTTATTTTTTTAGTTAACTTTACTTTTGGGTTTTTACAAAATAAAATAGTTTCGGTTATTAATTCTGGAAAGTTTGAAAATTATTTATTGCATAGACTAGATCATTATTTAGAAAAAGCTGGTCAGGGAGAACTTTCACAACAAGAAATAGATAAATATTCGATAATTGTAGATAAGGTTTATAAAAAGTATAAGCCAGTGATTGAAAATTTAAAAAAAAATAACTGAAAAGATTTTATACTTTATTAGAAATGAAGTTTACTTTAGATATAAAAATAGCAATATTTATCTTTTTTCTTAGCTTAGTAGGAACAATTTTTCAGTCTTTATACATTTATGACTCTTTTCATTGGGCAGTAATTCAAAGTTCAGTTGATTTTAATAATGGCTTGTTACCATACAAAGATTTTTTCGTACATTATGGACCTCTTCATACTTTAAATAATTCCTTGGCTCTTTATCTCTCAAATAACGATTTGATAAGTGCTATGATTTTATCTGGTATATCATTCTCTTTAGGCAATATCATAATTTTTTTGATTTCAAAGAAAGTTTTTGACTTAAAATTATCAATTTATTTGCCAATAATAATTTTTTTATTACACCCTTTTTCAAATCAACCTTGGCCAAATTATCAATTTCTTTTTTTTATATCATGCTCCTTGCTATTTCTTTTTTACAAAAAAAGTTTTTATTTGTTTCTCTCAGGACTTTTTTTATCTTTATCAAGCTTAACTTATGAAAATTTCTTAATTATATCACCTTTAATACTAATTTTATATTTTTGGGTTAATCATCAATTGAGGGATAATTTATTTTTATTTTTAGGCTTTGTTACGCCTTTAACATTTTTCCATGTATACCTCTTTAATTTTAATTTACATTCTTATTGGTTCAAAACCTTTGATTTAAACTCAGTTTTTTTAGAAATTAACGGAACTTCTTTGATAGAATTGATTTTAACTTTTTTTAAAGAATTTTTTTATAAAAGTTTTTTCAATATTTTTTCAGAAAGTTATTTTTTAATATTTTTTTTAATATCAATTTCATGTTTATTTTTCTTATTTTCAATATTTCTTAAAGTCAAAAAAAAAGGGAATATTTCTCAGCAAGATAAATATCTTTTTATAATAGCTGTAATTTCAATTCTGATGTTAGGATCTGCTTTGCATAAATTAAATATTTTTAGATTTTCAACTGGTCCGGTTATTGGAATAATAGTTTTAACCTTTGTAATTGAAAAATATATATTTAAGTACAAAAATATAATTTTATTTTTTTTAATCTCTTTGTTGTTTTCGTCTGCATTTGTTCCATATAAGCAAGAAAACAACAGATTTTTTCCAAATTTTGAAAGAGTAAAATCTAGTTATACTGAAGATAGTATTGATTTATTTAAATCTCAAAAATGGAACAGTGAAACTTGGTCTTTTATTTTAAAAATCAATGAAACAAGTAAAAACGTTGAGACTAGATGCAATGATGTAGAATATTTTTTAAATTTCACAAAAGATGGATTTATTTATATGATTTCAAAAAAATATTTAAACACAAATCAATATATTTATTGGTATGATAGATCAAAATACTTTGAAAAACTAAATAATCATTTTAATTCCGATATGGATAAACTTTTAAAAGAATCAATTATTGAAAAAAATACTTTAATATTTGTTGACAGTAGAAATATAAGTTATTTAAAAAAAAACTTTGACCTTAAAAATTTTAAAATAAAAGACCTTTCATATACATATCAACAAAAAAGCAATTTTTTTATATATCCAAAAGAATGTAATTATTAAACAAAAGATCTTATTTTTTATAAATTTTTGTACTTATATAAAGTTTAATTAAGCCGATAAAAGAGTTTAGTATTTCACTAAGATTTACTTTACTTTCACCCCTTACTCTATTTACAAAAATTGTAGGTATTTCAGATATTTTATAATTATTTTTATAAAGTTCTAAAACAATTTCTGATAAAAGTATAAATCCGGTTGACTTTGAATGCTCACATTCTTTTATTACATGTTTCGCAGCGTTTTTATCATAAAACCTAAAACCATTGGTATAGTCATTAATTGGCACTCTTAGCAAAAATTTAGCTAAAAAATTGGAAATTTTTGACAACAAATGTCTACTTAACGGCCAATTTATAATTTTACTTCCCTCAACATATCTACTTGCAATAAGAAAATTCAAATTTTCCTTTTGAAAATAATCAATATTCTTTTTTAATTCTTTTGGATCGTGTGAAAAGTCGGCATCCATTTCAATGAAAATTTTATTTTTTTCTTTTAATAGGCCCTCTTTAATACCCTCCAAAACAGCTGATCCTCTTCCTAATTTTGATCCTCTATGAATATAGCTTACATTATCAATTTTTTTTAAAGCATCCAATTTGTCGACAGAGTCATCAACAATAACTATATCCACATTTTCTATAAGTTTGGTAATTTCTTCAATTAATTTGAAAATATTTTCTTTTTCATTATAAGTTGGAATAATAATACAAATCATCAAAATTAAACTAATGTATTTTAAATTAAAAAATATAAAATAACTACAATGAAAAGAAGAACAATTTATCCTCTACTAGAAAATGCATTTAATAAATCGGATATTAAAGAGGCTCAAAAGGTAATAAATACTCAACAGCTTACTATGTCAGCGATTACATCAAAATTTGAAAAAGAGTTTGCTAAGTATTTTGGGTCTAAATATGCTGTTATGGTTAATTCTGGATCATCTGCAAATTTATTATCAGTTTTTGTAGCAAAGTATTTACATAAAATTAAGAATAATGATGAGGCAATAATCCCATCTGTTTGCTGGTCGACTTCTTTGTGGCCAATTGTCCAAGCAGGTTTAAAACCAGTTTTTGTGGATGTAAACTTAAAAAATTACAATGCTTCAATTGACCAAATAATATCTAAAATAAACCAGAAAACAAAATTGATCATGTTAGTTCATGTTCTGGGCACTTCAATTGATATATTGAGATTAAAAAAAAAGATTAAAGGTAAAAAAATTGTTATAATTGAAGATACATGTGAGTCACTAGGCGCTAAATTAAACAATAAATATTTAGGAAATTTTGGGGATTTTGCATCCTATTCTTTTTACTATTCGCATCAAATTACATGCGGTGAGGGAGGAATGGTTACTACAAATAGTAAAAAAAATTACAATCTTTTAAAGATTATGAGAGCACACGGTTGGGATCGTGATTTAGATAAAAAGAATAAAAAAAATTTTAACTTTGTAAATATGGGTTTTAACTTAAGACCCCTAGAAGTTTCAGCTGCTATCGCATCCAACCAACTCAAGAGATTAAAGTCATTTGCTCTTGCAAGAGATTTAAATCGACAAAATATTATTAAAAATTTAAAACATCACAAAAAATGGGATAATCAATTTAGTTTTGTCGAACCCGAAAAAAATGTTTCTCCTTCATGGTTTGGTTTACCAATGCTTATCACCAAAAAGTATTTAAGATTTAAAAAAAAAATTATTAAAAATCTGAATAATAAAGGTATTGAAACCAGGCCTATTATTAGTGGTAATTTCCTTAATCAAAAAGCTGCTACTATTTACAAATTAAAAAATAAAAAGGATTATTTCCCAAATGCAGATTACATAGAAAAAGCTGGTTTCTTTATTGGCTTACATACTAAACCTACATCAAAAAAAAAATAGAAATCTTATCTAATGAACTTTTGAGTATAAAAATTGATTAAAATAGGTCTAACAGGTTTTAGTGGTATATTAGGTAGAAGTTTATTGAGCCTAATATCGAAGAAAAAAAAATATAGAGTCTACAAATTCAAATACAATATTCTCAATAAAAAAAGAGTTTTTAGTTGGATCAAAAAAAATCAATTTAATATAATAATACATTTAGCTGCGTTAGTGCCTACCAACAAAGTCGATAAAAATTATTCATTATCTAAAAGAGTAAATGTACAAGGAACAAAAAATCTTATTGATGGTATAAATAAATTTCAAAAAGAAAAAGTTTATTTTCTTTTTTCATCCACTTCACATGTTTATGGTTTTAACATTAAAAAAAATAAAGAAAATTCTAAAGTTTCAGGGATATCCAAATATGGCAAAACAAAAATTGCCGCAGAAAAATATATTAAAACAAAATCGAATAAAACTGATATTTGTATAGCCAGGATAAGTAGCTTAGTATCTGAAAAGCAAACGAATAATTTTTTTTTGTTAAACTTAATAAGTAAAGGTAAAAGAAAAGAGTTAATTCATTTTAAAAATTCCAATGTAGTAAGAAATTTTATTCATGTAAGTGACGTATCTAAAATATTACTCAAACTTGTTGAAAGACGAGTAAAAGGTATTATAAATGTTTCAACGAGTGAGAAGACTCTTTTTAAAAGATTGTTTGATTTATTTTGGAAAAAATATCACTTTAAAATTCATTCAGGTTATTATAAACCAGAACATTTAGATTTATCAAATAAACTTTTATTGAAAAAAATAGGAAAATATAACTTTATGAAATTAGAAAAAATTATAGAAAAAATTTATGGTGAAAGATATCAAAAATGAAAAAAAAATATTTTACTGGTCACCATGTTTAAATAATATAGGTACCATAAAATCAACTATCAATTCTGCGCTTTCCCTTAAAAAATACGATAAGAATAATGAGGTGTTTATCATTAATGCATGTGGGGAGTGGAACGATCATAAAAAATTATTTTTAGAAAATTCTATAATATTTTTAGATTTAAATTTTAACTATTATAAATTTTTACCAAAAGAGGGTTATATTCAAAGTAGGTTATCATATCTTTTAATATATGTGTTATCATTTATACCTCTTATAAAACTTTTAAAAAAACATAAGCCCGACATATTCTTTATACATCTAATAACCTCTTTACCTTTAACTATTTTAAAAATTTTTGATTTAAAGACAGATTTTGTACTAAGAATATCGGGATATCCAAAATTCAATATTTTTAGAAAAATTTTGTGGAAATCAATTTCAAATAAAATTAAATTCATTACCTGTCCAACACTAGATTTAAAAAATAAGTTGGAACAAATAAAAATATTTGAAAATAAAAAATTATTTTTTTTACCTGATGCAATAGTCAGAACTGAAAATCTAATAAGAGATAGAAATTTCGTTATTAATGACAATATTCCAAAAAACAAAAAAATAATTTTATCAGCAGGAAGATTAACAAATCAGAAAAATCATGCTTATTTAATAAGTGAATTTTCAAAGTTTTCTCAAAAAAATGATCAATTTATTCTATTGATTCTAGGAGATGGAGAAAAAAAAGATGAGTTAAAAAATTTAGTTAAAAAAGAAAAAATTGAAAACAAAGTATTTTTTATCGGCTTCAAAAAGAATATTTACAGTTATATGCGATCATGCGACGTATTCGTAATGTCCTCTCTCTGGGAGGAAGTAGGCTTTGTAATGGTAGAGGCCGCTCTGTGTGATACCTTTGTAATATCGAGTGATTGCCCCAATGGCCCAAGAGAATTTTTGGATGATGGTAAAAATGGAATTTTATTTAAGAGTAATACTAAAAACGAGCTCTTAAAAAGTTTTGAAAAGTTTTCAGATATGGCAAATAAAGAGATTTATCAAAACAAAGTTCGGTTAAAAAAAGAAGCCATGAAATATACCATTTTTCATCACTATTTAAGATTAAATAAAATTCTTAAAATTTTGAATAAGAAATAATTAGGATCTAAGTAAATCTAAATACAGTTTAAGATTTTTATTATAGTCAAACCTTTTTAAAGATTTATGTGCATTTATCATCATTTTTTGACACTTTTTTTTATTAAAAAAAAAAATATTTAATTTTTTTTTCTAGCTGCTTATGGTCCCCAACATTAAATAATAACCCACCTTTGCCACCTAACAAAATTTCATTTGGACCTGTTCTACAGTCACTTGAAATTATAAATTTTTTTAATACTAAACTTTCTAACAAAACATTAGGAAGTCCTTCATACTTAGAACTTAAAACAAACAGATCTGTTTGTTTCATTAAGGGATAAGGATTATCAACAAAATCTAATATTTTTACAAATTTTTGAAGGTTGTTATTTGCAATATAATTTTGTAACTTTTTTTCTAGTTTACCTTTTCCAATAATACAAGCTTCGAATTCAATATCTTTTTTTAAATTACGTAAAGATTTTAAAAATGTAAATTGATCTTTTTGGTCTGTAAATCGACCAATATTTAAAATCTTTAATTTTTTTTTTGATTTGAAAATTTTGGCCGACTTTTTTTTTGATTTATTTAAAATTTCATTTCTATTAAGTGGGTTATAAATACAAATTGCATTTACATTAAATTCTTTTCTTAAATCTTGCTTAAAATCAATACTATTCACTATTATTTTATCTGCTAGTTTTAATCCAATACCAAAGATTATTTTTTTGATAAAGTTTTGAGACCACCCAATTGGAGCAGAGTTAGATCTAGAAATAATCTTAATAGAAAATAGTTTGCAAATTAAAATACAGTAAATATTAGCTTGAAAAGACATAACTATAATATTTTTATTTTTGAATATTTCTTTGATTAGTAAAATAATTGAGAGAAAATATTTAATTCTTCTACTTAAGTTGTCCCATATTCTATTTTTGAGAGTTATCAATTTAACTGATTTATTGAATTTATTTTTATATTTTCTAGAAATCGTAATGACCTTTAGCGTCTCAATATTTTTTGCCAAAAAGTTACTTACTAAAAATAGATTTTTTTCTACTCCTCCTCCCTCAATTGAAGGCATAAAAATTATTACCTCTTTTTTCATTTGGATTATTTTCTGGCCATGTTGATAATTGATTATAAACAAGATAATTATTTATAATAGAAATACAACAAAAATTATGATGTATATATAAATTATCTATGATTAAAAAATTAAATATTAATTTATATGATTCTCTTTTTGCTTTGTTACCTCTAAGTATTATCTTTGGACCCGCAGTATCTTTAATCAATATTTTTTTATTAATATTAATATATTTTTTTAAATATTTTCAGAAAGATCATTTAAACTATATTCTCAAAAATAAGGCAATAATCTTATTTTTTTTACTAAACTTGTATCTAATTTTTAATACTTTAATTTCAATTGAGCCATCAAGCGGTATATTTAGAAATTTCGGTTTTGTAAGATTTATATTTTTGTTTATTGCTATTAATTATTTATTCTATATCAAAAAATATGACTTCTCTTCATTCAAGATATGGACAGTTATATTTCTAATTGTTGTATTTGATGTTTACTTTGAAAGATACAATGGAACAAATATTTTAGGATTTGGATCTGAAGACCAAGATTTTGGACGTCGTGTTATTAGTTTTTTCAAGGATGAGCCTATTGCTGGATCATATTTATCTGGTTTATTATTTATTATATCTGGCTATATATTCACAATTTTTAAAAATAAAAACAAATCTTTAAAAATTATCCCATCGCTTTTGCTTTTAATTTTTTTAACCTCAGTACTTGTTACCGGTGAAAGATCTAACACAATAAAAGTATTTGTAGGTTTTTTATTATTCGTATTCTTTTTGGATTATTTTAAACTGAAATTTAAAATATTATTTTCAGCTACTTTTATCATAATTTTTTTTATTGCTCTTTATCAATCAGAGTATTTAAAAGAGCGCTATATTGAACAAATGTATAATTTATTTTTTACTTCAGAAGTTAAAGCTCAAGAAGATTTGAAAAAAAACCAGTATTTAAGATTATACAAATCAGGGTTAAGTGTTTTTCAAAAACACCCAGTATTTGGAGTTGGAAACAAAAATTATAGAGTCGAAACTTGTCATGAAGATAAACACGACAAATTTGATTATTATTGCACAACTCACCCTCATCAAATTTATATCGAATTTCTGTCTGAGCACGGAATAGTTGGAACTGTTATTTCATTATCTGTTTTTTTTATAATTATTTTTAAAATTTTGAGACAAATTATTGATAGTCAAAATTACATTCAAATAGGTACTTTTATTTATATTATTACAAATTTTTTACCAATAATTCCAAGTGGTGCATTTTTTAGTGATTTTAATGTTACTTTTTTTATGATTAATTTATCTTTAATGTATGCAGTTAATAGCAAAACTAATATATTTGAAAGAAATTTGAGTAAGGGCCGTTAGCTCAATAGTAGAGTACTGCATTGACATTGCAGGGGTAGTTGGAGCGTAACCAACACGGCCCACCAAAGTTTATTCTAGAAATATTAAAAAAAATTTGATAGCAATAATCTAAACTCACTTGACTTAATGTTAAAATTAAAATTTTTTTATTATAAACTGATTATTAATATAAAAAATATTTTTTATAATAAGTTTATTTTTCATATAATTCATATATTTTTTTTTGTTTTAGCTACAACTTTGTTATTAGTTAACAAAATAAATGTTGCAGAGTTTATCTTCATTCTATTTTTATTAATCTATCTTTTCTTTTTAAACTTAGAAAATAAATCTAAATTGACTAACATTCCATTTAGAAAAGGTACCCCATTGAAGTTTATCGCAATTTATATGCAAGATAAAATAATTGAGGGAGCAGAAATTGGAGTCTATGAAGGTGATCATGGAGAATATATACTAAACAATAATTACTTTAAAGAGTCTCGTGTAAAACTAAAAAAGTTAAGTTTAATTGATCCCTTTTCCGAATATACAGACTCTAATGGAAAAGTGTTTTTTGCTGGAGAAGATGGTAACAAATTTTATGAAAAAGTAAAAAAACGTTTTAGTGAATATAAAAATGCTGAATTAATAAGAAAAACATCAGAAGATGCTGCAAAAGATTTTGAAGATGAAACTTTGGATTTTATTTACATCGATGGGGACCATAATTATGCTCCTTTTAAAAAAGATTTAGAGATTTGGTACCAAAAACTAAAAAAAAACGGAGTGTTATGTGGGGATGATTATGGCATACCTTTTTCAGAGGGTATTATTAGAGGACTAAATGAATTTAGTTTTGAAAAGAAAATACAATTTCACAATGTCCATGATAGTTCTCAATGGTTTTTAATTAAATATTAAAAACTTTATTATTTTGTAATAATAAATTCAAATAAGGGAAATTTTGAAATTTACCCACAATTGCATTTGCACTTATAATTAATAAGGAAATATTAGTTATTTTTTAATATTTAATTTGATATATCTTTAAAATATTATAAGTAATTCTTTTCGGGCCTGTAGCTCAGTTGGTTAGAGCAGTACACTCATAATGTATTGGTCCCAGGTTCGAGTCCTGGCGGGCCCACCAAACTTTATTTAAATATTCTATATAAAAATTTTTCTAATATCATTGAAACAAGAAAAAAAAGAATTTTGTAATCCATTTTACTATTTCCTTTCTTTCTGCTTTCAAAATTAATATCAATGTCTGTGACAAAAATTGATTTATTTCCTGAATAAATTAAATCCAAAAGAATTTTGTAACCTTTTTTTATGAGAATTTTTTTTGATTTTGTAAAAACACTTTTTTTAAACATAAAAAAACCGCTCATAGGGTCGGATGTTTTTTTACCTAGCAATAAATTGACTATCAGGATTAGTATCCTGGAAGCAAATAACCTTTGAAAACTTAAATTATGTTTTTTTTTATCAAACAAGTTCCTTGATCCAACAATTATATGGGGGTCTTTTTTTTTTTAATATTAAGAAACTTTAATATATCACCTGGCTTATGTTGTAAATCGCCATCCATAACTAAAATATTTTTGTACTTTGCTTTTTCGAAGCCCATAATACATGATTTAGATAAATCCCTTTTCTCTTTCCTAATGATATACCTCAAATTATTTTTATGAATTTTTGACATTATTTCAGGAGTTCCGTCATCCGAACTATCATCAACGATGATTAATTCGAAACTCTTTTTTGGCAAAATTCTATATATTTGTGAAATAAGTTTTTTTAAATTTTTACCTTCATTATAAACAGGAATTACGATTGTAAGATTTGTCATAATTATTAAAACATTTTCTTAGTAATTTAAAATTTGATAATGAATTTATATAGAATTTTACTTTTATTTATTCAAAAATGTTCTTAGATTTGTAAATAACGCGCTTATATCTCCGCCATTGTTCTCAATTATAGAATTGAACTCTTCTTTTTGGGTACGTGCTAAACTTAAACTCTCAATAACTAAATCTCTTATTAAAGGTTTCTCAGGATTTTTTGTGTATACTCTCCAATCTATTTTTACTTCTGGTCTATCCGTTGTGCCTATTAATTTACTATAAACAATTGTATATTTTTCATTTTTTACCTCTTCAGATAAAACAGCAATCTTTGCGTCACTATAAACTACCAAACGCCCTGAAAAGCTTTTAAGGAAATATTCCTTAAATAACTTTTTGTATTCTTCTCTTTGCTCATCTGTTAAAGTTTTTCTATATTTTCCTAAAGTATATAAACCAATACCGTCTATATCTACCGATTCCTCAGCAATCATTTTCAATTTGATAACTTTTTCGCTATCAGAGAGTTTACTCGATAAAATTTCTGAAGCTTCACTGCTTATTGAATTAATAAATTCAGATGGATTAACACAAAATGAGCTAGTTATTAAAGAAAAATAAATAAGAACAAATTTAACTGCGTACTTTATAACTTTCATTTTTTTGAAATTTTATTATTTTTCTAATGTATCCCAATCACCGTCTTCCATGGCTTCAGTTTTACTATTCGAATTACTAATTTTTTTCTTTCTATCTTGAAGATACAAACTTCTTACTGTTGCATATAAATCAACCGAATTATTTTCCATTGCATCAAAAGCCTCTAAATTTTTAGCTCTAAAATCTACACCTGACGTAACTCTAGAAGCCCAATAGTCAGACTCTTTAAATTCTTTAACATACTCCTCATCATCCCTTACAGTTACATTGTGCCACATATCTCCGCCGTTCATCGCAATAAATGATCCAACAGTATCCCTAACTGTGGATGGACCTAATACTGGTAAAACTAAATAACAACCTTCTCCAACCCCCATAACTCCGAGCGATTGTCCGAAGTCCTCTTTTTCTCTTTTTTCAAATCCAAATGAATTAGCTGGGTCAAAAATACCTGCGATACCAAGAGTAGTATTTATAATTAGTCTAACACTATTATTTGCAGCAGAACCAAAATCACCTTGCAACACGTTATTTGGGATCGTTATTAAATTTGATAAATTACTTAAAGCATTACTAGTTCCAGTTCTTATAGGAGACGGTAATTTTCTATATCCTTTTGCTATAGGTTTAAAAATTACCTTATCTAATCCCATGTTTAATGCAAACGTAGCTCTGTTTAGTTTTTCAAAACAGTCCTTGACTTCGGTTTCATTGCTAAAAGTCTTTTGTACAACCAGTAATTGAATTAGCAGTAGGGCTAAAAGTGCTGTTATTATTCTATTCATTTAAAATCTATATATTATATCTTAATGCAAAGTAAATCGGAAATTTATAAAAAAACCCATGAAATAGTTAAAAATGAAGAATATTAAACTTATTTACTCAATAAATTTTGATAAAATTGCCAGATCACCCAAGGAAATTATTTACATCATTCTTCATTACACTGGAATGACTTCTGAAAAAAAAGCAATTGAGAGATTGACTAATAAAAAATCAAAAGTAAGCAGCCATTATTTTATCAAAAAAAATGGAACAATTATCAACATGGTACCTGAAAAATTTACAGCATGGCATGCAGGTGTATCATGTTGGAAAAGTCATAAAAATTTAAACAATAAATCTATTGGCATTGAAATCCAAAATTCTGGCCACATAAACAAATATGAAAATTTTTCGATAAAACAGATTAAAAGTTTACTATTATTAACAAAAATTTTAAAAAAAAAATATAATATCAAAATTAAGAATTTTTTAGGTCATTCTGATATTTCACCAAACCGAAAAAAAGATCCAGGAGAAAAGTTTCCTTGGAAACATTTAGCTAAACATAAAATAGGTATTTGGTATGATTTACCCAAAAAAAAACGAAAATTCAGGGGTATTGAAGTTTCAAAAAAAAACAAAAAACTTTTTTTACAGCATCTTAAAAAGATAGGTTATTGCCTAAAAAATAAATACACAAAGTCTACTGTTAGAGCTTTTCAAAGAAGATTTAGATCAAAAATAATTGATGGAAAAATCGATAAAGAGTGTTTAGAAATATCAAAAAACCTAATAAAACGTGGCTTAAATTAAGATTGTAAAATTTGTAAATTTCTGTAAAAAAAAAGTGCTAGATAAGCGACTTATCGCTTTAAATATTTTTTAAAGAGGAAAGTCCGGGCTCTACAAAGACACAGTGCCAGTTAACAACTGGCGGGGGAAACCCTAGGGATAGTGCCACA
>NHDS01000030.1 GCA_002167215.1 Pelagibacteraceae bacterium TMED65
AACTCTCTCTTTTGCTCGAGTCCCCTCTTCGTCTCTTCTGATACCTGCAATAATACCTTTAAATTTTCTTTTACTAATTATTCTCTTTAAACCTTCGGTTTTTCTTGCAGCAGATCTTGCAGCAGGTGGAAGAGATGGATCAATTTCTGAGAGAGGTGGACATTTTTCTTTTATAAGTTGAAGATTCCATAATTTCTCATATTTTTCTCTAAAACTGTACATTTCTTGAAATTTTTTACCTGTATCAACATGTACTAGTGGGAANGGTATCTTACCCAAAAAAGCTTTGAAAGCCAACCAGACCATAACATTTGAGTCTTTTCCTAATGACCATAATAAAGCTATATTTGGAATTGATCTAAAAGCTTGTCTAAGAATAAAAATACTTTCATTCTCTAATTTTTTAAGATTTATTTGCATTTAATTTTTTAAATTATAATGAATTCCACATTCTGTTTTAATTTTATTTGNCCACCGACCAGANCTTGGATTTTTGANGTTANAAGACTTTACTGTACAATGNNTACAACCTATTGACAAATACCCTTTTGNAAAAAGTGGGTGTTTTTTNATTTTATTTTTAGAANAATAGGAATCAATAAAAGAGCGATTNACTAANGCTAANGGATTAATAACAACTTTACCATTTAATTGTTCAAAATTTTCTAAAAGCGATCTTTCACCCTTATGATAGGATTTTCTTCCTGAAATCCAAGCACTATATTTTCTTAGTTCTTTATTAAGTGGAAGAACTTTTCTAATATTACAACATAGGTCAGGATTTGAATTCCATAAATCATCATGTTTATCAATCTCTGATAAATCTGATGGGTTTGGAAATATTTCTTTACAATTTTTAAANTTNAATNTTTTGATTAAATAGTTTTTATATTCAATAGTTTCTTTNAATAAAAATTTTGTATTTATTAATATTATGGGAATTTTTGTGTCTATTTTCGAAATCATGTGGAGAATTATAGCTGACTCNCTTCCAAATGAACAAACATAAGCAACATTATTTTTAAAAATCCTAGTGAGTGAAGCTATTAATATCTCTTCTGGAT
Organism: Pelagibacteraceae bacterium TMED65; assembly: GCA_002167215.1. The sequence goes on from NHDS01000030.1 coordinate 1,065, forward strand.
CAGAATTTTTAAAAGTATTATTTAAGTTTTTAAGAAAATTAGTGTCATCAACCATACTATTTNATAAATCTTATGACNTAATTTGTCAATAAGATATGTAAAATATTATNTACTACACAAATATTATGTATTTTAATTTNAAAATAAAGAATTATTAATATTAATAATGAATAAGAAACTTAAGAAAAACAAGCTTCGTTGGCTTGCATTAAATTTGTTTATGGTAGTGNCTATGGTTATAATTGGGGGCATTACCAGACTAACTGATTCAGGCTTATCAATGACAACTTGGAATTTTTTCAAAGGCACCATTCCCCCATTGAATAATAACGATTGGATAAACCTATTTAATCTCTATAAGGAATTTCCAGAGTTTAAATTNAAAAATTCTAATATGATTCTAGATGATTTTAAGAAAATTTTCTTTTGGGAATATATCCACAGAATTTGGGGAAGATTAATAGGATTAACTTTTTTTATACCTCTNATAATCATTTGGTTAAAAAACGGTTTCAATACCAATGAAAAAAAATTATTAATTTCACTCTCATTACTAGGGTTCTTTCAAGGTTTCATGGGCTGGTTTATGGTAGAGAGTGGATTAATAGACAAACCAGATGTAAGTCACTTTAGACTTTCNGCCCACCTTGTTACGGCTTTTGTTATATATTCTATTCTNCTTTATTTTTTCTGGAATCTAATTATTGAAAAAAAACCTNTGGATAAATATTTGCNTAAGATTAATCANCATAAAAATAATTTTGTGGTCTCATTAATACTTTTACTTACAACTATCTCTGCCGGNGCCTTAGTATCTGGNACAGAAGCTGGNCTAGCTTATAATAACTTTCCNTTAATGGGCNACAANATTTTACCTCCAATTCTAATATCTAACGAATCNTATTTATTAAATGAATACTTCAATGANCAAGGTTTTCTTCAATTNNCCCACAGATTTTTNGCNACAATTACNCTNTTGTTTNTTCTTCATACAATATTTAAGGCTAATAGAGATGGGTTTTTTGAGGGTTTTAAAATACTTTTCTACTTTTTAGTATCTTTCATTCTATTTCAATATACTCTTGGAATTATAATTTTGAAATTATACGTACCAATATCTTTAGGACTAATGCATCAAATTGGTTCTTTATTCATGCTTACTCTGGTTATAATTTCTATATCCGAATGTAACAAAATAAAAAGGGCGAATTAACGCCCTTTATTTTCAAATTGAAGGTTTACAGAGTTTTATTAGAAACTTTTACCAATCGAGAATATGATCTGATCACTTTCTATATCTGCTCCATATCCGTCTACGGTAGTAAATGTCAATCCTAGATCTAAACCAAAGGCACTAGTTGAAATAGATGCTAAATAATCACTGTAAGAGTTTCCGCCTTCCATTTCAGCTCCACTAAATCCAGCAGCCCCTGCAATTGTGAATGGTGTATTAGGAACAGCAATTTCAACGCTGACATTTTGATAATCGTAGTCGTCTTGCTGAAATCCTGCGGGTGAGTAACCATAGTAATATGAAATTCCGACATCCGTGATAGGATTCGGAACTGCCAAGCTCAATGAACCGTAATACTCAAGAAAATCAACATTTCTAGCACCATTAGCAGTATTTTCATCAGTCATACCAGGATAGTCGTAGTACAAAAAACCAGCATCCCATGAGAAATAGTCCTCTAGAAGTGGTACTGCTCCAGAAAAACCTCCATAGTAATCGAGTTCATTGCCTGAAAGGGTGTTTGTTCCACCTGAAACGTTAGAACCCCAGAATCCAACATAAGCATCTATATATGTATCGATTAATGTAACACCGTAGTCTAAACCACCTTGAACGGCAGAATGACCATCATTTTGTCTTTCTCCTCTCCACACATATTGTGAATAGTATCCAACATTTGCTGAAATCTCACCATATGGTAGTTTATCTGGGAACTCAAATGAACTTGCTGGGTTAGAGAATATAAATGGTAGCGACATAGCTGAGCCTATTAAAATTTTTTTTATCATGATAATCCTTTCCTTCAATTAGATAGTAAATTCAAAATTAGATAGTAAATTCAAAATGATTAAAAATTATGCATTATCAATATTTGTTCGATAATTAATCATTAAGATAAAGATATCTTGTGCTTTAATGAAAATCAAGTGGATTTAACAAAATTGACACAAATAGATAATTCTGTTGTAATTTTACAACAAATTTGTTTGCTAGCTCCAAACGTTGTATAAACAGTAAAATTTAAATCTCAAAGGTTGTGGAATTTTTACTTAACATTTCTTATTTAGTTTTTGCTTCTTGGGTCTATTTGATCTTTATCCATGGAAGGCATGAACTCATAAATGACGATCTTTTCTGGAGTAACAAAATTATTTTTGAAGAAAAAGTCCCTGGTAATCAGAGGATAGATAACAACTCAGATTCAGTCTGCGTTATAATACCAGCTAGAAATGAGGAAAAAACCATTAAAAAAACTTTAGACTCAATCAAAAATCAAAACTACAAAAATATTAATGTGATTGTTGTTGATGACCACAGTTCAGATAAAACATCTGAAATAGTTAAAATGTTTAAAAAATCATTTAAAAAAGTTGAATTAATAACTGGGAAAGATTTACCATCTGGGTGGGTTGGAAAGACCTGGGCGTTAAAGCAAGGAGTTGACGCTGCAAATAAAAAAAAATTTGATTATTACTTATTTCTTGATTCAGACATTAGCTTATCACAAGACTTACTTAATAATGTGATCTGTTTTATAAAAACCCAAAACTACATAATGATTTCATTAATGGCTAAATTAAACTGTGATACATTCTGGGAAAAGCTCCTCATACCTCCTTTTATTTTTTTCTTTCAAAAAATGTATCCTTTTAATCTAGTAAATAAAAAAACATCGTCTTTTGCTGCTGCGGCCGGTGGATTTATTTTTTGCAAAGCCTCAGTATTTAATAATGATAATTTATATAATAAAATTAAAAATAAACTCATTGATGATTGCAATATTGCAAAACTTTTAAAACAAACTGGAAATATTTGGCTTGGCCTAACAAAGAAAGTAGAAAGTGGACGAAGCTATAATGATCTCAAAAGCATATGGCGTATGGTTTCACGAACGGCTTTTGAACAGCTAAAACATTCATTTTTATTGCTTTTTATATGTGTTTTGGGGCTCGCGTTAATATATCTTACCCCTATTTTTATCTTAGTTCTCTCGATATTTTTAAAATTTGATAAGGAGTTTTTTCACCTTTTTTTCCTTAATTTTTCATCCTTTGGGATGATGCTAATAATTATTATGCCTACACTAAATTTCTATAAAGTAGAAAAAGTATTTGCATTAGCCCTTCCTTTAAGCGCAACATTATATATTTGTATGACAGTCACATCAGCGTTAAATTATAAATTACTAAATGGTAATATCTGGAAAGGAAGAAAGTATTAAGCAAATCAACGAACAATATATATCCTCACTTTTATCTGGAAAGAACTTCAAAGATGAAAACTTCCCAGTTGCTTCCTTTGTAATTAAAAAAAAAATAAGAAAAATAATCAGACTATTTTATTTTTTTGCGAGAACATCTGACGATATTGCAGATAATAAAAACATCAAATCAAAAGAGAAATTAAAAATTCTGAATTATTTCGATAATTGTTTAAAAACCCAAGAAAAAACTAAGATTGATATTATAAAAAAACTAATTTCAAATTTCACTCATATAAAATTTGCCAAAAAATATGCAAGACAACTTTTAGTTGCATTTAAGTTAGATGCAAAAAAAAACAGGTATGATAACTGGGGTGAATTAATTTATTACTGTAAATATTCAGCAAACCCAATAGGAAGATTTTTCATTGAATTAACTTATCTTTCAAAAAAACTCGAGATAAAAGATAAAAAAATTATTTTCAAAGCCTCTGATAACCTTTGTACAGCCTTGCAAATCATAAATCATATGCAAGATTGTCAAGAAGATTTTGTAAATCTTAATAGAATTTATATACCTAATATTTACTTTAAAAAATACACCGTTGGGATTAACATTTTAAAAACAGAAAGAAAATCATTGAAATTTGATAAACTAAAAGAAGAGATAATTAATAAAGTTGAAAAATTATTGGATAATTCAACGATTGGTTTGAAATCAATTGAAATTTGGGGTCTGAAAAAGGAAGCTCTAATTATTTTAAATATTGCAAAAAGATTATGTTTTCTGCTAAAACAGAGAAATCCATTAGAAAAAAAAATAAAATTATCACGTATTGATTTGATTTTTTGTTTTATAAAAGGGATAATATATGATTAGTATTTATTTTTCTTGAAAAAAGGTGCATATATAAAATGAAACTCCAAACCAATCTATTAGATAAAGTAAAATATCCCAAAGATCTTAAAGGTTTCAATGATAAAGAGCTGAAGATTTTATGTAAGGAACTTAGAGACGAAGTGGTCGATGCTGTATCAGTAACGGGTGGACACTTAGGTGCTGGTTTAGGAGTAGTTGAGTTGACCGTAGCCATACACAGTGTTTTCAATACTCCAAAAGACAAATTGATTTGGGATGTTGGACATCAATGCTATCCTCACAAAGTAATCACAGGAAGAAGAGATAAAATAAGAACAATTAGACAGCCGGGCGGACTATACGGATTTACAAAAAGAGCCGAGAGCGAATACGATCCTTTTGGTGCTGCTCATTCTTCAACATCAATATCAGCTGGTCTTGGAATGGCAGTTGCCAGAGATCTCAAAAAAGAGAACCACAATGTTGTTTGTGTTATTGGAGATGGAGCAATTAGTGCCGGTATGGCTTACGAAGCAATGAATAATGCAGGCTCAATGAATGCAAGACTCATTGTAATCTTGAACGACAACGACATGTCAATAGCACCTCCTGTAGGAGCCATGAGTGCCTATCTTTCAAGATTATTGTCTACCAAAACATTTCAATCTGCTAGGACGCTTGCAAAACACATGGCAAAAAAGTTTCCCAAAAGTTTCCAAAATATGGCTGCCAAAGCAGATGAGTACGTTCGAGGCATGGTAACTGGTGGAACGTTGTTCGAAGAACTTGGTTTCTTTTATCTCGGTCCGATTGATGGACATAATCTTGATCATCTTCTCCCAGTTTTAAGAAACCTAGAGAAATCAAAGTGGGACGGCCCTGTTTTCCTTCATGTAGTTACAAAAAAAGGATATGGTTATGAACCGGCTGAAAAATCTGAGGACAAGTACCATGGTGTAAGTAAGTTTAATGTTGTTACAGGTGAACAAGTAAAATCCACATCCACAATACCCAGTTATACAAAGGTTTTTGCCAACGCTTTGATAAAACAAGCTAAAAAAGACAAATCTATAGTAGCAATCACAGCAGCAATGCCCTCAGGAACTGGCTTAGATAGTTTTCAAAAAGCCTATCCATCAAGAACATTCGATGTAGGTATCGCTGAGCAACATGCAGTTACTTTTGCCGCAGGATTAGCCTCAAGAGGCATGAAGCCTTATGCTGCTATATATTCAACTTTCCTTCAAAGAGCATATGATCAAGTAGTCCACGACGTTGCTATCCAATCTCTCCCAGTTAGGTTTGCAATTGATCGAGCTGGTCAAGTTGGTGCTGATGGAGCAACACACGCTGGTTCATTTGATCTGGCTTACCTATGCACGCTCCCTAACTTCATAGTGATGGCTCCAAGCGATGAAAACGAGTTATGTAATTGCATTGCGACATCTACTACCATTAATGATAAACCATCAGCATTTAGATACCCCAGAGGAGAAGGTTTAGGGTTAAAGATAAATGATCAACAAGAGATTTGGAAAATTGGTAAAGGCAGGATAGTACGTGAGGGAAGTAAGATTTGCATCTTATCTCTAGGAACAAGACTTAAAGACTCCATTGTTGCATCTGAGATACTAGGAACATATGGGCTCCCAACAACAGTTGCGGATGCAAGGTTTGCAAAACCTATTGATCAATTATTAATTACTCAATTAGCCAGAGACCATGAAGTACTTATAACTGTNGANGANGGTTCAATCGGTGGNTTTTCNGCACAAGTAATGTCCTTTTTGGCAAAATCCGGTGCACTTGATAAAGATCTGAAGTTCAGGCCAATATTCTTTCCAGATAAGTTTATTAATCATGGAAAACCCGAACAACAAAACGTCGAATGTGGAGTCGATGCTGATACTATAATTAAAACAGCAATGGGTGCAATGGGCATCGCATTTCCTAGAAAGTTTTCTCTCGAAAGAGCTTAAATTTTAATAAATAAAATATGTCAGTCGATGATCAAATCGAAGTCAAAAAATTAGTTAAAAAATCTGGGTCCTCATTTTATTGGGGTATGAATATTCTTGATACAAAAAAAAAAAGAGCAATGTTTTCTATATATGCATTTTGCAGAGTAATAGATGATATTGCTGATGAACTAGAAAATAAAATTGAAAAAGAATTAAAATTAAATCTATGGAAAAAAAAGATAGATAATGTCTATGGATCAGTAAATTTNATNACAAGTGTTGAGAGAGAACTTAGANATTCTNTTAACAGTTATGATTTGGAAAAATCTGATTTTTACTCAATAATTGATGGTATGTTAATGGACGCTAAAGAAGATATAAAATTTCCGTCACANAAAANACTAAATCTTTATTGCGACAGNGTNGCAGTTGCCGTGGGNTATCTATCTATAAAAATATTTGGATTATCAAAGAACGAGAAAAAATATGCTTTTTNTCTAGGAAGAGCTTTTCAACTAACAAATATAGTANGAGATTTNANAGANGACCTAGAGAGAGGGAGGTGTTATATTTCTTCAAANTATTTCGAAAAATATGGTATTAAAAAAAATATAAAAACGATTTTNGATGAACCAAAAATTCAAAATATNTTTCAAGACATNCTNCANGAAGCAAATAAATATTTTATTAAATCAGATGAAGAATCTAAAAAAATTCAAAAAAGGAAAATTATTGCCTCTGAAATTATGAAAANATTCTATAAAGCAATTCATTCAAAATTATTCAAAAAAAGNATTAACTTAAAACAAAGAATTAAATTAAGTTCATTTGAAAAAACTTTTATACTCTTATTATTTTTTATTAGGTATTGATATTTCAGGTAACACGCACATAATTGGAGCAGGATTATCCGGTCTCTCAGCATCGATTCATAGTTTAAATAAGAATAAAGTTGTCAATTTATATGAATCATCAAATGTTGCCGGAGGTAGATGCAGNTCATTTTACGAAAAAAAATTAAACATAGAAATTGATAATGGAAATCATTTGGTTTTTTCTGCCAACACAAATTTTTACGAACTATGTAAAATTGTAAATTCCATTGATAAGATTAAAACTCTNCCACCAGAATTAGCTTTCTATGATTTAATAAATAATGCACATTGGAATCTTGATTTTAAAGAAATCAAGATGTTAAATCTTGTTTTAGGAAAAATAAGTTTAATACCGAAGACAAAATTATCTGACTACTTTTCTTTGTTAAAGTTTTTATTTGTAAGCCCTAAAAAAACTGTATTAGAAATTGTTGGAAATTCAAAAATTTTTAAAACTTTCTGGGAGCCNTTAACTTTGGGNATAATGAATACAGCAAGTGNTCTTGCNTCAGCAAAAATACTCTCAAATGTATTAAAAAAAACTATNTTTAAAGGTCCTGAATTTTGTAATATTTATCAACCAATAACCAANTGGAACGAAACNATAATTCAGCCAAGCCTTAAATATCTAGAGAAAAAAGGTTGTAATATAAATTTTAAAAAGAGATTAAGAAATATTGAAACTAATAATGAATATGCAAGTAANTTGTTTTTTGATAATGAGGAAATAAATATNGAAAAAGATGATCTAGTNATTTTAGCGATACCNCCAACAAANCTANCTAAATTTTTTCCNAATTTAAAACTTCCAAAAGAATACAATTGTATCTTAAATGTTCATTTTAAAATCTCNNATGATATAAAAAAAAAGTTCNATAAAAGNATAATTGGGTTCATAAATACAAAATCCCACTGGATTTTTATTAAAAATAACTATNTTTCAGTGACTGTNAGTAATGCAAATCATTTTAATGATTATAANTCTGAAAGTATTGCCAAAATNATTTGGGATGAGATTTGTTGTTATACCAACGAAATTTTGCCAATCTCAGAATTTCAAGTTGTAAAAGAGAAAAAAGCAACAATGATACAATCTCCGGATAATTTTAAATTAATAAGTCAATTAAACTTTCTACCAAGAAACGTAAGAATTTCAGGTGATTGGACACAAAGCGATTTACCCTGTACAATAGAGGGATCTATTTTATCAGGAAAAAAAGCAGCTAATAATTAAAATCTTTCTAATATGAATAATCTAAAAAAATTAATTCAAATTAATCAAGACAGATTTAAAAAGTTATTAAACAATCAAGAATCAAAAAAACTAAAAGAAGGGTGTTACGTTTATGAGCTTGAGGCCGATACTACAATTCCTTCTGAATTTATAATGATGACGCATTTTTTTGGTGATATTAACCTAGGGCTTCAAGATAAAATTGTAAAATATATTCGTAAAAAACAAAATAATCAGGGTGGTTGGCCACTATTTCATGAGGGCCCTTCTGACTTGAGCGCATCAGTTAAAGCATATTTCGCCTTAAAACTTGCAGGAGAAAATGTTGATTCAGAATTTATGGTTAGAGCAAAAAATCTTATTTTAAAACTTGGAGGTGCTGAAAAGGTTAATGTTTTTACTAAAATTTCTTTAGCAATGTTTGGCCAAATTTCCTGGGATTCTGTACCATTTATGCCAATAGAAATTATCAGATTTCCAAATTGGTTTCCATTTAATATCTATAAAATTTCATACTGGTCTAGAACTGTTCTAGTACCGCTTTTGGTTATAATGCACAGAAAGGTTATTGCGTCAAACCCTAATAATACCTCAATTAATGAGTTGTTTGTTAATTCTGAAAATAAATTTAAAAAAATTAAGTTAAGTAGTGAAAAAAAACTTTCTTCAAAAATATTTTTAATTTTTGACGATTTAGCTAGGATGATATTTCCATTATTTCCAAAAAGCTTAAAAAAGAAATGTGAGTTTGACGCAATCAAATGGACAATTGAAAGGTTAAACGACAAAGACGGTCTTGGAGGGATTTTTCCTGCAATGGTAAACTCTGTAATAGCACTTCACTCCGTAAATAAAATTAAATACAAAAAACAAATAACGTTAGGAAACAAAGCTATATCCAGACTTATAGTTGAAAAAAAGGAGTTTGCTTACTGTCAACCCTGCTTCTCTCCAATTTGGGATTCAGGTTGGATGGGCATTGTTCATCTTGAAAATGGATTAGTCCCAGATGATCTCACAAATTGGTTTTTAAAAAAGGAAATAAAAACTATTGGGGATTGGTCTCATAATAAAACTAATATAAAACCCGGTGGTTGGGCGTTTCAGTTTAACAATAATTATTATCCGGATGTTGATGACACGGCTTTAGTAGGAATGTTTTTGGACAGATATAACAAAATTAGAAAAAGGAAAGCAGTCTCAGATGCAATAGAAAGAACAAGAAAATGGATTATCGCAATGCAATCTAAGAATGGTGGATGGGGTGCATTTGATATTGACAACACGCATTATCTCCTCAATTCAATACCATTTGCTGATCATGGAGCGCTTCTAGATCCCCCAACTGCTGATGTCTCAGCACGATGTTTAAGTTTTTTGAAACAANTAAACAATCCAAAAGATGAATTATTCATTAATAAAGCTGTTCATTATTTGCTCTCTCAACAAGAAAGAGATGGAAGTTGGTATGGTCGATGGGGCACAAACTATATTTACGGAACTTGGTCAGTTTTGTCTNCGCTAAATCTTGTTGATTTTAATGGAAAAGACAAAGTTTTAGACAAAGCCACAAATTATTTAAAAAAGATGCAAAGACCTGACGGTGGATGGGGCGAGGACGGAGCATCATATTATAAGGGCTTTGAAAATACAGTTAAAGAAAGCACACCCTCACAAACAGCATGGGGAATTATGGGTCTTTTAGCTGCAGGACAGATCCATAGTCCCGAATTAGAAAAAGGNCTNCGATTTCTNACGAATAAAAANCTAGAATATGAAGAGGATTATTATACTGCNGTTGGATTTCCAAAAGTTTTTTACCTAAAGTATCACGGTTATGCGAAATATTTNCCTCTTTTGGCAATATCCAAAATAAAAAATCAATTAAAAAAGAATTCNATTTNCCCAGATTATGGAACTTAAAAAAAAATTCAAAAGGATCGGTTTTATTTTCGGATTAAANAGAGAGATGAAACTAGTTTCNTATAAANATAATNATATAGTTTGTGTTTATGGTTATGGGAAGGCTTCAAAAAACGCAACACAAGAACTAATAAAGTTAGGTGTAGANATNGTNTTTAATTTTGGNTTTGCTGGNTCCATCTCTNAAAACTTAAANAATGGNGACGTNGTATTCATAAATCAAATTTTCAATGAAAAAAAAGAAANACTGTCGATTTTTAAATTTGATAGGAGTTTACTTAGAAATTTAGAAAAAAATTTTAGATTTGTTAAAGGTAATTTACTTACAGTTGACAAAATAATAAATCATAAGAAAAAAAAATTAAGTTTGGCAAAAAAGTTTAAATCAATCTCCGTAATTGACATGGAAGCTTTTCATATTAAAAAAGAACTTCTTAAAGCTAAAATTCCTATGATATCTTTAAAAGTTATATTTGATGATCTTTCTTTTGATATACCTATGTTTATACAAGAATGTATTAATGTTGATGGAGATCTAAAAATGGAAGCTTTTTTGAGAAAGTTGGCACTTAATCCATTAATTATATTTGACCTTATAAGGTTAAATACTAAGTTTCTTAAAAGTAAAAAGGTTCTTAAAGGTTTAATTAATAACATTTAAGACTAACAGTTATTTTGTTTTTTTTGCTAGATCGCTTTTTGGATTGATAGCTGCACCAGCGGACTGTATGGGGAAATTGTTCGCTTCATTCTGTTTTTGGGCATGCAGTTTCTTCATCATATCGCTTACATGAGTGTCATGAAAAAAGTCTGGATCTCTTGATTTACTAATATCAATTTCTTCGGCCATTGCTCCCTCTGTCTTTGGCCCTTTCAACGCAACCGATGCAGCTTTAAGAGGGTTTGTAAAAACATCTGTTACAGCTGATGCTTCATAGCCGCAGTGCGCCATGCAGTCAGAACACTTGTCATAGTTTCCAGTGCCATATTTATCCCATTCAGTATCATTCATGAGTTCGTTAAAAGTTTCTACATACCCTTCTCCAAGAAGATAACAGGGTTTCTGCCAACCAAAAATATTTCTTGTTGGATTTCCCCAAGGAGTACACTTGTATGATTGATTTCCAGCAAGAAAGTCAAGATATAGACCTGAATGACTGAAATCCCACTTTTTAAAATCTTGCGATTTAAAAACTTTTCTAAAGAAATTTTTGGTGTTAGATCTTTTAATAAAATGTTCTTGATCAGGTGCCCTTTCGTAAGCAAAACCGGGTGAGATAGTTATGCCATCAACTTTAAGTTCGTCTGTTACATAGTTCAGAAATTTTTGCAACCCATTTTCTTCAGCTGTGTCAAAAATTGTACAATTCACATTACATCTAAACCCTAATGATTTTGCTTTTTTGATAGCAGATACGCATCTATCAAAAACTCCATCTTGACAAACTGCTTTGTCATGCTCATCTTTCATACCGTCCAGATGAACTGACCAAGTAAAATATGGGCTGGGTTTATAATCAGCAAGTTTTTTTTCCATTAAAACTGCATTAGTGCATAGATATACAAATTTTTTTCTTTTAATAAGTTCTCTAACAATTTCTGGCATTTCTTTGTGGATTAGCGGTTCACCTCCAGGAATTGAAACTATAGGCGCTCCACATTCTTCAACAGAGTCAATGCATTCTTGAGTGGAGAGTCTTTGATTTAAAATCTCTTTAGGGTAATCAATTTTACCACACCCAGCGCATGCTAGATTACATCGAAAAAGGGGTTCTAGCATCAAAACGAGTGGATATTTTGATTTTCCAAGAATCTTTTGTTTGAGTATGTAAGAACCTACTCTAATCTGTTGTATTAAAGGTATACCCATAAATTATTATTAAATTATTGTAATTAAAATGTAAAGACTAATTTATCGCCTCTATATTTGTAAGTTCTCTAGGAAGTTTGAATACAATGTTTTCCTCTATTCCAGGTCTCTTTTCAATTTTGATTTCTCTGAAGGAGGAAATCCTATTTATCACTTCTTTCACTAGTTCATCTGGAGTTGACGCACCCGAAGAAATACCAATTGATTCGACATTATCAAACCATTTTCTATCTAGATCGTCTGCTGTTTCAATAAGATAAGTGTCTACTCCTGATTCTTCTCCTAAGTCTCGCAGTCTGTTTGAGTTCGAACTATTTTTAGCCCCTACAACCAAAATTAGGTTTACGTGATCAACAAGGTCTCTTACTGCAGATTGTCTGTTTTGAGTAGCATAACATATATCTTTTACATCAGGCCCTTCAATAGATGGGAATCTCCTTTTCAAAGCATTTATTACCACTTTTGTATCGTCGACAGAGAGTGTTGTTTGACTGATATAGGAGAGTTTATTTGGATTTCTTACCTTAAGCTTAAAAACATCTTCTGTGTTTGATACCAGATAAACATCTCCGGAAATTCTTCCCATTGTACCTACAACCTCTGGATGACCTTCATGTCCAATTAAAATTACTTCATAACCTTTAGATGAGTATCTCTGTCCCTCTTTGTGAACTTTAGCAACTAATGGGCATGTTGCGTCAAGAATAGGAAGTTTTCTATCTTTAGCTGTATCTTCAATTTTCTGAGCAACACCATGAGCACTAAATATAGTTACTGCACCTGGAGGTATTTGATCAAGCTCTTGGACAAAAATTGCACCTTTAGAGCTCAGATTATTAACAACCCTTTTATTGTGGACAATTTCATGTCTAACATAGACAGGAGGACCATAAATTTTTAAAGCTCTTTCAACAATCTCTATTGCTCTTTCAACTCCAGCGCAAAATCCTCTTGGTTGAGCTAAAAACACTTTCAAAGTTCTAAGATTTTTTTTTCTGATATTCATAACGTTATCACTTAAACTTTCTAAACCATTCAACTGAATCCTTTATAGCATTTTTTGCAGATCCAGGTCTATAAAGAAGTTTCTTTTTTGCCTTATCAGAAGTAAAAAACATTTTTTTTGTAGACATTTTTAAACCATCAACTGTTAATGTAGGGGTATTGTTAATAAAAAATGTCGAGAAAAACTCATTTAAATACGCAATTGGTATTAGATAGGTTGGATTAAGTTTAATTTTAACCTTGGGTTTATCTATCAATTCTGAAATGTTATCAAGGAAATCTTTAAAATTTAAATTTTCCCCTCCAAGAATGTATTTCTCTCCAACTTTACCGTATTTTAAAGCAAGAAAGTGTCCTTCAGCTACATCATCAACGTGCACGATATTTAATCCAGTATCTACGTAGGCAGGCATTTTATTTTTTAGCATATCATATATTATTTTTCCAGTTGGAGTTGGCTTAATATCACCTGGACCAATTGGAGTTGAAGGGTTAACAATGATGCATTCTAAACCTTTTTTTTTTATAAGTCTCATCACAATTTTTTCTGCTAAATATTTGGATTTTTTATAGTCTCCAATCATGTCACTAAAGTGGACTTTGGAATCTTCATTAGAAATTTTTTCTGACTCAATCCCAAGAGTCGCAACACTAGAAGTGTATATAAGTTTTTTTTTATATTTTAATACTTTTAAACAAACGTTTTCTGTCCCTCTTACATTTGAATCATAAAGTTGTCGGGGGTTTTTTGCCCATAACCTGTAGTCGGCAGCAACATGAAAAACAAAATCGGAATTTTTTATTGGTTGGTCAAGACTATTACTATCTGTGAGGTCTCCATAAAAAAAATTAATTTTGGATTTAACTCTATCCAAATTCTTCAGATTTGTATCATTTCTTACAAATACGTTAACTTTAAAATTCTTTTTTAAAGCTAGTTTAACTATTGACGAGCCCAAAAATCCATTAGCACCCGTGATGAGTATTTTTTTATTCATTTTTTTATAGATTACAGACAATACATAATCAATGAAAACATAATTACCTAATTTTTTTCAAATAAAAATATAAAAGAATTTAATTCTCGACAAATATTTCTCCATTTCCATTAACTTTTGTGTCACCAAAATATCTAATAACTGATTTGCTATTTTTAAATATTTTAAGTTTATATTTTTTATTAATATAATTATTTAATGTTTCAAAAAAACTAAACGATGCAAAACCAACTTCTCTAAAATTGTCTCTACAAAACTGAATATTATTGACAAAAATTGAGCCTCTTTTCATTCCCATTCCAAAATTTTTTCCTATGCTTTTTCTGAGAATGACAGTTCCAGCTACCATATTGTTGCAACCAAAATTTTCAAGGTCTGAGTTTACATAAATCAATCCCCTTCTCATGTTTAATGCTAAATAATTTCTGGCTTTTCCAGACACAATTATTTCTCCGCCGTTCATTCCTACTTTTCCTCCTGGAAGAGGAGAACCTAAAAAATCCAGTACATTTTTTTTTACTAGAATATTTCCTCCAGTCATCTCGGAGCCAACGAAATTTTCTGCAGAACCTTTAATACTTATATTTCCACCTGACATTTTTGCACCAAGAAAAGACCCTACATCCCCATATATTTTCAAACTTCCCTTATCCCATCTCCATCCTATATAGTCACAATTATGATTTGTACCAAAAATCTCAATTTCTATTTCTTCTTTTGAAATATCATTCATTTCTATATCAAATAACTCTCCAAGTTTAATTTGAGTATTTCCATATAAAACTTTAATATTTAAAATTGAATTATAATTGCTATTACCATTTAGCAAACTAAGATTCCGCAGATCCAGGTTTTTATCAAGCTTCTGTTTAGATATTAGTTTTATTTTTTTCATTTAACTATTGACCTTAATTTAAATAAGTATGGTCCTAATTTACCCCCATAATTCCCTGCTGATATTCTTTTTATACCAAACGTATTTTTAGAATTAATAATTTCAGATATACCTAATTTAATTGCCAACTCTATATCTTTTTGATGAATACCATCTATTACAATTTCTAATACACTGTTTATTTTTTTATCCAATTTTGATTGGACTATACCTCTAAGATTTGGACAATACTCAAAGTTAGTTGATGCAATTAAATCTTTATATTTTGATCCAACTTTTGAACCCGATCTAACTATTCCACCAGGGAATGGTAAAATAACATTTCTAATTTTACTAATTTTCTTGACAGCTAATTCGGCAGCAAAAAGAACACCCTCAATGTTTTCACCAAGAATTAAAAAATTTCCTCCGCCAATACCGTCCATTTGGTAAGCAAAATCGGCACATAGAAATTCTCCATCCATAACTGGAATTCTCCAAAACCTTTTATTTCCAATAATTTTGGATATTTGGTAACCATCTCCAAAATATCTCAAAGCATTCCCTAACGGTATTTTTACATCTCCAGAATTTCCAGAAAATACTGAAGAGGTTGGGCTTGTCATAATACACTGTCCAGTTCTGTTAAGAATCTGCTTTGCTAATTCTTTAGACGACATCGAGAAAATTAATACTGACACACCTGGTCTTCCATCAGGTGTTTGACTTGGTAATAGATTTGATTCTATTCCAGCTTCACATCCGCAGGCAATAACAGAAGTAGCAAACCCACAAAAGGAATTAGCTGCTTGAAACGCCCAATTTTTATTGTAAGCAGTAATTATCAATCTCGAGGCTTTCATTGGAAAAGCTTCAGCAAATGTATCTTCAACTTCAATCATTCTATGATATTCTATTCATCAATTCTTCAATCTCAATGTAATCAGATTCAATTATTTTTTTTAATTTCATTGTTCCAGCTCCATCAGATCTTACTACAATACCATCAACATCAATACCTGGCGTCTTTACTGGGATGAAAACGTCGTAATTTTTTCTATTCTTTGTACTTGGATGTCCAATCACAATATTGGTCTTAAAATTTATTATATTTGGGTTTTTATTCAGGTTTGAAAAAAAAATTTGGGTATCAATTTTTTTTTTTGAATAAATGATATATTTTGAAATGGATTATAAAAAACTCCCCAATCGGTGAATCTTACTGAGCCAGGAAAACCAGTTTTTGAAACACAAGAATTTACATAACCTGCTGAATTATTATGACCAGACAGCCTAAAAAGTCTGATTTTTTTTTTATTGTTATTCAAATCTTCAGATATCCTTAATAATTGTTGAGTAAACATAAAATCATTATCTGGATTAAAAATAATGACTGGGTAATTTGACTTTTCTATTTTATTTTTAATATCTAAAAATTTATTCTTAAACCCCAAGCCTTGAAAATAATCACAATACAAATTTAAAAAATCAAATATCGTCTTTAGTCTGAATTCTTTCTTGTAAATTGAAAAAATTTTTTCACTGAAAAAAAATATAGAATTTTGATTTTTTCTGGGAGACCAATTCATTTTTTGTTTAAGTCTAAAAAGATTATTTTTTTCAAAATTTCCTACAATTATTACCAAATCTGATCTTTTTCTTAATTCATTAAAAGATACTAAGGATGCACCATACATTTGATAAGCTGAATAAAAATTATTTATCTCATTTGATTCAGTGTGACTTACACATAACCTTTTTTTTTCAGCAAATGAAAGAATTGAATTAATAGACTTTTGATCACATGCAAGTCCATCCAAATGTGCTGTTTTCTTTTTTTTTAATACTTCTGATATCTTTTTGATTGCTTTGTCTAAAGTTACTTCAAAACCATTAATCATGGGACTTGAGTTATTAAGAAATTCTTCTCTTTCTTTGTCTATAATTTGATTTGTAATCCCAAATAAGAAAAAATCATTCAAATTTTCATTCATTATTTAGAATATTTTATGTAAGCAAAACGAGGATCTGTAGGTGTACCTTCAAGAGAACTCACTTCATTTTTTGGGTTCCATAACACAAACTCATCTATTTTTTTTGCTAAATCAAAGTCGAGTTGTGTGATACCCTTCATTGAGTGGTTCATTAACTTGACCTCAACAAACGCATAGGAAACTTGAAGATCAGGATGGTGCCAGGCTGCTTCAGCTAAATGCCCAATCGAATTAACCACCATTAATGTAGATTTCCAACTATGAGTCTTATAAGTTTTTCGGATCCATTTTCCGTCATATTCCCAGCCTTTTAATTTTTTTTCTAAGATTTTATTTATTTCTGACTCATTAAAAACTTTTATTTCTTCACTCACAATTAATCCTTTATTTTTTTTTTTCACTAGTAAAAGAATATAATAGTATATTTAAAATTTAAATTAATAAATACACAAAAAAAATTATATGAGAAATAAACTTATTATTAATTCGCCTGCAAGGCTCCATATAGGGTTTCTTGACCTTCAAAGTCAGAGTTCCAGAATGTTTGGAAGTATTGGGTTAACTATTGATAATTTCGTCTATAATATAAAAATTGAAAAATCAAAAAATACTCATATTATTTGTCAAAATTTAATTGCAAAGTCTAAGATAAAAGAAATCATCAAATCAATAAAAAAGAAATATTCAATTGGTAATTTTACAATTAATATTTTGAATGAAATTCCTTTACATATGGGTTTAGGTTCAGGAACGCAATTAGCTCTTTCAATTGGGTTTCTGATATCTGAGTGCTTTGAATTGAAATTATCAACCGATCGGTTGGCTCTGATTTTGAAAAGAGGTAGAAGATCAGGTGTTGGTATAGAATCTTTTAAAAAGGGGGGGGTTAATATTGATGTGGGAAAAATTAGAAACTCAAAAAAAATCCCTTTAAATTTAATGAATATCAAATGGCCAAAAGCTTGGCGTATTCTCCTTCTTATGGATTCAAATATCACAGGCGTTCACGGAGAAAAAGAAGTTAAAGAATTTAAAGAACTTAATGTCAGTGACTCAAAAATGTCAAATTTAAATTGTAAATCATTAGTCATGAATATTATTCCTGGAATAATCGAATGTAATTTTAGGGAATTTTCATTTGGATTGAGAAATATCCAAGATAATATGTCAACAATTTTTTATGGTAGCCCCAGAAGATTTGCAAGTAAAAATTTAGAAAAAATTTTCTCGGACATTGAAAAGAGAGGTATCTTAAGCTTTGGTCAATCTTCATGGGGACCAACTGGCTTCATTTTTTTTGAAAATTCCAAAAAAAGAAATGAGTTGTTAAATTACTTAGAAAATTATATTAGTTTAAACAATATGCATGGGCTAAAAATTTTAAAAGTGGAAGGCAGAAACTTTGGAAAAAAATTTGTAAATGAAGGAGACTTATGACTAAAAAAAACATTCTACACATGATCAGTCCTCAAGAAAACGTGAGTCCATTTGATGTAAACATGGCATGCGATGCTGGCTACGATCTTGTGATACCTTACACTAATGTAAACCTTACAGATGTAAAAGGACTTGTTCAAGATGCTATCTTTTCTAGATCAATAAAAGATGCAAAAAGAACAGGTATCTTCATTTGTGGGAAAGACGCTTCACTAGCTCTTGATATGATGGATTTGGCAAAGAAATCAATGGTACCACCTTTTGAAATTTCAGTTTTTCCTGATCCAGCAGGCTCGTTTACAACAGCGGCAGCAATGGTTGCTTGTACGGAAAAAACCTTAAAAGAAAAATTTAAAACAGATCTTAAAAATAAAAATGTTGTGATTTATGGTGGAAAAGGAATTGTTGGAGGAATTTCTGCAATTATGTGTGCAAAATATGGATCTAAATGCACCATCGTAGGTTATGATGGTATTGAAAATGTTTCAAAAAAAGCTGATGAATATAAAAATAGATTTGAGGTAAATATTAGTCCTGCAGATGGGTCGAGTGATGAATTAAATTCATCTTATTTACCAGATGCAGATATAATTTTTTGTGCAGCTAGAGCAGGAACTCAAGTNATAAGTAAAGAACAATTNAANTTAGCTACTAATTCGAAAATACTTGCAGATGTAAATGCAGTTCCACCTGCAGGNCTAGAAGGGGTTGNACTTAAAGACGATGACTCTNNGCATNCATGTGGAGCANTNTCTATTGGGCCACTTACATCTGGTGATGTCAAAGTAAAAACTCAATACAGAATGTTTGAAAAAATGTGTACAAGCGATATACCACTCTATTTAAATTTCGATGAAGCTCTTGAAACAGCCAGAGAAATAATAGGCATAAAATAAAAAACATACTAATCATTTCTTCATACTGTGAGGACTTAGCTAAAGTATTTTATAATTTGAACTATAATGTCTTTGTAGTTAGTAATTTCAATAGTCTAAATTTAAAAAGATACTGTAAGAAAATCTTGATATATAATTTTAAAGAGCATAAAAGAATCGAAAAATATATTTGTAAAATCTGTATTGAAAAGAAAATTGAAATTTTAATAGGTTCGGATTTTGCCGAAAACCCAGAAAAACTCAATTTTCCCAATGTTCCAAATAAAGGCAATAAAACTTCTNTTCACAAAAAAATTAATTCTTTATATTTTTTTAGGAGTTTAAAGGAAAATAAGATACCAATTCCAAGCTGGTCATTAAAAAAACCACTTTTTGGTAATTGGTTGATAAAAGATATGAGAAGTTATGGAGGCATAGGGGTTAGAAGAATANATNNAAAGGGAAAAAGAAAAAAAAATCAATATTATCAAAAACTAGTTGAGGGTGAACATATNTCAATACAATTTTATTGTGATAAAAAAGTCAATAAGATACTCTCAATTTGCGATCAAATTTTCAGTAAAAGAAAAGACCAACCTTTTATAATAGAAACNATTATCACGAGAAGTGTNAATTTAAATNTATATAAAAAATTAAAAGAAATTTGTGATNTTTTGGNGACTNAATTTAATCTCAATGGAATTAACAGTCTNGATGTAATATTGNATAAAAAGTTAAATAGATTAATTGTAATCGANCTAAATGCTAGACCTGGCCTTAGTACAAATATTTTATTAAAAAAATATAAGAATCTTTATGATAGAGATTTCTTAAGTTCAAATTTCTATCATGATAAATTCTTTTATGGNACTAAGATACTCTACAGTAAAAAAAAAATAATAATNANTAAGAAAAAAANTGANTTTATTAAAAGCTTGTCANCCTCNAATTCATTTTCTGAACTTCCAATTTATAATGAGACTATTTNAACAAATCAACCAATTTGCCTAATTCACTCAAAATCAAAAAAAAAAGAAATACTGAGAGAAAACCTAAAAAAAATATCGTATAAGATTTATAAAAACCTTAATTAATTCAAATAATGAAATACAGCATAAATAAACATACAAACATACTTGTTGAAAATTTGAAGAAGGAACACGAGAAATTATCTTTAGGTTTAGATGTTGATGGCCCNTTGGGGTCTTCAATTATAGATGCAGGTATAAATCATAATGGAAGTATTGAAGCTGGTATTAAAATATCAGAAATTTGCCTTGGGGGACTCGGCATTGTAAACATTTCATCAACACATGAGTATAAAAATTGCATTGTAAATGTAAACGTTCATGCTTCTAACCCAGTATTGGCTTGTCTCGGTTCGCAATATGCAGGGTGGAGTTTAAATCACAATGATTTTTTTTCTCTTGGATCTGGACCTGCNAGATCATTAGCACAGAAAGAGGAAATATTTTCTGAATTGAATTATCAAGACAAAAGTTCTTCTACATGCATTGTACTTGAAGTTGACAAGATACCTCCCAACGAAATTGTCAAAAAAATATCAACCGACTGTAAAATTCCAACAAAATCAATAACATTCATATTAACTCCTACAACGTCCATATGTGGAACAATACAAGTTGTTTCTAGGGTCTTAGAGGTAGCAATACATAAAATACATGAATTAGAATTTCCTCTAGATAAAATAGTTCATGGTTTTGCGACGGCACCTATTCCGCCTGTCGCTGATAATTTTATCTCTGGTATGGGAAGAACAAACGATGCAATAATATATGGCGGTAGAGTAAATCTTTGCATAGATGAGAATGAAGAAAAAATCATAGAACTTTCAAAAAACCTCCCAAGCTTAAATTCAAAGGACTATGGGAAGCCCTTTAAACAAATATTTTTAGATAATAATAAAGACTTTTATAAAATNGACGGATCATTATTCAGTCCAGCATTTGTNATAATAAATTCAAAAAGATCAGGAAAAACATATTCATCCGGCAAACTAAATTTTGATCTAGTCGAAAAATCATTTAGTTCATAGCATGTACTCTNTTGCTTTAATTAGTGATGTACACGATTGGCATAGCGATCAAATAGAGATTAATTTAAAAAGACAAGATTGTAGGGTATTTAGAGTTAAATATAATGATCTAGATTTATCATTACATAATTCTAAAAAAAGGAAATTAAATTCTAATTTTAAAAAATTTCACGGAGTTTGGTCTAGATTTATAGGAAATGGATCGATAGAAGAAATAACAACTAAGCTNACTTTTCTTCATCTGATGGAAGAAATGGGAATTTATGTNCATAATTCAGCTAAAATTATTGAACAAACNGTTGATAAAGTTAGAACTACTGGATTACTTAACCTAAATGAAATTTTAACTCCAAATACTTTTGTTAGAATTGGAAATGTAAAAAATTTCAAATTAAAAAAAAAACATCTAATCAAACCAATTTTTGGATCTCAAGGTAAGAATATTTTCTTATTGAACAAATCAATCGATCTTAAAAAAATTCGCTCTATTGGGAATGTATTTTATCTTCAAGAATTTCTCCAAGATCCAAAAAAAAAAAAGTTTTGGGATCTAAGAATTTTAGTTAGTAATCATAAAATAATATCTATAATGAAAAGAATATCTAAAAATTTTATTACAAATGTTTATCAAGGTGCGGAAACAGAAATAATACTAAACAATGAAAAAATTAACGAAATAGCTACAAAAGTCTCAAAGGTTTTCAATCTCAGTTATGGTGGAATTGATGTAATATATCATAAAAGAAAATATTATGTTTTAGAAGTAAATAGTGTCCCATCATGGAAAGCTTTACAAAAATTAGAAACAAAGGATATTTCTAAGATTCTTGTTAAAGACTTCTTAAGAAATTTAAAAAGAAAATGTCGAGTGAATTGTTAAAAAAAATTTATATTAAGTGTTGCTCCGATGAATTAAGAATAAATAAACCAGGAAATCACAGCTCATTTTCCAAAATTCTAGGAATGAGTGAACATAAATTTAGATATGCAGCAACAATATCAGCAAAATTCCTCGCAGACCCAAAATTAAGTCTAGGTGAATCTATTTATCTGGCTTCTAAAAATTGTAAAATCATCCTAAATTCAAACTATAATTTAGGCATCATTTTACTTTGTGCGCCTTTAATAAAAGTTACAATGAATCATAAGTTAAATTTTAAAAACAACTTAACAGAGTTATTGAATTCAATTTCAAAAAAAGATGGTAAACTAATTATAAAATCAATAACTTTCGTCAAACCAGGTGGAATTTCAAATTATGAAGGTTCGGGAAATGTTTTTGAATTTAATGAAGAATCAAATTTTTTAGAAATAATGAAATTAGGTTCCAAATGGGATAGAATTTCACGTTGTTATATTAATAATTATATTGAAATTTTAGACTTTGGTTTACCTCTTCTAAGATCATTAAAAAAAAAAATTTCGATGGAACGTGCTATAGAAAATCTGTATTTAGGTTTTCTTTCTTCCTCTTTAGATAGTCATATTCAGAGAAAACACGGCTATAGAAAAGCAAAAATTGTAATGAAAAAGAGCTTAGAAATACAAAAAAAAATAAATATTTTTAGAGAAAATAAAGATTTACTTACAAAACTAGACTTATATTTAAAGAAATTTCATTTGAATCCGGGAACTTGTGCTGATTTAACAGTTACAACCTTGCTAATGGATAAAATTAGAGATATATTCAAGATTCCATTATAATATTTATATTGGAATTATAATAATCTTTATACGGAGGAAATATGGCTAAAATCACAAAAATGCTTGTTGGAGAATCATTAGTTGGTGATGGGAATGAAGTTGCTCACATCGATTTGATAATTGGTCCAAGAGGCACTCCAGCCGAAACTGCTTTTGCAAATAGCTTGACCAATAATAAAGACGGGTTCACTGCTCTTCTAGCGGTAGTAGCACCGAACCTAATGACAAAACCAGCAACATGTATGTTTAATAAAGTTACTATTAAGGGTGCAAAGCAAGCTGTTCAAATGTTTGGTCCAGCTCAACATGGTGTAGCAAAAGCTGTAATGGATTGTGTTGCCGAAGGGACTATACCTGCAGATGAAGCTGATGACTTATTTATTTCTGTTGGTGTATTTATTCACTGGTTAGCTGAGGATGACAAAAAAATCCAAGAATACAATTATCAAGCTACAAAAGAATCAATTGAAAGAGCAGTAGCTGGAGAGCCAAAAGCCAAAGATGTTGTTTCTGAAAAAGATTCAGCAGAGCATCCATTCGCTGCAAAATGAGATTCATCCGACATGAAGCCATCAACAAATGCTAATGGTGGCGGATGGTTTTCAAGGTTGTTCTCATTTTTCAAGGGAAATTAATATCTAGGGACTAAAAAATCTGTCCCTAGAAATCCTTCTGTGTATTAGGGTAGAAGATAATACACTCTTCACACCTATTTGTGAAAGTTGCCTGATCTCGGCAAAATTGCTAAGCCCCCCAGCCACTGAAATTCTATGTTGCAAAAGCTTGCTATTCAATCTTCTTATTAACTTAAAATTTAATCCTCTACCCCCAGTTTTATTTATAAACATCAAAGTTATATCCAGTGTTTTTTTTTCTTTGTAAAATTTTCTAAGCCACTTTTTTTGTTTTCCATTAAAATCTAAAGAAAACTGAATCTTCTTTAAATTTACAAAGCACTCTAAATTAAAATTTTTTAGTGTTTCAGTTCCAAGAACAAGCTCGTAATTGTGCAGTTTTTTTTTTTTTTTTTCCATATGATAATTGTTAATAGAGATTGGATAGGAAAAGCCAGCATCTATTAAAAAAATTAAATTTGGAAAATGAATCATTAATTTATTAATTAGCTTCACATTGGAACCTTTTTTTTCAATAGAATTTAAATCAGCAATATATATTTTTTCAATATTAATTTGCTTTTTTGTATGTTTTATTAATTTGAATGGATTTGAAAAATCTTCATTATTAATGCGTAATGGTTTATAATTTAATCTGAAACCAGCAAAAGCTTTTACTGCCAAACCATTTTTTATATCAATTGCTAAAATTATTTGCATAGTTAGTTTCGATAATGACCAATTTAATACTATTAGAACATTTTACCTCTCAGTCAAATATTGACTGTAGACAAGATAAGATTATTTTAAGAGAAGCCACGAACATAGCCAATACAATAATAGAAAATTTTATTAACAATCCCAAGTTAAATAAATTATTTGTATTAAGAAATTACAAATTGAGAACTATCAAATCAGAAAAAGTAATATATTGTCCCATCAATAAAAAAAATTCTTATGAAAAAGTTTTAAATAAATTTGTAAAAAATGATAATATTATTCTTATCGCACCAGAAATTAATAAAGAATCTATAAATTATTATTACAAATTAAAAGATAAATTCAAATTACTGGGATCAAACTTTAATACTATCAAGGTTTTTTCCTCTAAAATAAAAACATTAGAAGTTTTAAAAAAAAAAAAGATACCAGTGATTCAATTCTCAAAATCAAATAAGATCCTTAGTAATACAATTGTAGTAAAACCAGAATATGGTGCGGGCTCATCCCAGGTTTTATTTGCTGGAAATGAGTTTCAAAAAAAAACTAAAAAATCTCTAATTTTCCAAAAATTTTATGAAGGAATTAAAGGAAGTTTTTTAATGCTTTGTAGTAAAGGGTTAACCAAAGTCTTATGTTGCAATGAGCAAATAGTAAAAATTAATAAAAGAAAAATATCCCAAACTGGCTGCATTATTGGGGGCTTAGAACCACACAGAAAAGAAATAGAATTTTTAGCTGAAAACATTTGTAGGAATTTTAGAGGATTTTCAGGTATTATTGGTGTTGATATAGTAAGATACAAAAATAAATGGTTGGTGTTAGAAGTAAATCCAAGATTTACAAGCTCATATTGTGCTTTAACTAAATCATATTCTTATGAAACTGTTCAAGATGTGTCATCATTTTATTTAACTAAACATTTTTCAGATTTCGTTCCTGAATTTATAAAACCTTATATTTATAATTTTTAATGAAAGAAGAACTTTTGTATCTGGGAATTGATATCGGTGGAGCACATTTAAAAGTAGTAGGTGTTAATCAAAATAATCGGGTAGTATTGGTTAAATATTCATCATGTAAAATTTGGGAAAGTGTTGAAAATCTTAATAATGAGTTTAAAAAAATTAATATCATTACAAAAAGTAAGAAAACAGTTGTTGCAATTACGATGACCGCGGAACTTTGTGATAATTTCAAATCGAGAAAGAATGGTGTGAAAAAATTAATGAAAAAATGTAATCAGTTAAATCATGATAAATTTTATTATATTATGAATCAGAAAACTTTTTCGAAGAAACCAAAATTTACTGAAATAATGTCTATGAATTGGCATGCCATTGGTAAATTTCTTGAAAAAAAAATTACAAATGCGATAGCAATTGATATTGGTTCAACAACAACTGATTTTCTGATTATTAAAAATAATAAATTACTTAATTTATTTTTTGATGATTATTCAAGGCTTAATAATGATGAATTAATTTACACTGGTCTTATAAGAACACCATTATTTGGGGTTGCAGATACAATTTCGATTAACAATAAAAAACTTAAGATCGTTCCTGAGTTTTTCTCTAATATGTCTGATGTATATAGAGTTTTGAAAGAACTTGATAAGACATATGATATTGATGACACTGCAGATGGACAAAATAAAAGTTTGAAAAATAGTTTGAAAAGAATTTCTAGAAGTTTTGGATTTGATTATGATAAGAAAAAAATAGATGAATTAATTAGAATATGTATTCAAATAAAAGAGATCCAATTATCTAAAATCTACTCAACCTTGATAAAAAATATGAGAAAGCATTCATTAATTGACGTCCCTGTAGTAATTTCTGGTATAGGTCAAGATGTTCTTAATAATTTTCTAATTAGAAGAGGTGTCAAAACAATTATATTGGGAGAACTTTTAGTAGCTTCAAAATTAAATAAGCAAGCTTCTTATCATGCACCTGCCTTGTCCTTAGCTTTATTGTTGAAAACATTAAAATGCTGAGATATTTTTTTTAACTTTTGCATATTTATTGAACTACATCTCTTTTTATTTTCACAGACTGCTGATCTCAAACCTATTATATTAGGACTGATTCCTAGCATATTAGGAATTTGATTTTCTTTAATTCCTCCTGCCATTCCAATTTTTAAATTTCTTTCCTTACAATTTAAAATAAAATTCTTTAGGGACTTTATCTGACAAAAGTCAAATATGTCACCATTCTCTTTTTCAAAGGTATCTAATAAAATACAACTAATTCCAGAATCTTTAAAAAAAGAAATTTTTTTACTTATAAGTTTTAAATTATTTTCTCTATCTACAAAAATTACACACACTAAATCAGTTATATAATTTCTAAGAGAAATTAATTTTATTTTTTCAAATAAAAGTTCGTCGCTATGCGAGAGTAATCCAAACTTTATAAAATTTAAGTTGAGTTTATCAAATTTTTCCAACTGTTTTAAAAATTCATTATTATCAAATATATCTCCCATCGTTGCTGAAATTATTATATCTGATTTGTAAAGCTTTACTGCTTTTTCAATTTCTCCTAAGCTCCATGATCCAATTGAACCCTTTGACGGGTCTTTTAAATCGAGAATATTAATAAGTTCAATAACTTCATTTGAGATTTCTTTTAAATCTTTTATGCTTATTAATAAATTGCTAGAGTTTAAGTTATATTTTTTTTGTTGCATTTAAAATAAAACTCCTGATTAGATTCCAATTTTTTTTTTCACTTACTCCAGCAGTTTTCAAAACTGATTCAGATAAATTATCTAAATTTTTTAGGATTATTTTTTTTTCTAAAATTTTAACTCTAGATGCAAGAATACATGCTTCAATTAACGCACCGTTTGCTCTATTGAACCCTTCAAATCTTTTGTGGTTGAATTGCTTAACAACTTTACATTTAAAAATTGGTCGAATTTTATCTTTCCTGACGGATTCAACAACAACTTCGTCATGAGATAAAGTGTTTTTGATAAAAAATCCTTTAATCATTAAACATTTTTTTTTACTAAATTTTTTTTTGCCAACAATACATTTCACAAAATAAGAAGAATCATCTAAATAATTAATTGATGCACATTTCGTTTGTTTAAGATTTTCCAATGTTTTTGAAGGAATATAAGGAGAAATAAAAATAAATTCTTTTCTTTTTCTTATTCCAAATGGTGCAAAATTTACTTGACCTTTGTTATTAATAGTAGAGACAATTGTTTCAAAAATCATTTTTTTCTTTGAGTTGACTTGGTTTTTGGTCTTTTATTTAAGTTTGTTGTAAGTGGTCTTGAAGCAACTCCCCACTTCAGTTCATTATCTTGATCGTAATCTTTACCCAATTCCCATGCTATTTGAGCTCTAGCTAATTCTACTCCCAAATAAAAGGCATGACTTGCATCATCATCAACTTGTAAACCATTATAAAATTCAAAAGGATCAACATCAATCAAATGCAAATTTGAGTTAAATACATTTACACCATTTTCACCAAGATAAATTCTAAAGTTTTTATCTTTGATCAATTTTTTAATTTCTTCAATTTCTTTTTTTGTTTTTCTTGATGGTTTCCTTTCAGATAAAGTCATCAAACTATTATCAACTCTAAAAGGTAATCTTTTATTTTCTTTTGAAAAATACATTATTTTTCGCGCAGCATCTGTTTCCTTTATAGAATTTCTACAATGACCACTTACTTGAACAACAAGCACCGCATCTATAGACAACTCTGATACTAAACCCATTAATGTTGCATTCACTCCAGCCGAATCACAATCTGTTAATTCAGTCAAATTTCCTGTGCCCATAAATATTTTAATTTTTGGAAAATGCTCTCTCAATTTTATATAACGATGAACTGATTCGGCAAATCCATAATGAATTGGATCTAAAATTGGGTCAGCATAAAAATCTTTTTTTTTATCCTCTGCAATTTTTATTATTCTTTTTAGAGAATTTAAATCTCCGGGATTTGAGGGGATCAAAATTGGAATTGAATTAATTTTATCTAAAATATTGATGTTCTTTTCACTTATACTGAGTACAAAATCTGCTCCAGACATTGATCCTCTTATAAGTTCATCTGAATTAGCAGAGTCAACTGATACCATCATTCCATGTGATTTTAATGCCCTCACTGTTTCTTCTAAATGGTCAAATTTTGTGTCAGGCATACAGCCTAAATCAATTACATTTGCTCCTTGTTTGGCATAGTCTTTTGCTATTTTTAAAATTTTTCTTACACTTAAATCAGCCGCATCAACAATCTCTGCAAATATTTGGCATTCATAATCTTCCAATTTCTGATCAGGTTTTTTAAAACCGAAATAATCTGGCAAATGTGTGATGTCATCAGGACCTCTTTCAACTGGAATTTTAAAATATCTACTTAATTTTTTTAAGTTTCCTCTAAACTTTCCTGGAACAATAATTCTATCTGCATCCTGATCTTTTTCTAATCTTCTCATAATTATATTTTCAGACATTAATGCAGCTACATTTACTCCTATTTGATTAATTTTATATCTAAATTCAGGTTTCATTGAAGATAAAATTCTTCTCAATTGTCTTTCAGCTAATTTTCCAGTCAAAAATAGGATTTTTTCAGGCATTCTTTTCTCTTCTGTATTTGATTTTCTAATTCTTTAAAACTTAACACAACTGTTGTGTTAGAAAACTTTTTTAATTTCTCAACATTTTCCAGATCAATTTCTCTTGGGAAGACATCTACGTAACCACTAGGTGCCATTGTTTTAAGTTCAGGTGCCGTATCACATGGAAAAAAAATACAATCAACTCTGCACTTACCAGACTGAGCAAAAATATTTGTTGCTAAATTATCTGAAATTCCGTAAACACATTTTGCTACTGTGTTACTTGATGTTGGAGCCATTACCAAAGTGTGATAAGTTCCTTTATAAAATCTACCAACTGAAGCTGAACTCGCAGATTTATCTTGATATAATTTTACGCTATTGGAAATTTTTCCTTTTTTTTTATACATAACAAGAACTTCTTCCGCTGCTTTTGAAACAAACAAATCAACGGAATTTAATTTATTTATCAAATCTATAGATTCATTAAAGAAATGCCCAGAACCTGTTAGTACCCACGCCCACTTTTTTTTAATTTCTTTTTTTGTCAAAACTCAATCTCTTTCATTTTTAAGAATATTTTTTCCCACTGACAATAGTTTTTAAGATAACCAACAATTTCAGGCCCAATTATTTTTATATTATTTCTATTGAAAATATATTTACCTACATTTTGATCAATTATTTTTTGTTTTTGTAAATACTTCAAATTATAACTATTTCTATTCAATTTTAAAGATTTAATGAACAGAAGACCTTTAGCATTAATTTTGTTATAAAGCCACGCTGCAACAGAATCGGATGTTGATTCCCAATTGCTTATAAAGCTTGATTCTTTTTTTAAAACTTTTGATGGAAGCCAAACTTTTAAATTACCTTTATTACTGAAAGAGCCAAAGTCCTCTATTAGGTCAATATCTGTATCAATTTCTTTAAGCAAATAAGCAAAAAGCTCCGTTGATTTTAGTGCTATAAAGTTGCCCGTCTTCTCTGACATTTTTTTGTTTTTGTAAACATGCCTTACAGAATCAGCAAAGCATCCACCACCAACAACTATTAGAATATTTTCTTTCTCGGCTTGTTTCTTAAGTAATTTTAACAAATCAACTAGCAGGTGACTTGTTATCCAACTACCACCTATTTTTAAAATCCACATGACAAACTTGGAATTATTTTTTTTTAATCTTAGTTATACTCGTTGAATTTTTTTTTTTTCCTGAATGATCTGTTTTATCTCTAACTATTTCAATTCCAACACTTTTTGTTTCTTTGAAAACGTCTAATTTTTCTAACTTCATCCAAACTGATATGATTCTCGAGTCCTCGAAACATAGATCGAATATCTTTTCACTAAGTGTTTCTAGTAACTCGATATGTCCCTCTGCTAAAAGTTCTTTGAGTTTCTTTATTATCACTTCATATGAAACAACGTTATTAATAGTTTCATTTACTTGGTGCAAATTATCTAAAGCTTTGATTGAGAGTGAAATTGAAACCCTTTGCTTTTTTACTTTTTCATGATCATGAATGCCAATTGACGCCATTAAAACCAGTTCATTAATTTGGACTTGATAAATACCTTTTGTATCTCCTCTATTTTTAAGATTAGACGGCACCCAAGATCCAGTTGGAATTACAGAGACATTTTTATATTTATTTGGCATAATTAAATTCTTTGTTGAAAATTTTATAATAATAAACCATAAATATAGCGCAATGAATAATATTAACAAATCAATTTATAATAATTGGGTTATCTTTTTAACACTCATTATTATGGTTTTTCTTTCATCAGTATCTTTGAGCAACACACAAAACGATACAAACCAGGATTTCTCTAATGCTGAAAATGCTGAAGAAAAAAGAATAAAATGGGGAACCGAGGAGTTTAAACTAGAGTTAATTAAAGAAATGTCTAGTGCAAATATTGCCCTGTTTATAGATGAGCATCTAAAATCTATAAACGAGCCTTCCAGGATTTACTACAAATTTCAAAAAGAATCGACCAGAGAAGATAACTTTATTGGCAATGTTGTATTAAACATAGTAAAGGTAGACGATGATAATTCTAAACACATAACCTTTCGATATTTAAAGGGAAGGAATAAAGTTAGATTTCCTCCTCAAATAGGTGCACGTGGCAACCCAGTTTTTATGCTTTTCTTTGAGAGAGACTCCAGAGACATGCAAAGACTTACTGGAGGAAACGCACTTTTCTTCAGAAGCAGAATCAGACACACAATTGCAGCAACCGAAATAAAAGATGTAGACATAATGTTTGATGGTGAATCTCTACCTGCCAAAGAAATATCCTTTCAACCCTTCACAGAAACTGAACTCAAGAATAGAGTATCAAGGTATAAAACTAAAAAATTTGTGATAGTTATGTCAGAAAAAATTCCGGGGTATATTTTTAAAATTGAAACTTTTATAAAGGATTTAGAGGATCCGGATGACAGAGTAAAAGAAACGCTTGAGTTTCAGGGAATTAGAACAAATAAAGAACTAAGACAAGAATATAAACAAAGAAAGGAAAAAGGATAATTATGAAAATAAATATGTTTATCTGTAAGTTTGTCTTACTGATATTATTGTACTGTGATGGTCTAAAGTCTAATGATTTCCCAACACTTGCAAGGTCCGAGTTTGTTTTTGCATGCATGAGTTCTAATGCATCAAATAGAGATTTCATGGCAAAGTGCTCATGCGCTATCGATGAAATAGCAAAAAGAATATCTTACAAAGAATACGCTCAAGCTGAAGCAATTGCAAGGTTATGGGAAGGAGCTAGTCCAAGAGAAGAAGCTTTTAAGAGTGTTGGATTATCAAAAGAAAAAATGAAAAAGTTGTTTAGGGCTCAGGCAGCTTCAGAACTAGAATGTTTTTAATTAAATAATTTAAATTACTTTTTAGATAATATTTGCTCTGAAGAAAAATCTTTGTTAAATACTTTTCCTTCGCTGTCCTCAACACTAACTTTTATTGATCCACCCGTATTTAAATAATTAAAAGTGAATGAGGGATTCTCTGACAATGATATGTCTGGGGTAGCCTCCCAAATTAATTCTCCGTCTTGTTCAACCTTAATATAATTTACAAAATGAGCAGGAATCTCTGCTCGTGTTAGTTGATTAAACTGAAGACCTGAATAATTTGGATGGCTTATAAGAAACTTAGCTTTATTTATAGAGTTTGATTTCATAGAAGTTTGAATAAATTTCATTTTCATTTTTCCAATTCTAGCCATTACTGCATCCATATCATCAAGACTTGGTGCAGAACAACCACCTGCTGCCTTCACGTAATTAGAAATCATAAATTTTTCACCATTATTTTTTTCAGCGATTACTCTCACATAAGTATATTTATCAACCCTAACTCTTGTTGAAAATGAAGCATTACCAATTTTTTGAGAGAAATTAAATTTTCCTACTACTGGGGAAGGGTTCTCGTCTACAACAATAACGATAGATTTTATGAAATCATCTTTTTTTTGATCCTTAAGGAACTTTACGGTTATTGGAACCATTGCAGCATCTAAGGCTCTATATGGTGTCTCAAGGGACATAAATTTAGCACCATCAAGTATTTTTTCAGTGTTATTGTACAATAGTTGCTTTACGTTTTTTTCCCATGTGATTGGTTCAGGAAGTTTATCATTACTTGATGCATCGTAATTATAGAAAAACAAAGTGATAAGTAGGATTAATTTTAAAAGCAAGTTGTACATCAATATAATATATAGTTTTTTTTTAATAAATCTAAGAGTATTTTTGATGTAATGATTTTAAAAAAATTAAAAAAAACTGAAAAAAAGGTTAATAAGATAAAAAACCGTTGCAAAACATTGATTTTATTGATTTTTTTTAATTTCTGAACAAAAGTTAATTTTGGCATTCATCTTACATTCATATTTTTAAAAAAAAAAATGAGTTATCCACAACTTTTTTTTCGTTACATTAATTGATTTAAGTAACTGATTTTATTTGTTTTTTTGCAACATGAATGATCTTTAAGAGATTTGTTCATTTCACATTCATATTTTTATCTTGAATTTGCATTATTCATACATCATATTATGTCTGGGAGGAAATCAAACAACCTGACGGTTTTTGTTAAGGTTTTGATTCCAATCAATAACCGGGCATTCGCCCAAATATTAATCGTAATAAAGGAGAAATACTTTATGAGTATTTTGAAAAAAAGCATCATTGCTTCAGCTGCTTTAGCTCTTCCATTTGCTGTAAGTGCTAACTCTAAGCTTGAAAAAATGATGAAAGATCCAAGTCAGTGGGTACAACAGTCTGGTGATTACGCTGGACACCGTTACACTAGTCTTGATCAAATTAATAAAAGTAATGTTAGTAGCTTAAAAGTCGCTTGGACTTTTTCTACTGGTGTTCTTAGAGGTCACGAAGGTGGTCCACTAGTTATTGGCGATATGATGTATGTTCATACTGCTATTCCTAACATAGTGTACGCTTTAGATCTTAACGACAACCAAAGAATCGTTTGGAAGTACAACCCTGTTAAAGGTGGTAAGTACCCAGGTGGCGAAACTATGGATAGAGTTATCTCAGTTATGTGCTGTGACAACGTTAACCGTGGTGTTAACTACCATCCAAATGGTACAATCGTTCTTCACGCTGCTGATACTTCAGTAATTGCTTTAGACGCTAAATCTGGTAAAGAAAAGTGGATTACAACTAATCTACATGCCGGTACTGGTAAGTATGGTGTCTCAGCCTCTACTGGTTCAGGTCAACCTTTCATCATCAAAGACATGGTAGGTGTTGGTTGTTCTGGTGCTGAATTCGGTGTTAGATGTAACTGGACACAGTACGACATCAACAGTGGTAAGAGACTTTGGAGAGCATACAGCATGGGTCCAGATA
>NHDS01000031.1:0-41827 GCA_002167215.1 Pelagibacteraceae bacterium TMED65
GGTACAAAAATGTTCAGCAACCAAAACAAAAAGGAATAAAAAATATTAACTTTGAAATTCCACCATTAAATTATACATTTTCAAAATCATATAAGTATATTTTGAAAAATAAATTAAAAAATATTCTAAAATAATTTATTATATTTGAATAAAAAAAGTTTAATAATTGGTTTTGGTAACAGAGCAAAAGAGGTTGTGTATCCAGCTTTAAATATACTGGGACATAAAATATTTATTTATTCGAGAAACTTGAATAAATTAAAAACACTTAAAGATTTCTATAACTTTGAAATAATTTATGATTTAAACAGTGAAAATCTTCAAAATGTTGATCAAATATTTGTTTGTACCAAAAATGACTCCTACGAGAATATAATTAAAAAAATTTGTAATACAGGCTTAGCCTCAAAAATTACATTATTTATAGATACACCATTATTATTTCATTTTTTTAAAATTAACAAATTTAAAAAAGATTTTAAAAATTTAGTTATAAGTGAAGATGAAACATTTGATCTAATTAACCAAGTTATAAAGAATCTAATCAATGAAAATTATTCGTTTAAGTTATTTAAAATTAACTTAAATTATTATGGTCTATTAATTCACTCCATATCCCAAATAATGAATATTTTAAATTTAAATAAAGATAATTTAATTGAGAATAAAATTACATATGCATTTTACTTAAATTTAAATAAATTAAAATACTTTTTAAAGATAGCAAATGTAAAAATTTTTTTTAATTACGGGCGAGAATGGTCATCTGATAAATCTAATATAGAAATTTTTTTAAAATCCAAGAAAAATAAAATTGAAATTAAAAAGTATAAGATAAATTATTTATTTAGTGATAAAATTTTTGATGGATTTGAAGTAAACGGTTTAAAATATAAAAATAAAGATTTAGATCATATAAAATATAATTTTAGGTCATTTTATGAGATTTTAAAATTAAACTCATCATATAAATATCAGATAAAAATTTTGAATTTTATTTCAATGGTAAATTTTTATGAATTTAAAAAAGAAAGTAATATTATTAATTATATAAAGGGCGAATATTTTGCAAATATTCTCAATAAGATGAGGTTCTTTATAAATTTTAAAATTGACTTAATTAAATTAAGAAAAATTCTTTATAAATTTAATAAAAAAATATGAATCTAAGTTTAAATTATTTAGATTTTTAAATTAATAAATTAAATATTTGAAAATGAAAAAATTAATAAAAAAAATCATAAAAAAACTTATTGGCAATATTTATTTTTTTATTGAGCTTATATATGAATCTAGCTTTTTTAGTGATTACCTTATTATTAAACCACTAGGTGATTTAAATACTTATATTAATCTAAGTAAGATAGCTGAAAAAAATACATACTCTTTTGAGAAAGTTTCTGAATTTGAAAAAAAAATGGGTTATTCAATAGATAAGAAATGGATTAAAGAACTTGCTTTATATACTCAAGTAGTAATAAAAAAATCACCATTAAATTATGCACATGGTCGAGTTTTGTATTCTGCATTAAGTAATTATTTGAATAAAAATCTTAAACAAATAAAAAGTGTTAATATTATTGAAACAGGAACTGCACGTGGCTTTTCAGCACTTTGTATGGCAAAAGCATTAAATGATATGCAACAAGAAGGAAAAATATCTACTATAGATATACTGCCACACGACAAAAAAATATTTTGGAATACTGTTACGGATCATTATCTTGGAAAAATTACCCGAGCACACTTACTTGAGAATTGGAATGATCTAATAGAAAGA
Organism: Pelagibacteraceae bacterium TMED65; assembly: GCA_002167215.1. The sequence continues at coordinate 1,781 of NHDS01000031.1, forward strand.
TACATCATTTTTATAAAAGGAAGAACTAAGGAGATGCTAAGAAAATTTACACTTCAAAGAGTACATTTTGCATTTCTAGATGCTAATCATACTTTTGAAGATATTATGTTTGAATTTAACAATATTTCTAAATTTCAAAAAAGTGGGGATATAATTGTTTTTGATGATTACAATGCCATAGATTATCCTGGTGTTTTTAAAGCAGTAAATTTAATTGAAAGTAATTTAGGTTATATCTTACTAAAAATCACTAATGCTAATACTAGTAGAGGATATGTTATTGCTTCTAAAAAATAAAATATATATTTATTTTGTTTAGGGTATTTCTAAAAATAATTATTTAATTATGAAAATTGCCTTTTTAGCACCTCGCTTTCATACCAATCAAAAATCATTGGTTGACTATCTTTTAAAAAATGAAAATAAATTATCTTTTTATGTAATTGGAAAAAGTAAAATTGAAGACTATTCGAACTTAAAACCAAAAATTATTCAAACAAATTTTTTAACAAAAATTTTAAGTTTAATAATTAGGCCCAAAAACATTTTATTTCAATATAGATATGGCATGCCATCATTAAATGAATTATTAGATTTAAAGTCAAAAAAATATGACCTAATTATAATTAGAGATCCAATAAATTTGATGAGTTTATCTTATTTTGTTTGGTCTAAATTAAATAAAATTAATATTTTATTTTATACACAACACGAAATACACAAAAAAAAAAATTTATTCTTCAAAGATAAATTTAAAGAATATTTTATTAAATTAACTAAAGAAAATTGGATTAGTCCTTGTTTGGGAAACAAAAAATATAAAAAAATAAGTAAAAATATCAGTTATTTGCCATTTTGTCATACTCCACAATTATATAAAAAAAAATGGTTTATTAAAAATAATTTCAATATTCTGTGTATTGGAAAATTTATTAAAAGAAAAAATCATTTAACTCTTATAAAAGCATTATCTTTAATAGATTTAGAAATTAGAAAAAAAATATCTTTAACCATTATAGGTGAACTTTCAAATCCAGATCATCATAAGAACTTGAAAGAATTAAAAAAAACTATGGATAAAAGTGATTTAAAAATTAAGGTTCTAACTAATATTGATCCAAAAAATATCAGTAGATATTATAAAACAAGTGACTGTTTTGTTTTGCCATCTACAAATGAACCTGCATCGGTATCTAATTTAGAAGCAATGGCTTTTGGATTACCTGTAATAACTAGTGATACTAATCAGACAAGTTGTTATACAGAGCAAGGTGTAAACGGATATATAACAAAATCAAATAATGTCGTAGATTTAGCCAAAAAAATAAAATTGTTAGCAATTAATAAATCTAAAACAAAAAAATTTGGAAGCAATAGCCTCAAATTGATTAAAACAAAATATAATCCAGATATTGTGTACAAAGAATTTTTTACAAGGTTTTTTCTAAATTAATGTTATTTCATGTTAAAAAAAAATAAAATTATTCACATAATTACTGGTTTAGGAGATGGAGGAGCAGAAAATACATTATTTAAAATTTGTAAATATGATAAAATTAATACCCATATTGTTATTTCTCTTAAAGATGCAGGAAAATATTCCTTCTTATTAAGAAAGATTGGAATAAAAGTTTATCATTTAAAAATTAAATTTTTTTCAATAAGTAAGTTTATTTATTTAATAAAGCTTCTAAAAAATTTAAAAGGAAATGCAATTCAAACCTGGTTAATTCATGGAGATTTAATAGGTGGTATAGCTGCAAATTTTTCTGGATATAAAAATATATTTTGGAATATTCGTTTTTCTAATCTTGAATTTAATAAAAAAAATCTTGTAAATATTTTTTTTGTAAGACTTTTATCACTTTTTTCTTATTTTATCCCATCACAAATTGTAGTTGTTTCCAAAAGTGCAAAAAAAAATTGTATTAGATTGGGATATCAGAAGAAAAAATTAAAGTTAATTTTCAATGGATATGATTTATCAATTTTAAAATCAAATAAAATAAAAAAAAAGTATTTTCATAATAAGATTAAATTTAAAAACAACTTACCAATAATTGGAAACATTGCACGATATGCTCCAATGAAAGATCATATGAATTTACTTCAAGCATTATCACTAATAAAATTAAAAAATATTAATTTTTTATGCATCCTTGCTGGCTCAAATATTAATAAGAATAATACAAAGTTAACAAAGCAAATTAAAAAACTAAAATTAAATAACAATGTTAAATTAGAGGGAAGTTGTAAAAATATAAAGGTTTTTATGAATGGAATAGATTTATATGTTCAGAGTAGTAAATATGGTGAAGGATTTCCCAATGTCATTGCTGAAGCCATGGCTTGTGGAATACCTTGTGTAGTGACAAATGTTGGAGACGCCAATTTTATTGTGGGAAATACTGGCTGGGTTGTTCCACCGAAGAATCCACTTGCTTTATCAAATTCGATAATAAATGCTTTTTTTCTATTAAACAAGAAAAGTTGGAATAAAAGATGTGACTCATCAAGATTAAGAATTTCAAAAAATTTTAATATTGACAAAATGATAAATAATTATCAAAAATTTTGGGTTAAAAATATCATTATTGATAAGTATAATCCTTAGATTAATAAAAATAAAATTATATTATATATTAAATATTTTCTTTTTATTAAGGTGAACTGATTTTTTATTTACTATACCTGTTATATTCATACTCATCTTAGGAACCATACCTGAATTAGAACCACAATGATGCATATGATTTTTCCACGTTATAACATCACCTTTTCTCCATTGGTGTATAACAGAGTTACCAACTGCAAAATAGTGACCCCAGCTCCAATCTGTTAAAAAAACCATGTATCTTATTATTTCTATATTTTTTAATCCTTGAACTTTGCTTTTGAAATTAACATGAGTATCGTAATGCCAAGGCAAAATATTTCCTGGATATTGTTTTATAATACTACTTGAAGCCAAATCTAGTTTAGAGAATTTAATAAATTTTTTGAATATCTTTGGATACTCATCAGAAAAATATTGATAAAATTCTGTTTGATTTTTTTTGTAACCCCATTTTTTAAATGAAGCTATTCTGGTATTTAGTTTTAAGTTTTTATATTTCTTATCTTCATTGACAACATACAAACAATGTTTTTTTTTATTATTTGTTAAAAATTTGTCTGTTTCTTTGAAACTAGTATTAATTTTCCCAATATATTGATAATCTTTTGTTTTCAAATTTGGATTAAAATGCCAAAGTTTAGAGTGTTTTTTTTTAAAATTTTTCCAATAACTCATTTTTTTTCTAAAAGTGATGATAAACAAATTCTATTTTTAGTTCCACCTCTATTGTAACTTCTCCATTTATCTCCACCTAGAGCAATCGCCACTACATTGCTAGGAGTAATACTCATTTTTTTACAATAAAATTTTTGAAGTTTTGAATATTTTTTATAAAGGTAATCAAATTTAAATTTTTTAATAATTTCTAAACCTATATATAAACTTAATTTATTTACAAACTGTAACTTTTTATAATAAAATAATTGGTCATCATCATCCACTTTTGTTAACCTCATACCTATTCTTAATCTGCTTACAGGAAAAGCTTTGCTTAAACTAAAAACTACACTTTCAATAGATCTATGATTAAAATCAAAATTTATTCCTTTGCACATTGAATAGTAGCAACAATCAATTAGCACAGGCACATTTTTTATATCACATTCCTTAATAATTTTTTCCATATTAGGATGTTTTGATCCAGTATCAGAAAATGGCATTGATATTAAAACAGCATCATTTTTATTTATCTTTAAATTTTCATTTTCTAGGTATTTCCAATCTATTTTATTATTTCTAGATGATAAATAATGATAAATATAATCATTTTTAAAAAATCTTAATCTTCTTTTATTATGTTTAAGATAAAAATAGTCTAAAGATTGTGAAGAACCATTTGAAAAACATTTTTGTTTAAATTTTTTTAAATTATATAATTTATTTAACTTAGATGAATTTATCCACTCAAAATATTCTTTAAGAAATGTATCGTGTATTTTAGAATTATTTAAAATTTTAAATAAATTTTTTTTTTTTAAAATGTTATTTATAAAAAAAATAATCTCTTTATCGTTTATAGCTCTTAAATCTCTGAAAGGTAGCTTTGTCTTTTTCATAATTAGCTGAAATTTTAATTTATTTAAAATTTAATTTGTAGATTTTTTTTTGGTTTTTATCAAATTTAATCTTTTCTTTAATGTAAATATTACAATTTATTAATGTGTGTATTTTTTAAGTTTATGATAAAATTTAAAAGATTTTTATTTTGAATTTTTGCTGATGCAATAGTTTCATACTTTTCTCTAAATTTTATGCCCATATCATTTCTTAATTTTTTATCATTAACCAATATTTTCATGTACTTGTACCAGGACATAGTATGGTGGGCTAAATAACCATTCACCCGATTGTTAATGAGATTACATGCAGAAGGAGTCATATCACTTATGACAGGAATTCCATATTGAGCAAATACCAAATGTCTTCCAGGATTAGTATCTTCTTTAAATCTAAAAAAATAATCGTGTTTAGATTCATTATTTTTTTTAAATAGACTTCCTGAAATATATTTTAGATAATTATTTTTCATAAACGGTATGATTTGTGGCACAATACCAATATCAGTATGCGCTATGTATTTTGAATAATTTTCTTCTGAATATTGAATGTGCTCTACCTTAAATACAAATTTTTTTTTTCAGGTATTTTCCATTTGCCAAGAATTTTTATATTGTACATTGCCCATAACTCAACCTCATATTCACTTGCAAGCAAATTTATAGCATCAGTAATTCTGGGAAACATAGAACTAAGATGAATTTTATTTCCATGGTATCCTAAAATTATTTTATTTTTTTTATAAGTTGGAATTTTTTTTACTGGTTTGACTATTGGAGATATATAGTAAATAAAAATATTTTGTATAAATTGACTAAAATATTCTTCAGCTTCAATTCCATTAGCAACAATAAAATTGGTATATCTAAAGTTATTTTTAAAAGCAGATCGCGGATCAATAATTCCAATTACAATAGAATTATTTTTTTTTTTAGCAACCGAACTAGCTTCGTCATATCCCATAAATAGAGCAACATCATATTTATCATACTCAACATTTAAAGGGTCATCAGAAATATCTAGAGCCACATTTATATCCATGGTATCAAAATTTATTTGACCAAGATTTTGTTTATGCAAAATATAAGAGGGACCATTTATATTTGCTGAAGTAAAAATAATTTTTAATTTCTTTTTCATTTTTATTAGAGGTTTTTATTAAAATTTTTTGTTTAATTAAATAGATAAAAATGCAACAAGAATAGTCTAATTGGATATAAAAAAACTTTGTAGATTTAAAAATTAATTACAATCTAATTTAGTCATGATAGATAATAATATATTAGTAAAATCAAAAAATTAATTTTTTATGAAAAAAGCACTTATAACAGGTATCACAGGTCAAGATGGATCATATCTTGCTGAATTTTTAATTAACAAAGGTTATAGAGTTCATGGTGTCAAAAGGAGAACTTCTTTAATTAACACAAATCGTATTGATCATTTATTTCAAGAGTACTATGAACCCAGTAGAAATTTGATTTTACATCATGGAGATTTGACAGACTCATCATCTATTTTGAGAATAATTCAAGAAGTTAAACCTGATGAAATATATAATTTAGCTGCACAAAGTCATGTTGCTGTATCGTTTGAGGAACCTGAATACACTGCTAACACTGATGCTATGGGGTCTTTGAGAATTCTAGAGGCCATACGCATTTTAAAACTTGAAAAAAAAACAAAATATTATCAAGCTGCAACGTCAGAACTTTATGGAGCTGTGAAAGAAACACCCCAAAATGAAAACACTCCTTTTCATCCACGTAGTCCATATGGAGTTGCTAAATTATATTCATATTGGATAACTATTAATTATCGAGAAGCTTATGGTATTTATGCGTGTAATGGAATTTTATTTAATCATGAGTCACCAGTTAGGGGAGAGACTTTTGTGACAAGAAAAATAACAAGAGCTTTAGTAAGAATAAAATTAGGACTGCAAAAAATTTTATATCTTGGTAATTTAAATGCAAAAAGAGATTGGGGACATGCAAAAGATTTTGTTGAGGCACAATGGTTAATTTTGCAGCAAAAAAAACCAGAAGATTTTGTTATAGCGACAGGTAAACAACATACGGTTAGAGATTTTGTAAATATTGCGGCAAAAAATTTAAATATGAATATTACATGGAGAGGCAAAGGTAATGATGAAGTTGGAATATATAATAATAAAAAAATAATTAAAATAGATAAAAAATATTATAGACCAACAGAAGTAGAAAATTTATTAGGAGACTCGAGTAAAGCTAGAAAAAAATTGAAATGGAAACCAAAAATTTCTTTTGAAGAATTAGTAAAAGAAATGGTTACAGAGGACTTTAAAATTTTAAATACTTAATTTTATATCCAATGATAAAAAAAATATTATTCACAGGTGGATCAGGCATGGTGGGAAAAAACTTCTTAGAGAACTCCAAGGTAAAAAAATTTAAAGTATTGGCTCCTTCAAGTAAAAACTTAGACTTGAGGAATTTTAAAAATTTAAAAAAATACATAAAAAAAAACAAACCAGACCTAATTATTCATTCAGCTGCGAAAGTTGGGGGTATTCAAGCTAATCTTAATTTTCCATTACCATTCTTATTAGAGAATCTTGAAATTGGAAAAAATGTTATCTTAGCAGCCTATGAAGCTAATGTTAAAAAACTAATAAACATTGCAAGTTCATGCATGTATCCAAAAAATTTTAATAAACCTTTAAAAGAGGAAAATATTCTTGATGGCAAGTTAGAGGAGAGCAATGAGGGTTATGCATTAGCAAAAATCTTATCAACTCGTTTGTGCCAGTATATAAATAATCAAAATTCAAAATTTAGATATAAAACATTGATACCATGTAACATGTATGGAAAATATGACAAATTTGATCCAGAACATTCACATTTAATTCCAGCAATCATTCATAAACTACATATTGCAAAGCAGAGAAAAGCAAAGTTTGTAGAAGTATGGGGTAACGGACTTGCTAGACGTGAATTTATGTTTGCTGAAGATTTTGCAGAAATTTTATTTAAATCAATTATAGATTTTAATACACTCCCAGAAATAATGAATGTTGGTCCAGGTTATGATTATACTGTAAAACAATATTATGTAAAAATATCAAAAATTGTTGGATATGATGGTAAATTTATATTTAATAAAAAAAAACCAACAGGAGTTAGAAAAAAATTAATTTCAAATCTTAAACTAAAAAATTGGGGATGGAATAACTTTGCTAGTTTATCCAAAGGAATATTGAAAACTTATGCATATTACAATGATGGAAGAAATAAATGAGCTTTAAACATCCGCTATCAAACTCTTCGTGGGAAAAAAATGAAATAATTGCCTTAAAAAAGGTAATTTCTTCCAAAAAATTTACAATGGGAAATAAAGTAAAAAAATTTGAAAAAAATTTTGCAAAATATTTGGGAAGTAAATATTGTGTTATGGTTAACTCTGGCTCTTCTGCAAATTTACTTATGGTGGCTTCTTTATTTTACATAAAAAAAAACAAATATAGATTAAAAAGAGGCGATGAGGTAATCGTTCCAGCAGTTGCTTGGAGCACAAGTTATTTTCCCTTATATCAATTAGGATTAAAATTAAAATTTGTAGATATTGACCTATTCACTCTTAATTATGATTTAGTAAAACTTCAAAAATCAGTAAATAAAAAAACTAGAATGATTCTAGCTGTAAACCTTTTAGGAAACTCTAATGATTTTAATTATATAAATAAAATTGTTAGAAAAAATAATATTATTCTAGTTGAAGATAATTGTGAGTCACTAGGAGCAAAATATAATGGGAAATTTTGTGGAACATTTGGATTAGTGGGAAGTCATAGTTTTTTTTTTAGTCATCATATTAGTACTATGGAGGGAGGAGCAATAGTTACTGATGATAAAGAGCTATATCATATTCTGTTAAGTCTAAGGGCACATGGTTGGACTAGAGATTTGCCAGATAAGAATAGCATTTCCAGAAAAGATAAAGATCCATTTAAAGAAATGTTTAATTTTATTCTGCCAGGTTTTAATGTAAGACCTTTAGAATTATCAGCTGCAGTAGGAATTGAACAACTGAAACGTTTACCAAAAATAATAATTCAAAGAAGAAAAAATGGAAAGTTATTACAAAAAAACATGAAAAACCATCCCAATATTATTATACAAAAAGAGATAGGAGAGAGTAGTTGGTTTGGTTTTAGTATTTTAATTAAACCAAGCTCTAAATTAAAGCGTACTTACTTGTTAAATAAAATGAAAAAATTAGGTTTTGAGTGTAGACCGATTGTTTCAGGTAATTTTGTTAAAAATAAAGTAATAAAATATTTTAAATACAAAATATTTGGGGAATTAAAAAACGCAGATTATATAGATAAAAATGGTTTTTTTGTTGGAAATCATCATTATCCTATTCCAAAAGCTATAAATCTTATCAAAAATATAAGATAACATTGAAAAATTATTACAAAATTTAATTAATGAAAACAAAGTTTTTAACAGAAAGTACTCAACTAAATTCTCTAAAAAAACTTGGATATTTAATATCATCGAAAGAACGAAGATTTGCTATAATTTTATTAATATTAAGTTTGATAAAGGCTTTGATAGAAACCATTGGTGTTGCTTCAATAATGCCATTTATAGCTGTATTATCAGAACCAAGTCTTATTGAGACAAATTCAATACTTAATAAAATGTATCAAATCTCTACTTATTTTGGCGTATCTACTAAACAAAGTTTCTTGTTTGCTTTAGGACTATTAGTTTTCTTATTTCTAATGTTCTCATTAGCTTTAAATGCTTTTACACAATATTTAGGAATAAGATTTATTGAAAAGTGTCATCATAGTATTTCAAGAAGTTTAGTAGAAGGTTATTTAAATCAACCCTATAGTTGGTTTTTAAATCGAAACAGTGCTTTATTGGGAACAAATATTCTTTCAGAGGCAAGCCAAGTTGTTTCAATGGGTATGAAACCTATGATTGAAGTAGTGTCTAGAGGTGTAGTTATTATTTTCATGTTTGTATTGCTGTTATTGGTTGATGTTAAACTTGCTTTAAGTATTTTTGTTGTGTTTGGAGGTGCATATCTACTTATTTTCAAATATACAAAAAAAATTCTTCGTAGAATTGGTCAAGAAAGGTATATTGCAAATCAACAAAAGTTCGCAACTATTAATGAAGCTTTTGGGTCACCTAAAGATGTTAAAGTTAAGAGTTTAGAAAAAGTTTATTTAGATCAATTCTCAAATTCATCTCTTACGCACGCGAAACGTTCAACAACCGCTGGAATATTAGCAGACTTGCCACGTTATATTCTTGAAGCAGTATCATTTGGAGGTATGTTGTTAGTGATGCTTTATCTTATTGGGCAAAAAGGAAATTTTTCTTCTGCCCTACCAATCATTTCAGTTTATGCATTTGCAGGTTACCGTATGATGCCATCTTTTCAAAGAGTTTACCATTCAATAAGTATGATGCGTTTCTGTGGACCCGTAATTGATACAATTTATGATACTTTTAAAAATTTAAGTCCAATTGAAAAAAAACATAGCAGTACAAAAATAAAATTTGAAGGGTCAATAAGTTTAAAAAATATTTATTTTGAATATCCCAATACGTCTAAATCAATATTAAAAAATATTAATATAAAAATTTTAAATCATAATATTATTGGAATAGTTGGTCGAACAGGTTCTGGCAAAACCACCATAATTGATATTATTTTAGGACTATTAGAACCGCAAAAAGGATTATTAGAGGTTGATGGTGAAGAAATAAATAGAAAAAATGTAAGATCTTGGCAAAAAAATTTAGGTTATGTTCCACAACACATTTATCTTTCAGATGATACAATTGCTAAAAATATTGCGTTTGGAGTTGATCAAAAAGATATTAATCAAGAAACTATTGAAAAAGTTTCTAAAATTGCAAATTTGCACAATTTTGTAACAACTGAATTGCCTGAAAAATACGATACTACAGTAGGTGAAAGAGGTATAAGACTTTCAGGAGGTCAAAGACAACGTATAGGTATTGCGAGAGCTTTGTATCATAATCCAAAAGTATTAATTTTAGATGAAGCTACTAGTGCATTAGATAATGAAACAGAAAAAGCTGTTATGGATGCTATAGATAATATTGGTAAAAATATGACAATAATAATTATAGCACATAGAATGAATACAATAAAAAAATGTGACATGATTTTTTTGCTAGATAAAGGTGAAATTAAGAAACAGGGTAAATTTGAGGATATAATAACAAATGAACATAATTTTATTAAATAAAAATTTATTTCTAAAGGTAATAATTGTTAGTAAAATCCAAAAATGAATTTAAAAAAATTATGACTAATAACTCAAATTTGATTGAATATTGTTTTAAAGAACATTTAAAAGTTATCGACGAAACATTAAAATCTCTTTCAGAAAAAATAGAAAGATCAGCAGATATGATTGCAAAATCTCTTGCCCATGATGGAACAATATTTTGGTGTGGCAATGGAGGTAGCGCAGCTGACAGCCAACATATAGCTGCAGAATTTGTTGGTAGATTTAAAAAAGATCGAAAACCTCTAAGGTCAATTGCTCTAACAACTGATACCTCAGTGATATCATGTATTTCAAATGATTATTCTTATGAAGAAATATTTTCTCGTCAATTAGAAGCATTAGGTCGGAATAATGATATACTAGTTGTTATCTCAACATCTGGAAAAAGTAAAAATATTGTAGAAGCTATACTGAGTGCAAAAAAGATGGGGATTAAAACTATAGGTTTACTAGGTAAAGATGGTGGTGAATGCAAAAGTTTATTAGATTTGCCATTAATAATCCCTTCAACTGTTACAGCTCGTATTCAAGAGACACATATATTAATTGAGCATTTACTTTGTGAAATTGTGGAAGAAAAGTTAGGTTTAAACAAATAATTATTATTTTTTATTTCAGAAAAATGTTGATAAATTTAAATTTTAATATTAGGACATTAAATTAATTTTATTATAAGTGAAATTAAATAAGAATTTATAGTTATTCAAATTTCTTTAATTACAAAGGAGGAGTTATTAAACCAATATTTATAACAGCAGAAATTGGTATCAATCACAATGGAGACATGTCAATTTGCAAACAACTAATTGATGTTGCGGTAGATGCGGGTTGTGATGCGGTTAAATTTCAGAAGCGTGAAATCGACGAAGTGTATACAAAAGAATTTTTATCCTCTAATCGTGATAGCCCATGGGGTTCAACTCAAAGAGAACAAAAAGAAGGACTAGAATTTAATCTAAAACAATACGAGGAAATAGACCAATATTGCAAAAATAAAAGCATAGAATGGTTTGCCTCAGCTTGGGATTTAAAAAGTCAGGATTTTTTAAAAAAATTCAATTGTAAATATAACAAAGTTGCCTCTGCGATGATAGTTTATGAAGATTTGTTAAATAAAATTGCTGATGAAGGAAAACATACTTTCATTTCAACAGGAATGTCTAATTTTGAGGACATCCACAAAGCAGTTGAAATTTTTAAATCAAAAAATTGTCCTTTCGAATTAATGCATACTGTATCAACTTATCCTATGAAAGATGATCATGCTAATCTAAAGGTCATACATACACTTAAGGAAAAATTTAAGTGTGATGTGGGTTATAGTGGGCATGAAGCAGGATTAGTTATTTCTTATGCGGCAGCAACGCTTGGAATAAGTTCATTAGAGCGTCACATTACTTTAAGTCGAGCAATGTATGGTTCAGATCAAGCAGCATCAGTTGAGCCCGCAGGCTTAAGACAACTTGTTGGAGGAGTAAGAAAAATTGAAAAAGCTTTAGGTGATGGTAGAAAAGTTATAATTGAAGATGAAAAACCTATCGCAAAAAAATTAAGAGAACATATAAACAAAAAATAAAATATTAATTAGGTTTTTTAAAGGTTTTAGATTTTACAAAATTATTACCTTTTAATTACTTTTAATGATCAAAAAAAATTTTAAAAAGCTTGGTATTATGCAAGGTAGACTGCTTCCAAAATATAATGGAAGATACCAGGCTCATCCTATAGGATATTGGAAAAAAGAGTTTCCAATTGCTTCTAAATTAGGTTTAGATTCTATAGAGTTTATTCTTGATTTTAATCAGGCTGAGAAAAATCCTTTATTGACTGAAGAGGGAATAAAAGAAATTAAAGAAATAGAAAACTTAAGTGGAATAAAGGTAAAATCAATATGTGCTGACTATTTTATGGAGGCTCCAATTCACAGTAGCAATAAAGTGATAGTTGAAAATAGTTTAAAGATGTTAAACAGACTAATTGATAGTGCAGTACTATTAAATATCAAAGATATAGTAATTCCGTGTGTTGATCAATCAAGTTTAAAAAATCAAAAAGAAATAAATAACTTTGTAAAAAATATTAGTTCTATAATGAGTAAAGCTGAAAAATTCGATATAAATATTTCCTTAGAGACAGACTTGGCACCCAAACCATTTGCGGACTTAATTGAAAAAATAAATTCAAAAAACTTAACTGTAAATTATGATATGGGAAATAGCGCAGCACTTGGTTACGATCCAATTGAAGAATTAAAAAGTTATGGAAAAAAAATAAGCGATTTACACATAAAAGATAGGTTGTTAGGTGGTGTTTCAGTTCCATTGGGAACTGGAAATGTAGAATTTGTAAAAATTTTTGAATCTTTGTTGAAACAAAATTATCAAGGAATTATGATTTTTCAGGCATTTCGCGACGATGAGGGTTTAGAAATTTTTAAAAAGCAATTTTCTTGGTTTCTAAAAAATATAAAATTATGAAAAAAAAAGAAATAAAAAAAATTATAGGATCAGGGGTTATTTTAGAACCATTTAATTTAAAATTTGTCTCAGAAAACTATTTATGCTGGATGAATGATAAAGAAACTACTAAATTTATAGAAAAAGCAAAAAATCACACCTCAATTTCAGACTTAAATTCATTCGCAAGAAAAATGATTAATAGCAAATCAGATTATTTTTTTGCAATAATTTTAAAAAAAAATTTTCTTCATATTGGAAACGTAAAACTTGGTCCTGTAGATTTTGAATTGATGAAAAGCAATTTTGGAATTTTGATAGGTCATAAAGAGTATCGTGGTCGTGGGATAGGCACTGAAGTACTTAATCTTATAAAAAAATTTAGTTTTAATTATCTCAAACTTAAGCAATTAAAATTTTTATCAGTCAGAGATAATTATGCAGCAACTCATTTGTATGAGAAAACTGGTTTTACTTTAAATAATGATGTAAATAAAACTATGTTTAAAGATGGAAAATTATTAAAATTAGTTGAATGGACTATGAATAATTCTTCCAAAATAAAATAAATTAATTTGTGTCAAAATAATTATAAATATGACAAATACTTTTAATCACATTGCTGTAATTCCTGCTAGAAAAAATAGTAAATCTTTACCATATAAGAATAGAATTTTATTTAAGTATACAGCTGATTTTTTAAAAAAAAATAATTTGTTTGATAAAGTTTATGTAAATTCTGACGATATTGTTTTAAAGAAAATGGGAAATAAATATGGTTTTATTTTTTTTAAAAGAAAAAAAGAGTTAGCAGGTGACAGAACGAGTATAAAAGATGTATTTCTTGATATGATAAGTAAAATTAAATTTAAAAAAAATACTTTTATTTGGCTTTTTTATATACCCCTTGTTTATAAAAAAAAAATTGATTTCGAAAAATCTATAAAATTAGTTGAAAAGAAGAAATTAAAATCAATTTGTGCATTCAAAAAGTCAGAAACACATCCAATGACTTGCTGGTATATAAAAAAAAATAAACCGTTTCAGTTTATCAAAAACGATCTATTTAGAAGGCAAGATTACTCTGAGGCCTATTCTCACCATCACTATATTTGTGGTTTTAATATCAAAACTTTGATAAAACTTAATAATGAACTAATTTTCAAAAATACTTATCCAATTTTGTTAGATAATTTAACAGCAAAAAAATTGATTGAAGTCGATACTTATGATGAGTTTAAAAAATTTAAAAAAATGATACGAAAATGAAAAAACCTAAAATTACTAATTCGAATAAACTATATAATAAAGCTATTAAAATAATTCCAGGTGGTAGCCAGACGTTTAGTAAGGGTCCATCACAATTTACAAATAATTTTGCACCTAAGTACCTTAAGAAAGGCAAAGGGTGTAAGGTTTGGGATGAAGATGGTAACAGCTACATAGATTATGTAATGGGGTGTCAGCCACTAATATTAGGTTATTCAGATAAAGACATAAATAACGCTGTAAATAAACAGCTGAAAAATGGCTCAACATTTTCGCTGATGAATAGATTAGAGATCGAAGTAGCTGAATTACTTGTTAAACATATACCAAGTGCAGAAATGGTAAGATTTGGAAAAAACGGCGGAGACGCAACTACAATAGCAATTAAAATTGCAAGAGCAGTTACAAAAAAACAAAAAATTGCATTCTGTGGTTACCATGGATGGCATGATTGGTTTATTGCCTCTACAGACAAATCTAACGGAATTCCAAAATTTAATGATGACCTTATTTATAGCTTTGAATATAACAATATTAAAAGTTTAGAGAGTGTTTTCAAAAAAAATAAAAATGAAATTGCTTGTGTAATCATGGAACCCATAACTGTTCCAGAGCCAAAGTGCTTTACGAAAGTTTGTAAAAATAATTCATGTAAAATAAATAAAGTTTGTAGGAATAATTTTTTACACAAGGTAAGAAAAGTCTGCAAAGAAAATAATGCTTTACTTATCTTTGACGAAGTGGTCACAGGTTTTAGATATTCAATAGGTGGAGCTCAAGAGTATTATAATGTGACACCAGATTTAACTGCTTTAGCAAAAGGTATTAGTAATGGCGTTCCACTTTCAGCAATTGTGGGAAAAAAAAAATACATGTCTTTATTGGGTGATGATGTTTTTTTCTCTTTTACTTATGGTGGTGAATGTTTAGGATTAGCAGCAGCTAAAGCTTGTATTAAAAAGTTGATTAAGAAAAAAGTACCTAATTACCTTCAAAATATAGGTTCATTTTTTCAATCTAATCTAAATAAAATTATAAAAAAATACAAGATGGACTCTTTCTTGTCCTGCGATGGGCACCCTTGTAGAAGTGTTTTTACTATTAAAGATTTTAAAAATTATAAAAATTTAGAGATTAAAACTTTTATCCAACAAGAGTTATTTAGAAGAGGAATTTTATGGGCGGCTTATCATTCATTAAGTTATATGCATAAAAAAAAAGATATACAAAAAACCTTAAATGCTTTTGACGAAACATTCAAAATTTTATCAAAAATAATAAAAGAAAAACAGAATATTAAATTAAAAATCGAAGGTGATTTAGTAAGTCCAGTATTCAGAAAAGTTTCTGATTTTAACTCATTTATAAATAAAAGATAATTTAAAAATATATTTTGACTAATAAACAAAATTTAATTTTTGAGACACTTCTAAAATTAGGTCTTACATCGAAGAAAAGTAGATTTCTTTTTAATAAAAAAACAAGAGATGTAAGAGATTTAAAAGTTTGGAAAGATTCCAATAGCGGTGTTATTTATATTGATAATTATTATGTAGGTAACAAGATCTATGCCAAGGGCGCTTATAGGGCAAATGAAGTAAAAAAATTGAAAATTGAGAAACAATTTACAGATATAGAAAATGATGCTCAAAGAAGATTTAAGTCTAACTTAAAATATGTAAAAGGAAAAATAGTAGGAGATTTTGGCTGTGGTGCAGGTCATTTTTTAAAACTTGTAAAGCCATATTGTAAAAAAATAGTTGGTATTGAACTTCAAAAAAACTATATAAATACGCTAAATCAGGAGGGTATTTACTGTATCGATAATT
Source organism: Pelagibacteraceae bacterium TMED65 (assembly GCA_002167215.1). Next base: position 17,840 of record NHDS01000031.1, read on the forward strand.
TAAAATTTTTAAAAAATGAAACTTTAGATATTGTTTTTTCTTTCCATGCCATAGAACATTTGCCAAATCCAATAGAAATTCTATTTGAAATAAAAAAAAAAATAAAAAAAGGTGGAAAAATTTTGATTGAAGTTCCACATGCAAATGATTTTCTATTAACTTATTTAAAATCGGATAGCTTTAAACAATTTACATTATGGAGTCAGCACTTAATTTTACACACACATGAATCTTTGAAAAGGATTTTAGAACATGTGGGATTTAAAGATGTAAAAACATATGGTGTTCAAAGATATCCATTATCAAATCATTTATTTTGGCTTTCACAAGGAAAACCAGGTGGCCATAAGTCAAAATTTTCAGAGATTGAGTCTGCCAGATTATTTAACCTTTATGAAAAATCTCTTCAAAAAATTAATGCTACTGATACAATAGTTGCTTTAGCTAAAATAAAATAACCTACCAAATAGTTCTTCCTCCATCGATTATCAATGAGTGTCCAGTCATATAAGAATTTTTTTCATCAAGAAGAAAAAAAATTGGAGATATAATTTCTTCTAAATTACACATTCGTCTTAAAGGTATTAGTTTAGAAACTTTTTTAACAAAACTTTTATTTAAACTTTTATTATATACACCACCAAAACAAATTGAATTAACTCTTATTCCTTTCGAAGATAACAAGGTTGAAAAATATTTTGTCATTCCAATAATTCCATGTTTTGAAACAGAGTAAACTAGAGGTTTTAATGATCCTTTTTTATAAATATTTTGATTTGGAGCAATTATCCCAAGATCAGAGGAAAAGTTAATTATTACTGAATTTTTAGATTTTTCCATAATTTTTGATACTTCATATATTGTAAACATGTATCCTTTAAGGCTTATATCAATTTCATTTTGCCACATTTTAATAAATGAACTGTATTGTTTAAAATAGTCAGGGTTTTTTGCATTAGCTTGTGGATTTATTCCAGCACAATTTATAAGACCATAAATTTTAATTTTTTTGCTTTTTAGCATTTTAATATTTCTAATTATTTTATCTTGTTTGGTAATATCAATTTTGATTAGGTTAATTTTTGTCATATATTTTTCTGATAATTTCTTAATTTCAGCTGAAAACTTCTTATCAAATTTAATATCCCATAAAATTAAATTATAATTTTCACATAATTGTTTAGAAAAATATTGTGATAAATATCCATTAGCACCTGTAATAATTAAATATTTTTTTTTCATAAAATTTAATTCTTATTCATCCTCAATCATAAATAAATTATTATTTAACTTTTTTATTTTCAATTGTTTTTTTAAAATTATTTTTTTTGATAATATTTGAATTTTATTCTTTAGTTCATTTAATTCAATATTTTTTGAAAATTTATTGTGTTTAGAAAATTTTTTTTGTGAAAAAAGTCCTGAAAATTTTTCAATAATTAATCTATTAAACCTTACATAAATAGCAATTAAATAGTTTAGCAATGATTTAATTTTAAATTTCACAGGCTTTTTTAATTTTAAACTATTAAAATTTTTAATGTCTTCAATTAAAACATTAGATATTTTTTCATATGAATTATTGTTAAAATTTTCAAGAAAATATTCTAAATTACTTTTCTTCAAGTCAACGAAATTTTTATTTTTTAATATTTCAGTTAGTTGATTTTTAACCTCTATGATTGACTTTTTTATATAGCTAACTTTGATAGGTATTTCTTGTGCAACATTCTCATCAAAAATTGGAAGGTATGCTATAGGTTTTTTATTGTTTAAGAAACATTCTATTGCTGTAGTGCAGTCATGATGTATCAAAGTATCAGAAATTGCAATCATATCTCTTGCAGGAACAGAGTTATTAACAATAATATTTTCAAAATTTTGAAAGTGTTTTTTATAAATATCATGACTCTCTACAGGATGAGGTCTAAAAAAGATTTGAATATCAGGGTTTTCATTGGAAATTTCTTTTGTAAGTTTTATAAAATGATTTCTTAATTCATTGCTATATTTCTTCCTAACTTTATCAAATTGGTATGAACTCTTTAGATAATTTTTTTTACTTATTAATCTTATTATTTTAAGTTCATCTGGAACAGAACTGTTACCACTTGTAAATGTTGAACTTATTACAATACATTTTTTTTTTTTATATTGTTCTAAAAAATTATCATAAAAATCATTAAAGTTTTCAGAACAGAGATCAAATCTTGGGTTGCCCGTGACTAAAAATTCAGAGTGGTTAAAAAATTTTTTTTTATTTTTAATTATTTCTTCATAAATTAGATTTGACCAAATAAAATTTTTTCTAATTAAATCTAAATTATCCGTGTCTATGTCAAAAGACACTAAATTTCGATTTTTTTCAAATATACCACCTTCCTCACTTAAAGTATAAATTAAGCAACCTCTTTTAGCTAAGTAATAATACCAACTGCTGTATCTCGTATCGATACCTTTTTCGAGATATATCATTTTTTTAATATTATTATTTTTAATGATAAATTTATTGACTTCGTGTTGTGATCCAATAATAAATTTTACATTTTTTACATACTTAATTACTGACAAAACTGTAATTAAACGTGCATCAAAATCTCTTATGTAGATGTCACAAGGAACAAAGAAATATATATTTTTCATTATTAAGTTTTTTAATCTGTTTTATATATTTTTAAATAATATTATTTTTTTAAATTTCTCTATATTATTCAAATAAAATTTAACTTTTAATCTTAGTATTAATTATTTAATTGATTGTAAGTTAAAATATTAATTAACATACAAACACTATTTGTAATATAAAAAGATTTAGTAAAGAACTTTAAAATTAAAAAATAGATATTCAATGAATATAAAAAAAATATCAAAAAAAAAACTAGAAATAATTTTTATTATATTTCGCGAAGAAAGTTTTGGACATAAGGATATAGATCATTTGTTGCCCTTTTTATATTTTTTGAATTCAAGTAGTAATTATAATTATAGTGCTAATTTATTAATATTAGAAAATCAATCTAACTATAAAAAAAATTTAGATCCTAGAGTACAATTTTTATTTAAATTGAAAAATATACAAATCAAATATTTATTTAATAACATTTTTCTATCAAAAATTAAAAACACCTTAGAAACTTTTAATAATAATTTTTTAATTAAATTTTTTAATAGAGTATTTAATAGATTTTACTTAACTTATTTAAAAACAAAATTTAGACAAATTAAATTAAAAGAAAAAGTTGGAAAGAATTTTATAAAATCTAAAAATCCATTGGTTGTTACTTTGCACTCAAATACTAAAGTTCAAAAATTAGTAGGGAAAATAAAAGAAATCAATAAAAAAACAAAATGGATGGTTCTACCTCATGGCACTGAACTTGCAGAGAATGATATGTTAATTGATACTGATTTAAGAAAAAAAAAAGAAAATAAAATCAATAAAAATTACTGTAATTTTGATTTTTATTTATTTAATAATAAATTTGATATTTTAAAAAAAAAAATTAAATCATCGGAGCAAAAAAAATATTATTTATTAGGTTCTTTAAGATTTTGTAAGGAGTGGTTAAAAACTAAATCAAAACTTAATTTAGATGGTAATGATGTAGCTGTTAATAGGAAGTTTAAGGTTAAAATATTATTTGTTTTACCTAAGAAAAATATAAATATTTTTTGGGATGAAGTTATTAGAACAATTGAATTTATATCAAGTTATAGTGAAATTGAAATAATAGTATTAAATTATGATTCTTTTTTCCCTATCTTCCCCAATCAATTAAAGGAAAGAAATAATATAAGGTTTTATTTGATATCAAAACCTCACTCAACTTCAAAATTAATTGAATGGTCAGATATTATATTGCATGCAGGTTCAATTGTTGTATTTGAATTTTTTATTAAAAAAAAAATTACCGTGCTGCCAAGATATTTGACGTGTAATACTTTTTTTAGTGAGAAATATGATGCTGGATTAGTTTTAAAAAATAGAGATGAATTAAGAGACTTATGTAATGAGGCGATATCTTCATTAAAAAATTTAAAATATAAATATGAAAAAAATTACAATTATAAAAATAAAAAATTTATTGATGATTTTGTTAATGCAAACACAAAATCAGTCCCATCTAATTTGATGAAAATAATATCAAAGATATATGATAAGTTTTAATATTGAAAAAAAATCTTGTTAATTTATTGATAATATTAGTAACATGATAAATGCAATTATTCAGTGTCGAATGAGTTCCAAAAGGTTTCCTGGTAAAGTACTTTCTCCATTTATGGGAAAGCCACTTTTATTAAATGTTGTTAACCGTTTAAGAAAAACTAAAATTAAATCATCTATTATATTAGCTACGAGTAATGAAATTTTAGATGAACCTTTGGTGGTGTATGCGAAAAAAATTGGTATAGATGTTGTTCGTGGTCCGCGAGATGATGTAGTAAAAAGATACATCCTAGCCCTAAAAAAACATAAATGCGAGGCTTTTTTCAGAATATGTGGAGATAGTCCATTGTTGTTTCCAAATTTATTTGATTATGCAATTTCTATATACAATAAAGAGAATGTTGATTTAGTTAGCAATGTTTTTCCAAAAACGTTTCCACCTGGTATGAGCGTTGAATTAATTAAAAGTTCAACTTTTATTAAGAATAATAAAAATATTGTAAAAAAAATTGACCGTGAACATGTTACAAAATATTTTTATGATAATTCTAAAAAATTTCAAATCTTTAATATTAAGTGTGATAAATATGTAAATCCAAATTTAGACTTAACCGTTGATGAAATAAAAGATTTAAGAAATCTAGAAACTTGGTATTTAAAAAAAGGTAAAAAGTATATGAAACTTTTTCCTATCAAGTTTTCTAAAATGTTAATAAAGTAAAAAAAATTTTTATTGTTGTGTCTTTTAAAATTAAAAAAAATTTTTTAAATTTGGAGTATTTTATTGAGTATAAATAAAAAAATTAAGGCTGCTGTTATAGGTTTGGGAGTTGGTATTCATCATGCCAGAACTTTGAACGCTCATCCTAATTGTGAACTTATTTGGGTTTGCGACTTTAATAAAAAAAAACTTGAAGATGTAAGATTTGAATTTCCTAAAGCCAAATTAACTTCTAATTCAAGAGATATTTTCAATGATGAAAATATAGACTTGGTTTGTATAGCTTCACACGATGAATTTCATTATTCACAAGTATTAGAATCATTAAATAATAACAAACATGTTTTTGTAGAAAAGCCAATTTGTATGACGTCAAAAGAAGCTGGGGATATTAAAAATATGCTAAAATTAAAATCAAATTTAAGATTATCATCTAATATGGTTTTGCGTACCTGTCCACTCTTCTTAAAAGTTCGTAAAGAAGTCACACAGAATATTTTGGGAGATATATATTATATAGAAGCTGATTATTTTTGGGGAAGAAAGGAAAAATTAATTTCAGGTTGGAGAGCAGAAGCAAATTTTTACTCAATTATTCATGGTGCAGCTGTTCATATGATTGATTTAGTTGTTTGGATAGTTGGAAAAAATCCTTTAACAGTCAAGACTTTAGGAAATAACATTTCAACAAAAGGAACTAAACAAAAGCATAATGATTTTGCAGTTCTTCTTCTAGGTTTTGATAATAACATGACTGTTAAGATATCTTCCCACGGTGGATGTATACATCCACATTTTCATTCGTTAAAAGTTTTTGGTAAAAACTCTTCATTCATTCATGAAAGTACAGGAACTGTCTGGATCAATTCAAATAAAGATGAAAAAAATTTTATTCCAGAAAGTGCAGATTATCCTGCAAAAAAAGAGAGAAATAAAGTTTTAATATCTTTCATAGACACCTTATTGAACTTAAATAAAAATGTATTAGTTTCAGATAATGAAGTTTTTAACACTTTAAGTATTTGCTTAGCAGCTGAACAGTCGTCTCAAACAGGTAAAAATGTAAATATAGAATACTTGTAATATTTTATTTAAAACTATAAATAAGTATTTTATGCATAATATACCATTTGGAAAACCACTTATTGGCCTGGAGGAGAAAGAAGCAGTATTAAAAGTAATGGATGGTTCAACTCTTGTACATGGACCTGTTGCACTAGAATTTGAGAAGAATTTTGCGTCTTTTACAGGGGCTCCTCATGCCATAAGCGTTTCTTCATGTACTGCGGGAATGCATTTAATTTATTTTGCTTTAGGTTATGGCCCAGGTGATGAAGTTATAGTTCCGGCCCAAACTCATATTGCGACAGCTCATGCAGTAGAATTAACAGGTGCAAAACCTGTGTTCATTGACTCTGAAAATGAAACAGGCAATATTGATATAAACCTGATTGAGTCTGCGATTAATTCAAAAACTAAAGCAATAGCGGTAGTACATTATTTGGGTGCACCAGTAAATATGCCAAAGATATTAGAGATTGCAAAAAAATATGATCTTTTCGTTCTTGAGGATTGTGCACTGTCCCCAGGAGCAACTATAGATGGAATACATACTGGTCTCCATGGTGATGCAGGCGTGTTTTCATTTTATCCGGTAAAACATATGACAACAGCTGAAGGAGGAATGATTATACTTAAAGATAAAAAGTTGGCAGAAAAACTAACTTTACTAAAAGCCTTTGGTGTGAATAGAACTCACGGAGAGCGTAAGGTGCCAGGAGTTTATGATACTATAGATTTAGGATTTAATTACCGTATGAGTGAAATTCATGCAGCTATTGGCTCTGTTCAAATTAAGAAACTTGAAAAATTTTTAATAAAAAGAAAAGATAATTTTTTATATTTAGAAAAATATTTAAAAAATATACCTGGAATAAAAATTTTATCACAGCCTTCAAATGAACATTTTAATAGTTGCTATTATTGTTTAGGAGGTTTACTTGATGAGAATATTGCACCTAAAAGAGCTAAAATTATTACATACTTGAGTAAATTAGGGATAGGGACTAGCGTATATTATCCTCAGCCGGTTCCTAGAATGAAATATTATAGAAATAAATACAGCTATGATAAAAACAAATACTCAGTTGCAGCTCAGATAAGTGATAGTATTATTGCTTTTCCTGTTGGACCACATCTTTCTAAAGATGAAATGGAGATTATAGGATTTGAATTAAAAAAATATATGCAAAAAAATTATTATGAATAATGTTAAAAATAAAAGAGTAGTTTTAATAGGTGGCGCAGGTTTTATTGGACATAATCTTGCAATAAAATTAAAGCAGCTAGGGGCTGAGGTTTCTATTATTGATGGAATGCAGGTAAATAATTTTTTATCCTTAATCGATAACACTGATAACCTTCCTCATCCAGAGCTTTCAAATGCAATGATTATGGAGCGAATGAAATTATTAAAAAATGCAAAAATAAATTTAAAAGTACAAGATGCAAGAAATTATCATGCAATAAGCAACTTATTGACAGCTATTGATCCTCAAGTAATAATTCATTTATCTGCTGTTTCACACGCAAATAGATCAAATAAAGACCCATATTCTACATTTGATCATAGTTTTCTTACATTAGAAAACACCCTAGATTGCGCACGAAGCAGGTCTTCAAATGTTGAACAATTTATTTTTTTTTCCTCTAGTATGGTATATGGAAATTTTAAAGGTGATCAAGCGCACGAAGATGATAATTGTGAACCATTAGGGATCTATGGAGCATTAAAATATTCTTCAGAAAAAATTATAATAGCTTATAATCAGGTTTTTGATTTACCTTATACAATTATTCGACCTTCCGCATTATATGGTGAGCGCTGCATTAGTCGTCGTGTTGGGCAAATTTTTATAGAAAACGCTTTATTCAATGACGACATAGTTATGTCTGACAATGGATCAGAAGCATTAGATTTTACTTATATTGAAGATTTAGTTGACGGAATTGTTAAATGTATAGGAAATAAAAAAGCTTTTAATCAAGTGTTTAACCTAACTTATGGTAGCGCTTGTTCAGTATCTGATATGGCAAATATAATTAAAAATTATTTTCCTAATGTTAATTTACGCAATGTCAATCGTGATAAATTAATGCCAAAAAGAGGTACACTTAATGTGGATAAAGCAAAAGATTTGATTAACTATAATCCTAGTTGGCCTCTTGAAAAGGGATATCCCAAATATATTAAATGGTATTCAGAATTTGCAAAATCTAAACCTCTTTTATTTCAAAAAAAAAATGAAGGTTAAAATTTGAAATCTATTGTTTATGATGAGTGGTTATCAAAAATTTTAGGCAAACAATCTTTTTTTTTGGAAAATTCAAACAATTTAATTTTTAAAGAAAAATTACTCAAAAAAAATACTTTTATTTGGACAAAAATTTCAACTTTAGAAATTGAAAAACTCATAAATTTTCAGAAGATGGGATTTAGTGTTGTTGATACAAATGTCCAACTACAATTAAATTACTTTAAAAAAAAATATTTAAAAAATTTTATTAGATTTGCTCGTCCTGAGGATGAAAAGTCTATAAAAGCTATTGCTAAAAATTCTTTCAAATTAAGTCGATTTAATATGGATCCTAAAATTTCTAAAAAAATAGCATCTAAAATTAAGGTAGAATGGGCATCAAATTATTTTTCAGGCAAAAGAGGCGAATGGATGATTGTTGCCGAATATAAATCAAAAATAGTAGGTTTTTTGCAATTATTAAAAAAAAGTAATAATACAATTATCATTGATCTAATTGCAGTTAATGAGAAGTATAGAGGAAAAGGTATTGCAAAAAATATGATTTCTTTTGCCTATTTTAATTGTTTAAAAAATTTAAAAAGTATAGAGGTAGGTACTCAAATCTCTAATTCTTCATCAATAAACATGTACACTAAATTGGGATTTTCTATAAGTTCCTCATTTTATGTGCTTCATATGCATAAAAAAAAATGAAAATTAAAAACATAGATACCTCAAAAAAAATATTTATTGTTGCTGAAATTGGAAACAACCATGAAGGCAATTTTAAATTAGCAAAAAAAATGATTGAAAAAGCTGCTTTAGCTAAAGTTGATGCTGTTAAGTTTCAAACATTTATACCAGAACACTTATTTGGAGGTGACGAAAAAAGGTTAAATAGGTTGAAAAGTTTTAAATTCACCAAAGAACAATTTGAAAAGTTAGCAAAGATTGCAAAACATAACGGATTGATTTTTTTTTCAACACCATTTGACATTGAAAGCGCAATATTTTTAAATAAAATACAACCTATTTTTAAAATAGCATCTGGCGATATTAATTTTTATCCCTTAATAAAAAAAGTCGCAAGTTTTGGTAAACCGATGATTTTATCAACAGGTAGTGCAAATATAAATTTAATTAAAAGAGCTTATAATGAAGTTGCAAAGTTATGGGATAAAAAGAAAACAAAATCAAAACTTGCATTTTTACATTGCACAAGTGGCTATCCTGTTCCTTTTGATCAAGCGAATATAGGGTCAATTTTATATTTAAAAAAATTATTTCCAAATATAGAAATTGGCTACTCAGATCATACATTAGGATTAGATGCAGCTGTGAGCTCTGTATTTGCAGGGGCAAGAATTATAGAAAAACATTTTACAATAGATAAAAATTACTCAGATTTTAGAGATCATCATCTTTCAGCAGATTTCGTGGACATGAAGCATTTAGTTGAGAAAGTTCGAAAAGCAGAGATTATGTTTGGAGTTGTAGAAAAAAAAATTCAACAATGCGAGAAAGACTTAAAAATTTATGGTCGTCGTTCCATTGCAGCATCACGTTATCTACAAGTTGGTACTAAAATTAGAATGTCAGATTTAATTTGGATAAGGCCAGCTATTGGTTTGCCGCCAGGGGATGAGAAAAAATTAATTGGAAAAAAAGTTACTCATAAAATTAAATTTGGGGAAATTATAAAATTAAAGAAATTAAAGAAATTAAAGAAATTAAAATGATAGTTAATTTAATTAAATTATTAAATTTTTTAAGTTTTTAAAATGTGTGGCTTAGCAGGATATATAGGAAAGTCTCCCCCAAATAAAAAGGATTTAAGTCTCACCTCTAAAATCTTGAAACATAGGGGTCCTGATAATAGTGGAACTTATGAGCATAGTTTAAAAGAGCAAAATGTAACACTTTTGCATCGTAGACTATCAATTATAGATCTTAAAACACGTGCTGATCAACCATATTTTTTTAAAGAAACAGTTTTAATTTTCAATGAAGAAATTTACAATTATTTAGAAATTAGAGAAATTTTAAAAGATTTAGGACATACATTTAAAACTAGCAGCGATACTGAGGTTTTAATTCATGCTTTGTATGAATGGGAAGAAAAAGCCTTAGAAAAGTTAGAAGGCATGTGGGCATTCGCTTGGTACAATGAGGTTAGCGGGAATTTACTTTTGTCCAGAGATAGATTTGGTGAAAAACCTTTATATTTTTGGAATAAAAATAATGGTTGGTATTTTTCATCTGAAATTAAAGGTCTTTCTACACTCGCAAATAAATCTCTTACAATTAATGAAAATCATCTATTAAGAAATTTAGTTAATGGTTATAAATCGCTATACAAAACTAGAGAAACTTTTTTTCATGATGTAAAAGAGTTGCCAGCTGGCACATTTATTAAAATTGATCCCAATGGGATTGGATCACCTAAAAAATATTGGCAACCTAATTTTCAAGAAAATAATAAATTTTCATATGAAGATTTAGTTTCAATTGTAAAAGAGAAATTAATTAAAGCTGTTAAAATACGTATGCGTTCAGATGTTCCTGTAGCTTTCTGTATGAGTGGTGGGGTAGATTCAAACTGTCTAATCTCAATTGCCTCAAAAATATTAGATTGTGATGTTCATGGATTTACAATAGTAAACACCGACTCTAGATATGAAGAACAGTCTATTGTGAATCAATCAGTAAAAGAACTTGATATAAAGCATACCTCTGTTGAATTGAGTCAATTTAAATTTTTAGATAATTTGAGTTCATTGATTAATCATCATGATGCTCCAGTCTATACCATCAGTTATTATATTCATTGGCAACTTATGCGAGCTATTTCTAATAATGGTTATAAAGTAACTATTAGTGGAACAGGAGCTGACGAACTTTTTACAGGATATTATGATCACCATAACTTATATCTTTATGAAATATCAAAAAATGAAAAATTATTTAAAAAATCTTTAGAAGCTTGGGACAAATATGTAAAACCAATTGTTCGAAATCCATTTCTTAAAGATCCAAAATTATACTTTAATAACTCAAGTTTTAGAGATCATAATTTTATGAGTTCAGATTTTTATGAATCATGCTTAATAAGCAAATGGAGAGAGGAATTTTCTGAAGATAAATATGTTGATAATATTTTAAGAAATAGAATGCTTAATGAAATATTTACTGAGACAGTACCCGTCATTTTACATGAGGATGATTTAAACGCGATGTGTTTCTCTATGGAAAATAGATCACCTTTTTTAGATAGAGATTTATTTGATTTAGCTTCATCTATACCTACTGAATATTTAATTAGAGATGGAAGAGCTAAAGCAATTTTGAGAGATGCAATGAGGGGAATAGTGCCCAATATTGTTTTAGATGAAAGAAAAAAGGTTGGATTTAATGCTCCAATCAAGGATTTGCTCGATTTTAAAAACTCAAATACTATTAGCTATATTTTAGATGACTCAGAAATATTTGATCTTGTTTCAAAAAAAAGTATAGAAAAATTAATTAAACAAGAATATTTCAATAATAGTACAAGTAAATTTTTGTTTAATTTTTTAAATACAAAGATGTTTTTAGAAAATCAGAAGAATAGGATATTATAATTTTTATAATGTTATCAATAATAACAAATAAAAAAATCTGGGTTTTGTATAGTTATATAATAAAATTAATTTTAAAACTTTATGGTATCGATGTTGGGAAAAGATTTTATATTGAGGGAACTCCTCAAATCAAAATTAAAGGCAAAGCTAGCAATATAAGTTTAGGAAATAATATATCTATTTTTGGAAGTATTGATTTGAGGAACAGAGAAAATGGAAAAATAATAATAGAAGATAATGTGAAATTAGATAACAATGTTAGGCTCGTAGCTGCAAGAGATGGAATGATTAAAATTGGTCAAGATAGTTCAATTGGACCTCACACAATTATTAATGGAGGAGGCAATGTTATAATTGGAAAAAAAGTAATTTTTTCAAAAAATATTTCTATTAACGCAAATGAACATAATTTTAAAAAATCCAATAATATTTCCGATCAAGGTTTTGTTTATAAAGATATAGTGATTAAAGATGATGTATTTCTAGGTGCTAATGTGTCTATTAACAAAGGAGTTGTATTAGGAGAAGGATCAGTCATAGGTGCAAATGCGGTAGTAACCAAAGATACTGAACCATATAGTATTAATGTTGGCATTCCATCCAAAAAAATCTCAGAGAGATTATAAACATGAGCAAAATAATTTATTGTAAAAATTGTTTGATGCCAGACACTAAACCATACATAAATTTTAACTCTGAAGGTATTTGTAATGCGTGCGTTTCTAGTATTGAAAAAAAAAATTTAAAATCAGGAATTAATTGGTCTCAGAGAAAAAAAGAGTTCGATGAATTGATTGAATGGACAAAAAAACAAAAGGCTCCACTTTATGATGCAATGGTACCTGTTAGTGGAGGAAAAGATTCTATAACTCAGGTTCATCGATTATTAAATCGTGGATTAAGAATACTAGCAGTAAACGTGGATTATGGTATTAAAACTGAAATTGGAAAATTTAATCTAGAAAGAATTCCTTTAATGGGAGCAAACCTTATAATTTTCCGTCCAGAACTAAAATTACATAAAAAATTAATTCGCATTGGGCTAGAGGAGTATGGTGATCCTGATTTATTAAGTCATACTTTATTACATGCATATCCTCTTCATGTAGCTAGACAATTCAAAATTCCACTTTGTTTACTTGGAGAGAATTCTGCGTTTGAATATGGTGGTAAAAAAAATTTGGCTGCATCGAAAGAAATCACAAGAGATTGGTTTGATAGTTATGCTGCTAATAAAGGTATGACAGCAAAAAAAGTATCTAAAAAATTTAAAATACCTTTCAAAGATCTTTGGCAGTATGATTTTCCTGATGAAATAGAACAAGATCGAAATATTAAAGCTATCTTTTGTAGTTATTACTTTCAATGGGATTCTAATGAACATTTAAATATTGCAAAAAGTTATGGGTTTAAACAATTAGAAACACCAAACGAGGGAACCTATAGAAAATTTGTAGGAATTGATGAATTAATAAATAGATTGCATCAATTTATAAAAGTTCTAAAATTTGGATATGGTAGAGCAACTGATCATGCTTCTGAAGATATTAGATTGAATAAGATTTCAAGAAAAGACGCCAAAATTCTCGTAAAAAAATATGATTTAAAACCTTTAAGTAAAAAATACATATTGGAAATTGGCAACTTTTTAGGTTACTCAAATCGTAAATTATCATTAATCCTTGAAAAATTTCGTAATAAAAAAATTTGGAAGCTAGATGAAAAAGGAAAATGGATAATTCCAAATCACTTAAATGATTAATTTATGAAAATAAAAATTTTTAAAAAACCTAGATTGTTTCAAGTGAATCAAATTACCATTAAAGATTTTGGAAAAATAAAACTTAAAAAAAATGAAATGGTATCTTTTGTTACAAAAAGTAAAAAAGAATATGATTTTACTGCAAAAGATTGGGGATTTTATGTTACCCAATCTATTAATGGAAGATTGAAAAAGGAGGGTTTTAAAATTGTAATAGTTAAAAATAAGCTTGGAAAATTTTATGTCATGGCTGTTGAGAAAGAAAAAATTAAAATTTTCAAAAAATTTTGTTTAAAAGAAAATAAAAAAATTATTAAGTGGTTAGGTTAAATTGAAATTATGAAACCCTTTTTAGCTGTAAGTTTTGTCCACGGTTATTCTGATTTAAAATATAATTTGTCAAAGGAAAAACTACCAGCTCTATGGACCATAGACTCTCTCAACAATTCAAAAATATATTCATATATATTTCCAAGAAATGTATCTGATTTTTATGAATATAAAAATGTAATCTCAGGAACTATGCCTTTAGATAGTGCGGAAGACTTTAAAAAATTACCAAGATTTGGATTGACTGGTTTGATCAAATATAAAGATAATTTATATTGTGGAAGCTGGAATGGTGTTTATGAAATTTCAAAGTCTGATTTTACTTTAAAACGAATTATTTCAAATCAAATGATGAATGATAGTCATGGAATATTCGTTGATGAAAAAGGCATAATTACGGTGCTTACAGGAAAAGATACAATAGTTATCAGTGATTTTGAGGGAAGAATTGTTGATCATTTTACAATATCTAATGACCTAAAAGTATATAAAAATTCATCTTTAGAAAAAATTGACTGGCGATTTCTAAGTAAACAATTTCGTGGAGCTACAGGATTATGGCATTTTAATTACGTTCAACGTTTTGGAGATGAAATATGGTTGACTGCAAGAAATTTGGGAGCTTTTATTGTTGTTAATTTAAAAACTTCTAAGGCTCATTTAAGAACAATGAATCAAAAAACAGTAGTCATGCTTCATGATGGAGTTTCTTATAATGATGAATATTATTTTACTTCAATAGACGGTAAAATTTTAATTGCATCTGATCCAAAAAAAACAAATTTTAACCCAAGAGAGAAAATTCAAAATATTGATGAGTTTTCTAGAGATTTAGTTTGTGATTTAATTCGTCTTGAAGAAACAGAATATGGCAAGGAACCAAATTGGTGTCGTGGAATAACTTGTTATGAAGATACAATTTTTGTAACAATAGATGGCCGTTATGGAACTGACTTATCATTTGGTCTGCTTGGAGTCACTAGATCAGGAAAGAAAATTTTAGAAAAACGATTAAATTGGAAAGATGTAGGTGATATACAAAAGTTGAGATTTGTTACAGGTTTTGATGTCATTTGTTTATAAAATCATAATCTAAATAAAATTATGTTTTATAATTTTCTAAAATTAAAAGATCCTGCACTAGGTATAATAAATAATTTTAAAAAAATTTTATGCCCTAGAGTTTTCAAATTTAACCAAAACCTTTATAGAATGTACTTTTCTTGTAATAATATAAACAATTATACAAATATTAAAAGTGCAATATCAAAAGACTGTCTTACATGGGATATTGAGAATGGTGTAAGAATTTCTAAATTAGAGGAAAAAAAGTTTTCAAGAATATTGTCCCCATCAATTATAAAAATTGATAAAAATTTATACAGAATGTATTTTGAAGCTCGTAGTTCTGATAAAAATGGTGTAATAAAAAGTGCGATATCAAATAATGGTTATGATTGGATAGAAGAAAAAGGAACAAGAATTGGTAATTTAGATTTGATCTCGTTTGGAACACCATTCTGTATTAAAGAAAGAAATAAGAGTTTTAAACTATTTTTTCAAAGAAGATCTGGTTTCAAAAAAGAAATTTGTTTTGCAGAATCAACTGATGGACTTTTATTTAACGATAAAAAAATAGTATCTTTAATTAAGCAAGAAAATAAATATGAAACATATTCAGTTCTAGGTCCTGATATAATTTATTTAAATAATATTTATCATATGTTTTATTCTGGTTGGAGCCTGAAACCTCTCAAGGGTTATATTTTATATGCTTATTCACATGATGGTATTAATTGGACAAAAAGAGATTCACCAGTGTTGTCCCCTGGTGACATATATGATAAAAAACACTGTTCTGAACCGTCAGTTATAAAAATTAACAATTTGTGGAAAATTTTTTACGAAGCTTGTGACAGAGATAATACTTGGAGAATTTTATGCGCTCAACAAAGCCGATAGCTATAATTGATTATGGCTCTGGAAACCTTCAGTCCATCATTAATGCTTTAAACTATTTAAAAATACCCAATAAATTAGTTAATAAACCAGAACATTTGTACCTTTATGAAAAAGCAATCTTACCAGGGGTTGGATCATTTAAAAATGCAATGAAAAATTTGAAAAAAACTTATTTTTCAGAATCTATAATTGATTTAATAAGAAAAAAAAAATTGTATCTTTTGGGAATATGTTTAGGGATGCAATTATTTTATGACTTTAGCGAGGAAGATGGAGGCTGTAAAGGTTTAGGGATTGTTCCAGGAATAGTAAAAAAGATTCAAAATCATAAAAATGTAAGAGTTCCCAATATTGGCTGGAGGAAAATTTCTAAATTTACTAAATCAAATTTACTACAAGGAATAAAAATTGATTCAACTTTTTACTTCGTTCATAGTTATGCCTGTAATACTGCTGACGAATCGGTTGTAACTGGTAAATTAAAGTACGGCAAAACTTTTGATGTGTTGATTGAAGCACAAAATGTATTGGGTGCTCAATTTCACCCTGAAAAGAGCCAGGATGCTGGCTTAAAAATATTAAAAAATTTTTCAAATATTTCCTTAAATAAAACTAATTTAGATTAGTATGATTAGAGTTATTCCAGTTTTATTCATAAAAAATGGTTTAATCGTTAGAAGTCAAAATTTTTCACGTCATCAAGTTATTGGTAACGTAATAAATCAAGCTAAAAGATTAAATGATTGGATGGCTGATGAATTGATATGCATAGATATAAGTGAAGAGAAATTTTATGATTCAAGAAGAGATGATCATCAAGTGAAGTCTATAAATAATATTATCGACATCATAAGAGAAATGAGCAAAGTTGTATTTATGCCTTTTAGCTTTGGAGGAGGAATTAGAACGGTTGATGATGCAAATATTAGAATTCGAAGTGGGGCAGACAAAATTGTGATTAATAGTTTAATTTTTGACTCAGTTAATACTGTAAGTAAAATAATCAAGATATTAGGAAGCCAAGCAGTTGTAGCTTCAATTGATTATAAAATTGAAAATGGGAGTCCAATGGTTTATTCAAATTCTGGTAAAAAAAAAATTAAAAAAAATTTATTTGAAATCGTTAAATACTGTGAAGATTTAGGAGTTGGGGAAATCTTTGTTCAAAATATTGATTTAGATGGAGCTTCAATGGGTTATGATATAAATATTTTAGAGGAAGTTGTTAAAAAAAGTAAGTTGCCGGTTGTAGCTTGTTCTGGAGCGGGCAATGATTTTCATTTTAAAGATGTTGCAAAAATAAATGATATATCAGGTATTGCTGCTGGAAATTTTTTTAATTTTTCAGAAAGATCTTATCCGAGAGTTAAAAAATTTTTAAAAAAAGAGGGTATAAATGTCAGATAAAGTCAAAAAACCGAAAGTTTTTTTTTGTAGCAAATGTATGTATCCATCATCATCAGCGGTAAGTTTAAATTTTGATGAAAATATGGTTTGTACAGGCTGTCAGGTTGGATTAGAAAAAGTTGAAATAGATTGGGATAAAAGAAAATCATTGTTAATGAATATAATTAAAGAATATAAAATCAAAGACTCAAAATATGATTGTATTATTCCTGTTAGCGGCGGTAAGGATAGTTATTTTCAAACACATCTAGTAACAAAAGAACTAAAATTGAACCCATTGCTCGTAACTTACAACGGAAATAACTATACCAAAACTGGTTTGAAAAATGTTCAAAATATGAGAGAAATATTTGATGTTGATCATATTTTTTTTACACCTTCTGTAAAAACATTAATTAAATTAAATATTCTCGGAATGAATTTAATGGGTGACATGAACTGGCATGCTCATGTTGGTATAAGAACTTACCCGATACAAACAGCAGTGCGTTATAATATTCCTCTTATGTTTTGGGGTGAACATGGTAGATCTGATGTAGGTGGTATGTTTAGCCATGATGATTTTATAGAATTTACTTATAGGCATTTTTTTGAACACGGATGTAGAGGTTATAGTTGGGAAGATGCTATAACTGAAGGGAAAAAATTTAATTTAGAATTTAATTCAAGTCAATTAAATGCTTTTAAATTTCCAACCGATGAGGAAATTGAAAAGGTAGGAGTTAGAGGGCTTTATATTTCAAATTTTTTCTATTGGGATGCTAATCTTCACGTTCAGATGATGATAGAAAAATACAATTTCAAAGAGTCCGAAGAACCATTTGAAAGAACATATAGAAGAATGTCTAATCTTGATGATATGCATGAAAATGGAATTCATGATTATATGAAATTTGTAAAATTTGGATATGGAAGGTGCACTGATCATACCTCAAAAGATATACGTTCGGGTAAATTAACCAGAGATCAAGCAATTTCTGAGGTTAGAAAAAGAGATCATATTAAATCTAATGATCTGGCTCGTTGGCTAGATTATGTTGGGTGGACAGAAAAACAATTCGATTGTATTGCTGATACTTTCCGTGATCCAAGAGTTTGGTGGATAAAAAATGGAGAATGGTGGAAAGATAATATTTGGGGTGAACCATCCTCCTATGGATCAGTAAACTTAGATAAAGATAAATGGCAAAAATATTATATAGAGTAATATAAATTTATAATATTTCTAGTCACAATAAGTATACTATTCATAATATTATATTATTTATGAATAAAAAAATCTTATTTTTAATAACTGATTTTAATGGTGGTGGGGCTGAAAATGTTTTTGTTCAACTAGCTAACTATTTTTCACTAAAGTATGAAGTACACTTTATGGTACTAAGAGCCAAGGGTCCAAATCTATTAAAAATAAATAAGAATATAAAATTGATTGAGTTGAAAAAAAAAAATTCTATTAGCTCAGTCTTTAAAATAAATAAGTATATTAAAAATAACAATATAGACGTCGCCATTGGTACTTTAGCCATGGCTTACGCTATTTCTATTGCAAAATTATTTGGCAGAAAAAATTGTAAATATATAGCAAGAATAGGTAGTATAATAAGCTCGAACTTACTTTACACCAGTTTTTTTAAACGAATAACTATGTCTATTTATCAAAAAGTTTTATATTTTAGTGATGTCGTAATTACCCAATCTTTATCTATGGATCAAGATTTGAAAAATTATATTAAAAGAAAAACTAACGTAATTCATAATCCAATACAATCAAATGAAATATTATCTTTAATAAAAGAAAAACCATCCATTAATTTTAATAATAATTTTTTTAATATAATCTCAGTAGGAAGACTAGAGTATGAAAAAGATTACAAAACAGCAATTTTATCAATTTCTAAACTCAAGCGTAAAATTAAAAATATAAAATATTATATATTGGGTGAAGGTAACTTGAAAAATAAATTAGCAATTTATGCAAATTCTTTAGGAGTTGCAGATGATATAGTTTTTTTAGGATATATTAAGAATCCATATTCTTTAATGAAGAATTCAAATGTACTTTTATTGACTTCACTTTATGAGGGTTTTTCAAATGTGATTTTGGAATCCTTATTTCTTAATGTGCCAGTAGTTGCTACAAATTCAACTGGAGGTAACAAAGAGATAATATTAAATGGAAAGAATGGATTTTTAACTGAAGTTGGTAATTCGGATGATATAGTAAAAAAATTAATTATGGTTAAAAATCAAAAAAATTTTGACTTTGATGTTTCCAAATTTGAAATAAGTTTTATAGGAAAGGAATATGAAAAATATTTCAATTAGTTAGAATATTATATAAACCAAATTAAAAGACTTCAAAAATCAAATTATTAAATTGATATTTGAGAATCTTTATATTTTTATATTATGATTAACTCCCTAGTTTCAGTTATAATACCCACTTGTAAGAGATCTAACTTTATTGTTAGAGCTATCAATTCAGTTTTGAATCAAACTTATAAAAATATAGAGATTATTGTAGTTGATGATAATAACGAAGGTGACAAGTTTAGAAAAAGAACTGAAAATATTTTAAGAAAATTTATTATTAATAAAAAAATTAAATATTTAAAACATAAATACAACTTAGGTATATCTGCAGCAAGAAATACTGGAGTCCAAAGTGCTAAAGGGGAATATATTGCCTTCCTAGATGATGATGACCAATTTTTACCAAATAAAACCAAGGAGCAAATTAAGATTTTTAATCAGTCAAGCTATAAAGTAGGTTTAGTATATGGAGCTTATTTAGAAATAAATAATCAAAATGGAAAAGAAAGAGTTATTTTCCCAAAAATAAAAAATAATTTTTATTCAATTTTGGGTATTAATCATTTAGGACCCCCATCAATGGTAATGTTTTCAAAAGTAGCTATTAAAAAGATCGGAAAATTTGATGTAAATTTAAATCACAAAGAGGATATTGATTATTATTTTAGATTGTCAAAATATTTTAAAATCTCTTATACAAATGAAGTGCTTTGTAAGTACTATATTCATCAAGGTGGATCTAGTAAAAACGATTATGATAGATTGGTAAAGATGTTGAAATATTTAAAAAAGCATAATATCAAAATGCGAAAACCAAAAATTAGATGGAGCGAAGTTCAAGAAAGACTTGGTGATTTATATATGTTGAATGGTAATAGGAGTGAAGCTATTAGGCCTTTAATAATTGCTTATAAAAATAGACCAATGAGAATAAAAATTTTAATTAAATTATTTTTTTCACTATTTAAGTAAATGTTAAATTTATGAAAAAAATCGCTATTTTTGACGTATGTGATACTCTTTACAATGTAAATACTACTTTTAGTTTTTTAGATTATTTTTTTCATAAAAATAATAAATATGCATTTTTTCGAAAAATATCTAGACTGTTTCTAATCAAGGTAGCAAATTATTTAGTACTTAAATTATTAGGAAAAGATTTAATAAGAATTTGTGGAACATTTTTTTTGAAAAATCATGAAAAAGACGAAATAAAAAAATTCTCAAAAATATTTGTGAGTGAAATTTTAGATAAACAAATAAAAAAAGATATAGCAACTAAGCTTAAATATTTTAAAGAACAAGATTATTATATAGTACTTATGTCTGGCTCTTATGATTTCATTATAAAAGAAGTAGCAAACTATTTTAATGTGAGTACTTTTTTTGCCTCTAAATTAGAAATAGTAGATAAATTTTATATTGGTAAGTTTAAAAATGATATCCTTATGGATAAATATAATTTATTTAATAAAAATTTTCAAAGCTATGAAAAATTAATTGTCGTAAGTAACAATAAAAGTGATTTAAAATTAATGAATTTAGCTGATAAAGCTTATGCAGTATGTAATAAAAAAAGTGATTTAAAATTTTGGAATAATCATACTAATATAGAATGTGTAAGGAGCTTTTAGATGATTTGGTTTCACGTACCTTTTTTTTACTTAATACATAGTAGATTGAAAACTAAGTTTGAGTTAATTTCTTGGCAAATAATTTTTTTCATTCCACAATTGTTAATTACCTATTATTTCTTAGATATAAGATCAAATATATTCATACATTTATTTTTAATATCTCAGCTAATATTTTACTCTTTGTATGAAACTGGGTACATTGAAAATGATATAAAAACAACTCAGAAAGAAAAAAATCCTACTATTAGATTAAATAAAAAAAATACAATTTACATTACTAAAAACTATTCAAAATTAACAAATATAAGATATTTTATAGTAATTTTTTTTATAATAGCATTATTTTGGTTAGATACTTTTACATCATATAATCTTAATTTACAGACTTTTGGGTTAATATTACTTTTTACCAAATTAATTTTTTATATTCATAACAAAATAAGAAATAGATTTACCATTATCTCGTTTTTCTTATTGTCAATTTTAAAGTATTCTTTTCCTATAATATTGTTTATTGATTTTGAAAAAATAACCTATCCACTCTTATTGGCATTAATTACTTTTCCAATTTTGAGAACTACTGAGGTTATTACTTTAAAGAGATATAATTTCAAAAGTATAACAAAATTAATTGGTAACATAGATAAATTTAGAATTATTTATTATTCTTTTTGTCTGTTAGTACTCATTACTTTAAAATTATTTTTGATCATAAGTTTATTAGATTTTTATATTTCAATTACTATTTTATTTTATTTTTTATTTTTTAGGGTTGGTTCTTTTTATCTTGTAAAATATGGACTTTATAGAAGAGATGAAAAAATTTAATTTTTTTAAATGAAAAAAATTTTATATGAATTTCTTGTTTGATATACCCAACTTGTTGGTTTGTATCATAGCAATAATAATTGCTTGTAGAATTCAAATTATCCCTAACTGGATTGGTTTTATTTTTATTGGCTATTCTTTTGTACCGTTCATTTTAAATGATTTTTTGTTTCCTGCAAGATATATGAAAGATCAATTTTTTTATTTATATGCAATGCAAGAAGTTAGATCTTTCAACATAATTCCAGATATTGATTATAGCCAGTATTTGAAAGCATTTTCTACATCGTGGTTATTATCTTTTCTACCTTTACCCTACGTGGAAACTATAAAAAGCTTAGGTTTCTTTAATAGATTTTTGTTTTTTGTAACATTTTGCTGGCTTTACAATAAAAAATTTTTGACAGGCATGCCTTTATTGTTTGTATTATTTTATCCAAGTTTATTATTATATACTTCTCTGAGCTTAAGGGATCCTCTTATTTTGTGCCTTATGATAATAGGAGTAATATTTGTTATAGATAAAAAATATCTAAAATTTTTTGTAACTACAGTACCTTTATTTTTTTTAAAATTTCAAAATTTTTATTTTATTATAGTTTTTTTTAGTATTTATATATTTTTTAATAATAAAGATTATTTTAAAAAAAATTTATTAATATTTTTTGGATTATCAATAGTATTAATATACCCATTTTTCGATCAAATTTTATCATCTATAGACATGTACAGAGGCGCTATGTACAGAGTAGATGGTGGAGATATGTCTTATTATCAACCGATAAATAATTTATTTAGTTTAATTAAGCATTCAATTATATCTTTCCCTTATTTTATGATTAAGCCATTTCCTTGGGAAGCTGAAAATATATTTCAATTAATTCAATCAATTGAAAATTTTTTAATTTTAATTTTTCTATTTTTCTTTAGCAAAACTTCATACGAACAGAGTAGATTTATAACAATTAAATGGATTTTATACAGTGTTTTTGTGATGACGACTTATAGTCTAGTAGTTTATAATTATGGAACTTCAGCAAGATATAGATTTATTTTTATTGTCTTATATGTAATAGGATTATCTTACGAGCTTTATAAAATAAAAGGTTATAAATTCAATTTTCAAAAAAAAAATTTTATAAAATTAACCAAGTAAAATTGAATACTTATTTTTAATTGAATTTTTTATAACTTTCTTGAATTAGTCTAAAAATTTAATATACCTGAATAAATGAAAATTTTAGTCACAGGCTCAGCAGGGTTTATCGGATATTCTTTATGTAAAACACTTCTGCAAAAAGGATATGAGATTATAGGTCTAGATAATCATAATAATTATTATGATACCAAATTAAAAGATGCAAGACTAAATATACTTTTAAAGTATAATAACTATAAACATTATAAAACCGATATTAGTAATTCAAATGCCCTGGAAGAAATCTTTAAGAAACATGAACCCAATAAGGTAATAAATTTGGCTGCACAAGCAGGTGTGCGTTACTCAATGAAAAATCCATTAGCTTACATAAATAGTAATATTTTTGGATTTATTAACGTATTAGAAAACTGTAGATACCATAAAGTAGATCATCTTATTTATGCAAGTACTTCAAGTGTTTATGGGGCAAATAGCAAAATGCCATTTTCGGAACACGATAGTGCTAACCACCCCTTATCTCTATATGCTGCATCGAAAAAATCAAATGAATTAATTGCACATTCATATAGTCATTTATATCAAATTCCAACTACAGGATTGAGATTTTTTACAGTTTATGGTCCTTGGGGAAGACCCGACATGGCATTGTTTAAATTTACTAAAAATATTTTAAAAGGTGAGCCAATTGATGTTTTTAACAATGGAAATCATACAAGAGATTTTACGTATATAGATGATATTGTNGANGGNATNNTAAANACTANNGATAATNTNGC
>NHDS01000031.1:41832-46254 GCA_002167215.1 Pelagibacteraceae bacterium TMED65
CTAATTTANANTGGAANAGNNANNAACCNGANCCAGCAACTAGTANTNTCTCCNTGGAGAATNTATAATATTGGAAATAANAANCCNGTTNANCTNATGNNNTATATNANAGCACTNGAANNNGCTTTGAANANAANNGCAAAAATTAATTTTTTNCCNNTNCAACCTGGTGANGTTCCANACACNTATGCANATNTAAANAATTTANAAGNAAAATTTNATTATANNCCCAAAACATCTNAGTGGAGGAAGGTGTATCAAATTTTGTGAAATGGTATAAGAAATTTTATCAAATATGATTAATAAACTAAAACAATTAAAACTAGCAATTATTGGTTTAGGATATGTTGGTTTACCCTTAGCTTTGGAATTTCAAAAAAAAAGATCAGTTATTGGTTTTGATATTGAAAAAAAAAGAATTCAAGAATTAAGATCTGGCATCGATAGAAATTTTGAAACCTCCTCTTCAGAGTTAAAAAATGCAAAAAAATTGAATTTTACATATTTATTAGATGATCTTAAATCAGCTAATTGTTATATTGTAACTGTTCCAACACCAATAAACAAATATAAAAAACCAAATTTAAAACCATTATTGGCTGCAAGTAAAATTGTTGGTAATTATTTAAAGAAAAAAGATATAGTTATTTATGAGTCAACAGTTTACCCAGGATGTGTAGAAGAACAGTGTGTGCCTGTTTTAGAAAAGATTTCAAAATTAAAATTTAATACAGATTTTTTTTGTGGGTATAGTCCTGAGCGAATAAATCCAGGTGACAAAAAACATACAGTTTCAAATATTAAAAAAATTACATCAGGATCAACCCCTTATACTACAGAAATAGTAGATAAACTATATAATCAGATAGTTAATGTAGGTACACATAAGGCAGAAAGTATAAAAATTGCTGAGGCAGCTAAAGTAATTGAAAATACTCAGAGAGATTTAAATATTGCGTTAATTAATGAATTATCAATATTTTTTAATAAAATGAATTTAGATACTAAAGCTATACTTGATGCCGCAAGTAGTAAATGGAATTTTTTACCTTTTAAGCCTGGGTTAGTTGGTGGCCACTGTATTGGAGTTGATCCTTATTATTTAACTTATAAGGCAAAGACAATTGGTTATAATCCCAAAATTATTTTAGCAGGTAGAAAATTAAATGACAAAATGGGAAATTACGTTGCCTCAGAACTAATTAAAGCTATGAAAAAAAAGTCAATCAAGATTAAAAATTCAAAAATATTAATAATGGGATTAACTTTTAAAGAGAATTGTGCTGATATAAGAAATTCTGGCGTAAAAAATGTTGTAGAAAGTTTAAAAAAATTTAATTGCAATATTGATCTTTTTGACCCTTGGGTTAACCCAAAGAACATAAAAAAAGTTTATAAAATTAATCCAATTTCTTCTTTGTTTAAAAATAAATATGACGGAATCATAATTGCTGTAGCACATAATAAATTTAAAGAAATTGGCATAAATAAAATTTCTAAGTTGTGTAAAAATAATTATATTATTTATGACCTAAAACATATGTTTACATCAAACAAAATTAATTTAAGGCTGTAATTAAATATTTATAGAAAATTTCGTGAAAAATTTAGATAAAAAAACTGTTCAAAGCTTTGGTCATCAATGGTTACGTTATGATCAGTCGGGGATGACAAATGAAGAAGCAAAAAAAATCTATAAAAGTTATTTTTCAATATTTCCTTGGAAAAAAATTTCAAAAAAAGCAGAAGGTTTTGATATGGGTTGTGGAACTGGAAGATGGGCAAAATTTGTAGCTCCTAAAGTAGGAAAGCTACATTGTATAGATCCATCAGATGC
Organism: Pelagibacteraceae bacterium TMED65; assembly: GCA_002167215.1. The sequence continues at coordinate 43,670 of NHDS01000031.1, forward strand.
TATTAAAGTTGCTAAAAAAAAATTAAAAAATTTTACTAATGTTGAATATCATAAAAAGTCACTCGATAGTAGTGGCTTAAAAAATAACAGTCAGGACTTTGGATATTTGCTTGGAGTTTTACATTATGTACCTGATGCACAAGCAGCAATAAAATCTTGCTCTAAATTATTAAAACCTGGAGCCCCTATGCTGTTATATATTTATTATTCTCTAGATAATCGCCCTATATGGTTTCAGTATTTGTGGATTTTATCTAATTTTATAAGAATAATAGTTTCAAGATTACCCAAATTTTTAAATTTCTTAATTTGTGATTTAATTGCAATATTTATTTATTATCCTCTAGCGAAGTTTTCACTATTAATTGAAAAACTAGGTTTAAATTTTAAAAATTTCCCACTTCATTTTTACAGAAATTTAAGTTTCTATGTAATGAGGACAGATTCGAGAGATAGATTTGGAACACCTCTTGAAAAACGTTATTCAAAAATAGATATATTAAAAATGATGAAAAAAGCAGGATTAGAAAAAATTAATTTTAAGAGCTCTGTTCCTTATTGGACTGTACTTGGATATAAAATAAAATAACAATAAATAATCATTAATTAAGTAATTATATTATTTGAAAATATACTACCTATAACATTTTAATCTTTAAGTATAATCAATAATTATGATATGTAGTTTCAATGCTTAAATTTTAATTAATTTATTTTTTAAAATCATGAAAAAATGTTTGTTAATTTTAGTTAGTCATTTAAGTTTTTTTATTTCTCATAGACTAGAAATCGCAATTGCTGCCAAGAAAGAAGGATATGATGTAAAAGTAGCAATCGGAGAATTAGATGCAGATATAGAATGTTTAAATAAAAAAGGTATAGATTATTTTCATGTTCCTATCGATAGAGGTGGAACTAATTTTTTTAGTGATTTAAAGTCAATTTTTCTTATTTGGAAATTGTTCAAAAAACTTAAACCCAAAATTGTTCACTTAGTAACTATCAAGCCATATTTATATGGAGGAATAATTGCTCGGATTGCAAAAGTTCCTTGTGTGGTTTCGGCTGTTTCTGGTTTGGGCAGTTTGTTTATACCTAAAAATATAGATAGCAGGCTATACCGTTTATTTTTATACCCACTGTATAAAGTTGCATTTAATCATCATAACCAGTGTGTAATATTACAGAATAGTTCAGACGCAAAACTATTGATTGACTGGGGTATATTAAAAAAAAAAAAAAATTCGATTCATTAAAGGTTCTGGAGTTAACCTTAAAAAATTTTATAATTTGAAAGAGACTAATAAAACTCCAACTATTTGTATGGTGTCACGTTTATTGTCAGATAAAGGAGTTTATGAGTTTGTTTTAGCTGCAAATATAATTCATAAACGCAATGTTTCTGCAAAATTTTTAATTGCTGGTGGATTAGACTTAAAAAATCCAACTGGACTAAGTATTAAGGATTTAGAGAAACTTAAAAAAAATAAAAATATTAAATTTTTAGGTCATCAAAAGAATATTCCTTCTTTGTATGCAAATTCACACATAGTATGTTTGCCATCTTATCGAGAAGGTTTTCCAAAATCTTTAATTGAGGCTGCTGCAGCGTCAAGAGCTGTAGTAACCACCAATGTTCCTGGTTGCAGGGACTCAATTATACCAAATAAAACTGGGTTAATTGTCCCTGTAAAAAATGCAAATAAACTTGCTAATGCAATTCAGTTCTTAATTGATAATCCTAAAATAAGAAAGTCGATGGGGAAATCTGGACGAAAATTAGCTGAAACACAGTTTCAAATTAAAAGAGTAGTAAACATTCATCTAAAAATATACCAAGAACTATTAAATAAATCTTTATAACTGAAAATAATATTTTAACTTTTTTGGAGTAGAAAAAAAAGTTTAGAATTTTTAAAGTTGTTTTCTTCTATCGTTTGATTGTTATTTTTGTAAATATCCTCAAAGTTTATTCTTTTTACATTTTGATTTTTATGAAATATTTTTTTTTTTAGATTGAGTAATTTAATTGGAGAATATCTGTGCAAAAAATACTTAATATATAAAAGTAAAGAAGATATCACGTTTCTATTAGGAAGTATATTTTTACCATATGATCCAAAAGAGATTACACTAAATTTATATTTTTCCAAAATTTGATAGAGAGACTTTTCATCAAAAAAATATAAATGACCAACGTCATCAATTATTCTTTTTTCAAAATAATTTTTATTACATAGCGGAACATCAATCCAGAGATAACCATTTTGATTAAGTTTATTATAGATTTCATTTAATATTTCTCCAGGATTGCTAATGTGTTCTAGAACTTGAGACATAATAATTAAATCATAGTGATTATCATTTAATTTATTTTTAATATTCTGAAAAGTATCATTAAGATATCTTAAATTAAAATATTCTAATACTTTACATTTTGTATTATCTGGCTCTATACCTATAAAATCCCACCTAGTAAGGTTTTTTATCTGGAGCAAAGTCCTTCCATTTCCAGCCCCAATGTCAATAATTTTTTTTGGAACTTCGGTATTTAATTTTGTTTTAGAAATAATAAATTTTAAAAA
>NHDS01000032.1 GCA_002167215.1 Pelagibacteraceae bacterium TMED65
TAAAGTATTATTTTTAATCACCACCATATCTTCTTTTTCTACTTACATAATGCTTTATTGCTGACATGAATTTATAAGAATTGAATTCTGGCCATAGTGTTTTTGTAAAATAAAATTCAGAATAGGCAACTTGCCAAAGAAGAAAATTAGATAATCTCATTTCTCCGGAAGTTCTAATAACTAGGTCTGGATCCGGCAAAAAATTTGTCATTAGATTTTTTTTTATGTCAGATTCTTTTATTGAATTTTTGCTTCTACGTATTTTATTTACAGCTTCAACTATTTCGCTTCTTGATCCATAGTTTAATGCTAGTGTAAGGTATAATTTATTATATTTCCCAGTTAATAATTGTAGATCTTTTAACTGTTTTTTTACTTTTTCGTCAAATTTTTCAATATTTCCTATGAAAGAAAATTTAATCTGTTTTTCAATAAAGTTTTCCTTTTCCGAATCTAAATAAAATTGTAGTAATGACTGTAAATTAAAAATCTCATTTTTACTTCTATTCCAATTTTCAGTTGAAAAGCTAAAGAAAGTTAAGTATTTAATTTTCAAATCTAGAGATTTCTTGACTATACTTCTTACGACCTCAGATCCTTTTTTGTGACCTTCAATAATTGGTAATTTTTTTTTTTTTGCCCATCTTCTATTACCGTCCATTATAAAAGCTACGTGGTTTGGTAACTGTTTATTTAAATTTAAAGACATTAAACCTTTAAAATATCCTTTTCCTTTTCTTGAAACAACGTATCAACTTTTTCAATAAAACTATCAGTTATTTTTTGCATTTTTTCTGAAAATTGAAAAGAATCATCTTTTGAAATATTCTTTTGTTTTTCTTCGTCTTTAATCATATCCATCGCATCCCTTCTTATATTTCTAATTGTTATTCTAGTATCTTCAGCATACTTTGATGCAATTTTTACTATTTCTATTCTTCTTTCTTGTGATAACTCTGGAATAGGAACTCTAATCACATTACCTTCTATCATTGGGTTCAAACCTAAGTCTGAGTTTCTTATTGCTTTCTCAACAGACTGAATCAGAGTCTCGTCCCATACTTGAACTGTGATGAGTCTAGATTCAGGAATACTTATATTGCCAATTTGATTAATTGGAACCTTACTCCCATATGCTTCAACGCCTATGGGTTCCAAAAGGCTTGCTGAAGCTCGACCAGTTCTAAGCCCTTGAAAATCTCTTCTAAGGATATCTATTGATTTTTCCATTTTCTCTTGATAATCATTGAACTCTAATGTCATTCTTGTATAAGGGTAAAACTCCCTCCTCCGTCAACTATATGTTTTAATGAATTATCTTCCTGTATTGAAAACACCAATACTGGAATATTATTTTCTTTTGCTAGTGAAATTGAAGCTGTATCCATTACCCTTAAGTCTTTATTAATAACATAATCATAACTAAGGTCATATAATTTTTTTGCATTTTTATTTTTTTTTGGATCTGAATCATAAATACCGTCAACTTTTGTAGCCTTCATTAAAACATCACACTTCATTTCAGAGGCGCGAAGTGCCGCTGCAGTATCTGTCGTAAAATATGGATTACCAGTTCCTGCAGCAAAAATAACAATCCTATTTTTATCAATGTGTCTTAAAGCTTTTCTTCTTATATAAGATTCGCAAACATTATCTATCTTTAAGGCTGATTGAACTCTAGTATCGACTCCTTTTTGTTCAATGGAGTTTTGTAAAATAAGTGAATTTATAACTGTTGCCATCATCCCAGTATAATCTGCAGACGATCTATCCATACCTTTAGATGAAGCGGATATTCCCCTAAAAATATTACCACCACCAACAACAATTGAAACTTTTATTCCTTTATTGAAAACATGAATTATCTGATCAGTTATAGAGTTTATGGTATTCAAATCTATCCCAAAATCTTGATCTCCCATCAACGCTTCACCTGAAAGTTTTAGCATTATATGTTTATAAGGAAATTTTTTCAAAACTAGAAACTATTCTTGACCTAATTTAAATATATGGTAATCCAAGATTTTGAAATCATCATTGTGTTCTTTATTAAATGCAGAAATACAATCCTTAATTTTAGTTTTATTGTCGATTACAAATATTTGTTCTAGTAAACAGACTTCTTCGAAATATTTTTTCACTTTACCTTCAATGATTTTTTTCATGATATCCTCAGGTTTATTAGATGTTTTTAATTGCTCAGCATATATTACTTTTTCCTTTTCTACTAAAGAGCTATCCAAACTATCAATATCTTTAGACTTTGGGTCTGTTGCCGCTATATGCATACAGATGTTTTTAGCAAAATCATCAGTATATTTTGAATTATTTTTATTAGAAAACACCAACAAAACTCCAATTTTACCAGACTTTTGGTTTATAGCGTTATGTAAATATTTTTGGAATTTAAACTCACTTTCACCAATATATTTTAATCTTCTAATGATTATATTTTCTCCAAGTTTAGCTATTGTATCTGTCAAAGAATCTTTAACGTTTTTACTAGAATTGAGATAATTTGAATTAAGAAGGCTATCGATGTCATTGCAACTATTAATGACACATGTTTGTGTTAATTCATCACAAAAATTTTGAAATATTTCATTTCTTGCAACAAAATCTGTCTCTGCGTTAACTTCAATCATAACAGCTTGGTTAGCTGTTGTATGGATTGTAACAAGTCCGTCTGATGCCGATCTTGTGGACTTTTTTTGAGCGGTATTTATTCCTTTTTTTCTTAGCCACTCAATAGCTTTTTCAACATCTCCGTTAGATTCATCCAAAGCCTTTTTACAATCCATCATACCAGCACCGGACTTGTCTCTCAACTCTTTTATATCTGCTGAACTGAAGTTCATATTCATATCTGATTAGCCATTTTTAGAGTTAATATCATCTTGTTGATTCTTAACATTGTTTATAGTGTCAGATATAGCACTGCAATAGTATTCTATTGATCGAATGGCATCGTCGTTTCCTGGTATTGGATGATCTATACCCTCTGGATCAGAATTGGAATCTATAACTGCAACAATTGGGATGCCAATTTTATTAGCTTCTTTCACAGCCAAAATCTCTTTGTTAGTATCAACAATAAATAGCAAGTCTGGCTTACCAGACATATTTTTAATACCACCCAAAGCTTTATTAAGTTTTTCTACAGAATTCTCAAATTTAAGTAATTCTTTCTTAGTGTAAGAACTTGTTTTATTTAAAAGTATGTCTTCCATGTCTTTGAGTTTCTTAATAGAATTTTGAATTGTATCCCAGTTTGTGAGCATACCACCTAACCATCTTTTATTGATAAAGTATTGATCACAATCAAGGGCATATTTTTCGATTATGTCCGAAGCTTGTCTTTTGGTTCCTACAAACAATATATTTTTACCTTCCTTGGCAAAATCTTCGACCGTTTTAAGGGCATTTTGAAAAAAAATTAGCGTTTGTTGCAGATCAATTATATGTATACCATTTCTATGTCCGAAAATAAAATCAGACATTTTGGGGTTCCACCTATTAGTTCTGTGACCAAAATGAACGCCTGCATCTAGTAGGTCTTTGATAGATATTTGTTTCATAAAGAATCTCCGGTTATACGTTCACGCGAAAAAAATCACCAGAGTATTCGCGTGTATGAATTAAATATATAGGTACAGTTTTAAAATTAAAAATCAACTACAAATTTAATTAATTTCCTCAAAATTCAATATACCCTGCATAGCTTTTATTTTAATAATAAATTCAAGGTCTACATTATATTTATGATTACTATGTATTTTGATTTCTTTGTTATCAAGAACAAAAGCAAAATCAATTTTATTTTCACCTTTAATGTTTTTATCTAATAATTTTTTAAATTTAATAAAATCCAACTTATCTGGATACAATTTAACTTTATAGGAGTTTTTATTATTTTCATATTTCTCTAATTTTTTAATATCATTAATTACTATTCTTTCAGAATCATTCATATTTTGTTTTGAAATTCTAAATCTGTAAATTTCGCCAGATTTTAAATTAAAATTTAAATTTTCTAATACCTCTGAAAAACATATAGAATCGATATTACCGGAATCATCACCTAAATTTAAAAAGCAAAATTTTTTACCAGTTTTAGACTTTCTTTCATTTATATTATTAAGCATAGCTATAAAACTAAAGATTTTATTTTTTTCTGTTGTTGTTGAGCTATTTAAATATTCTAAATCTAAAATATTCTCTTTTTCATAAATATTTTTATAAATTCTAGTTGGATGTTCAGATAAATAAAAACCAAATGCCTCAACTTCTCTGTTGAGTTTTTCATTTAATTTCCAATCAGGCTGATTTTTTTGTTCTAGATAATTGTTTAAATCATTATTTTGAGGAAATAAACTTACTTGATTCTGATTGAAGTTTTTATGAAAGTTCGAATTGAATAATATAATCTTATCAATATTATTAAACAAATATTTTTGATTTTTTTCAATGGAACTCAGAGAATTTGAAAAAATTAACGCCTCAAGAATTTTTTTATTTAACACGTTATTTGATAATCTTATAAGAAGATCATTAAGGTTTTTAAATTTACCATCTGTTTGTCTATTTCTAACTAATTCACTTATAGATTGTTCACCAATATTTTTAATTGCACCTAAACCAAACTTAATTGATACTGGATTATAATTTTCATCATAATTAACAACGAAATTAGTCTCGGAGTAATTAATGTCTGGGTTTATCACTTTAAATCCTATTTTTTTTAGTTCACCACAATAAATAGATAATTTATCAAAATTATTGATATCGCAATTCATCAATGCACAGAAGAATTCAAGAGGATAATTTGATTTTAAAAAAGCAGTTTGATATGCTATCATTGCATAAGCTGCTGCATGACTTTTATTAAATCCATACCCCGCAAATTTTGCAATCTCATCAAATAAATTAGAGGATTTATCTTCTGAAATATTATTTTTCACACAACCTAATATGAATTCTTCTCGTTGTGCAACCATTTCAGATTTAATTTTTTTGCCCATCGCTCTTCTTAATAAATCTGCTTTTGCTAAACTAAACCCTGCAAGTTTTTGGGCAATCAACATTACTTGTTCTTGATAAACCATAATACCATAGGTTTCATCAAGAATTTCTTTTAAGTCATCATGAATATAGTCATAGCTTTCCTTATTTTGTTTTCTGTTAATATAAGTTGGAATATTATCCATTGGTCCTGGTCTATATAAAGATACAATTGCTATTAGATCCTCAAATCTATCAGGCTTTATTTTTATAATTGTTTCTTTCATACCCTGGCCTTCCATTTGAAAAACTCCTGTGGTCATACCATTTCTTAACATTTTATATGTTAAATTATCATCCAGAGGTATCTTATCTATCTTGATATTTACACCTCTGTTTTTAAGGTTTTTAATTGTTTCATCAATCACCGTGAGAGTTTTTAAACCTAAAAAATCGAATTTAATCAATCCAAATTTTTCAACATATTTCATAGAAAATTGAGTCACTGGAATGTCAGATTTGGGATCCTTATACAGTGGTATTGATTCATCAAGAGATTTTTCTGCTATTACAATGCCAGCAGCATGTGTCGAAGCATGTCTAAGTAAACCCTCTAAGTTTATAGAAATTTCAAATAAATTTTTTATATTACTGTCATTTTTAACCATCTTTCTTATTGCTCTGTTTTCTTTAAAGAAATCTTTTAAAGTCAAAGGGTTTGCAGGGTTGAAAGGTATCATTTTACAGAACTCGTCCACTTGATTAAGTGGTAGTTGTAAAACTCTTCCAACATCTCTTAAAGCAGCTCTGGCCTGAAATGAACCAAAGGTTATAATTTGTGCAACATTAAGGTCACCATATTTCTTTTGTACATATTTTATTACTTCATCCCTTTTATCCATGCAAAAATCTATATCAAAATCTGGTAGTGAGATTCTTTCAGGATTTAAAAACCTCTCAAAAATTAATCCAAATTTTAGTGGGTCGAGATCGGTAATTGACAAACACCAGGCAACAAGTGACCCTGCACCTGAACCTCTTCCAGGACCGACTGGGATACTATTAGTCTTTGACCAATTTATAAAATCAGATACTATTAAAAAGTAACTTGAATACCCCATCTTCATTATAACATCCAACTCATAATTTAATCTTTTATGATATACTTCGTCTAATTGATTTTCATCGTATAATTTCAATCTTTCTTTCAAACCATTTTCAGAATTTATTCTTAATAAAGTGTTTTCATCTGATTCATTAGAATGGATTTTAGGGAGACTTGGAGGCTTCTCTTCTAAATAGAATGAACATCTTTTTGCAATTAAAACAGTGTTTATACAAACTTGAGGTATGTCTGAAAATAAATTAATCATTTCATCAGAACTCTTTAAGTAATATTCTTGTTTGCTTTTAATTCTATCATCGCTATCTAAATATTTTTGTTGGGAAATACTTAAAAGTGCATCGTGAGATTTAAAAAATTCTTTTTTTAGGTAGAAGTTTTCATTTGTAGCGACTAATGGTATTTTTTTTAAATGAGATTTGTTAATTAAATAATTCTCATAATCATATGACTTTTGATTTTTATACCTTTGTATTTCAAGAAAAAAATTATCATTATAAATTTCATTTAGCTCACCAATTAAGTTATCTGATAATAATTTATTTTCTTTATAATTGTTTGTAAGGATCCCAAATTCTCCACCACACAAACACATCAGTCCATTTTTTTGATGTTTTAAATCAGTTAATGATAAATAGGGATTATCGGTTGTAGTTTTTTCTAAATAGGATTTTGATACCAATTTAATTAGATTTTTATAACCCACTTTATTTTTACACAAAAGAAGAATGTAACCATTTTTGTATTTCTCATCTTTTATAAGAATATTAGAACCTATTATGGGTTGAATTCCATTTTTCTCACATTCAATACAAAATTCCAAACTACCAAATAAATTATTAAAATCAGATATAGCAGTAGCTGGCATTTTTTCATCTTTACAAAAATTAACCAATTCTTTTATCCTAAGTGCCCCTTTGGATAGAGAATATTGCGAATAATTTCTTAAATGAACAAATTTATTATCTCTTGCAATCAAATAGTTTTCCTCCATCAATTTTATAGGATTTCGTAAGTTTACCTATTAAATTAATATTATGTGTTGCCATAATCGTAATTGTATTTTTTTTATTTGCCAAATTAATCATTAAATCAAATACCAATGATGTATTCGTAGAGTCTAGACTTCCTGTAGGTTCGTCTGCTAAAAGTATTAATGGATCTTTAATTAATGCTCTCGCTATTGCCACTCTTTGTTGTTCACCTCCAGACAGAAGTCCAGGCTTAAATTTTTTTCTATTAATAATGCCAAGTATTTCTAAAATTTCTCCAGCTTTTAAAATTGACTTTCTAAAAGAATGACCAGCAATAATCATTGGAAGCGCAACATTTTCCTCGACCGTAAAATCTTCTAGAAGTTGATTGTTCTGAAAAATAAAACTTATATTTTGTTTCCTAAAATTCACTTTATCTTCATTTTTCATTTTACTACATTCTATTCCAGATATATTAACTGTTCCTGAGTGAGGATTTTCTAGTAATCCTATTAAATTTAATAATGTTGATTTACCTGAACCTGAAGGTCCAATTATTCCAATTATTTCACTTTTTTTAACCAAAAGATTAAGATCATCAAATACCTTAACTTTTGTTTGACCTTGATTATAAATTTGAACTATGTTTCTTAAATGTAGCAATTTAATCCCACTTTATTAAATTGATAGGTTCTATCTTCGTTGCTCTAATCGATGGATATACTGTTGCTGCGAATGAAAGTAAAAGAGATATTAATGTAATTTTAATAATTTGGTTTACTTCAATAATAATTGGTAAATTTGAAAAAAAATAAATTTCTTCGGAAAATAAATTTGAGCCAATTACAAATTCTATGAATTCTTTAATTTCATTTATATTTAAACAAAAAAGCAAGCCAATTACCAAACCTAATATTGTTCCTAACAAACCAATTAAAAATCCGTTAATCATAAATATTTTTAGAAGTTGATAATTTGAAATACCTAAAACTCGCAAAATACCAATATCTTTTTTTTTAGTAGAAACAAGTATCATCAAAGATGAAATTAAGTTAAATGCAGCTACTATAATTATTAGCAAAAGAATTAGAAACATTACATTTCTTTCCACCTCAATAGCATTAAACAATGACGGATTCAATTCTCTCCAATCAATAACTCTTAAATTTTTGGGTATTTCTAAGTTTATTGAGTTTTTTATTTGACTTAGCTGATCAAACATCTCAACTACAATTTCATAATTATCAATTTTATTTGAATAATTTAAAAATTCTTGAAGCATTTCGATTGGCATAAAGATAAGCGAGGTGTCGTATTCATACATACCAACATCAAAAAATCCAACTATCTTAAAGTTTGCAGATCTTGGAAAATTACCTAAGAAAGTTTCATAGCTTTTAGCAGAAAGAACAGAAACATAATCACCAATTTTTAAATTTAATTTTTTTTTTAATTTTTCACCTACAAAAATACCTTCTTTTTCACTAAAGTTTGATAAATAATCTTCTTTCAATTTTGTTGAAAATATTTTTCTTTCTTCAAAGTAATTTGTATTAACACCTTTAATTAAAATACCATTTGAATAATTCTTATAAGTAAAAAGCCCATGACCACTAACAATTTCATGAATCAAAATTTTATTACTTGAAGCCAACAAAGATTCTTTAATTTTTCTATCTTTTGTCATACCTCCAGAATAAATTGATTGAATCTTTAAGTGCCCATTAATTCCAAGGATTTTTGAAGTAAGTTCCTCTCTGAACCCATTCATTACAGACATCACAATTATTAAAGTTGCTACACCCAATGATATGCCTAAAAAAGAAAAAAGCGTAATGAGGGAAAAGAATTTTTCTTTTGTTTTTGGAAACAAATATTTGATAGAAATCCAAATTTCAAAAAAAGTCACCATAAGCTAAGTTATCATATTAATTAAGAATTTTTGTAGAGCTTCAGTTTTTAAGATTTTTTCTGTTTTATCACTTCTATTAATTATACTTATTTCGTTTTTATTTTTATATTGATTTCCAATAATTATTTGAATAGGTGTTCCGATAAGATCTGCATCTGAAAATTTTTTTCCAGGTCTTTCGTCCCTGTCATCATAAATAACATCGACATTATTTTTTTTTAGTTCATTGTATATTTTTTTAGATTGCTCCTTACAGTTATTATCATTTGGTAAAAGATTTAGTAGATGTATCGAAAAAGGAGCTAATGATTCATGCCAAATAATTCCTTTTGAATCATTGGAATGCTCAATATAAGCAGCAGGTATTCTCGATATTCCAATTCCATAGGATCCCATAAAAGGCTTAAATTTTCCATTATCAGAATCGATTTGAAAATCAAATGCATCAGAATATTTAGTTCCAAAAAGAAAGATATGAGCTAATTCAATGCTTTTAAATTTTTTTACTCCTTTTACATCTGAAATTTTTGAATAATACTCATCAGTGTAAGAATTTAAATTTAGCACTTCATCTAAAGAAAGATTTTGAAAATCTCTCTCAAAAACCTCTTCACTAACAAAAATATCTGATTCTCCAGATTCAACAATTAAATGAAATTCATGCGAAAGGTTACCACCGATTTCACCACTTGGGGCCCTGACCGGTATAACAGGTATATTTAGATTTTTAAAAATTTCTAAATATATTTTATAAAAATCAAGATAAGTCTTTTCACCATTTTCTTCATCAATATCAAAACTATATGCATCCTTCATTAAAAATTCTCTCGCTCTCATAACTCCAAATCTTGGCCTTATTTCGTCTCTAAATTTGCTTTGAATATGATAAAATTTTCTGGGAAGAGTTTTATAACTTTTAATATATTGTTTGCCTATAGCAGTAACCATTTCCTCATTTGTTGGTCCATATAATAGCTCTTTATCATTTCTGTCATTTATTTTTAACATTTCTTTACCATATGANTCGTATCTATCNCTTANTTTCCAAATTTCAGCNTTTTGAATAGTAGGCATTAGAATTTGATTNACAAAGTTTTTTTCATGATAATATTCAATTATTCTTATTATTTTNTTTAAAACTCTGAATCCTAATGGAAGCCAAGTATAAATTCCTGATGTTTCTTGTCTTATCATACCGGATTTNATCATNAGTTCATGCGATTTCATTTTCACTTCACTGGATACGTTTTTTTGTGTAGGAATAAAAAAATTAGAAAATCGCATCTTTTACCACTGACACAAATATTGATAGAAAAAAAGAAATAATACTTGTAATAATTATTTTTTTTTTAAGCATTGGGTTTTTAGGTGCACCTGGATCATTACCATCAACAACATTATCGTCTGTTTGGACACCAAGTGGAAGNATGATNAATAATACAAGCCACCATATAATAACAAAAATAACTATTATTTCTAAACCAAACAAAAGTTACTCCTGTTCTAATTCAATCAAAGTTCCATAAAAATCNTTTGGATGTAAGAATATTACAGGTTTATCGTGGGCTCCAATCTTTGGCTTATTTTCACCTAAAATTCTTATACCAAATGACTTTAATCTATCACAAGCTTTAATAATATCTTTCACTTCAAGACAAATATGATGTATTGCTCCATTATTATTTTTTTCTAAAAANTTTTTTATGGGNGAGTTCTCACCATAAGGATGCATTAATTCAATTTTTGTATTATCCAACTCGACGAAAACCACACTGACTCCGTGTTCTTTGTAATTATTTACCACTGAAACATTTGCTCCCAAAATATCTCTATATTTTTTTGATGCTTCATCAAGATTGGGAACAACAATAGCAACGTGATTAAATTTTGTAAGCATTAATCTATTATATTCTAAATTCTAACAATCTCAATGATGGTTAATGGTTTTAAACCAATTTTTTTTTTTTAACAAATTTCTTAATCTAATTTTTATTTCATCACTTAGGACGTTATCATCTATACTCTGATTTGACAATATTGCGACTTCTTCTGCTAAAAATTTTTTTATTTCATCCTTATTATTATCATCTAGCAATATTGAAGGGCAAAAAATAACAGGGTCCGTTAGAAGATTATTATCTAAATCCATAATTAGATTTACAAAAATCTGACCATCACTTGATATAATGTTTACTTCATTGAGCAATTTATTGTTAATTGATATTATCTTATTACCTTTTAACACAGACCTACCACTTATTACNTTTGAAATAACTCTTTTTTCAATATCATTATCTAACTGAACCAAATCACCGTTCTCAACTAAAAGTTGACTTTTTACACCACATTCTTTTGCAAAACTTATATGTTCATCCAAATGTCTATATTCTCCATGAGTTGGAATTAAAAGTTTTGGTTTTATCCAGTTGTACATTTGCTTTAANTCTTTTTTTGAAGGATGTCCTGAAACATGAACTTTNGAATTAGTGTGATCAAGTAGNACACTACCTATTTTCATAACTCTAGCTTTAACATCATTAATTCTTTTNTCATTACCTGGAATNTCTCTTGATGANAATATNACTGTATCATTTACAGAGAGATTTAAAAATTTATGATTTCCTCTAACAAGTCTACTTAATGCAGCTCTTTCTTCCCCTTGACTTCCTGTACAGATTACAACAAGATCATCTTCTGGAATNATNTTTGATTCTTTTTCTGANACNATGTTNTTAAAATTTTNTAAATAATTATTTTCAATTGCAGATTCATATATTCGNTTTATTGATCTGCCCAACATTAAACAACATTTATNATTTTCACTNGCTACTTTAAGTATACTTTCAATTCTTGCAATATTNGAAGCAAANCACGTNATTACAATTTTCCCTTTTTTTATTTTCGAAAATATTTTTTTTAAGTTTTCTCTTACATCACCCTCGCTTCCTGACTCATGAAAATCAAAAACATTTGTAGAATCACAAATCATANTATCAATTCCNCAATCAACAAACTTTTGAAGTTCTATTGAACANATTGGTTTGCCNACCAATGGATTAGNNTCNATTTTCCAGTCNCCNGTGTGAAAAATATTTCCTTTCTTGGTTTTAATTAAAATCGCGTTTGGTTCTGGAATGGAATGCGTCATACAAAAAATTTGAATTGAGAAGGAACCTATTTTCAATTCATTATTATATTTAAGAATTTTAATATCGTAATCTGAAATTCCCTCTGAAATAAATTTGCGCTTCAACACTGATGCAGTAAAAGGTGAAGTATAAATTGGCACTTTACCAATCTTCTCAAAAAGGTAAGGTACTGCACCAATGTGGTCTTCATGAGCATGAGTAAGAATCAAAGCAGATAATTTAATATTTTGTTCGAATAAAAACTCTATATTCGGCATTATTATGTCATAAGCATTTGTATCTCCATTGTTAAATGTTATACCCAAATCAACCATTATCCATTGATTATCTATATGAAACAAGTTGCAATTCATGCCTATTTCACCAGATCCACCAAGTGGAAGAAAAAGTAAATTTTTAGGTAAATATTTTTTCATTCTTGAATTAATAAGTTATTAATTAAAAAGTTTAAACCTTTTGAAATAAAAAATTCGTCTATCTTTATCACATTTTGAAAATAACCTTTAAATAAAGTTGAATTACCACCAGTGAGAATTAATCCAAACTTCACTTTTTGATTTTCTTCAATTTTTTTTACAAGTCCTTGAATCATACAAATATAGCCCCAGAAAAAACCTGACTGAATTGCTTCTAAAGTATTTTTCCCAACAATATTTTTTGTTTTTTGGAATTTAACTAGAGGTAATTTTGCAGTACATTGTTTCAAAGAAAGTAAGGAAAGGTCAATCCCTGGTGTTATAACTCCTCCATCATAAATCCCTTTTTCATTTATAACATCTATTGTAGTAGCAGTCCCAAAGTCAATTATCATTACAGAACTAGAAAACAAATGTTTTCCGTATATCACATTTATTAATCTATCGTCGCCTATAGATTTCTCATCACTAAGTGTAGTTTTAATATCATATGCTTTAACAAGATTTCTAGCTAAATAATAACTTATACCATGATCTTTAAATAATTTTTTAAACAAAATAGTGGATTTTGGAACTACAGAAGAAATAATTGCAAGAAATATATTATCATCTAAATCTTTAATATATTTAATGATTTTATTTTTTTCTAAGTTAACTGTACTCACGTTCAAAAACGAAATTTTCTTTTGTTTTTTGAAAGCACAAATCATCACATTTGTATTGCCTATGTCTATAGTGATATTAATCAGATTATTTCTCCGTAATTAATTTTTACTTCTTCATCATGTTTTTGAATCAATAGTTCCCCAGATGAATTAATTTCTTTGAAAAACCCATCAATTTTATGATCTCCTAAATTAATGGTAATATTTTTTTTCTTATCAAAAAAAATTGTTGAAAGACTTCTACTAATTTTTTCAAACTCTATTCTAGAATAATTTTCAAAGAAAGAGTCAAAACATTCAATCAACAGGAAAAAGAAATTTAAAGCGTTATAATTTATTGTCAAATCATTTATGGAGATCGAAGAAAATTTACTTTGAATAACTTTTGAAATAAAGTTTACACCTATACCAATTACACATTGATTTATTGAACTATTTGAAACATTGGTTTCAATAAGTACTCCAGCAATTTTTTTTTTATTTATTAGAATATCATTTGGCCACTTGTAGGATATATTTTTATCCACGCCTATTTTATTAAAAGCATTTATTAACGAATAGATTGTAAATAAGTTAATCTTTCCAAGATCGTTTACATTGAGTTTTTTTTGAATGGCAAATGAGCAAGTTAAATCACCCTCCTTGCTTATCCATTCTCTATTTTTTCTTCCTTTTCCTTTTTCTTGTTTGACTGAAAATAAAGCAATATTTTTATTTTTATTTTGAAGTTTCAAGATTTCTTTAACTTTATCATTAGTATTGAGAAGAGATTTAAAAAAATATAAATCAAAATATCTTTCAATCATATTATTTCACAGCAAACAAAGACAATGTAATTGATGCACATAAATTTAGGAAAAATTGAGGGTATAGAACAACAGTCAAATTAAAAAAGGCAAAACCACAGAGCATATATTTGGATTGATTATTATTAATATTGTCTAAATCATCAATAGGTTCGTCGAAAAAAATTGATTTTATCAATCTAATATAATAGAACGCTGCTATCACAGAAGTTAAAACTGCAATAATAGCAAGGAAAAAAAGGTTGTTGTCTATTATTATATTTAAAATAATAAGCTTTCCAATGAAACCGGCAAGTGGAGGAATTCCAGCCATTGAAAAAAGTATGATAGCTAAGCACCCAGCAATCATAGGTTGAGATTTGTACAAACCAGAAAGATCTTTTATTGAAGTAACACTAACCTGATCTCTTTGCATATTTAAAATAAAAAGAAACATTCCTAGATTCATAGTTACATAAAAAATCAAATAAATACAAATAGAAGTGATACCATCTTCAGAACCTGGAATTAAAGCCATTAAAATAAAACCTATGTGGTTTATGGTACTATATGCCATTAATCGTTTCAAATCCGACTGAAGCAAAGCACCCAATGATCCGATTATCATTGAGGTTATAGACAAAATAATTAAAATTTTACCCCAATCTACAATTATTTCTCCAAAGGGATAAACTAATAATCTAATAAGAACACCGAAGGCCGCAATCTTAGGAAGCGTAGATAAGAGAGTTGTAACAATTGAAGGAGCCCCTTGGTACACATCAGGTGTCCACATATGAAATGGGGCTGCAGATATTTTTAAAGAAAGAGAAACTAAAATGAATATCAGACCAACTATTAGCATTGTTGGGGTAGAGTAAAGATCAGACATAAATATACTTATATCGTTAAAACTTGTAGATCCAACTAATCCATAGATTAAACTTGTACCGAACAAAAAAATACAAGTAGATAAACTTCCAATAATAAAGTATTTCACACCAGCTTCTGAAGAAATAAAGTCTTCTCTACTAAAAGAAACTAGAATATATAAAGAAAGGCTTTGAAGTTCCATTGACATAAATAATGATAAAAGATCGTTAGAGGAAATCATTAACAACATTCCTACTACTGAAATTAAGAAAATAATAGAGAATTCTGGTCTTCTGAGAGACTTAGGGTTTTGAACAGTTAAATAAAAAAAAATTATTAAACCAGAACCAATCAGTATGAGTGATTTCAGAAAAGAACCAAATGAATCCACAATAAAAAATCCATTAAAAATTATTTGAGAATAAAAAATGTCTTTGAAAATAAGGAATTGTGAAATAAAAATTATAAAAAGTGTTAGATACCCGATTTTTAAGTAACTATCCTTTTTTAGAAAAGGAGTGATAAATAAAACAAAAACTGAACATATAGCTATAAAAATTTCTGGTATAATTAACATTGGTTCTCTTTAAAATATTGAAATAGGGTATAACTGTATTATTCTTTCTAATGAAGAGGTTGTAAACCCAAGTATTATTCCTGGTTTAATTCCTATCACAAAAATCAATAACACCAAAATAACATATACAGAAAGTTCATATAAATTAAGATTATCATTTTTTTTATTTAAATTATCACTCACACTTCCAAGAAAAACTTTTTTATAAAGATTAAGCATATAAGAAGCAGACAATATAACTCCAGTTGTAGAGAGAAAAGCAACCATTGTATTTTTACTGTAAACGGCAAGTAAAGTTAAATATTCTCCAACAAAACCAGAAGTACCAGGTAGCCCTATTGAACCTAGCGTGAAAATTAAAAATAGAACTGAAAAATTAGGTAATTTACTACTTAGTCCTCCAAAAAAACTTATTTTCTTCGTTTTATATCTGTTGTAAATGCTTCCTATAGAAAAAAATAACGCTGCTGAAATTATTCCATGAGAGATCATTTGAATAATTGCTCCATGTAAACCTTGAATATTAGCCGAGAAAATTCCCAAAGTAACAAAACCCATATGAGCAACAGAAGAATATGCAATCAGTTTTTTCATATCTTCCTGTACCAAGGCTATATAAGATGTATAAATTATTGCGACTACTGAAAGAAAATAAATAAATGGAGTAAAGAAAATTGATGCATCAGGTAAAATAGATAGATTAAATCGAATAAATCCATAACCTCCAAGTTTTAGCAATATACCCGCCAATATAACGGAGCCCTCTGTTGGTGCTTCAACATGAGCATCTGGTAACCAGGTGTGAAAAGGCCACATAGGAATCTTTACAGCAAAAGAAGAAAAGAATGCCAACCATAACCATACTTGAATGTAAAAAGGTAAAGTGTAATCCAATAGCTTTGGGATACTTATTGTACCAAACTCTTGATATAAAAAAATTATGGCAATAAGCATTAAAACAGAGCCTAACAAAGTATATAAAAAAAACTTATACGCCGAGTATATACGTCTTTCACCTCCCCAAAACCCTATAATCAAATACATAGGTATAAGAATTGATTCAAAGAATATATAAAAGGAAAATAGATCTATGGCACTAAATGTTCCAATTAAAAACGATTCCAACAATAGGAAGGAGGCTAAATACATTTTCATATTTTTTTTCGATTGAGGTAATATAAAAATAATGCATATCAAAATTAAAAAAGTTGATAATAAAACAAAAGGCATTGATAGACCATCAACGCCTAGCGAGAATCTTAAGCTATCACTATTGAACCATGAAAATGTATTTACGAATTGAAAATGAGGGATTGATTTATCAAAATTAACTGGTAAATAAAACGATAAAAAGAAATTACTTGTACTAGTCCATAATGCAGATTTCTTTGATTGTTCTGCATTATCATCATTCTCTGAAGATAAAAAAATGAAAACCAAACCTATTAATGGTAAAATAATTAAAATTGGTAGTATCGGCAAACTAATCATCAAAAAATATAAATATAAATGCTAATAAAAAGCGTCAAACCTATTACAACCGACAATACATAATGATAAAGATAACCTGATTGAAGTCTAGATACTAACAATCCAAATCTTCCAATCATTCTACTCATTCCATTTGGCCCTAGGTTATCGATTAAATCAATATCAATAGATTTCCAAAAACCTCGTCCAAGATATAAACTTGGTTTTATAAACATCAGCTCATAAAGTTCATCTATGTAGCATTTATTGCGAAAGAATAATATTGGAATTTGTAATTTTTGCTTTAAATAATTGGTCTGATTTGGAAATTTAAAATAAACTAAAAAACTTATGATTATCCCAAGAATAATCATAACTAATGGTAATTTTTTAATAAATTTTGGTATTACACCTAACGTATAGGTTTTATTCAATTCAGAATTAACATATATCACATCTGACCACAAATTTTCTAAAAATTGACCAGCAAAGAAATCATGATTATACATACCAAAAAATATTGAAAAAACACCTAGAATTACAAGCGGTAATACCATTACTGGAGGTGATTCATGAATATGTGCATATACTTTTTCATCAGATAAATTTTTTCTATGAAATACATGAATAATTAATCGAGATGAATAGACGGTAGTTAGAAAAACTCCTACCACTCCAATTGTAAAAGCGAATAATTTCATGTTTAGATCTGAAAGATATATAAACTCCAGTATTAAATCTTTGGAAAAGTAACCACTCAAAAAAGGAATTCCCATCAAGGCTAATGAGCCAATTATCATGGAAACATATGTTAATGGTATTTTATTATATATTCCTCCCATTTTTTTTATATTTTGCTCATCTGACATTGAATGAATTACGGAACCAGCACTTAAAAATAATAAAGCCTTAAAAAAAGCATGAGAAAGAAGATGAAAATAAGCAGCAGAATATGCTGAGACACCTATTGCCATAAACATATAACCTAACTGACTGCAAGTAGAATAAGCTATAATTCTTTTTATATCATTTTGAAAAACCGCAACACATGATGCAAATATACAAGTAATAGAACCTACAATAAGTATAAAGTTTTTTGAAAAATTAGAAGCTTCAATTAATGGGGACATCACAATAAGTAGAAATACTCCTGCTGTAACCATTGTCGCCGCATGAATTAAGGCAGACACTGGGGTTGGGCCTTCCATAGCATCTGGAAGCCAAATATGTAATCCAAATTGAGCAGATTTGCCCATACAACCAACAAACATTGTCATTACTATAAGTGTAATCGAATGAACCTGAATGCCAAAAAAGTTAAAATACGATTGACTGTGGGAATTAACTAACAATAGTATCTCGTTAATATTTATTGTTCCAAATACAATAAATATTGTGAATAAAGATATTAACAAACCAAAGTCTCCTACTCTGTTCGCTATAAAGGCTTTTATTGATGCTTTATTGGCTTCATCCTTATGACTCCAAAAACCAATTAAAAGATATGATGTTAACCCTACTCCTTCCCAACCAACAAAAAGTTGGATCAAATTAGATGAAGAAACTAGGAAAAGCATAAAAAAAGTAAAAAGTCCTAAATAACCCATAAAAATTGTATTTCTTGGATCTTTTTCCATATATCCCACTGAATAAACATGGATTATTGTTGAAACGAAATTTACCATTAAAACCATCGAGACAGTTAATAAGTTGTAGTTTACGGACCAGTCAATGTTTAAACTACCTGAAGAAATCCAGTTAGTTAACATGACTGTATGCTCACCATTAGATTTAAATAAAATTAAAGATATTATTGAAAGTAATGTTGAAATAATCATTAATGAACATGAAATAATATTTATAAGATTTTTTTTAAGTATATTGGTTAGAAAAATGCAAAAAAAATAGCTTATGAGCGGAAGAAAGATTGATAATAAAAACAATTATTTATCCCTTAAGTTTATTAATTGTATCAATGCTAATTGATCCAGACTTTTTAAAAAAAATAGTTAGGATTGCAAGGCCTATAGCTGCTTCAGCTGCTGCAACTACCAATACAAACAAAGCAAATATTTGACCAAATAGATCATTTAAAGTACTTGAAAATCCAATAAAATTTATGTTTGTAGCCAACAACATTAATTCGATTGACATTAATATTGAAATTATATTTTTTCTATTTATAAAAATGCCTAAGAAGCCAATTGAAAAAATGATTGAAGATAAAATTAAGTAATTTGAAGATGTCATTGAATCATTTTAGTTTAATTATGTCTTTTTTCTGAATTCTTTTTTGTCTTAAAATACTTTGTGATCTTAAATTAATTCTATCATCTTGAGCCAAAACTATGGCACCTATCATCGCAACAAGAAGCAAGAATCCTGAAATTTGAAATATAATGAAGAAATCTGTGTATAGAAACAAACCAAGTGCTTTTGTATTTTCGTTTCCTTGATTCAGCAACTCATCTATTTTTATACCTGATTCAGTTGGATTAAAAAGTGAGATATCCTTAAATACTATAATTAGCTCAGTTAAAAAAATTGAAATTAATAATAAACCCAAAGGAAAGTACCTTAAAAAACCTTCTTTTACCAAAACTTCATTAATGTTAAGCATCATTACAACAAATAAAAATAAAACGGCTACTGCACCTACATAGACGATGATAAGTGTCATAGCAATAAATTCAGCATCAGATAGTAGGAAAATAACTGCAATGTTAAAAAAAGAAAAAATAAGAAATAAAACTGAATGTACCGGGTTTGAAGAAAAAACTACAAAGAAACTTGATAAAATAGTAACCGTTGAAAAAATATAGAAAATTAATTCGGTCATAAGTATTTGGACTCTTTTTCTAAATTTCTTGCTATTTCAACTTCCCATCTATCTCCATTTTCTAAAAGTTTTTCTTTATTATATATCAATTCTTCTCTTGTTTCTGTTGCAAATTCATAATTAGGGCCCTCAACAATTGCATCTACAGGGCAAGATTCCTGACAAAATCCACAATAAATACATTTTGTCATGTCAATATCATATCTTGTTGTTTTTCTAGAACCATCTTCTCTTGGTTCTGCCTCAATTGTGATTGCTTGAGCTGGACAAACAGCTTCACAAAGTTTACAAGCAATACATCTCTCTTCGCCTGATTCATATCTTCTCAAGACGTGCTCTCCCCTAAACCTTGAACTCAAAAAACCTTTTTCAAAAGGATAGTTTATTGTCACTTTTGGCTTGAAAAAGTACTTTAATGTTAAAAAGAGACCAGAAATAATTTCAATCAAAAAGAACTCTTTAAACAGAAAAAATAATTTTTTTAAACTAGACATAATTCCACATAAATATAACTGATGATGTTATTATAATCCAAAGTAAAGACAAAGGAAGAAATAACTTCCATCCCAAAGTCATTAATTGATCGTATCTATATCTTGGCAAAGTTGCACGGACCCATAAGAAAACAAATAAAAGTACAAATACTTTTAAGAGAAACCAAACAAAACCTGGAATTTGATTAAAATAATACCACTCAAATGGAGGCAACCATCCTCCTAAAAATAATATTGTGGACATCGAACTCATTAGTATCATATTTCCGTATTCACCAAGAAAGAAAAGTCCAAATGACATTGAGGAATATTCTACATTGTATCCAGCAACTAGTTCTGATTCTGCTTCTGGAAGATCAAAAGGAGCTCTATTAGTTTCTGCTAAAGTAGAAATAAAAAATATTACAAACATTGGAAAATGCGGGATAACATACCACAAACCTTTTTGACTTAGAACTATTTGAGTTAAATTAAGGCTCCCTGATGACAATAAAACTGAAATTATTATCAAGCCTATTGACACCTCATAGGAAATCATTTGAGCGGCAGAACGTAAACTTCCTAAAAAAGCGTATCTTGAATTGCTTGACCAACCAGCAACAATTACACCATAAACTCCCAGAGAAGAAATTGCAAATATATACATGAGTCCTACATTAATGTCAGCAAGTACAATTTTATAATCTATAGGAATCACTGCCCAAGCTAATAAAGCAAGAGCGAAAGTAAGTATAGGTGATAATATAAACAAAAATTTACTGGATTTATCTGGAAAGATTGTTTCTTTTGTCAAAAGCTTTATTCCATCAGCAATTGGTTGAAACAAACCAAATGGGCCAACAACATTTGGTCCTTTGCGAAGTTGCATAGCACCAATGACTTTTCGTTCAAAATAAGTTAAATACGCGACAAAAAAAAGCAGAGGTAATATAATTAGAAATATCTTAAGAATTACTATTAGAATTTCGATTAGCATGTTTTATTTTCTTATCTTTTTTCATTTATCTGAAGTGAGCAAGATGACATAGTTGGTGAATTTCTGCTTACAGAATCAGTCATATAAAAATTTGATATGTTTGAAAAAATATTGTTTTTACTAAATTTTGAAGCAGCAGTTTTTGGCTCGAATGTTTTTTCAACATTTAATTTATTTATATTCATTAAATTAGGATGTTTATTGAACATCGAGGTTCTTAGTTGATCAAAATCATTGAAATCAGCTTTGATTTCCATTTTATGAAGAAGTTTATTTAAAAATTTAAAACTATGCTCAACTTGTGCTATTGGATGTTTAACTTGACGACTGATTTGTGCTCTACCTTCAAGGTTCACGTAGATACCTTCTTTTTCAGTAAAGCAAGGTGTTGGTATAATCAAATCGGCTCGTGCAACAGCATTATCACCGTGGTGCCCTATGTAAATGACAAAAGTACTTTTTGGTATTTTATCAAAGTCAATTTCATCTGCACCAAACAGTAGCAAGATTTTATATTTTCCTTTATAAATGTCTTCTACATTATTTTTTTTTAAATTCTTTTTATTATAAAACTCAAGATCCAGAGCACCAACTCTTCCAGAATATGTTTGCAGTACATTAAATCCATTCCAACTTTTATCTTTTACAGTTTTATTATGAAAATTTAGTACAAAATTAAATATATTTTCTGCTTCAGGGCTACAAAGTGGCCCTTGACCAATTATGAAAAGTGGTTTTTTTGATTTTTTAAAAATTGAAGTTAAATTACTTTTTTTTAAATCTATCAATGAAGAGAAGTTCTCGCCAATTTCAATTGTATCAAATGATAAGTCATATTTATGACCTACTCTGAGTACAGGAAAATTCTGATCACTTTCCAAAACTTTTTTTCGTATTCTAGCTCCAATGATTGGTGCCTCTTTTCTGATATCAGATCCAATAATCACACATGAATCACAAAAATCAATTCCTGATATTGAACTGTTAAAAAGATATGACGATCTTTTTTTGGGCACAAAAAAAGAATTATCTTGCCTACAGTCATAATTATCTGCCTCTAATTTATCTAGAAAGTTCTTAAATGAATAAACGGACTCACAGTCAACAATATTACCAATAAGTGAGAAAATTTTATTTTTTTCAGTTTCTTCTAATTTGTACTTTAAAGTTTTCAGCGCTGTGTCTTCAGAACTCTCAATCAGGGATCCATCTTGATCTCTAGTATAAAACCTATCAATCCTTTGATGATTCAAGCCATCGTAAGCAAATCTTGTTTTATCTGAAATCCATTCTTCATTAATTTGTTCATTAATTCTGGGTAAAACTCTTAAAATTTTATCAGCTTTTGAGTCTAGCCTAATATTACTTCCAACAGCATCAAAAACATCAATGCTATTTGTCTTTTTAAGTTCCCATGGTCTTGCTACAAATGCATATGGCTTTGAGGTCAAAGCTCCAACAGGACAAAGGTCTATTACATTTCCTGAAAGTTCTGAATCTATTGTTTTTTCAAGATAACTTGTTATTTGGGTATCTTCACCTCTTCCTATTGTTCCAAGCTGATGATTTCCTGCGACCTCTTCTGAAAACCTTACACATCTTGTGCAATGTATACATCGTGTCATATGTGTTTTAATTAATGGACCCAAATGCTTGTCTTTGACTGCTCTTTTAGACTCTACAAATCTACTTAGACCTTTTCCATAGGCCATTGCTTGATCTTGTAGATCACATTCACCACCTTGATCACATATTGGACAATCAAGAGGATGGTTTATCAGCAAGAATTCCATCACACCTTTTCTTGCCTTAATTACCATGTCACTATTAGTTTTAATTTTCATACCTTCTGCAACGGGCATTGCACATGAAGCAACTGGTTTTTTTGAATTCTCCATTTCTACTAAGCACATTCTACAATTACCAGCAATTGAAAGCCTTTCGTGATAACAAAACCTTGGTATTTCAAAGCCAGCAATTTCACATGCTTGAAGAACTGTAACCCCATCCTCCACTTCAATTTTTTTGTCATTTATAAACAACTTAGCCATAATTATGCAACGTTCTTTTTTTGAATTCTATTTAAAATTTCAGGTTTAAAATGCTTTAGCAAGCCTTGGATGGGCCATGCAGCAGCATCTCCTAATGCACAAATTGTATGCCCTTCAATTTGATAGGTTACTTCCTCTAACATTTCTACTTCTTCGACACTACATTGATTATCTACAAGTCTTTTCATAACTCTCATGAGCCAACCAGTCCCTTCTCGACAAGGGGTACACTGACCACAAGATTCATGTTTGTAAAACTCTGATAGTCTAGCTATTGCCTTGACAATGTCCGTTTGCTTATTCATTACAATAATACCTCCGGTACCCAGACCTGATCCAGCATCTTTAAGGGAATCGAAATCCATTAAAACGTCCTCGCACTTCGACTTCGGAAGAAGAGGAACTGATGACCCTCCTGGAATTATCGCAAGAAGATTGTTCCATCCCCCGATAACATCACCGGCATATTTTTGAATCAAGTATTTTAGAGGAACACCAAGCTCCTCCTCAACGTTACAAGGCTTGTTAACTTGTCCAGATATACAAAATATCTTAGAACCTGAATTGTTTTTTCTTCCAAGATTTGAAAACCACTCTTCGCCTCTTCTTAAAATTGTAGGAACAACAGCTATGGTTTCGACATTATTAACCGTTGTTGGTTTGCCAAAGACACCTACATTTGCAGGAAAGGGTGGTTTTAATCTTGGCTGACCTTTTTTTCCTTCTAGACTCTCAATTAAAGCTGTTTCTTCACCACAAACATAAGCCCCTGATCCGTAATGGATATAAATGTCGTAGTTAAAATCCAATCCAAATATTTTTTTACCTAAAAAACCTCTAGCATATGAATCATCTATAGCTTTTTGAAGAATACAAGCTTCATTGAAAAATTCTCCTCTGATATATATGTAGCATTTTGAAGCACCAATCGCGTATCCGGATAGAAGGCAACCTTCTATTAATTTATGTGGCTCGTTTCTAATAATATCCCTATCTTTACACGTTCCAGGCTCGCCTTCGTCAGCATTAATAACAAGATAATGCTGTCTTCCAGTTGTTTTAGGCATAAAGTCCCATTTCATTCCTGTCGAAAATCCTGCGCCTCCCCTACCTCTTAAACCTGAGCCCTTGATTTTTTCAATAATTTTTTGTTTATCAAGTCGCATAAGCTTTGAAGTGTTCTTCCAATCACCTCTTTTCATCGCTTCAGAAATATGAGGGCTTGATTTCCCATATAAATTTGTAAAAATTAGATTATCTTTTTTTATCATTTTATTTCCTTGGTTCTGATCCCATTCTTTTTGATTGAGGACCTATTTTAATTTTTTTATTATCGACAAGGCTGTTGATTAGTTTATCAAGTGTTTGTGAGTTTAAATCTTCAAAATAGTTTTCATTTATCTTGACAACTGGAGCGTTGACACATGCTCCTAAGCATTCTACCTTGCCAAGAGAAAATAATTTATCTTTAGTTGTTTCACCAATCTCTATACCAAGTTTCTTTTTACATAAATTAAGCATTGAGTCTGACCCTCTTAACATACATGGTGTAGTTGTGCATACTTCAATGTGAAATTTGCCAACTGGTGATAAGTTATACATAGAATAAAAAGTCGCTAATTCAAGTACTTTAATCTCTGGAACTCCAATAAAATCAGATATATATTGGATAGCTTTTTTAGGAACCCATCCGTGATTTTGAGCCTGAGCCATCGACAATAATGGCATAATTGAACTTTCTTTATAATTTGGAGGGTAATTTTGTAATAGTTCTTTAGCTTTTTTAAGATTTGAAGCATTAAAGCAAAAATTTGACGGTTGAACAGATTCATCTGCAAAGGATTTATAAACACTTTCACTCATCTGTCAATTTCTCCAAAAACAATATCTAAACTACCAATAATAGCAACTAGATCAGAGAGCATGTGCCCTTTAGACAAAAATTCAGTAGCTTGTAGTAGTGCAAATCCAGGTGCTCTTATTTTACATCTATATGGTCTGTTTGTCCCATCTGCAACTAGAAAAACACCAAATTCTCCCTTTGGTGCTTCAACACAAGTATAGGTTTCACCCTCTGGAACGTGAAAACCTTCAGTAAAAAGTTTAAAATGATTAATTAGTGATTCCATGGAAGATTTCATTTTATTCCTTTTTGGTGGAACAATTCTTGGATCAGCAGAAATACTTAAACCGCTAGGTATCTTCTTTAAACATTGTTCAATTATTTTTATTGATTGCCTCATCTCCTCTACTCTGACCAAAAACCTCTCAAAACAATCCCCGTTTGTTCCAACAGGAATTTTAAATTCCAAATCTGAATAACAATCGTAAGGCTGGTTTCTTCTTAAATCCCATTCTACTCCAGATGCCCTCAAGCAAGGTCCGGAAAAACCTCTATCCAATGCATCGGTTTTGTTGATTTTACCAATATCAACGCTTCTTTGCCTAAAGATTCTGTTGGTTTCTAATAATTTTTCCAAGTCATTTATTTGCTTAGGAAATCTTTTGCAAAAACTGGAAATATCTTCTAGCAACCCGTCCGGCAAATCTCTGTGAACTCCTCCTGGTCGAAAATAGGCTGAATGTAATCTTGAACCCGAAACTCTTTCGTAAAATTCCATTAGAACTTCTCTTTCCTCAAATAACCACAAAAAAGGAGTCATAGCTCCAACATCAAGTGCAAAAGTTGTTAAATTTAATATATGGTTTAGGATTCTAGTTATCTCTGAAAACATTACTCTTATATACTGCCCCCTTAAAGGTACTTGGATATCTAAAAGTTTCTCTATAGCAAGAGAGTAAGCATGTTCCTGACACATAGGTGATACGTAGTCTAACCTATCAAAATAAGGTAGAGCTTGAATATATGTTTTGTTCTCTATTAGCTTTTCTGTTCCTCTGTGAAGAAGACCTATATGAGGATCTGCCCTCTCAACAACCTCACCATCTAGTTCAAGAACAAGTCTCAGAACCCCATGGGCTGCCGGATGTTGCGGTCCAAAATTTAGTGAATAGTTTTCTCGCCTAGTCATTTTTTTGTTGTTCTGATTTCTCGTCACCAGGTAGGTATTGACCCATTCCTTCCCAAGGACTCATGTTATCAAAATTTCTATATTCTTGATCAAGTTTAACTGGTTCTTGAACTACTCTGCTTAATTCATTGTCGTATCTTACTTGAGTAAAACCAGTCAAAGGAAAATCTTTTCTTAACGGATGACCCTGAAAGTCGTAATCTGTTAATATTCTTCTTAAATCAGGGTGTCCTTTAAAACTTATGCCAAATAAATCCCAAATCTCTCTTTCACACCAGTTAGCAGCAGAAAAAATCTCTATAATTGAAGGAATATGTTCATTATCTAACAACTTTACTTTTACCTTCACTCGATAGTTTTTGGAAATACTCAACAAAGTGTAGACAACTAAAAATCTTGAGGGTTTTTGTGGGTAATCAACAACGGTAATATCTGTCAGACATTCCATACTTAATGATGGGTTATCCTTTAAAAATAATAAAATTTTAGTTAAATCTGTTGCAGAACAATATAAACTTATTTCTCCTTTTGTAATTTCTAAATCATATTTACAGAAGTTAATCAGACTTTTGATAAGTTGAGATATCTCTTTTACGTAATTTGAATCTTTTTTATTCATGATCTTATTATCTTATTATCTCTCATGATTTTCTTTTGCAATTGTAATATTCCATATAAAAGAGCTTCTGCCGTAGGTGGGCAACCAGGAACATATA
>NHDS01000033.1 GCA_002167215.1 Pelagibacteraceae bacterium TMED65
ATAATAAATTTAGATTCCATGAGTTGTAATAAAAATTCAGAATAACTTAGTGGATTAACTAAATTTAAGTTATTTATCTTTTTTAGTCTTTTTAATAATTTAAACTTAATTATGTTTTTTTTTGTTCTTGGATGAATAGGAAAAAGTATCCTGTATTTCTTAGTCCATTTCTCTAAATTTTTTAATATACTTTCAAATTTTGATTTTTCATCTACATTTTCTGGTCTGTGGAGTGTGATTAATCCGTCAATATTTGAAAAATTTGGTTTAACATTATTTTTTTTAAAAAAAGAAACCAAACTATCAATCATAATATTACCAACAAAAAATACATTCTTTGTTATATTTTCTTTTTTTAGATTTAAGTTTTCATTTTTTGAAGGGGTGAATAGTATATCTGATATTGAATCGGTCAAACGCCTATTTACTTCTTCAGGAAGATTATCATCATAACAACGAAGTCCAGCTTCAACATGTGCAACTTTGATTCCATTTTTTTTTGCCGCTAATGCAGCGGCAATTGTTGAGTTCACATCACCAAATACAACTACTAAATCAGGCTTCCCTCTTAGTAAAATTCTCTCATACTTAATCATAACCTCTGATATTTGATAAATATGCGATCCAGAACCAATTCCAAGATTTAAGTCAGGTTTTCTTAAATTTAAATCTTTTATAATATTTTCTGATAAAGCTTTATCATAATGTTGTCCTGTATTTATGAAAAGAGAGTTAAATGATTTTTCTTTATCAAAGATCTTAATTAAAGGTGCGATTTTTATGAAATTTGGCCTTGCACCTCCTATGAAATGAATAGTTTTCATTAACTTTTTCTTAAAACTTTTTTGTATATTTGAATGTATTTTTTTATTTCAACTTCTGAAGAAAATTTAGCCTTAATAGTTTTCATAGTATTAGAACTTAATTTTTTTAATAGTGAATGATTTTTTTTTAAATGTCTTATGTTTTCTTCCATCTTTTCAATATTCTCTTTTTCAACTAATATGCCATTATCATTGCTTATAATTTCTTTAACTCCTCCACTTTCAAATGCAATAACAGGTGTACCACACGCCATAGACTCAAGAATAACATTTGGAAAATTTTCATTTATCGAGGTTAATATTTTACAATCAGATGCACAAAAAATTAGTCTTTTATTTCTCACATTTTCAGTAAAATCAAATGTATGAATATTTTTATACCCTAACTTTTTCCACTTAAAACTGTCATTTCCCACAATTAGAAATTGTATATTCTTCTCATTCTTAAATTTATTCAATAACCTCTCTAATAAATGAGTTCCTTTTCTGTAATTATTAAAAGCCATATGTGCTATAAAGAGCACCGTGAAGATGTTGGGTATATTAAGAGATTTCTTTGCTAAAGTTTTATCTTCAAAAAAAAATGAATTGATGTCAATTCCATTTGGTATTTTATAAATTTTTTTATTTTTAAAAAATAAACTATTTTTTACCTCATTATACATTTTATGCGTTGGAACAATTAAAGTAATATCAATATTACTAAAAATTCTTTTTTTTTTTTTCCATAACCTTTTCGTTTGATCTAATCCAATCGATGGATATGTTGAAAGATCTGGGCACTCTTTACAAATTTTTTTCCATTTATTACAATCTCCAGGATATGCACAATGACCAGTCAACGGCCAGTAATCTGAAAATCTAAGGATTATTGGGGCAATCTTTGATAATTTTTTGATAGTCCCAAAAGAAAAAAAACCTCCGTGTAAATTATAAAACTGAAATATATTTGTTTTCTTTAATTCTTTATTCAAAAAAAGATTTGAAGGAATAAAATCATACTGGAATCCAAATTTATTTGATAAAATATTATAGTAATTATCAACATATCTGAGTAATCTATATTTTGTAAGATAATTAACAGAATTGTCTTTTTGTGATTTGATTCCTGTAAATATTTTCGAATATATTTTATTTTCTATAAGTTTTCGATGAATTCTATTCGCAGAAACAGCTGATCCTCCAGAAGAATCTGCGGTTGATATATGAGAAATATAAAAACTCATTTTTTTAAATTTATAATCTCTTAATTTTATTGATTACAGAAACGAATATGATGTTTATTAACTTAAAAAATTTTAACGGTCTAAACAAAATTGTTTTAAATAGATTAACAAAATGGAAATACCTTAATAAAAAAAACTGTATTTCTAAAAAAGGTTTATCAGTTAACGAGATATTAAAAATTGCGTTACCTATAGCTTTTTCAATATACATTTTATTTTTTGTAGTTTGATACAACCTTATATATGTTCTATGGATATTCTGACGTTTTGGTTCACTCTCAATTAAATTTTCAATTTGATAAATTTCAGAATCAGATATAGCCAAATCAAAAAAATTATTTTTTGTTATATCATTATATTCCGGCTTAAATTTTGCAATATTTTTACGAGAGTAGATAATCGAATTTGACTGAAAGGATCTTCTCCTTGGGAAATTATTATTTATCTGACGAAAATCTTTTTCTTTTTCAAGTAAACCTAGACTTATATAATTTTTTTTTTTTAAAAATTTCAAAGTTTCTTCTGCCTCACCAGAATATTCCATTCGATCAATGAAAACTATATCTTGAAGAAAAATAATATCTTTAGTTTTTGGAAACAATTCTTTTAAATACCACTTGGCAAACCATTTTTCATGACAAGAATCAATTAAAACCATATCAGGGTTTTTATGTTCTTTGTGTGTCTTTAAAACATCTCCGATAATTATATCGTGATTTTTATAATCAAACCCATCAAGATTATTTCTTATTAATTCCTCAGTTTTCTGTGAAAACTTATAAGGTTCAATCTCAAAAGAAAGAATCTTACCAAAATTATTTTTCCTGAAAGCGCTGGTAATATATAGTGAAGAATACCCACAGTCTGGAGAAATTTCATAAAATATTTCTGGTTTTCGGTCTCTAATTAAACAATATAAAATTTCACCTTCAAAGTCAGAAAAGGTTGCTCTAGATTTTTTATTAATTAATTCGTATCTCTTTCTAAGTTTATTTGTAAGTGACAACAATTCATTAGAATACTTTTTATAGATTTTTAAAATATAATCTTTCGATATTTTATTTTTTTTTTTTNANATAAAANANTTAATNTAATTCATTGTTCATATAATCTTCATCATTAGTTTCCAACCATTTTGATAGTATTTTAAAATTTTCTAATATGAGAAACATAAAAAATCATCTTTTTGAATTTTTATATTTTACAAACCAATCAAAGGTTTTTTGAAGGTTTTTATCCAAATTAAATTCTGGTTTCCAACCAAGTTTATTAATTTTTTCTGAATCAAGAATTTTTCTCATCACTCCATCAGGATAATTCTCATCAAATAATAAATTCCCTTTATAACCTATAATTTTACTAATTTTTAATGCAATTTCTTTTATAGAATACTCCTCTCCCGAACCTATATTTATCGGATCTGGACTATCATATTTATCAGCTAAAAAAATAAGTCCAGCAGCTAGATCATCAACATATAAAAACTCTCTTAAAGGTCTACCACTTCCCCAAATAGAACATTCATTTTCATTCTTTAACTTTGCCTCATAAATCTTCCTGATAAGAGCCGGAATAACATGACTATCATCGTTTGAAAAATTATCATTAGGACCGTAGAGATTACATGGTAATACAGATATGTAATTACAGTTGTATTGATTATTAAATGATCTACACATCTCAATGCCAGCAATTTTAGCAACGGCATAAGCTATATTTGTTCTTTCTAATTTTCCACTCATTAAATCAGACTCTTTTAAAAGATTTTGACTTACTGGATAAATACATGAGGAGCCAAGAAAAACTAATTTATTAACACCATATTTATAGGAACAGTTTATAATATTACTTTGAATTAAAATATTATCTGAAATAAACTCAGCTGGTTTCACTTTGTTAGCTAATATGCCACCAACTTTTGCAGCAGCCAAAAAAATAAGATCAGGTTTGTTCTTTGAAAACCATTTGTCAACTTTAACTTGATCTCTTAAATCAAGTAATTTTTTTTCAACTTTTAAAATGGTAACTTTATTTTCCTCAAGTTTTCTTACTATTGCAGATCCAACCATACCATTGTGTCCTGCAACCCATATTTTTTTATAATTATTTAAAATTTTATTACCCATAGAAAAATCGTTTTTTTTGAATTTAATATTTATTGATATCTAACCTAATATATATACAAATTAAAAGGTATTTTTTCTTCTTCTAAACTTTACTCTTATTCCAATTCTCGTACCAAAGTTGGAAAACAAAGAAATTCCATATAAGGAATTGCCAATTTCTTTTCCCACTAGAGTGTTCATCCCAACGAATTTTATATTGGTTTAAATCAAATAAATTTTGATTCTTAAATTCACTAGAATTTATAAAATAATCTATCCTTTTATTTAAGCTTTTTGCAATTAAATTACTTAAAGGAATTCCAAAACCCATTTTAGGTCTATCAAAAAGTTGTTTTGGTAAATAATTTTTTAAAATTTTTTTTAGAATAATTTTTCCTTCATTTTTTTTTATTTTTTGTTCAAAGGGTAAATTCCAAGCATTTTCAACCAGTTTATGATCAAGAAAAGGAACTCTTACTTCTAATGAACAATACATTGAAGCTCTATCCACTTTTGTAAGTAAATCATCTGGTAAATAAGAGAGTGTATCTATAAATTGCATTCTAGAAATTATGTTAGGGAATAAACTTTCTAATTCCTTATCAAATAAAGAAAATTGTTTTTCCTTATTTGAATTAACTAAATCTCTGGGTTCATTAATATTACTAACAATTCGTTTATGAAAAACAGTTTCATCGATATTATCAATTAAATTTGATAGTTTATATAATTTATCTCCAAATTGCTTTCCTCCAAATTTTGAAGGCAAAAAATTACCAACTACTTTCCAAAAAGCTAAAGGCATTAAATGAATTATTTTTGAAAGTAAAATTTTAAAAATTTCTGGTTGATCAAAAATCCATTTTTTATATTTTTCTGCTAAAAAATATCTATAGTATCCACCAAAGAGTTCATCGCCCCCATCTCCTGAAAGTGCAACCTTTACTTTTTTTTTTGTTATCTGAGACAGTAGAAGCGTCGGTAATTGAGAGGAATCTGCAAATGGTTCATCATAAACTTCTCCCATTTTTTCGATCAAATTATTCAAGTCAGAAAATTCAAAATATTCCTCATTATGAGAAGTGCCAATAAATTTAGCAATTTCTTTTGCATATTTAGCTTCATTGAATGCTGAGTCTTTAAATCCAATTGTAAAAGTATTGATTTTTTTATTTGATTGACTTTGTGCTATACAGGCAATCAACGAGCTATCTATTCCCCCAGACAAAAAAATACCTAATGGAACATCAGAGCGCATTTGGTAGCTGATAGAGCGTTCTAAATCATCTTTGATAGTATTGAAGTCACTACTTGTACTTTTCTTAATTGTTGCTACTTTTTTTAATGACCAAAATGATGTTTTTTTTATTTGTTTAGTATTATCTACCTCAATAAAATTTCCAGGAAGAATCTTAAAAATTTTTTTAAATATAGAATGAGGAGCGGGTATATAATTTAACCTGACATAACTAGATAATGATTCTTTATCAATTTCAAAATTTATCCACGGTAGAGCTTTAAAAGCTCTTATTTCAGAAGCAAATGCAAAATAATTTCCATTATAGTACCAATATAAAGGCTTAATTCCTATTCTATCTCTTACTAAAAAAAGTTTTTTTTCATTTTTATCCCAAATAGCGAATGCAAACATACCGTTAATTTCTTTGATAGTTTTTTCTAATCCAAGCTTACTAACCGACTCTAAGATTACTTCAGTATCTGAGGTTGTTTTGAATCTTACATCTAAATCTTCAAGTTTTTTTCTTATCTCTAAGTAATTATAAACCTCCCCATTATATACTAATACATATCTCCTATTCGAAGATATCATTGGTTGATTACTTTTGACGGATAAATCAATTATAGAAAGTCTCCTATGTGATAATGAAATACCATTATTTTCATCTGACCAAACTCCAAAAGAATCTGGTCCTCTTTTGTGCAAAGATTGACTCATTTTTAATCCAAATTTTTCTAAATCTTGCTTACTTAAATTTTTTGAAAAGTTTATAAATCCAGAAATTCCACACATAAGATTATAAATTAATTTAGAAGGTCTAGCTTGTTTGATTCTAACCAATCAGCTATTAAATGTATATCATCACCTTCATAATCATGATTAATATTAACTTTTAAATCTGCAGATTTATTTTTTAAGAATTTAAAGTTTATTACATTTGTTTGAATTTGCTTAGTAAACAAAGAAACATATGCAAAAGCTAATGCATTGAGTTGAGATTTACTTAACTTAGGAAGTTTATCAATACTTTTTAATTTACTTAAGTAAATATTCTTACTAGTTGAATTATGTGTAAATCCATAATCTTCGTATCTTCCTGTTCCAGCAGTTATAACCGGAATATCTAAGCATGCAGCCTCGATTCCTATAGTTCCTCTTACAGTTATGCAGTAATCTATGAATTTTAAAATAGAAAAGGTTGAGATTGTAGAGTCCGATGGAATTATTTTGATATTATCTGGTAAATTTTTGAAATGATTCTGTAGCACCTTTTCCTCTGCAAAAACTTTACTATTATCTCTGAAATTTTTTACAACATTCGCAGGATGACATTTTATAATCCAGTTAATATCTTTTTTTTTATACATCATTTTAACTGATTCAACTAACCAATCTTGATAACTATTAAATAAATCTTTACCCCAAAAAAATGTAGCATCCCATAATATATGGTTAAAAAAACATGCGATTTTTTTTCGGGGATCTAAATTAAGAGATTTAAGAAACTTTCTTTTTGAAATTTCTTTTTTTTCTCTAGTTGTTCCTACATCTGAAAACCATAATTCATTTCTGTAGCACTCAGTTAATTCTTGAAAAACTTTTTTTTTTAAAGTTGTATAATTTAATTGTGATTTAATTTGATAAAATTTCTTTTTTGTTATAGAAAATGGATGAACCGTCATATTGCGCTTATTATACCTTTTAAAGTTTAACAGATTAGGTTTATGTCCAGCATGAAATTCAATTACATCAATTTTGTTATTTACAGCATACTCAAAAAAAAGACCTTCTGGAATATATCCTCTATCCTCAAAAATAAAATAATTTGGTTTTTTTGATAAAATCAAAAAATGTAAGTTGTCAATTATATAAATACTTTTAGAAATAATTTCTTTCAGTATTTTGGAGTCGTATTTTTTTAAATTGATTAAACCTTTCTTTTCTTTTCTTAAAAGAGTTGAGAGAATGATCTTCTTAAGGTTAATCTTTTTATATTTTAAATTGCCTTTTAATAATCTTCTAAAAAAAGGAATGGTTTTTTTATTTATAAATCTAAAAAAAATATTTTCATAAAAGATAAAACTATTGGCTCCAATTTTTTTATATAAAATTAAATTCCACAAACAAATTTCAGGTAACACTATCGTAACATTAAATCCATTAAGTCTGGCAGCATAAATTGAAGGAATCTGAAAAAGTATTTGATTAAATTCGACCCTGCCAAATATAAATAGTTTTTTTTTAATATTTTTTTTTGGCGGTGGATTTGTTATTTTTAGATTGAAGATTTTTTTAAAAATTTTTATATTTTTTTTTAAATCAGGTAAATATAAAAAATTTTTTAATAAAAAAATAATATTAGATACTAGGTATAAAAAGTTTTTCATTCCTAAATTTTAAGTTATAAGAAGATTAGCTAGTTTAAGATCCACTTCATCATTAATATCTAAAGATTCTTTTGAATCCACAATTAAAAAACCTGTTCTTTTGGATATCATTTTCTTTTTTTTCTTAAGAAAGTTGACGTTTGTAATATATGAAACCCCAGTTTCACAAAAATATGATTTTCTTTCTTGTCTTCTTCTTGACTTTTGATTTACAAGCGGAATGAATTTGTCATTAATTAATTTACCTATTAGTTCTTGATTTTGTTTTATACATATCAAAGAATCTAATTTTTTGTTTACTGCTTTTTTAATAGATTTGACTACAGTTTCTTTTTTTCTGAGTGGCGATGTAGGCTCCAATGTAACAATATAATCAAAATATAATTCTTTTCTTTCTAAATAGTCAATAGTATGAATTAAAACAGCATCTGTTTTAGCAGTTGAAGAAGATATTATTTTTGGCCTATCTATAAAATCAATTTTATGTTTTTCTGTAATGTTTTTTATTTTTTTGCAATCAGATGAAACCACAACCTTATCAAAAAAATTTATTGAGTCAGCAAGTTCTAAGGTCCATCCGATAAGAGGTTTATTCTTCACTAATCTTATATTTTTTTCCTTTATTCCTGTTGAACCTTTTCTAGCAGGAATAATTGCGAGAATTTTTTTTTTTTTGTACAAAAATACTACCAATCATTATGAAAGTTTAAATTTTTAGAAATCCTTCTTATTCCCTCTTCAATTGAGATTTTAGGTTGGAAATTAAATGTTTTTTTTGCTAAACTAACATCACAAAATCTTTTAAAAATTTCTCTATTTACTGTCCTATCACTTTTGGTAAAAGGTAGATTCTTAATTTTGAGATTATTTTTTTTTAATGTCTTTATAGCAATCTTTGCAACCTCATTTAAGGTATATTTTTCATTTGAATTTCCAATATTGAAAATTTTATTATAAGATTTTTTATTTTTTACAATTTCAATTAATACCCTACAAGTATCCTCTACGTGACAAAAGGATCTCACTTGTTGACCATCACCATAAATAATAGGATCGGAACCCGACATAATATTTCTAACAATTTTAGCTAAAAAAAATTGGGAAACTTGATTCTCTCCATAAGTATTAAAAAATCTAACAATAGTATAATTTAATTTTTTATAAATCTGAGAGTAGGCCTTAACATACTCCTCACCTGCAAGCTTTGAAATTCCGTAAACAGTCTTACCCTGTGTATCTGTTTTTTCATTAATAGGGTTATGACTTGGTTCACCATAAACTTCAGAAGATGAAGCAAAAATTATATGTTTTATATTTCCTGAAACACACGCCTCTAGAATATTTTCAGTACCTTTAATATTTACTTCAAGACATTTAAGTTTATTATCTTCAGTCCTTTTTACTCCTAGCATCGCAGCAAGATGGAACACTACATCAACATCACTAATAACCTTATTAAGCAGAGATTTTTCAAATATTGAACCATTTAAAATTTTCAAATTTTTATTTTTTTTTACTTTTCTAAATAAAATTTTATTTTTTTCCAATTGCTCTGGCAAATCCATACATATGACTTTGAATTTTTTTTCAATTAACTGTTTGCAAAGTTCCAAACCTATTAAACCTGAACCTCCTGTGATTAAAATTTTCTTCATTTTTTATCGTATTGTATTGTGAGTATTCTACTAATAGACTTTTCTATGTCTATGTAATCTTTATATTGGAAAAAATTAGAAATTTTAGAGTTTTCACTGACTGACCTATTAATATCTCCTGCTCTTTTGCTTTTAAATTGAGGATGTTCAAAATTAAAATCAATTTTATATTTCTTCATTACATTCTTCATTATATTAAAAAGATTGATTATTTTAGTTTCTTTTCCCGAACCAACATTAAAAATTTCAAACGAATAATTCTTCTCAGAAGAGATTATTAAATTTATCAAATTTGAAATATCTTCTACATCAATAAAATCACGAGTCGCTTCACCATCTCCAAAGATTAACGGAACTTGATTTTTCAAAAATGAATTTATCCATCTTGGAATTACTGCTCCATAATCTGAATCAATTGATTGCCATGGACCAACAACGTTAAAAAATCTTAAGGCTGTTATTACAGTTTGATAATTTAAATCACAAAACACTTGTGAATAAGTTTCATTAGAAATCTTTGAGGCTGCATATGGGCTTTTGGGTTTAAGAGAAAAATTTTCCCTAATTGGAATTTCATTAGTTTCACCATAAACTGAACAACTTGAGGCGAAAATTAGATCTTTAATTTTATTTTTCAAACATAGATCCAAAATATTAATAAATCCTTGAGAATTTATAGAATCATTTTCTAATAGATCAGTGAAAGATTTTTGAACTGAAACCTGACCAGCTAAATTTACTACGGCATCAATATCCTTAAAAATAGGTTCCATTTTTTTCTTTTCTCTAATGTCAATTTCGTAGAACTTAAAATTTGGATACTCTTCTATTAATTTTTGAGTTTTTTGCTTAGAACTAGAAAAAAAATTGTCTATACCAAAAACATTATTCTTTCTTTTTAAAAAGAAATTACATAAGTTGTATCCTATGAACCCTGATGAGCCTGTAACAAGAATATTCATTAGTAGATGATTTGTTTATCAAGTAATTTTTTATTAATTTCTATTTTATTTAGAATATCGCAGATTCTATAACCACTTTTTCCATCACCATAAAGATTTTTAACAGTTTTACATTTTTGGTGAAATTTTTTATTATTTTTTACATACATTAATGCATTCATAATTGATTTTACGTCATAATCACAATTAATTATATTATACGATTGAGGTCTTCCTCTTTGTCTAATTCCTATATTTATTACAGGCTTTTTGAAAGACGGAGCCTCTAAAATCCCTGCGGATGAATTTCCTATTAAAAGAAAACATTTATTTAGTACATGTAAAAACAACTCTCGTTTAATATTACTGTAAACTAAAAGTTTCGAATCAGTAAATTTTTTTATTGAGCTCAGAATTAACTCAGAACCTGAATCAGTATTAGGAAAGATGCATAGAACATTCATATCAAGAGACAGACAACTTTTTAGTATATTTTTCATATATTCTCCGGCTTGTTCCTTTTCATTTAATACAGGATGAAATAGAACAAGAATAAATTTTTTTTCAATAAACTTCTTTAATTTAATATTTGTTACACTAGAATTCCGTGCATCTTCTCTGATATTATCTAACTGAGGAGCACCTGTATTAAATATTCTAAATCTTTGCTCCCCAAGTTTTAAAAGTCTATTTTTTGAATCCAAACAAGAAGCAAAGTGTAAATGTGATAATTTGGCAATCGCATATCTCGCTGAATCATCTATATGACCGGACTTATCACCAGCCTGAATATGGGCCACAGGAATATTCATATAAACAGAGGCAAGACAAACTGAGAGTGTCTCAATTCTGTCACCGAAAATAAGCACGATATCTGGTTTAATTTTTTCTAGAGACATAGATATTTTTGAAATTGCCTTTCCCATTGTAAACGACCAACCAAAGCTTTTATTTGGAACATCAAACTTTACTTTTTCGTCAACCCTAATATTGTCTTTGATAATTTCTTTAATTGAATAACCATGTTTTTTTGATAAGTGTCCTCCAAGAACAATTGTTCTATATTCAAGCTTGTCAAATTGACTTAATACCTTAAGAACATTTTTGGCATATCCATAAGTTGCTCTTGAGTCCAAAGAAAAACAGACTCTTCTTTTCTTAGAAGACATCAGATAACAGTAATTGAGAATCTTTTTTTATAAATTTCTTTGCTTTTTTACCAATAACTCTATCTAAATCCTTGGCTGGAATGTTATTTTTACCAGGACTAGGCCTCTTAACAGAAATATTTTTACTACTTAATAATTCGCCAACTGAAATATTTTTTAGAGAAACTACACTTTCTCTCGCCCATAAAACTATTTCTTTTTCTTCTTTATGAATTTTTCTTTTATCTCCCATCGATTTGAATACAGCATTACACCCCTCAACTAATTCAAAAAGTTCTTTAGAATCAATTGATGATTGATGATCAGGCCCTTTCATACTTTTATCTAATGTAAAATGTTTTTCAATTAAACATGCACCATGACTAACAGCTACGAGAGCGCAATAAATTGTTGGTGTATGATCTGATAATCCTATTGGAACTTTAAATTTTTCAATATAATTTTTAATAAGACCTAAGTTCATTATCTCGTAAGGACACGGATAAGCCGAAACACAATGCATCATTGCAAAATCTACTTTTTGTTTTTTGTACAAATTATAGGTTTCTTTTACTTCATTAAATTCAGTCATACCAGTTGAAAAAATAACTGTTTTTTTTTTACTTGCTATGTGTTTCTGCAGGGGATGATTAGTACACTCTCCTGAACCAACTTTAATAGCATTTACTCCAATTTTATTTACAAGTATGTCACACGACTTAAAAGAAAATGGAGTACATAAAAATTCTATTTCAATATCTTCACATATTTTTTTTAGATTGGATAACTCTTCAATTGATAAGTTGGTTTCATCAAGAGCCTGATATAAAGATTTGTCTCCGAAATTCTTTGAAATGGGTGTGTTAGTAAGCATCTCATCATCAAGTTGATGAATCTGAAATTTAATAGCATCACACTTAGCTGCTTTAGCTACATATACCATCTCTTTAGCTATTTCGAAGTCTCCCTGATGATTAATACATGCTTCAGCAATTATATAAGGCTTTCCAAAATTTTTTATGGATTTATCGCCTATTTTTATTTTTTTCATTAGGATAAAAGTTAATTTTTTAAGCTAAACTAAATTAATATAAACTTCAAATCAAATTTATTTTTTTTGATATGAAATTTTTTTCTATTTCTTGTTGATATATACACTTACCAAAACTTTTTTCAAAAATTTTTAATAAATTAGCTTTTCCAACCCGAACATCTATGTCATTTACACATTTAATTTCATTGATTTGAGATGACTGTAATTTTTTAAAAAAAATATTTTTTTCACACATAAAAATTAATCCACCACTTTTTTTTTTTCTTAAACTTCTATCTGGATTAATATTACTACACCCGATCAAAAACTCATTACCTGATATTCCCAAACCTCTTAACATATAATTACTCGAAAATCTTCTCAATAAGTTTTCCATATAAGGCTTTCCATTTCTTAATAATCGTCCGGTGTATGTTTTATAGTTTCCAAAACTATCGCAAATATAAAGATCATTACTAATTAAATTTATGTCATGAACACCTCTATTTGTAATTTTAAAAAAAAATATTTTTTTTTTATCGGTAAACCCAACTAAAGACGCTCCTCTTTTTTTTATACCAACTGAGCCACTATGACACGTGAATAAAACAAAATTATTAATACAGTTAACAGAATTAACATGGTTGTGATCTGAAGAAATTGATAGTCCCGTTTTATCTTTCATTATAAAAATTTCATTGACAATCTTTTTCTTATTTATGTCAACGTAGCAAATCGAATTTCTTTGTGTGTTTGCAAAACATAAGTTACCAGTTTCTTTGTCAAAAGATAATCCATGTATCCTCTCATTTCCGTAAAGAGTTTCAAAACTTAATATTCTTTCTTTCTCTCTTAGTTCAAAAGACAATTTATTTCTAATTAATTTTGCTTTTATTATTGATGAGTGAATACCCGTAAATACTGAAAAAAAAACTACATCTTTACAAATTGATACGCCGTGAACGTCTCCAGCAAAAATCTTTTGAATTTGACTTTCATTAATTATAAACAGTCCTAAATTTGATGAAAACAAAAATGTGTTTTTAAAACTAAATGAAACGTTACTTTTTTTTTTTTCAAATTTTATATTTTTTTTTAAAAATTTTCGAAGATTATTTGTTTTTTCAATATTACTGAAAAATTCATTTACAATATATTTGAATTCTTTCCAAAAGAAGATTTGAGAGATATGATAATTTAATAATATAATCTTCTTTAAAAAGTTCATTTTGTTTTCTCTTTAAAAACATATTTTTTTAACTGAATGGTAGCATATCTAAAAGACTCAGGAGTTCCAATATCTAAAAAGTTTTTTTTAGTAAAATAGTGATAAAAATTATTTTTCTTTTTTTTCAAAATATCTTCTTCAAATGAAAAAAAACTATCTGAAATTCCATCAAAAACCTGCCTTTTTAGAACATAAATACCACCGTTTATTATATTAGTATTTCCAGTTTTTTCAGAGAAAGATAATACTCTATTTCCCTCTCCAACTTCTACATTTCCAAACCTTAAACTATTATTTATTCTAACAGTAAGCATTAAAACGTCCATTTTCGAGGAATAAAAGTTTAGAAACTCATTATAATCAATATTACATATTGAATCTCCATTAAGAACAAAAAGATGATTAATTTTTATTTTTTTAAAAGCATTTAGAATTGCTCCTCCTGTTCCAAGTGGTTTTTTCTCCTCTAAAAAAACTAGCGAAAGGTCTTTATAAACATTACCGAGTGTTTCCTGAAAAACATCTGATTTATATCCAACAGAAATATAGACTCTTCTAAATCCAGCCAAAATCAATTTTTCAAAAATATAACAAATAAAAAATTTTTCATTGATTCTCATTAGAGGTTTTGGAGTCCCCTTTGAAATCGATTCTAATCTTGTACCTTTCCCACCAGCTAAAATTAATGGAAAAAAATTTTTTATCATCTTTTAAACGCTTCTTTTTTGTTTTGCTCAATCCAATTGA
Organism: Pelagibacteraceae bacterium TMED65; assembly: GCA_002167215.1. The sequence continues at coordinate 14,535 of NHDS01000033.1, forward strand.
ATGTTTTTTTAATACCTTCTTGAACAGAGAATTGGCATTTAAACCCAATAATTTTTTGAATTTTTGATATATCAAATTTTATTTTATCAACTGTTTTTGGCTTATGAACGTCATATACTATTTTTGGTGTAGTTTTTTTTAAATCAGTAGCAAATTTTAAAATTTCATTTATTGAATGAAGTTTTCCAGAAGCAATATTAACTTCTAAAAAATCAAATTTTTTTTTTGAAACCTCAATTAATCCATTTATAAAATCATCTATAAAAATTAAATCTCTCTTCTGTTCTCCATTTCCCCAAATCACCAGTGGGTTATGGTCTTCGTATACTTTTCTTATAATAGATGCTGTAACATGTGATTTTAGTTTATCAAATTTATCATAGGGACCAAATATATTTGAAGGTCTAACAATCAAACAGCTAAAATTTTTAGATACTCTAGTAGAAAAAATTTGACACAAAATCTCAGAATATCTTTTCGTCCAACCAGCAGAATAATATACATCAAAAGGATTACCTTTTAACATATCATTTTCAGAATATTTATTTTTTTTTATATTAGGGTAAACACAACCAGTACTGATAAAAACAAACTTTTTTATTTTTTGCTTTATGGATGCTTCAAGTAAGTTTAACAGCATTCTTATATTTGAAGTTACATGATAAAGAGGATTATTCAAGATATCATAAGCTCCTGAGGTTGCTGCTGCGCACATAAAAACTACATCAATATTTTTCAGCGCTTTAATACAGCTGGCTTTATCCTCTAAATTAAATGAGGTTTCCTTATAATTTTTATGGATATGCTTCAAATGCTTATTTGAAAACCTATTTCCATAAACTTTGTAACCTTCTTTTAAAAGTTTATTAGTTAAATTATAACCTATAAAACCATAGGCACCCGCAACAAAGATTCTCGATTTTTTATCCAACATATTGGTCAAATTTAAAGTATTTTATATTATATTCCTTAATTCTTTTTATATTATCTTCACTTAGATTTTTTATTTTCTCTGCTTTAACATTTTCAATAATCTGTGACTTATTTATCATACCAGGTAATACAATATGAATTTGTGAAAAAGAAAGACAAAAATTTAAGCATAGTTGGGCTCTAGTTACGTTTTCATCTTTTACAACTTTTTTAAAAATTTTATTGCTTTCCTCAATCCATTTTCTTCTTTGGTCAATCTTCCAAAATTTTCTATGATCATCTTCATCAAAAATGTGTTTGGCTGAGTATTTTCCAGTCAAAAATCCAAAAGCTAAGGGTGTTCTGGCAATAATTTTAATATTCATTTTTTTACATTTTTCATAAATATTTTTTTCCAAGATTCTTATATCTAATATATTAAAATTTACTTGAATAAAGTCGACCATAGAAAAATCGTTGATACAATAAAAATCTTCAGGATTCCTTAAAGAGATTCCGAAGTTTCGAATTTTTTTACCAAACAAATTCTTTATAAAAGTAAAATACTCCATATTTGACAAAAAATCTTTCGGTGGATTGTGCAGTTGCAGAAAATCTATGTATTCGGTTCCCAAGACTTGTAAACTATTTTTAATCTGAGAAATAATAGATTGTTTTGAAAAACTTGATTTTTGAGAAAAATCAGAAACTCCGCATTTCGTGGAAATAATCAAATCTTCTCTTCTATTTTTTTTTAAAATGAATCCTAACAATTTTTCGCTATTTCCATAAGCAGGTGAAACATCAAAAAAATTTATTTTTTTTTTTAAAGAAAACTCTAATAATTCTATCGCCTTAGTTTCTGATATCTTACCGTATGCCGGGTTTATTTTTGTCCCTCCTCCAATTCCCCAACAACCAAAACCAATTCTCGATCTAACCAAATCTAATTCACTAACTTTGTTTACTTTAATATTTTAGTATTAGTAATGTGAGGCGTAGTATTTTTCTAATGCTTTACTTCCATAAAGATAAGCACCCTTTTTGTTTGCAAACCAAACCACTTTTTTTGCCCAGTCGTTATCATCTACCCATTCTTCATCTTTACGAACAATTAAATATTTCTTTTTTGATTCTTTTAACTTAATTTTTTTTCCTTCAAGGACAGACTGATAAAATTCTAGAACATTGAAATCACTTGAAATCTCAATATTATTAGTTCTTTTTGGAAGTTTTAACATTTCATAGTTTAAGCGTATAGATTGTTCTACCAAAGACTTGTATTTTGATAAACTTGGATCATTTTCTAAAAGTTTACTGATTAAAAGTGACTCACAATCTCTATAAAAATTGAATATTGATTCATCTTCATATAACTTAATCAACATAAATTCATCGTGAGGCCACCATATATTGAGCCATTTTTTAGAAAATTGATATTCAGGTCCTCCATCTTGAATTATTTTTGCAGCTTTTAAGAAATGTTCTTTGACTTTAAAGATCTCAGGATAATTTTTCTTTTCAAGTGAATTAAAATACTCAAAAATATTGTTATAGTTTTCACTAGTTAAATGATTAAAAATAATAATCGGAATTTGTATAATTTTGTTAAAATACAAAAATGCTGTCATCCATGAAAATGCCCTAACCTTCACCCACTCTTTTTTAGGCAATGAAGAAGTGGAAATGACAAGCTTTTGTTTTTCAGGAACTCCAAAATCGTCCTGAGCAAACGATCCATGCATATTTAAAATATTTGTATCAACCGTTTCCATTTGAAATTTCTTTTGATAACTCTCGTCTCCCATCTCAGAGTTAGGAAGAATGGATAAGTTATTAAATTGAATTCTGTTATGTTGACCATTTTCTATTAGCCTTGAAACACCTTCTGTAAAGGAACAATAAGTTTCTCCAGGAAGACCAAGTATCAAATCAGAATAAGTAGGAACACCGTCTCTAGTAAATCTTGTTTGGAGGTCTTCATAAGTATTTAATGATATGTTATCTCTTTTAATATTTAATAATGTATGTTCATCTAAAGACTGCATTGATAGTGTAACACCTTTATTTAAACCAGAATCAGCAAGTATCTTCTGTGTGATATATGCTCTTTCTGTGGCATTCTTTGTATTTTGAACTGATAATGCTTTTGGATAACCTGTTAATAATTTTTTCGTTGAGGCGTATTTCGCTATATCAATATCTCTTTTTAAAATTCCAAAATTTGCATCACAACAAAAAATAAATTCAATTTTTTTTTTCGAAAACCAATCAATTTCAGCTTGTAGCCTATCTATTTCAAATTTATTTAATTTTGCAGCGGTAGCTGAACCCCAATCACAAAATGTGCATTTAAAAGGACAACCTCTATTAGTTTCCCAAAGAATTAACCATTCATCGTTTGGATATTTTTTTATTAATTCATCAAATACCCCGTTTAAATATGGAGAAGGTATATCCTCTAAATTTCCAATTCTACTGGGCTTAGGATTCGTAACAAATTCACCTGATTCTTTCAAAAATGAAATTCCTTCAACATCAACTATTTTTTTTTTTCCTATAGATTCTACTAAATTTAAAAAAACTTTTTCGCCTTCTCCATTCACTACAAAATCAATAAATTTATGTGATTCTAAGAAATCTTTAGAGTTATCCGGAACTTGTGGTCCACCAAAGATGATTTTAATTTTTTTATTACGATTCTTCAATTCTTTTGCTATTGCAAGTGATAATTGCTCATTCCAAGAATATAGACTAAAGCCAACAATATCTGCAGCCTCAAACTGCCTTACAGCATCGCTCACCTTTATTCTCTTAAATAATGGTGGCAAGAATTTATACTTATCTCTATTTTTTGAATATTTCTGAAAATAAGTTTGAAGAACACCCGCAGCATATGGCAAATAGTGGGCTCCGGAAAAACTATTGTTAATTTGACTTATACCAACTTTAACTTGTCTCATAATTTCTGTATACCATTTTCTCACATTTTTCCAATATTTTTGGTAAATTATTAAGACTATAATATTTTTCATAAACTTTACGAGCATTTTTCCTTAATTTAATCGACAGCGATTTATTTTTAGCTAAAATTTTTAATTTCCTTACGAACTCTCTTCCTGTTGAAGCAGATAAGCAAGCTTTGTTTCTGAACAATTCAGGGAAACCTTTAAAAGTCTCCTTATGGAGAAGTAAACAAGGGTAGCCACTACATATATTTGGTAACTTGTAACCTGATGTGGGTGGATATTTTACTGCATGAAGAACAATATCAGAGTTAAGAATTTTCATATATAAATCATCCAAATATCCACAAAATTTAACATTCTTAAATTTGCTTAGAATTTTTTTTAATTTATGTAAATTATTTTTATTTTCTCCAACTATATGAAATTCAAATTCAGTTAACTCCTCTGAATATTGTGATAATATTTCATATGCTAAAAATTCTAAATTAGATTGTGCAAAAGTTGTTTGAGTTGTTCCAATTAGTGCAACAATTTTTTTCTTTCCTGATTTAAATGATGGTTCTTTATTTTTTAAATCTCTTGTAGGATGATTAAAATAGATTACTGTAGGTTTATTTTTAAAAATTTTCCTATTGATTTTTCCACAATAAATAGATGGGCATAAATTAAGGTTTACCATTTTTACTCTATTTCTGTAAAAAAAATTATTTAGTAAAAGTTTTAGATAAAATAATTGGTTTTTAAAAAGAAAATTTTCTTTTTTATCGTTAGTATACCTCATAACATATTCAGAATTATGCAAACCCCATACAACCAAAGGAACATTTGAATTATAATAGACTGGAAAAATATCCTGAAAGCTAAATACAAAGTCAGGGTTTACCAAGTTGACAACATTAGAAAATTCCTCTGAATATTTTTGGCTTTCTTTCATTGCTAAAAGTTTCATTTTTATAGAATCGTAAATATTTTGTGAAATGTTTTTATGGATAGAATTAATTAAATCGACAATAAAAAAGTTTTCTATCTTCCCTTGATTCTTTAGTAAATTGAGGCTTTGTTCAATTTTAAGGTCTCTTTTAATCCATACTTTATTAGTTATCAGAAGTGTTATTGAAATGTTTCTGGATTTAAAATAGTCAAAAATAATTTTAAATATCTCAACATCACCATTAAAAAACTTTTTGTCAAGGAACCCTAAATGACCAATTTCTGCATTAAGAATTAGTTTGAGGGCCATAAAATTTAAAATTGAAAAAAAGAGACTCTTGAAGCATAGCGAAATCTCTCTAATTTTATATTATTTAAACTAACTTGTTCCATAAGCGCAATCGTTTCCCCAGGAGCATCACTATCATTTAACTCGTCAAAAGCTAAAATTGAACCTTTGCAAAGTCTAGGTTTAATTGCTTTCAGAACATCCCTAGTTGGTTTATAAATATCAAAATCAAAATAAGCTAAAGAGATAATAGTTTCTGGAAATCTTTTTAAATAACCAACAATTTTTTTTGAGGCATCTCCTTTCACAATTTCATACTTTTTTATATGAGATAGTGGATTTAGAGATTCCTGCGTTTTCATTAAAGAGTCAAGGTATTTTATATAATCTTTTGTTGTAGAGAGACTTTTCTCGAACATCATCTCATTTTTTCCATCAAGCTTATTAATATTTTTAAGACCTTCAAATGTATCAAATAATACAATTTTTCTATGTCTGTTATACGGCTCGTAAATACTTCTTAATGACGAAAAAATTGCTCCATTATTTCCCCATCTAGTACCAAATTCAAAAATATTTCCGTGAAGATTAATAATTTTTTTATAAAGATGATTCATTAATAAAATTCTTGATAAGTTCTTTGAATCTAAAAAAAGCCCAAGATTAGATAAAACTTGTTCGTTAGGAATTGGGTTTTTATTAAATAAATCAATCAGGGATTTTCTATTTAATAATTCACTTTCAGAATCTTTAGTGTAATTTTTAATTTTGCTTTTCATTAGTAAGACATCTCTCTTTCCCTTAAATATTTTTGTACTTCTTTGATATTAAATATTATTTCATCACGTGATAAAGACTTTCCAAAAGGAGTCGTAGACTCATATTCAAAAGGTAGACCAGAGTCTTCATCCTCATCAAATCGGTATAAAAGATGAGCATGTTGCGATAAATCATCATAGATATGTTTGATTCCGTATTTTTTTGGGTTTTGATAAAACGGTGAACCAGGAACAGGAGCAAATCCTGATACAGCGACATAATCGGGCTTGACTGAATCAAGAAAATCAATAGTTTTCTTTAAAACATCTTTTGACTCTCCAGGTAAGCCAAAAATCAAACAAACTTTTACTTTGATACCGTATTTTCTGCATAATTCTATGTATTTTATATTGTTAGCTATACTTTTTGATGGCTTATTTGAAATCTCTAAAACCATATCAGAGTCAACGCTCTCAATTCCAAGAGCTAATTCTTTCAAGCCGGTCTGAGATGCAATTTTAAGAAGCTCTTCACTTCCTAAAGGAACTGTTTGCCCCCTCCAAATAATATCTTGTTTTCCTATCGCCTCTAAGTAAGGGACTGCAACTTTTTTGTTTACTGGAATACATACTTCATCTCTTAAATTAATACCCTCAACTCCATATTTTTTTTTTAAATATTCAATTTCATTTGTAATTTTTTCAAAAGAATTGTATTCAAAAACAGGAGGATTATTGTAAACACAAAATCTACAACTAAAAGAACAACCTCTTGAAAAATATGCTCCTGTGCCAGCTACACCTCCATATTTTTCAAAGTGAAGATTATTTACTATTTTTTCTTTTTCAATAAAGTCTCGTCTTGGAAAGTCAAACTCGTTGAATTTATTTATTTTTGCTTTTTGAATAACCCCTTTAGTCTTTTCTTCTTTTTTTATGAAATTACTAATAACCTCTTTTAATGTATCTTCAGCTGTTCCTTGCAGAACACAATCACAATTTTCTAATGTTTGTGCAGACATATGATCTGCATGTGTACCGCCAATAATCGTAAGTGCTTTACTATTTTGAAGTTTAATTTTTTTTGAAATCTCATAAACCTCATCTGCATCTGCTGATTTCATCAACCAGAAAAGGAAAATATCAGCGCTTTCTGGATCAAATATATTTTTTTTATCCCTCAGATCCTCTACTTTTACTTCTAAAGAAGTGAAGCTTTGTCTTATTAAAGTCGCATAATAAAGCTCCCACAGAGGTTGAAGCTTCATTGGGTTTTTCCAATAAGACCAAGATGGTATAATTACTTTACAAATCATTTTTTATTTTTTTCAAACCATTTAATTGTTTTTAACAAACCTTCATCAATAGTCGTAAGTTCAAAAGAAGAAAGATTTTGTTTCATTTTTTCAAGAGAAAATTCAAATTCAATTTTTTTATTCTTAGATTTCTTAAAAACTACTTTTTTATAATCGAAATTCATTAAATTGCAAATTTTTTGAATTATATCTGATAATCTAAAAGATCTGTAATAACCTATATTAATCGGTGAGCAATTTTTACTTAATATTTTCAATAAAATATTTATGACATCTCCGGCATATATTATGTTTCTTTTTTCATTTGGCGAACCGTAGAAAGTCAAACTTTTTGGATTTCTACTAATTCTTTCTATTATTGAAGGTATAAAGTGAGCCTCGTCACCATAAAAATGATCGTATTCTCCATAAATTAAAGAGGGTCTAACAATGATAGATTTCATCTTTTTTGTAGGATGATTATTTATATAAGTGGTAAAATTTTCGAAGAACCTAGTCATATGTCCTATACCATACCAGTTTTTTGGAGGATTATTAGAAAAAAAATCCTCTTCTTTATTTATTTTTTTTTCAGAGTAACCAGTGGTTGAGCTCATCCAAACAAAATTCTTGACATTATTCAACCAACAATTGTAAATCAAGTTATTGAAAATTTTAATATTATAATAAAGGGGTGTAATTGAATCCTTCATTAAAACTTTAGAGGTAGCAAGTTTACCAGCAAAGTTAAAAACCGTGTCAGTTGATTCCAAAATTCTTTTTAGATTCTCACTTTTTGTTATATCAATTTTTAAGGGTCTAATATTTCTCCCTTTTACTTTTGGGGGGTTTTGAAAGTAAACGGCTTTAACATTAACACCTTCCAAATTATTTATTTTTTTTAAAAGGTGAGTTCCAATCATTCCAGATGAACCAAAAACAACATAGTTTCCTTTTTTTAATTTCACACTACTCAATTATAGCCTCAATAGGGAAATTATTACCATAGGCTATGACCCAACCCCAATATCTTAACTGACCCTCATATAAAGAGTACCCACTTCTCTTTTTTTTCAATTTAATAGGTTTCAAAATATCATTCTCTTTTATTTCCTTAGCTATTTCTATGGGGCTTGGAGAAAAATTATAAGTATTCTTTTTTGCCTGCTCAATGTTTGTATAAAATTTTCCTGAAAAAGATTCTACAATTTGTATTTCACTTGGCAACACCCTTACAACCTTCACTTCAAATTCTTTATTAATTTTTTCAAAAAAGTCTTTTGATATTATTGTTGAATCAAACATTATGTTTTCTTTTAAATTTGATAAATTACTTGTTTGAAAAATTGGAATTGCTCCATTGTAACTCAACCACTGAAGGATAACTTGAGAAGGCTTGAGTCTATATACCTCAGATATTTCTTTTATACGTACAGATGAAAAGATTTTATTCACCTGTTTCGATGAACCAAATGGGCTGTAAGCAAGAAAATTTTTTTTTTTTTTTTTTACAAAAATTCAATAGGTTCTCTTCAACTGATCTCTCAAATAAGTTGTATTCGTTTTGAATGGTTTTAATTTTTAACTTACCCATAGATAATTTAAGAAATCTATCTAAATATTTCTTTGTTACATTGCAAAGCCCAACGTATTTAATTTTTTTCATTGAATAGGCTTCGTACAAGGACTCAATTATTTTTAAATCATCAACATTATAGTTTGGCCAATGAAGCTGGATTATATCAATACAATCGCGATTTAATCTTCTCAAACTTTCATTAATAGATTGAAGTATGTTTTTTTTATAATTAATAGGTGAAATCTTTGTTGCTATAACAACTTCATCATTTTTTTTAAAAGCTTTTCCCAGTAGATATTCAGAAAATCCTTTATGGTAATCCTCTGCAGTATCAAAAAAAAAAACTCCTTCTTCATAAACTTTATTTAGAAAATAAATCCTGCTCTTTTCAGAACAGAAATTCCTAGATTTTTTTTCTCCTATTCCATAAGTCCCAAATCCAAATTTAATTTTTTTTTTTTTTAAATTCATTTAATCAAAGTGGGCCTTTAAATCTTTTTTCATTACTAAAAAATTCAATTCCTTCCAAATTCATAGGTTCAATCTGTAAGATTTCTTCAACCGCTCTTATTATATTTTCTGCATTTGGATAAAATGCATTTTCTAAATGTCTTGCAGTTGGACAAGGAACATGTTTGAATCCCAACCTTTGAACAGGTTTTTCTAAAGAATTAAAACATTCTTTTGACACAATAGCAGCTATTTCCGAACTAACACCACTGAAAGTCCAGTCACAATCAACAACTAAACATTTCTTTGTTTTTTTCACTGAATTAATAATTATTTTTTTGTCTAAAGGATACAAAGTTCTAGGGTCAACAATTTCAACATTTATATTTCTTTTTTTTAAAATTTCTGCTGCAAATATTGCTTCTACATTCATCCATGATATGGCAACAATTGTAATATCTGTTCCTTTTTTTATTATTTTACCTTTACCAATTGGAATCTCAAACGAATCCTCTCTAATTTTTTGTTCCGACCAATATAACCATCTATGTTCAAAAAAAATGACAGGATTTTTGTCTCTTATCGCTGATGTTAAAAGACCTTTTACATCTCGCGGAGATGAAGGAGCAATTACTTTAAAACCGGGTATGTGTGTGAAAAAGGATAATAAACTTTTACTATGTTGCGCTCCTTGGCCAAAGCCTCTCCCAATAATTACTCTAAAAACTATTGGAAGGGGTATAGTACCATGGACATAATATTGAAATGGAGAAATTATATTTGCTAATTGATTCATTCCCAGAATAAAAAAATCAGATCTAATGTGAACATGAATAGGTTTTAAACCCTTGACTGCAGATCCAAAAACAAAACCAGTCATTGCGTCCTCTGATATGGGAGTATCAAAACATCTATTAGATCCAAATTTCTCTTCTAATCCCTCAGTTGTTCCAAAAGCCTTGGCATGACTTGTAATCCCAATACCACAAATAAATACATTTTTATCTTTCTCCATTTCAGAGTAGGTTGCCTGTCTGATGGCCTCTTGATAACTAATCATTTTCATAAAACAACCCCTTAAATATTTCTTTAGAATTTAAAGATTTAGATTCTTTTGCTTTTAAAATAACTGCATCAACCTTTTTTTCTATATTTCGTTCTGTGTTTTTAATTAAATCTTTATCATATTTTACAAAAAGTTTGTCTTTTTGTATTTTCAAACAATCTTTTTTTTTCCATTTATTGTAAATTGTTTTTGGTCGATAATTATAGTTCCAATCTGTTTCAATACCTATATGAGCTAAATATCTATAACATCTGATATTAAAGAAGATTGGTTTGGGATTCCTCTTATATTTATTTTTGGCTTCATTGACTTTTTTTTGAAGAATTTCTACGTCATTAGATTCTTCCTCGTAAAAATATAAATCAAAATTACCAACTATTTTATTCAAATCTTTATATCCTCTTCTATCAGATTTTGGTGTATGTACCGCCCATTCATTATCTTCACAAATAAAAAATATTGGCAGTTTAAATAAACACGCTAAATTTAAGCTTTCCCAAAAACAACCTGAATCGATAGCTCCATCCCCAAAGAAACAGATTGCAAAATTTTGTATTTTTTTGTATTTACTGGCAAAGGCTAAACCAGTTGCAGCAGGAATTTGACTTGCAACAATTCCACTTGATAAAATATGACCTTTTTTTGGATCACCTAAATGCATTGATCCGCACTTACCTTTACCGACAGTATCTTCTTTCCCATACATCTCGTAGAAAAAAGATTTATAGTCAGCAGTTTTTGCTAAAAAATTTGCATGACTTCTATAAGAAGATGTAATATCACATTTCATATCCAATCCAGAGCACACACCTACTGGAATATACTCCTGTCCAAAGCTCATATGCATCGGAGTCCTCATTTCATTTTCATGATAAAGGTCAATTATTCTTTGTTCGCAGTATCTTATTAAATATAATGATTTATAGAGTTCGAGATTACTTTTCATATTTTCAATCAATAAAATTAATATTATATTTTTCTTTTGCCCATATCAAAGATATAGTTGCTGCAATGTGATCAAATTTATTTTTTTTGATTAATCTCTTAAATTCTTTTTTTCCAAAAAACTTAACACAGTTTTTTTCCTCATTTTTTTTTAAGAATTGACAATCTCTGGCTAAAAAAAAATGATTTTTAGTATTTTCGCGTTCTAAACGCAAAACTCCACTTCCGAGTAAATTCCAATTTTTTGAAATATAACCAGTTTCTTCAAGTAACTCTCTTTTTGCACAATTTAGTATCGTTTCTTTTTTTTCTAAGGAACCAGCTGGAAACTCTATGGTTTTTTTTTTTAGACATGGACGATATTGTTGAATGAGAATTAATTCATTTTTTTTTGTTAAAGGTAAAATGACAATTCCTTCAGATTGATTTAATTTATAATACTCAGATTCCCCATAATTAAATTTCGTAATATTAAACCATTTTGTATTAAAGACTTTGGTCATTTAATCACCTAATTTTATTCAAAAAATTAAATATTCTTGAAGGTACTGAATGATAAAATTTTACTAAGCCTCTGGTTACTGAAACTTTTAATAATTGATTTTTTAAAGAGCCTATTTCAGGGTCATTTAAAAAATTTGACTCTTTAATTAACTCAAAGCCACATTGTTTAAAACCAGCTCCTACAATTACAAAACCAAGTCTAAATTTAATTTCATTGGAAAGAAAATTTTCTAAATTTGAATGAGTAAAAAAATCATTAATTATTTTATCTGTTACCATTTAATATCCCTTTTGAATGATATGACTCCCATTATAAGAAAATTTGAATGGAACATATAAATAGTTTTTAATACCACTGAGAAATTTTTTTTTATTAGACTTATTAACATAAAATAACATAAAACCAGATTTTCCTGCACCTAATAGTTTTCCCCCAACAGCTCCATTTTTAATTGCAGTGTTATATAATGCTTCCACCCTATCGTTAGAAATTATTGGATGAACAGCCTTTTTTTGCATCCAAGTTTCGTGTAATAATTCACCAAATTCATCTAGGTTTTTTTTACTCTCTAGAATTTTAATCGCATTAGGTACAAACGAAAATATTTTATTCAGGTTATTTTTTCTTTCCTTAAAATTTTCTACAAATTTCTGTGCCACTTGTGAAGCAAATCTATCAATACCAAGATAAATTAAATATAAATTAGATTCTAACTCCTCAATTCTTCCAGAGGGTAAAACAAGTGGCTCAACTAAAAATTTTTTGTTTTTATGAAACGTAATTTTGTTTAAACCACCAAATGCACATGCAATTTGATCTTGGCACCCAACTGTTTCACGAAGTAAATTTTGCTCAAGATGAATTGCATCAAGTGCAAGATCCATCTTTGAAAATTTATTTTTAATTAGCTTTTTCAGGCAATTTAAGAACCCAACAGTAAAAGCAGAACTTGAACCCATACCGCTTCTTGCTGGTAGGTCAGCTTGATAATGAATATCTAGACCTTTTGTTTGACTAAATTTTAAGTATTTAAGTCCTTCTCTGATTACTGGATGTTCAATTTCTTGAAATTTATTAACTACTTCAACTTTCGACCATACAATTCTATGCCTCTTTTCAAAAAACGGAGGTAAAAATCTACTACTTATATAAATATATTTATCAATTGTTGCAGAGACAACTGCACCACCATTTTTTATGAACCAATCTGGATAATCTGTCCCCCCACCAAAAAAAGATATCCTATATGGTGTTCTTGTTATAATCATTATTTCAAACCTTTATACTTAAAGTTTTTTTCGTCCTTGAATTGCCCGAGATAACTAGTTTTTTGATTTTCAAGTAGGTAAATATGTTGAGCGTTTTTAACAATATCAGAGCTATGAGCAACTATCAGTACGGTCACCTTATTTCTGACTGACCTAAGATAGTTTTTAACATATTTGGCTGTATTTTTATCCATAGAGCTTGTGGGTTCGTCTAAAATAATAATTTTTTTTTTTTCTAATATACACCGGGTAAATGCAATTCTCTGAAGTTGACCTCCTGAAAATAATGAACCACTATTTCCAATTTTGGCATCCAATCCATCCGGTCTAGAATTTATAAATTCACTCATTCCTGTAATTTTGGCAACATTAAGAATTTCTCTATCAGAAATTTTTCTATTTGACGTAAAGGTTAAGTTTTTTCTGATACTTTCGTTTATAATATTAATGTCTTGAGTAACCATTCCAATAGTAGATCTTAATTTTTTCTTATCAATATTTAAATAATTTTGACCATCTACTAAAATATTCCCAGAGTTTGGTTTGTATAAATAAACTAACAAATCAAGAATTGTCGACTTACCAGAACCAGATTTTCCGACAATTGCAGTTATTTTATTTTTAATCAATTTAAAATTGCATTTTTTAAGTATCAAATTATTACCGTAAGCAAAACTAACATTCTTAAATTCTATCGATTCTTTAAAAACAAAAGGTTTAGACCCACCCTCAATATCTTTAGAAGATTGAATTTTGCCTAAAAAATTTTCAAAATTTTCAATATGTGCAAATTTTCTTGATATTGAAACTTTATCCACAGAATACTGGGTATATAAGCTATAGATTCTAAAAATTATTCCAAAATATATACCCAACTCAATTAATGAGAAGTACGCCCCTTCCTCTGTAAAAAAAGCAATGAGTGCAATGAAAATTAAAACAAATAATGGAGTGATTGTTTCCAACAGAATTTTTGATAACTGAAACTTATAGTTTTGTTTTCGAACTACATCGATTTCTTTTTCAAAAAAAAATCTTGTTTTCATCTCTAAATTTGAAAGTTTAATTAGTTTTATTGAGCGAAAAATTTCTGAAATATCCCTAAAGAGATTATTAATGCTAATTTTAATAATAGTCCCAAATTCGTAGGAAATTTTCGACAAATACCGTGAAAAAAAATATACTAATAAAAACAAAAAAGAAAAAATTAATATAACATAATAATTTAACACTATTAAAACTATTAAATAAAAAGAGATTAAAATTGCTTTACTGTAAATATTAAATAAATTTAGTATTACAGAAGCAACATTAGAAGGTTCGTGAATAATAAAATTTA
>NHDS01000034.1 GCA_002167215.1 Pelagibacteraceae bacterium TMED65
CTTTCATCTAATATTTCTGGAAGAGCTGAAATACACGGAATTTTAATGGATAATGAAATAGTAAAAATGAAAAAGATTACAAATTTAACCATAAAATCTAAAGATCAAGTTTATCTTCAACCCGGGGGCATGCATATAATGCTAATGGATTTGAAGGAAGAATTAGTTGATGGAACATCTTTCACGATTGATTTTTTAATTAACAACCAAGACATAATGACAACTGATGTTATGGTTGTTAGTAACAAGTTAAGAGAAAATCTCATTGAGTGAAAATGGAAATAAAAAGAGTCCATAGCTCAGCTATTGTTTTGGAGGATAATGGAATCCTCATTATAGGTGACTCGGGTTCTGGAAAATCAGATTTGGCACTTCGACTGATAGATAGCGGTGCAACACTGATATCTGATGACGTAACAATTTGTGAAAAAAAAAAGAATCTTATATACCTATCAGCGCCCTTAGAAACTAAAGGTTTGCTTGAGGTTAGAGAAGTCGGAATTATTACTGTTCCTTTTGTTGAGGGGATTATATTAAGAATGATAGTTAAATTAGAAGACGGAGGCTTGGAAAGGATACCCAAGAAAAATAATTATAAAATTTTTGGTCAGAAAATTCCAATGCTTACAATTAATGGAAAAAATTCTTCATCAGTTGTAAAAGTTAAAGTTAAACTAAATGAAATTCAGGATGAAAAATAAGATTTTAATTGTAACCGGTTTGTCTGGTGCTGGAAGATCGTCGGCCTTAAAGATTCTCGAGGATATGGGCTTTGAGGCTATAGATAATTTACCTACATCTCTGTTGAATAAAGTTGTAAATACAAAAATAGAGAGAAATTTAGCTGTTGGTATTGATGTAAGAACGAGAGACTTTGATCCAAATAAAGTGGCAAAAGAAATCTCAATAAAAAAAAAGAAACTAGACCTATCTGTATTATTTTTAGATTGTGATAATACAAATCTTCTTAATAGATTCAAAGAAAGCAGAAGATTACATCCCATGAAACTTGATTTACCTATTACTGAGGTGATTGAAACTGAAAGATCTTGGTTAAAACCAATTTTAAATATAAATGATTACTATATAGATACATCTAAACTTACTAATAATTTATTAAAAAAACAAATAAATGGAATTTTCTCAAAATCATCGAAAATTAAAACCAATGTTAGGATAATATCATTTGGATATAAATTTGGATTGCCAACAGAGGCTGATTTAGTTTTTGATATGAGATTTATTAAAAATCCATTTTATGAAAAGAAGTTAAGGAATCTTAATGGAAAAAATATAAAAGTAAAAAATTTTGTAAAAAAACAAGAGTATTTTGACTTTTTTTTTGATAGGATTTTGTTAGTTTTCAAAAATATTTTGGAAGGATATAAAAATGAGGGAAAGGACTATATCACCATTGCATTTGGTTGTACTGGTGGTGTTCATAGATCAGTAGTATCAAGCGAATATTTCTTATCAAAATTAAATAAGAATAAAAAATTGAAGATTTTTGTAGAACATAGGGATTTAAAAAAATGATTGGGGTCGTTTTAGTTAGCCACGCTAATATAGCAAAAGAGATGTTGGATGTAATTCAACACATAGTTGGACCACAAGACAAAATTAAAGCAATTTCAATTTTTCCAGAAGATAATATGGAAAAGAAAAGATTGGAAATTCTTGACTCAGTCAAAAAAGTTGATTCAGGAAAAGGAGTCATTGTACTCACAGATATGTTTGGTGGAACCCCGTCAAATCTTGCAATATCAGTAATGGAAAATGAAAAGATAGAGGTGGTAGCCGGAGTAAACCTTCCTTTGCTGATTAAAATGATGTCAATCAGAAAAAAGAAATCAATAAAAGAATTAATAAAAATTTCTCAAGAATCAGGAAGAAAATATATTAATGTAGCATCTGCTTTTTTTGAGGAAAAAAACACTTGGAACAAAAAAAAGTAGAAAAAAAAATTCTTATAACTAATAAGCTGGGTCTTCATGCAAGGGCTGCAGCAAAGTTTGTGGGTTTAACATCTAAAAGTAACTCAAAATTCACAGTTAGAAAAGGATCAAAGACTGTGAATGGTTCTTCGCTTCTTGGATTAATGACACTTGCAGCATCAAAAGGAACGGAAATAAAAGTTCAATGTGTTGGTCCTAATGCAGAACAAGATTTAATAAAATTAATAAATTTAGTAAAAAATAATTTTGGAGAAGAAAAGCCTCTTTCAGAAAATTTAAACAATGAAATGATATTCAAAGGAATAGGTGTATCTAGTGGATATGCAATCGGAAACTGCTCAATAAAACGAAGGTTAACACCATCTCATGCAGAATATAATATTCCAATTTCTTTAGTGGACAAAGAGATAATGAGATTAGAAAAAGCGGTAAAATTTTCAATTTTAGATATAAAAAAAATAATTAAAAAAATAAATTTGCAGAGGAATGACATTTATAAAGAAATGAAATTTATGTTAGAGGCAAATATTTCAATTATTAGATCATCATCATTGATAAAAGATGCAAAAAAGAGAATAAAAAATGACTTAATAAATGCAGAATTTGCAATTAATGAGGAATTAAATAAGCAATTAAAAATTTTTAAAAAAATAAAAGATGAGTACTTAAAAGACAGATTTGATGATGTAAGAGATGTTTGTAGAAGAATAATCGAAAATCTTCAAAAGAAAAAAAAAATTAATAATATTCTTAAAGACAACCAGATTTTAGTGTCTTCAGAAATTAGTCCTGCAGACTTATTGGAATACTCAAAACTAAAGTTACTGGGGTTAGCTAGTGTGTTCGGTGGCCCAGAGGGACACTTTGCTATTGTTGCAAGATCATTGTCAATTCCTACTGTTGTAGGTTTGAAAAATGTTTTAAAAAAACTTAAGGATAATGAAAAAATTATAATTGATGGAGACAAGGGTTTTTTAATTAAAAACCCTACAACAGAAACAGTTATAAATTATAAGAAGAAAATAGAAGAAAAAAAAAGTGAAGAGCTTAAGCTGAACTCATTCATTAAAACAATTCCAAAGACTAATGATGGTAAAAGAATTAAAATTGAAGCCAATGTTGACAATTCAGAGGAGGTAAAGCAATCAGTAAAAAAAGGCATAGATGGAATTGGACTTTACAGAACAGAATATTTATTTATGAATAAAAAAACTATTCCATCTGAAGAAATTCAGTTTAACTCAATAGTCAGAGCAGTTAAATACCTTAAAGGTAAGCCATTAACAATAAGGACTCTTGATGTTGGTAATGACAAGAAAGTACCCTCAATTGAAAAATTTCTAAGCAAGTCGCCAAACCCTGCACTAGGCCTTAGGGCTATTAGGTTAACTCTAGCTTTTCCAAAAATATTTAAAAAACAAATTTCAGCTATTCTTAGGGCAAGCGTTTATGGAAATATTAGAATAATGCTTCCTATGGTTTCAAACGTATCTGAGTTGATTGAAACAAAAAAATTAATTTCAGAAGTCAAAAACGAGTTAGAGAAAAATCACAATCGCAAAAAAATCAAAATTAAACAACCAAAAATTGGTGTGCTGATAGAAACACCGGCTGCAGCATTAATATCTGAAGCTCTTGCAAAAAACTGTGATTTTTTTGCAATTGGTACTAATGATTTGACGATGTATACATTAGCTATTGATAGAGGAGATGAAGAAGTAGCAAAAATTTATGACCCTGGACATCTTTCAGTATTAAAGTTGATTGACTTGTCTGCCAAGTCAGCAAAAAAAAATAGAATACCAATAAGTATTTGTGGAGAAATGGCAGGTGACACTTTATTTACATCAGTTCTAATAGGAATGGGGATTGATAGTTTGTCAATGAGCACGTCTAGAATATTAAAAGTCAAACAGTTTTTAAAGCATATAGATTCAAAAGATGTAAAAAAAATATCTAATGATATTTTGAAAGAAGATGATAATGTGCTAATAAAAAACCTTCTAACTAACTACTACAAAAGAATTAATATAAGGATTAGAGCAAAAAAATATGAGTGATTTTAAAGTTAAAGATATCAGTTTAGCAGACTGGGGAAGAAAAGAGATTAGAATTGCAGAAACCGAGATGCCAGGATTAATGCAATTAAGAGAAGAATATAAAGATCAGAAACCTTTAAAAGGAGCTAGGATCGCTGGTTGTCTACATATGACGATTCAAACTGCAGTTTTGATTGAAACCTTAATAGATTTGGGTGCATCCGTAAGATGGAGTTCTTGTAATATTTATTCTACTCAAGATCAAGCAGCGGCAGCAATTGCAAATGAAAATATTCCAGTATTTGCTTGGAAAGGTGAGTCAGAAGATGAATTCTGGTGGTGTATTGAAAAAACGATAACTGGACCGAATGACTGGAAGCCAAATTTGATATTAGATGATGGAGGAGATTTAACAAAGTTAATGCATGAGAAATACCCAAACTTGTTAAACGAAGTCAAGGGTTTATCTGAAGAGACTACTACTGGTGTATTGAGGCTACTAGAAATGGAGAAAAAAAACGAACTGCTTGTTCCAGCAATTAATGTAAATGATTCGGTTACAAAGTCCAAATTTGACAATAAGTATGGCTGCAGAGAGAGCCTTGTTGACGGAATTAGAAGAGCTACAGATGTAATGATGGCCGGTAAAGTTGCATTAGTTGCAGGCTATGGTGATGTAGGAAAAGGTTCTGCTGAAAGCCTAAGAAATGCTGGATGCAGGGTTTTGGTCACAGAAGTCGATCCTATATGCGCATTACAAGCAGCAATGGATGGTTTTGAAGTGACTACAATGGAAGAAGCGGCAGATAAGTCAGATATCTTCGTAACCGCGACTGGAAATGTTGATGTCATAACAATTGAACATATGAGAAAAATGAAAGATAGGACAATTGTATGTAATATTGGTCACTTTGACTCTGAAATTCAAATTGAGTCCCTAAAAAATTATAAATGGGATAATATAAAACCACAGGTGGATGAAGTAGAGTTTCCGGATGGGAAAAGAATAATTGTTCTAGCCGAAGGTAGACTTGTTAATTTAGGCTGTGCGACTGGACATCCAAGTTTTGTAATGTCGGCTTCCTTTTCAAATCAAGTTTTGGCACAAATCGAATTGTGGAATAATTTTTCAAAGTATAAAAATAAGGTTTACGTACTTCCAAAAAAATTGGACGAAAAAGTTGCCAAAATCCATTTAGCTAAAATAGGTGCTAAACTCACAAAACTTTCAAATGATCAAAGTAAATATATTAATGTTCCAGTCGGTGGACCATACAAAAGTGATGAATACAGGTATTGACCCTAAAGTGATTTAACGCCAGAAGTGGTGGAGTATTCAAAATGAAGAACCTTTTCAGGAAAAACTCTTTTGAAGCAACTATGAGCTGCCATGGCTGCCTCAGAAAAACCTGTGAGAATAAGTTTTAATTTCCCTGGATACGTGCATATATCCCCAACTCCATAAATACCACTTTTTGATGTCTGACATGTTGATTGATTCACCTCAAGTAAATTTTTTTCAATTTGTAATTCCCAATCTTTGATTGGTCCAAGATCAGAGGATAGGCCAAAAAAAGGTAAAAAATAATCAACTTCTAAATTTTTATGGTTACCGTCCAAATTTTTAACTGTTAAAGATTCTAAATGTCCATTATTTCCTCTGAGAGAGTCTATTTGATACGGAACAATCATTTCTAACTTATTGACAGTGGCAAGATCATTTAGTTTACTTACACTATTTGGTGCAGCTCTTAATTTTTCTCTTCTATGAACGAAGAAAATCTTGTTTGCAATCTCACTTAATTCTATTGCCCAGTCAGCAGCGGAATCACCACCTCCTGCTATTGCTATATTTTTATTCTTAAATATAGATTTATCTTTTATATGATAAAATATTGATTTTTCCTCATATTCCTCGATGTTAGATATTGGCGGTTTATTTGGTCCAAATGCACCATTGCCAGCAGCTATTATTATACATTTTGAGATTATAATGTTATTTTTTGAGGTAGATACTGTAAATACTCCATTTTTCGATTGAATCCTTTCAACTCGTTCCCCAAGTATCAAATCTGGCTTAAATGGTTTCATTTGTTGGTATAAATTTTTTATTAGTTTGTCAGCTGATATTTCAGGAAATGCTGGTATATCATATATTGGTTTTTGGGGATACAGAGATGAGCATTGCCCACCAATAATATCAAGAGTATCGATAACACAGGACTTCATTCCAAGTTGACCAAGTTCAAATACCGAAAACAGTCCGATTGGGCCCGCACCAATTATAAGAACATCAGTTTCAATTTTATCCATAATTTTTTTCTATTTTAAAAGAATATTGTATTTATTTATATTAGAATATTTAAACAAAATGAAAGATGAATTTAAAATTTTTTTAAATAATTTAAAAGATACAGAAAAACTAGCAAAAAAAATCGCTAATGTCATCGTTCCGAAATCACTGATATTAATTAGAGGAAAATTAGGAGTAGGAAAAACTACATTGGTGAAATATATAATTAACTCAATGTCAAAAACAAAATTAATTGTCTCAAGCCCAACTTTTCCTATAGTGAACACATATGACTTAAAAAGAATAAGGGTTTGGCATTACGATTTATATAGATTAAAAAATAAAAATGATATTTATGAGCTTGATTTTGAAGTAGCACTAATGGACTGTGTAATAATTGAATGGCCAGAGATAATAGAAGATCTCTTGCCGAATAAAAGAATTGATATCCTCCTTGATGAAGATGCAACATTGAAACGTTTTGCAAAAGTATTTCAAAAAGGAGAAAAATCAAAACGACTTAAACTTAAATTATGATTAAATTTATTACTGAAAAGCTTAAAACGAATAAAGTAAAATTTGATAATTTAAAGTTTTTAGCTGGAGATGCATCTCCAAGACGATATTTCTTAATTGATGCTAGAGAAAAAAAAAATATTCTCATGTATGACGAAGATTATGTCAATTTGAATAAGTTTATATATCTCTCGAATAATTTAAAGAATTTAGTGACAGTTCCTAAGATAATTCAAAACTTAAAAGATTCAGGAATAATTATAATTGAGAATTTCAGTTTCAAATATGGTGAAATACTAAATTCACAAAACCAAAAAAAATTATATCATGTTGCTTTAGACGCTTTAATCTATATGCACAAGATAGATATTGATTTTAAAATACTTAATTATAGCAAAGAATTATTTATCAAGGAGAGTGATTTATTTTTTGAATGGTTTTTTAAAAATCAGAACTCTCATCTAGAAATCCATGAAATAAAGCAAGCATTCAATTACATTCTTGAAAAACATTTAGATGAAGTGTTAAACCTCCCAAAAGTTTTTATTCATAGGGATTATCATGTTGATAATCTATTTTATCTTGATCAAAGAAAATCTCATTTTCAATGTGGATGGATAGATTATCAAGATGCATTAATGGGTCCATGTGTGTATGATCTTGTCTCTCTTTGTCAAGATGCAAGAGTAGATGTTAAAAAAAAAATTGAAAAAGAAATCACAGAAAAGTATCTGAATAAATTTCCTAGTATCAACAAAGATTTATTTAAATTCTCATATACAACAATCGCTATCCAAAGACACCTTAAAGTACTGGGTATTTTCTCAAGATTGGCTATGAGAGATAATAAAATTAATTACATGAAGTTTATACCTCGTGTAAAAAATCTATTAATTGAAAATTTACAAATGAAAGAATTTCTTCCACTTTATAAAATTATCAAACCCTTGTTAGAGAGAAAAATATGATAAGTGATGCTATGATATTCGCAGCCGGTTTGGGAAAGAGGATGCATCCCCTGACTATTAAAACTCCTAAACCGTTAATAAAAATTAACGCAAAATCTCTTTTATCAAATAATATTGAAAAGCTGATTGAATCAAAAGTTAAAAATATTGTTATTAATTCTTACAAACATTCAAATCAAATTATCAAAGAAACAAAAAAATATTCAGAGAATGTAAGAGTAATAAAAGAAAAAGATAGATTAGAAACTGGAGGTGGATTTTTAAATGCAATAAATAAAAATCAATTTTATACAAAGAATCCAGTTATTTTATTGAATGGAGATATATTTTGGATAAACAAATATTACAACTCGATAAATATTATTAGAAAACTTTGGGACCCAAATAAAATGGATATGCTACTAGCTTTAAAAAATAAAGAAGAATTTTTTGGCTATAGTGGAAACGGTGATTTTGATTTTTACACTACAACTTCACCTTTACTAGAATTAAAAAAAAAAACAAATAGTTCGCTAGTATTCACAGGCTTGCAGATTGTAAAGCAGGAAGTTGTTTTAAAAAAAAGGAAAAATTTTTTTTCAATTAAAGAATTGATTATTGATTCAGCAAAAAAAAGAAGATTATATGGATATATCGATAAAAATTCTTGGTTTCACATTGGTACAGTAAAGGATCTAGAATCTTTTAAGGCTGATTACAAATGAATAATTATATTGTCTACGATTTTGAAACATCTGGAAGAAAATCACGATTTGATCAAATCTTACAAGCAGGAATAATTGTTTACAATAAAAATTTTCAACAATTAGAAAAGGTAAACTTGAAATCTAGAGTAAATCCTGATGTTATTCCATCAATTAATGCACTTAAAGTTAATCGACTTTTAATTTCTGATATACTTTCTGAGTCAAAAAGTTGTTATGAAATGACTATTCAAATGCATAAGATTTTTTCTAAATTTGAAAATTCATTCTTTGTAGGTTTCAATTCTATAAATTTTGATGAAGAATTTTTCAGACAAACCTTATGGGAACATTTTATTTTTCCATATACTACGAATACCAAAGGAAATTCTAGACTGGATGTTTTAAATTTTGTTACATTAGTCCATGCCTTTAGAGAAAACTTAATCAAGGTTCAGAAAAATGATAATGGAAAAATTACATTCAAATTGGAAAGTTTAGCTAAAGCTAACTCGTTCGAATCTAAAAATGCTCATGAAGCAATAGCGGATGTAGAAGCAACAATGACACTTTTACAAATTTTGAAATCAAAAAATCTAGACCTGTTCCAAATCTTTTTAGAGAATTCTTTTCCTAAAAATATTGAGCAAAAAATTATCAAAGATAATGTATTCACCTTACATAATTACATGTTTAACAGCCATAGAATTTACCTTGTCAAATTTTTACTTAAACATCCGGTCTATAAAAATCAAATAATTGGTTTTGACTTAAAATATGACACTTATAATTTAATTGATTTAGATTACAACGAACTTAAAGAGGTTTTTAAAACCAAATCTTATTTTAGAAAGATAAAACTCAATAAGCAACCCTCAATTTTAGATAAATCTTATTCTAAGAAATTAAAACCGTATAATGAATTTTCAGACGAAGAAATAAAGTTGAAATGTGAACAGTTGGAAAATGAAAAATTTCTAAATAATATCAAAAAAATTTTGGAGAATGAGTCTATTGAGTATAATGAAAATCAAAGTCAAGAATTAAAGTTTGAAGAAGAAACTATATACTCACACAAACTTAATTATAAAGATTCTTTAATAATGAACAGATTTCATGAAGAGTCTTGGGATAATAAATGGGAGTTTGCTGAAAAATTTAATGACAACAGATTAAAATTTTTCGCTGCTAAGCATATTTTTAGAAACTTTCCTGAGGAATTACCAAGAAAAGTATTTGTTTTTCTTCATCAAAAACTCTCTGAAAGACTAACATCACTTGAAAAACATGATTTTATTACTCTTCCAGCGGCTATGGAAGAAGTTGATACTTTATCACTAGAATTAGACGCTGAAGAAGGAAAATCTGATTTAAAATTGCAAATTGATCAGTATAATATTTACATAAATTTCTTAAATGATTATTATAATAATAAAAATCCAAAGCCGGAAAGCTTTGGTAGTGTTTTGTCAAAAAGGCTTTTTGGTATTTAACGGAGATAATTATGTCGAAAATTAAAAATTGTAATGATAGTAATTTTAAAAACGAAGTTCTTGACGCAAAGCTTCCCGTTTTGGTTGATTTCTGGGCGGAATGGTGTGGCCCTTGCAAAATGTTAACCCCAATTCTTGAAGAGCTTTCAGATGAGTTGGAAGAAAAAATAAGTATCGTTAAGGTAAATCTTGATGAAAATCAAGATCTAGCAATGAATTATTCGATAAGAAGTATTCCAACTCTACTACTATTTAAGGATAGTAATTTGATAGATACCAAAGTTGGTTCATCATCTAAAGATGATTTGAAACAGTGGGTATCATCAAAAATTTAGGAGATTTTAAAACCATCTTCCTTTAGAATTTCCCCTGCAAGATACAAAGAACCACAAATTATAATTTTACCATTGGTATGATTTTTTTTAATTATTTTTAGTGCCTCAATAATGTCTAGACAACATTCAATTTCAAAAGACAATTTAAAAGCTGATTTAATATTTCTCTTTATCTCATAAGGTTGAATATATTGGTGATTTGCAATTGGCAGAAGAAACAAACCAGAGATTCTTTTTATGATTTTATTTAAAAATGATTGTGGATTTTTTCCTATTGTCATGCCCATCACCATAAAAATATCTGCATTCTTATCCCAATTGTTGAAAATATTTTTTAACATATTGGAAGCATCAATGTTATGACCTCCATCTAACCAAATTTCAAAATTTGGACCAATAAAACTAGATAATTTTCCGTTATCAAGTTTTTGCATTCTAGCAGGCCAACTTACATTCAAGAGGCCTTGATTAATGTTATTTATTTTTATTTTTTCATGTTTTAATGATAATGCTGTTGCAATTGCTGTCGAAGCATTTTCAATTTGATGTTCACCATACAAATTTGGGAAGTTAAATTTATATTGTATGTTTTCAAAATTCAAAATAAATTTCTTTTCCTCTGAATTCTTATCTAAAACTTTCCAATTAACACCTTCTTCATATAATTTAATTTTTTGTTTTTTTGCCTCAGCTCTAATAATTTTTCTTACTGATTTTTTTTGCTTTGAAATGATTGTAATTTCACTATTCTTTAAAATACCTGTCTTTTCTTTTGCTATTTTCATAATTGAATTCCCTAAAAAATTCATATGATCCATGGAAACAGGAGTGATGACGCTGCATTTTTTTTTTTCAATTATATTGGTTGCATCAAATCTTCCGCCCAAACCTGTTTCCATTAAGACAACATCAGAGTTAAACTTGCTAAATGCAAGAAATGCAGCTGCAGTTGTTATTTCAAAGAAGGTTATAGGCTCTCCTTTATTAAAACTCTCACATTCTTCTAAAATTAAATTGAGATCATAGTTACTAATAAGCTCAGAATTAATTCTAATTCTTTCATTAAATCTGATTAAGTGAGGCGATGTATAAGTATGCACTTTAAATTTGGAGGTTTCAAAAATTGACCTCAAGATAGATGTAACTGATCCTTTGCCGTTTGTTCCAGCAATATGAATAATTTCAGGGAGATTTAAATGCGGGTTATTCATTTTTTTTAGTAACTTCTTAATTCTTATGAGTGATAAATCAATTTTTTTAGGATGTAAAAGTTCTAGCCTTTTCAAAATTTTATTTGATTTATCCACCTTTTTAATTACGCAATTAAAAAATCTAGAATATCTTGGATTTTAGACTTTAGATCTTTTCTGTGAACTACTAGATCAATCATCCCCTTTTCCATAAGATACTCTGATTTTTGAAAATTTTGAGGGAGTTTCTCTTTAATAGTATCTTCAATGACTCTACTACCGGCAAAACCAATTGTAGCATTTTTTTCAGCAATAATAATATCACCAAGCATAGCAAAGGATGCTGAAACACCTCCAGTTGTCGGGTCTGTTAAAATTGAAATAAATGGAAGATTAGATTTACCAAATGCGTTAATTGCGATAACGGTTCTTGGCATTTGCATTAAGGATAAGATACCTTCCTGCATTCTTGCCCCTCCAGATGAGCTAAATATAATTAACGGTAAGAAATTTTTTTTTGCAAAATCGCACGCCGTAACAATAGCTTCTCCAGCTGCCATTCCCATAGATCCACCCATGAAATTGAAATCAAAAACAGCTGTAACTATTTTTTTACCGTTTATTGTACCAGAGGCCACTATAACCGAGTCATTTGTTTGATTTTTTTTTTGTGCAGATTTTAACCTGTCGGTATATTTTTTACTATCCTTGAAATTAAGTGGGTCTGGCTTAATCTTGGGTGTATCCATGATCATATAACTTTTACCTAGAAAAATTTCCAACCTTTCTTTTGCTGTTATTCTAAAATGATGATCACAGTGTTTGCAAACAAACTGATTGCTTATAAGTTCTTTTTTAAGAAGCATTTGAGAGCATTTAGGGCAAGTTTCCCAAAGGTTGTCAGGAACTTCTTTTTTCCCAACGAATGCTTGCAACTTTGGTCTTACAAAATTTGTTATCCAATTCATAACTTATTTTATCATTATTTTTGTAATTTTTCTAAAAAATCAGAAATGTTATTGAGCATTTTTTTTTCGCTAATTTTTATTTGTGAAAATTCTTCAATAAATTTTACCAGTGCAGAACCAATAACACATCCATCGGCAAATTTATTAAGACTCTGGATTTGACTCTTTTTAGAAATCCCAAATCCAACACAAATAGGAAGCTTTGAAATTTTCCTTATTTGTTTTATTGACTTTTTAACAGTTGATACTAATGGTTTTTTTGTGCCTGTGATNCCCATAACTGATACATAGTATAAAAATCCACTTGCATGCTTTAGCACATCTTTGAGCCTTCTCTTGTCAGTTGTTGGTGTAATTAATCTTATGTTATGAACGTTATATTCTTCAGCATATTTTGAAATATACCGATCTTCCTCAGGTGGAAGATCAACTATAATTAATCCATCAACTCCAACTTCTTCGCATTTTTTAAAAAATCTTTCTAGCCCATACTGAAATACTGGATTAAAATATCCCATTAAAATAATTGGTGTTTTACTCTCCTTTGATCTAAAGTTTTTAATTAATCCAAAAGTACTTTCCAGATTCGTTTTAGATTTTATTGCTCTTTGACTAGATTTTTGAATTGTTGGACCATCTGCCATCGGATCTGAGAATGGAAAACCAATTTCTATTAAATCAACATTTTTATTATTTAATAAATCTAATATTTTTTTTGAGGTTTTTTGATTTGGATCGCCAGAAGTTATNAATGATATTAAAGCTTTCTTTTTTTTAATTCTGAGTTCTTTGAACTTATTATCAATTCTATTTATCATAAATTAATTTTAAGTATTTAAATTCAATTTTTTTGAAAGTGAAAATAGGTCCTTATCACCTCGTCCACACATGTTCATTACTATTAAATCATTTTTCTTAAAAATTTTTTTATTTTTAAGTATGAATGCCAGGGCATGAGAAGGCTCTAAGGCTGGAATAATTCCTTCTAACTTTGAACAAATTTTGAATGCTTCAACTGCTTCAGAATCTGTAGCACTTTCATACTTGACTCTTCCAATATCTTTCAACCANGAGTGTTCAGGACCTATTCCTGGATAATCAAGACCAGCAGAAATTGAATGTGCATCGGTTATCTGACCATCTGAATCTTGGAGCAAATAAGTAAAGTTGCCGTGAAGAAATCCTGGTTTACCCTTTGAAAGAGATGCAGCATGTTTTTCAGTTTTGATTCCTTCTCCTCCAGCTTCAACACCTATTATTTTAACCTCTTTATCGTTTAAGAAAGGGTAAAACAATCCNAGAGCATTAGAACCACCNCCTATACATGCAATTAAATAGTTTGGTAGTTTATTTTCGTANTTNAAAATTTGNTTTTTCGTTTCCATTCCAATTATAGATTGAAAATCTCTAACCATCATAGGGTATGGATGAGGACCGGCAACTGTACCTATCACATAAAAAGTATCATTTACATTTGAAACCCAATCTCTTAAGGCTTCATTCATGGCGTCCTTAAGTGTTGAAGTTCCAGAATTGACGGGAATAATTTCAGCTCCTAGTAATTTCATTTTGAAAACGTTGGGNTCTTGTCTCTTTATATCAAGAGCTCCCATGTAAACAACACACTTTAAATTGAACAAAGCACACACAGTTGCTGTTGCCAACCCATGTTGACCTGCTCCTGTTTCAGCAACAATTCGTTTTTTCCCCATTTTTTTTGCCAAAAGAATTTGCCCAACACAATTATTAATTTTGTGAGCACCTGTGTGATTCAACTCATCTCTTTTGAAATAAATTTTTACATCACCTACTTTTTGAGAAATCCTCTTTGCATAATAGAGAGGACTTGGCCTTCCGATATAATTTTTAAAATAATAATTCAGACTTTTTTTAAACTCCTTTGATTTCTTAGCTTTTGCATATTGTTTTTCAACATCCAATAATAGGGGCATCAGGGTTTCAGCTACAAATCTTCCACCATATTTTCCAAACCGGCCATTCTTGTCNGGAAATTTTTTAAAGTTAATTTTATTTTTNTTTTTCATAATNNTGTATAAATTTTAAAAAATTCTTTATTTTTTTNTCGCACTTAACTCCTCTTTNTTTTTCAATTCCTGAAGAAACNTCAACAATAGGAGCGTTTGTAATTTTGAGAGCAGTTCCAATATTTTCTGTCTTAAGNCCACCCGCCAAAATCCAATCTTTCTTNGANTTGTATCNACTCAGAAGATTCCAATCAAAAGAATTTCCAGTGCCACCNGATACNTCAATANTACTTTTTGTATCAAATAAAAGCATATCACAAATTTTTTCATATTTCTTAGAGTTTTTGATATCAATACTATTTTTTACAGGAATAGATTTAATAATTGGTTTNCCAAGTTTTTTTATATCNTTTAAATAGTCCATGTTCTCATCTCCATGNAGTTGTATNACATCTAGCTTAAGATAATCATTAATATGATANAAACTATTTAGGTCNGAATTAACAAAAAGTCCTACGACTTTTTGNGATGGNGCNATATATCTAAGAAGTTTTTTTGCATCAATTGCATTAATAAATCTTGGAGACTTTTGGTAAAATACAAGTCCGATAAAATCAGCTTTTGATGCAGCTAAAACTGCATCCTTGTCTTTAAGACCACAA
The DNA here is from genome assembly GCA_002167215.1 of Pelagibacteraceae bacterium TMED65. Next base: position 15,088 of record NHDS01000034.1, read on the forward strand.
ATTTTTACTTTAACAGTCAAGTTTTACCTCAATACTTTCACAAATTCGCTCAATTTTTTCGATAGGGTTTTTTGACTGAGTTATTGACCTTCCAATTATCAATACGGAAGCCCCTAGTTTTAAAGCTTCACCAGGAGAAATTATTCTTTTCTGATCATCAGTTGAGTCTTCAGGCAACCTTATGCCAGGNGTAACATAAGTAAATTTTTTANTTTTNACAATTTTTTTTATAAAAGGAACTTCATGAGCAGATGATACAATTCCGTCTATCCGAGCCTTGATACCAATCTTTAATAAATTTTTAACNTACTCTTTACTGTCAATTTTAAATCCAAAGCTTTTCAAGTCAGAATTATCNAGGCTNGTGAGCATTGAGANNCCAAGTATTTTTGTTTTTTTTTTTATNGAAACTAATTTTGTTAACATATCTANACCACCGTTTATGTGAACGGATAAATANTCAGGTTCTAAATCCAAGATATTTTGTGCTGCTCTTTCTACTGTATTAGGTATATCATTGAGCTTCAAATCTAAAAATATTGGTAATCCAATGTTTTTCATTTCTTTAACACCTTCGTAACCGTTTTTCATAAAAAACTCTAAACCTAACTTTANACCTCCAAGGTGAGAAGATATTTTAGACACAAAGTTAGTTGCTTTATTTAAATTTGTAATATCAATGGCACAATATATNTTTTTTTTATATTTCATGATTTGCCAAAAACTTTTTTTAAATGAACAAAAACAAAGCCCAAAGTAAATCCAATAAATAAGAGAAGTATAACTAGTAAGTAGACTGGCAATTCAATAAAAAAAGGAAAAGGAAACAGGTTAATTTTGATTGAGCTTTTGTTTCCAAGGGAGAAGAGAGCAAAAAAAGCTAAAAAAAAAAAAAAACCACCGAAGCAAATATTTTTTTAATCCTTGATGTCATTTAAATCCTTCCTTAACTTTTTACCAGGAATAAAATGAACGAAATATTTTTTGTTAATTTTTATTTTTTCACCAGATGACGGGTTTCTACCAGTTCTTGCTTCTCTTAATCTTGTGGAAAAAGTTCCGAAGTCTCTGATCTCTATTCTGGCCCCTTTAGCTAAATTTGCAGAGAAAAATTGGAGAATCTTCTCTAAAGTTCTTTCTACTTCCCTTCGAGGTAAGTAATCAAATTTGTTTTCAAGATCTTTTAGTATATCAGATTTCTTCATAGTCCTGGTGCCCAAATAGCAAAAAATCCATTATAAAAGTTTTGGCTAAAATAATTAAACTTTTTTTTAAATATTCTTAAATTTATTAATTTTTGCAGGTCATTTTCAGGAGATAATTCTTTAATTTTTATCTTTTCATCAACTTTGGCTTCATTCTTAAGCCAATTAAGGGCATCATCTTCGTTACCAATATCGTCTATTAATTTCAAATTTTTTGCTTCTCTTCCAGTCAAAATTCTTCCATCTGAAACCAAGCTCAAAACCGATTCTGATACATTTCTATTTTTTTTAACAATCATTAGAAATTCCTTTTGCATTTTTTCAATGATTTCCTTTAGGTAATTCAATTTTTCCTCATCAATTTGCTCTGCAGGATTCGGAACAGCTTTAAGTTTACCACTTTTTATGATTATTGGACTTACACCAATTTTTCCAAGTAAATTGCTGATATCCGCGGATTGCAATATAACACCAATCGAACCAGTTATCGAACCTGAATTACCAAAGATTTTATCTGAACTTAATGATGCCAAATATCCACCTGAGGTGGCCATTTCTTTCATGTAAACTGCAGTAGGGATTTTCTCACCTATAGTTTGAATGGAGTCATATAGTTCTTTGCTACCAACATAAGTTCCACCTGGACTATTGATTATAGTTAAAAGGCCTTTAACATTATTATCTGATTTCAAGCTGTTAATTTGTTTAATGATATCTGTTCTATCTTGAATGATTCCTTCTATGTTTATTTTCGCAATAAAACTTTCATCTGATTGAAATTTATAAGAAAGGGTTATAATAAAAGCTATAATCAAAAAGAAAAAAAATGAACGAAATATAATGGATTTTCTTTTTTGGTAGAATTTATCTAATAGATCATTTTTTTTCATCTGATGATTTTGAATTTTTCTTTTTTCCCTCTTCAAGGGCAGCACCTATAATGTCTCCTATACTAGCACCTGATGAGGAGGAGCCGTATTCTTTGAGTGCTTCTTTTTCTTCTTGGATTTCAAGATCTTTTACGGAGAGCTCATAAGACCCGTCTTTTGATATTTTTTTTAAAACCTTGGCATCTATCTTCTCTCCAACAGCAAATCTTCCAGTATTTTGTTCAGTCTTGACCTTGGCTAGGTTAGATTTTTTAATAACTCCGTTTAAATCATCATCAAAAACTATGAAGATTTTATCTTCATTAATTTTTTTTATAACACAAGTTACAGTTTTATTGATCAATTTTTCAGTTTTATTTGATCCTTTAGTTAGTTGTTTAATTCCTAGAGACACTCTTTCTTTATCTACGTCGATATCAAGAATTTTACTTTTAATTGTTTGGTCAATTTTGAAATCTAAAATAGCTTTTTCACCGTTGTCTTCCCATGATATGTCTGATGCATGAATCAAACCATCTAGTTCGTTTGTAAGACCAACAAAAATTCCAAAGTCTGTGATGTTTTTTATTTTTCCTTCTATGATGTCCCCATCTTTATTGCTTGACGCAAAAGTTTTCCAAGGGTTTTCGGTACACTGTTTCAAACCTAAACTAATTCTTCTTTTTGAATTGTCAATTTCAAGGATCACGACCTCGACTTCCTCTCCTACCTTCAAAATAGCGTTTGGATTAATATTTTTGTTTACCCAACTCATTTCAGATGTGTGAATCAAACCTTCTACACCTTTTTCCAACTCTATGAATGCACCGTAATCCGCTATACTAGAAATACTTGATTTTACCTTGCTACCTACCTTGTATAAAGACTCTACATTTTCCCATGGATCCTTGGTAAGTTGTTTTAAACCGAGACTTATTCTGTTATTTTCTTTATCGTATTTGGTAACAATAACCTCAATTTGTTCGCCAATACTAAACATCTCTGAAGGATGATTCACTCTTTCCCATGAAAGATCAGTAACATGTATTAATCCATCCATGCCACCCAAATCAACGAAAACTCCATAGTCAGTTATGTTTTTGACTGTACCTTTTAATTTGTCTCCTTCATTAATGTCTGATAATAATTTACTTCTGTCTGCTTTTCTTGATTCTTCTAGAAGAACTCTTCTCGACACAACTATGTTCCCTCTGAGTTTATCCATTTTAAGGATTATCATTGGTTGAGGTTTGTTGATAAGTGGTGATATATCTTTAACAGGTTTTAAATCTACTTGACTTCCTGGAAGGAATGCAACTGCACCGTTAATATCAACTGCGAACCCTCCTTTGACCCTGCCGGTGATAACTCCCATTATCTGTTCTTTTTGATTCTGTATTTTTTCTAGATTTGTCCAAGATTCTTCTTTTCTAGCTCTCTCTCTACTTAAAAGTGCTTCCCCTTCTTTATTTTCTAACTTTTCCAGGTAAACATCATAACTCTCTCCAACTTTAACGCCGTGTTCTTCACCTGGAGAATGAAACTCTTTGATTGGGATTCTTCCTTCGGCCTTTAAACCTACGTCAACAACAACTGTATCATTGACAATTGAAAGGACTCTGCCTTTAATTATCTGACCTTCTTTATATTTAAAATCAACAAGGCTTTGCTCTAATAATTCACTAAAATTTTCTACCAATATAATTTCCTCTTAAACTAATGCCCTACAATTACAAAATTTTCTCACTATATGCAATTATTAAATGAAATCTGTATGTTTTTTAATGTATTTTAAAGCCTTTTCTAAAATATCTGAAGCATCTGCGTACGACGAATCTATGAAATAGCTATCTTTTGTCCTGACTAATGGAGAGAGTTTCCGATTTATATCTTTTTCATCTCTGGATACCATAGATTTTAGAATACTTTTATACTCTGAACTATGAAGTTTTAATTGATTAATTCTTCGATTTGCTCGAATTTCTACTTGAGCATCAATGAAAAACTTTACTTCTGCATTTGGGATTATAACGGACCCAATATCTCTACCATCAATAACTGAACCTTTCCCATCAGGAGGGTTGTTAGCAAACTCCCTTTGGACTTCAACTAAAGTTTCTCTAACTTTTTTTTGCTGTGAAATTGTGGATGCTAATTGGGAAATTTTTTCTGTTCTAAGTTTGTCAAAATTATTTTTTGATTTAAACCAACTGGATAAATCAATGGATTTGTTTTTATTATGAATAGACTCATATGCAAATATCCTATACAAAATTCCTGTGTCAAGATGATTAAAATTTAACTTGTCAGCCAAACTTTTAGCAAGAGTCCCCTTCCCTGAACCAGCTGTACCATCGATTGCAACCACTGGTTTAATGTTTTTGAATGTGCTCAATATTTGCGCCTAAATTTTGAAAAAGATCTCTAAAACCAGGAAATGACGTTTTTATCATTCTCATGTCATCAATTACGATAGAATTTTTTGAAAAAAATCCGAATATCAGCATTGACATTGCAACTCTGTGATCACTTTCAGTGATAATTTCAGTTCCTCCTCTCTGGAATTTTTCTCCAAATATTTCAATAGAATCTTTACCAAGTAATAATTTAACTCCACTTTCTGATAAAGCTTTAGCCATTGTTTTTAATCTATTACTTTCTTTTACTTTAAGTTCATCAAGACCATAAAATTTTGATGTTCCAGACGCAAAAGATGCAGCAACAAATAAAATTGGATATTCATCTATTAGTCTTGGGCTAATTTGCTTTCTGACGGTTATCCCTGATAAATTTGAACTTTGCACTTCAATGTCTCCAACTACTTCCCCATTAAATTTTCTTTTATTATTGACTAAAATTTTAGCATTCATTTTTTTCAAAACTTCAAGCAAACCAATTCTGTAATAGTTTAAACCAACTTCTTTAATTTTAACTTTGCTTTTAACTGATAACAGAACAGCCACTATAACAAATGCAGCTGAACTAAAATCTCCAGGAATATATAAGTCTTTTGGTTTTAGAAAGTTGGGACTAGTCAGGCTAATAACATTGTTATGTACATTTAAATTCGCTCCAAGATGTTTTAACATTATTTCTGTATGATTTCTGGATGGAATATTCTCAATTATTTTTGTCATTCCTTTAACATTCATTCCAGCAAGTAATATTGCACTTTTAACCTGAGCAGAACCGATTTCAAGATTATGGGTAGCAGGAACATGAATAGTTTTATTATTGGAAATTTTAATTGGCAATAAACCATTTTCATGAGTAATATTAACATTCATTTTTTCTAACGGTCTGATTATCCGATTCATCGGTCTTGCAGACAACGATTTATCTCCTACAAGTGTCGCATTCACTTCACTTGTACTTAAAAGACCTGTCATCAATCTTACACCTGTGCCTGAATTACCGAAATCTAGCTTATCATGAGGATCTGAGAAAAAACCACCTTGTCCGTATACTTCGAAAAAATTTTTTTTTTTTTCAATTTTTATCTTTAACTTTCTAAGAACTTTAAGTGTGTTTAAAACATCGTCTGATTCTAATAATTTAAAAATTTTTGTATTTCCCAGACAAATTGAGGATATTATAAGTGATCTGATAGAGATTGATTTATCAGACGGAACAAGAGTTATACCATTTAATGGTTTACTTTTCGAAGATTTAAGAGTAAAAGATTTTTTCATTCTTTATATTGATATATAATTTATTTGCTCTACTAATGAAAGTTGATTATGGAAAAATTTGATAAAGGTGCAAAAAGAAAATGCACTAAATGTAACACTTTATTTTTTGATTTTGGAAAGTTTCCAATAGCTTGTCCAGCTTGCGGAGCAGAAGTTAATTCTCTTCTCACTAATGTTTCAAGAAGGGGTAGGCCGCCAAAAAACCCTAAACCAGAACCGGTTGCTGAAACAAAAGATTTAAAAATCGAGGAAATCGAGGTCGAGGATACTGTAGAGGACGTTGATTCAGAGGATTCTAATGTTGAGGACATTGTCGAAATTGAGAGAGATCAAGAGTCTTAAAAAAAACTATTTTAAATTCCACAGATCCACTTTTAATATAAATATTTGATATATTAAGGGAATATATTGGGGCTGTAGCTCAGTTGGGAGAGCGTCTGGATGGCATTCAGAAGGTCGTCGGTTCGATCCCGTCCAGCTCCACCATAAATATTGGAAATTATAGAAAAAGTAATTGAAAATTAAAAATTGATTTTTAAATTTCTATAATGTAGATTCAAAATATGAACGCTTTCGTAGGTTCATTTTGATCGCTCGAATTGAGGGTTTATGAATAGAATGTCAGTATTTAACAGTCCATTTCTTTTAGGTTTTGATCAGTTTGAGAGAACCATAGACAGAATTTCTAAGTTGTCTTCTGACTCTTACCCGCCTTATAATATCGAACAAACATCTCCAAATAGTATTAGAATTACAATAGCTGTTGCCGGTTTTAACAAAAAAGATCTAGATGTAAGCCTGGAAGGTAATCAGCTCCAAATTAGGGGTAGCAGAGATGATAATGAGGCAGATAGAATATATATACATAGAGGTATTGCAACTAGACAATTCCAGAGAAATTTTATTTTAGCTGAAGGAATTGAAGTTGAAGAGGCATCAATGGATAATGGCCTATTATTCATTGATCTATCTCAACCAATTAATAATGAAGAATCAAAAAAGATTGAAATTAGAGATAAAAATAATAAAATTAAAGAAAATCTTATTAGTTTAGGAAAAGGTAAATGAGAAGCAAAATTAATCCAGATAATTTGGACTTCATTGAATATGGAGACGCTTCACTAGCTTTCGTGAAGAAAGAGATTCATAAAGAAGAAAATTTTAGTACAGACGTATTCTCAGTATATTCTGCTGATGGAACACTCTTAGCTGCATTTGATAGCAGAGAATCAGCTATTGCTGCAATATTACAATCCGGCTTAGAGCATATTAACCTTCATTAATATTTAGATATAAATTTAAGAATTTCTTCAGCCTTTTTAAAGGTTCTAAGCTTTCTGACCAAACCCTCTTTTTTAAGAAAACTTGAAATAGATGATAAAATAAGAAGATGTTCTGATTGGCAATTCTTTGGAGCTAATATGACAAATACAAGATCCACATTTTTTTTGTCTGAAGCAGAAAAATCAATTGCAGATTTTAACTTAAAAAGAAAAACCTTTGTCTTTTGTATGTAACTAATTTTAGAGTGAGGAATGGCAACACCATTTCCTACTCCAGTGGACCCCAATCTCTCCCTTTCATTTAGTTTTTCAGTAACAATTGAAGCTTTATCTGTATCATTCTTAGAAAATATATTTGATACTAACTTGAATAAATTTTTTTTACTATCAATATCAATATCGACGTGAATTGATTCAAGTGAAATAAATTCATTAAGTTTCATTTTTTTGGATCCACCCAACCAATATTTCCATCGGATCGTCTGTAAAGAATATTTAATCTTTTTGAATTAACATTTTTGAAAAAAATTGCATTTTGATCTTTCAAATTCATAAGCATTATTGCCTCACTAACGGAAACAGTTTTTATTATATCTTCTGATTCAGCAATTATAACTGGTTCAGATATATTCTTATTTAAATTTTTTATTTCTGGATTTTCTATAATATATTGATTGGCTTCTAGAAATTTAAGTGATCTTTTATTCTTAGTTCTGTGGTCGGTAAGTCTTCTATGATATCGTCTAAGTCTTTTTTTAATTTTTTCATTAGCAATATTAAAAGAACCATAGGCATCATTGCTTAGACCATTTCCTTGAAGAAAAATTGAACTGTCAATATGAATACTGATTTCACACCTAAAGTTATAAGTATCTTTAGAAAAAAGAATGTTTGCGTTGATAAAATTGTCAAAATATTTCTTTAATGTTGAAACTATTGAGTCTTGAACATGTGAAGTTAGCGATTTTCCAACCTTCGTTTGTTTTCCTGATACTGATATATTATCTTTTTCAGTCAAAAATCATTCCCAAGATAAAATGTTCTGACGTTTTTATTTTTTATGATTTCATCAGGTTTTCCTTGAAATAAAACTTTCCCTTCAAAGATAATGTATGCTCTATCAACTATTTCTAATGTGCTTTTGACGTTGTGATCAGTTATAAGAACTCCAATATTTTTTTTTTTTAAATTTTGTATTAAATTTTTAACATCTTTAATCGCTATAGGATCAATACCAGCAAGTGGTTCGTCTAAAAGAATAAAGTTAGGGTTAGAGGCCAAACATCTTGCAATTTCCAATCTTCTTCTCTCTCCTCCAGATAGAGATAATGAAGGTGCATAGCGTATGTGTTCAATTCCAAACTCAGCAAGAAGATCTTCAAGTTTTTTTATTTTAATTTCAGATGATTTTTCAGTTTTTTCTAATATTGATAAAATATTTTCTTCCACATTCATTCCTCTAAAGATTGATGACTCTTGGGGTAGATAGCCCAGGCCTAACTTTGAACGTCTATACATAGGATACTCTGATATTTGGGTTTTATCTAAGTTGATTGATCCACTCTCTGATTTAATTAATCCCATTATAATATAAAACAAAGAGGTTTTCCCAGCTCCATTTGGCCCCAAAAGAGCTACAGATTCTCCTCTGTTTAGATTTATCGAAACATTGTCTAGTATTCTTTTATTATCATAGGACTTTGTGATATTTTTGACTTCCAGGCCTTTGTTGTCCACTGCAATGAATGGAATATCAATTTGGTTCATCAGTATCAATTCCTCCTTTATCAATTAATGCCTTAACTTTGTTTTCTTTCATTGAATTTCCAGGAGCTGGTAATAATTTGCTGATTCCCTTCTTAAGATCAACTTCAGCATATTCACCAAGCAAAAAACTGTCCCCTCTTTGTAGTTTTACATTTCCATATAACTTACAAATCTCAGTTTCATTATTATAAATTGCTTTGTCACTAAATGCTACTTCATTATTAGTTTTAATAGAAACATTTTTAAAACCAAGTATTTTTTTTACTGTTGTTTTATTTTTGTCCTCTTTTAAGTACCAAACTAATTTATCTGCTAAAACTACAAATTCTTTATCTTTTTGTGCTTCAGCCTTTCCGGTAGCTATAGCAATATTTCTTGACCTCCAATATTCAAGTTTTTCTTTTGATCTTAAAGTATTTGCCTCCGAGGTAAGAATAATGTTTTTACCTACTATAAGAAAATAGTCTTTAATAGTTTTGTATTCCGCATAATCACCTCCAACTATTCTCATTTTTTTATCTTCTACTATTACATTTTTTTTTGCTTTTACTTCTTTTATGTTCATTCCTGTATCTTCTTTTTCAGTGTAAAATGCCTCAATTCTGTCTGATTTAAGTGACAATGAACCACTTACGGCTTTGGCATTTCCAATTGCAACATATTTATTTTTATTTTTATGCCATTCTATACCCTCTTCAGCAAAGATCTCTATAGGATTTTCATCATTACTAAGATTAGAAAGTTGTTGAGAAAAAGTGGCCTCATGGATAAAAAATAACAATAAAAAGAAATTAAGTTTTTTTAAAATCATATCAATTTTTGACTAAAGTTAATTTGGTTTTTCCTGTAAAAAAAATTTTTTCTCCTTTATTAATTATCTTAAACCCTTCAGATACAATAATAGAATTATCTTTTTTACCTTTCACTTTTTTCTTACCAGAAAGGATCTCCTGTTTAAAGTCGAAATACATTTCCGATGTTTTAAAAATCATATTATCTTGATTTTTAAATTTTACATTTCCTTCAACTTTTAGTTGTTGAACCTCTTTATTAAAAATACCAAAATCTCCACTTAAAAAAAACATTTCTTCACCTGATTTGATTTCTCCTGTAGGCTTGTCAAGATTGAAAATATTTGGCTCGCTTTTATATCTTGTCGCTTTTGTTGCCATCACTTTAAATGGTTGTTTTTTATTATCAATACTCATAAATGTTGGTTTATGCAAAACTTGGCTAATTGACTTAAAATCATTACTTGAAATTCTTTGGCTAGGGGTTTTTTCAGTTTTATGTGACAAGTTATTGAGAATAATCAAAAGAATTATAATAATTGAAATTAATACAAATCCATATTTGATGCTTTTTATAAATATTGTGTAATTCATTTTCTTAAAATATCGTGCATATGAATAATCCCAATAGGTTTTTTTTTAGAAGTTATAAAATAATTTGTTATTGACTTATCATTCATCATATTAAGTGCTTCAGATGCTAAAGTTGTGGGAGATAATGTCTTAGGGTTTTTTGTCATTATATCTTCAACTTTTTTATTAAGTAAATTTGGATCCATATGCCGCCTTAGATCTCCATCTGTGATAATACCAATCAACTCTTCTTTTTTAGAAATAACGCCAACACATCCCTGACCTTTTGAACTCATTTCTAAAATTGCTTCGCTTACTTTTTCATTAATTAATGTAAGAGGAAGCAATTTTTTTGTTTTCATTAAATCTTTCACCGGAAGAAGTATTTGACCTAGCTTGCCTCCTGGATGAAGTGCATGAAAATCTTTTTTTGAAAATGATTTTTTTTTTAGTAAAGTCACTGCAATGGCATCTCCAAGAGCTAGCATGCAAGTTGTGGAACTAGTTGGTGCAAGTTCTAGGGGGCATGCCTCAATATTTTTTGGAATTATTAGATTTAAATCTGATTCTTTTGCTAACGTGCTATTTGATTCACTTGTTATAGAGATAATTGGAATTTTAAGTTTTCTGCAGTGTAATATCAGGTTAATAAGTTCTGAAGTTTCACCAGAATTAGAGATAAGAATAACACAATCTCTTCTCTCTAACATTCCTAAGTCNCCATGATTTGCTTCTGAGGGATGNATAAAAAAAGCAGGAGAACCAACAGAAGCTAGAGTTGATGCAATTTTTGTTGCTATGTGGCCGCTTTTACCTATTCCAGAAATACAAATTTTCCCTTTGTTTTTATGAAGCAGTTTTATGACTTTGATAAAATTTTGCGATATTGAGGATTTAAGTAACTCAAGAGCTTTTATCTCCAAATCTATAACNTCTTTTCCTGTTTTAATCTCCATATACTTTTAGTTTAATGTGTAAATATATCGATGTCTTGCCAATCAAGAAAATCTAATTCAATTCTTGTTGGAAGAAATTCAAATGCTGATTTTGCTATATGAGCTCTGTTTTCTCTTTCAAGCATTTGTTCTAATCTGATTTTTAGCTTTAATAAAAAAATCACATCATAGGACGCATATTTAATTTGATTATCTGTTAAATTTTTGGCCGACCAGTCTGAAGATTGTTGAGATTTATTTAGATCTACATTAATTAATTCTTTACATAAATCTTTTAATCCATGTTTATCTGTATAGGTTCTAACTAACTTTGAAGCTATTTTAGTACAAAAAATATTTGTAACTTTTATATCCAAAAATTTATTTAACATCGCAACATCAAATCTGGCATAATGAAATACTTTNACAATACTTTTGTCACTTAAAATTTCTACTAANTTTTTACATTCATTATGATTAAAATCTTTGTCAAATTTAACTAAATGACACTCTTTGTTTGGAAAAGCAAATTGCGCTAAACANAGCCTATCCCTCTTGAGACTTAGTCCTGTTGTTTCNGTATCAATTGCAATGGACTTTGGTTTTTCAATNTTTNGAGGCAAATCATTATTATGTAAATAGATTTTTGAATCACCAAATTTAAAAGTTTTCATTTTTTGAACAAATTTTATTATGTTATTAATANCAGAGTTATAAGATAAATAGTAAAAAAAAATGATGAACTTTAAAATAANAGGAAAAAAAATTGTTATTTTTGGCGGAACTGGTTTTGTNGGTTCACATCTAGTGAATATGCTTTGTAAAAATTCATGTCANATTGANATTATAACAAGAAGTAATAGAAAAAAACTTGATTTTTTCTTAGGAAACGAGCCTGGNCAAGTTAAACTTCTTAAAATANAGAGGTTTTCTGCTGAAGAAATTGANAAGTTTTTAAAAAATGCCGATATAGTTTTTAATCTNATAGGAATNCTATATGAAACTAAAAATAATACTTTTANTGATGTTCATTTNAAAATACCTNAAGAATTNGCTTCCTCGGCAAAAAGAAATAAAGTTAGAAATTTTGTTCATTTATCTGCTTTGAATATTGAAAAAGCTAAGAACTCAAATTACGCAATTTCAAAATTGCAGGGAGAAAATGCAGTAAAAGAGTTATTACCTTCTTCAATAATTGTTCGACCAAGTGTAGTTTTTGGAAAAAGAGACGGATTTACGAATTTATTTTATAAAATGTCAAATTTAAGTCCAATTTTACCAATTATTGGTACACCTGAAATAACAAAAAAAGGATTTATTCCAGTGGTGGATTTTAGTAAAAAAGTAAAATTTCAGCCTTTATATGTTGGAGATTTGGTTTCNTTTCTTATAAGTGTTTGTCTTATNAAAAAAAAAACATANGAAATTGCAGGGCCAACAATACAATCGTTTGATCAAATTTTCGATATAATCCTGAGTGTCAAGAATAGAAAAAGAATTTACCTTCCAATNCCATTTTTTCTNGCAAAAATAATGGCTCTCTTTTTTGAATTACTTCCTAAGCCTCTATTGACTAGAGACCAAATTCGCTTACTTAAAGTCGATAGTATTTCAAATAAAGGTTATTCTAATCTAAAACAATATGTGAAAAATCCCTCTTCATTAAAATCCATTGTGGAAACATATATTTAATTTATCTTCAAATATTATATAAAAAAGTAAATTAAAAAAATACCAAAGAGCAAACGATAGANNGCAAAGATAAAAAAGGAGAATTTTTTTGTCCAGGCAATAAATAAAAANATAAAAACTAGTGAAAATAATAAACTTCCTACAAAGATTATTATTCCATGAAAGCTAAACATTGCGCTTGTTGAGAGATCTTCGATATTTGAGATTAATAAATAACCAGTTGCTGCAGAAATGGCTGGGACACTAAGTAAGTTGGAATANAAAACCGCAAATTTTCTTTGAAAACCNANCAACCGCATAGCAGTTATAACAGATCCAGATCTGCTAACACCTGGAACAAGTGCCATGCATTGACATAACCCAATTAATAATGAAGTGTAATAATTCAGAGAAGTAAGGTTCTTAATTCTTAAACAAAAGCCATCGACCACAAATAATAATATTCCAAAAATTATACTAGTGACCCCTATAATCAAAAGAATATTATCACTATCGTGGATGAAAATTTTAGTAAATATGTACCCTACTAGAACTAATGGAAATGAAGAAATTATCAAGTTTACAAGTAAAAAAGAATTTTTGTCTATATCAGGTCTATCTAAAAGCTTTAAAGAAAATACAAATCCTTTTATTGTGTTAATGTAATATAAAATCACTGCGAACAAAGAGCCAAAATGCGCGATGATTGTTGATTCTAGTACTGAGATGCCAGTTTCAGCATTAAAGTTATAATACTCACTGAACACAATTAAATGACCTTGCGAACTGATTGGAAGGAACTCTGTAAAACCTTGTAAAAAGCAGAAAAAAAATAAAATAAGCAAAATAGACAGACCCAAGTTAATTATATTAATACTATCAAAAAAAAATAAAATGATTTATTATTAAAATAGTAAAAATATAATAAATTCACATTATGAATATCAAAAATTTTGACTTAAATCTATTAATTGTTTTTAAAACCCTTTTCGAAGAAAAAAATGTTACTAGGGCTAGTAAAAAATTGGGAATAACTCAGCCCGCTATGAGTAATGCTTTAAATAGATTGAGATACTTAGTAAAGGATGATTTATTTATTAGAGGACCCAAAGGGATGCGTCCAACGCCAAGGGCAAATGATTTGTCACTTCCTATACAAACAGCATTAAATAATTTAGAATTATCTCTGTCCTCAATAAACTTTAATCCTAAAACAACAAAAAAAAATTACAGGATTTCAATGTCAGACGACGTAGCACCGGTAATTCTTCCAAATTTAGTAGATTTTATTGAGAAAAATTCACCTGAATCTTCTTTATGTATTAGGTCACAGCAAGGAAATGAAGCATTAAAATTATTGGATAATAATGAAATTGATTTTGCAATTGGAAGATTTGAAACCATCGCTGGAAGATTTGGTTTCGCTGACCTATTCACAGAGAAATATGTATGTATAATGAGAAAAAATCATAGATTTAAAAATGAATCAAAACTGTCCATTGATCAGTATTTAGATTTGAAGCACTTACGAGTAGCTCCAATGGATGCACCTTTACATCCAATCGATAGAGTGTTGAGTCAGTTAAATTTTGAGCGAGAGATTTCTGTTCGGATTGATCTTATAACTCTTGCCCCAGTAATAATAAAAAATACTGATTTGATTCTAACACTTCCATCAAAAACAGCTCAAAGAATGGCAAAAATTTATGATTTTAATATTTGCGAACTTCCTTTAGATCTTGAGAGAAGAAAAACAAAAGTTGTGTGGCATAAAGAGTTGACTAATCATCCAACTTTTGACTGGATTAAAAATCAAATACTAAAGAATTAGAATGAAGATAGTTTTTTTCGGAGCAGGTTACTGCTGCAGATATATTATACCTAATTTAGAAGACAAATCTGAAATAATTTGTACACACAATTTGAAAACAAAACCTGAAAAATACGATGAAGTTTTTCAAATTAAAAGACTTTCTTTTAGGGATTTTTTAAACAATAAAGAAAATTTACTTAAAGATGTAACACACATTCTCAATTCAATTCCACCTGTCGAAAATGGAGATGTGGTCTATGAAATGTTTAACTCCCTCGATGATAAAATTCTAAGTAAGTTAGTTTGGTTTGGATATTTTTCTTCTACTAGTGTTTATGGTGATCACGATGGAAAATGGGTTGATGAAGAAACCAAAACTTCTCCAACCAACATAAGAGGTGAGATGAGATTAAAAGTTGAGAACCTGTATATGGAACTTTTCAAAAAGAAAAAACTTCCTATTCATGTATTCAGGTTACCTGGAATTTATGGACCAGGTCGCTCAGCATTAGATAGAATATTAAATGGGAATAACAGTGTAATAAGACTAAAAAATCATTTTTTTTCTAGAGTACATGTTGAAGACATCGCTTCTGCAATCAACAAAAGTATGACCATAAGAACCCCAGGACAAATATATAATTTAACAGATAACTTTCCATGTAGTGCACATGAAGTTCATGAATATGCTTCTAAATTATTAAAAACTCAACTTCCCAGATATTTAGACATTTCCAGTTCAAATTTAAATGAGAGGGTTAAAGATTTTTATAAGGATAATAAAAGGGTTTCAAATCAAAAAATAAAAAAAATATTAGATTGGACACCTAAATTTGAAAACTATAAGTTAGGTTTGAATAATATTTTTGAATCATTAAATGGCTAAAGTCCTTCAAATTATACCATCCCTTAATAAAATAAATGGGGGTGTTGAAAGAGGAACACTGGATGTTGCTAAAGAACTAATAAGTTCAGGTTTTGATTCAGCAATTCTTTCCTCTGGTGGAGAAATGTCACAAAAATATAAGTATTTAGGGGTAGAACATCACGAATTAAGTTTGAAACAGAAAGGTTTTTTCCGTTTCTTTTTCTTAAAAAGAAAATTTCTAAAAATCATTGATACTATAAAGCCTGATATTGTTCATATAAGAAGTAGATGGCCAGCTTTTTGTTTCAACTCAATTATAAAACAAAAAAAGATACCATTAGTAACAACATTTCATGGGACTTATTCTGGGAATAATTTTTACCCAAAAAAGTTTTATAACAGTTCAATGACAACTGGAGACAAGGTTATAACTATTTCTAAATTTATTGATGATCATGTTAGGTATAACTTTCCTAATAGTAAATCAAGATTGGTTCAGATAGACAGAGGAATTGACACAAAATATTTTGACTTAAAGTCTGTAACGGAAAAAAGAAAAGAAAACCTTCTTTCAAAATTAATGTTATCCGAAAAAACACATATAATCCTTTTACCGGCAAGAATAACTTCTTGGAAGGGACATATGGTAGCTCTAGATGCAGCAAATATTATTTCACAAAAAAACCCTTCACTTAACTTTGTAATATTATTTGTTGGAGATGAGGATGGGAAAAAAAGTTTTTCAAAAAAACTTGAACAAAAAGTTAAAAAATTAAAATTAACCAATAGAATTATCTTTTCTGGTAATTTGAGCGATATGCCTGCTGTTTATTCTATAGCAGATATAGTCCTGTCAACTTCGATTGAGCCAGAGGCATTTGGCAGAATAAGCGCAGAGGCATCATCAATGACAAAGCCTATCATCTCGTCTAATCACGGTGGTTCAAGAGAAATAATTGAAAATGGAATGACTGGTTGGCTAATAGAACCTTCGAATTCTGAAATGCTAGCTGATAAAATTCAAGAGGTCCTTGGACTTCCGCAAGAAAAAAAAGATACTATAGGAATGAATGCAAGAAGAAGGGTTGTAGAAAAATTTTGTCTCAATGAGATGTTAAAAAAAACTATGTCAGTCTATGAATATTTACTCTCAACAAAAGAAAATTTTAATTATTAAGTTCGGTGGATTAGGTGACATTATTCTATCTTTAGATGCCATCTTCTCAATAAAAAAACATCACAATTTAAAAACCGTTTTGCTCACAGAAAAACCCTATGATAAATTTTTGCAAAATTCGAATTGGTTTGATCGTATTGTAACAATCAAAAGAAGTTTTTTTTACTTTTATGACCTTTATCAAATAAAAAAAAAATTAAATAATCATGAATTTAAATTTATTTACGATCTTCAAACTTCCTCGAGGACATCACATTATTTAAAATATTTTGATAGTCAAAAAACAATTACAAATGGTATTGGGCAGTATGCCCGCAATAACCATAATATAAATAAAAATAGAAATAACTTACACACAATAGAAAGACAAAAAGATCAGCTTTCACTAAATAATGTAAAATATGAAGCTTCTGATGATTTAAGTTGGTTATATGAATCAAATATCGCCATTCCTAGAGAGAAGTATGTAATGATAATTCCCGGAGGTTCAGGAAAAAGAGTAAATAAAAGAATTCCGATTAATATTTATAAAATGATAATCAAATTTTTAACAAATAAAGGACTAAAGATTGTAATTATAGGGTCTAAGGATGAGGAAAACATTTGTAGTGATATAGAGTCACAATTTCCAAATGTGATTAATTTATGCAACAAAACAAATCTATTAGATGTAGGTAAACTTTCAACCAAAACTGAATTATCAATAGGCAATGATACTGGTCCAATTCATTTAGCGTCTAAAGGAGGGAAAATGACCTTTGTTTTTTTTTCAAAATATTCGGAAGCTAACTTGTGTGCACCTAGAGGGAAAAATGTTAAAATATTTCATTATTCGGGAAATCAAAATAATTTTTTTCAAGAAGTCTTAAAAAAAATAAAAATTAAATTATGTTTGTGATTGACGATTGACATAAAAAAACATTTAATTTAATTAAAATAATGCCCAAATTCATTTTCCCCGACGGTAGATCGCAAATTTTCGATGAAGGAATCAACGGATTTTCAATTGCGGAAAGCATTTCAAAATCCTTGTTAAAAGCTGCAGTCGCAATCTCTGTTAATGGTATTCAAAAAGACTTAACTGATGAATTAAAGCAGGATGCAGAAATCAAAATCATTACCCTAAACTCAGAGGAAGGTCTTGAGATTATGAGGCATACACTTACAGCTCAGGTTTTAGCTAGTGCAATAAAAAATCTATATCCATCGTCAAAATTAGCTATTGGGCCTACTATACAAGACGGATTTTATTATGATATTTTATTTGAGAGCCCAATTTCTATTGATGATTTTCCAAAAATTGAAAAAGAGATGAAAAGAATCATTGAGGGAGGGGCTAAAATTAATAAAACTTTAAAAACTAAAAAGGAAGCAATAAATCTTTTTGCCAAGAAGAATGAAAATTACAAATTAGAAATCATTNAAGACTCCGAGCAAGAAAATGATTTTCAAATTTATAAACAGAGTGANACTAATTTTTTTGATTTATGTAGGGGNCCACATTTACCAAGTCTNNGTATGATTGGCCCTTTTAAATTAACAAAACTTTCAGGAGCTTACTGGAGGGGTGACTCAAAAAATAAAATGCTTCAGAGAATATATGGAACAGCATGGGGTAATGACAAAGATTTAAAAAAATATCTTAATCGTCTAGAAGAAGCAGAAAAAAGAGATCATAGAAAACTTGGAAAAGAGATGAACCTTTTTCACTTACAAGAACANGCGGCAGGTTCAGTTTTCTGGCATCCTCGAGGATGGACTTTATACAAAACAATCGTTAATTATATTAGAAAAAAACAAGAAAGTGCTGGATATTTTGAAGTGAATACACCCCAATTAGTTGATAGCAAACTATGGAAAGATTCGGGGCATTGGGAGAAATTTAGAGATCAAATGTTTGTTTGTGAGTCAGAACAAAAAATTTTAGCAATTAAACCAATGAATTGCCCATGCCATGTTCAAATTTTCCGTCAGGGAATTAAAAGTTATAAAGATCTTCCGTTGAGGATGGCTGAGTTTGGTAGTTGTCACAGGAATGAAGCTTCAGGAGCATTGCATGGCTTGATGAGATTAAGAGCTTTCATACAGGATGATGCTCATATATTTTGTACGGAAAAACAAATAATATCGGAGACAGAATCTTTTTGTAGTTTATTAATGCAAATTTATAAGGACTTTGGATTTGAAGAAGTTAAAATTAAATTTTCGGATAGACCAGCAAATAGAGCCGGGACTGATAAAGTTTGGGATCAAGCTGAAAAGTCCTTAATTGACGCTGTTGAATCTGCTGGTTATGAATACGAATTAAATCCAGGTGAAGGAGCTTTTTACGGTCCTAAACTTGAATTCGTTTTANGAGANGCAATCGGAAGAGATTGGCAGTGCGGNACATTACAGGTTGATTTNGTGTTGCCAGAGAGGTTGGATGCCAGTTACATNGGTGAGGATGGAGAAAAGCANAGGCCGGTAATGTTACACAGGGCAATTTTAGGTTCTTTTGANAGATTTATNGGAATTCTNATTGAACATTATTCTGGAAGATTTCCGCCATGGCTAAGTCCAGTCCAAGTNGGTCTAGCAACAATTAACTCCGATTGTTCAGACTATGCTGAAGAGGTTTTTCTNGAGTTGCAAAAAAANAATATTAAANGCGTTAAAGATATCAGGAATGAAAAATTAAACTATAAAATAAGGGATCTNTCACTNCAAAAAATAAACTTTATTGGNGTTATTGGTGTTAAAGAGGTAGAGAATAGAAAAATAACACTAAGAACTCTTGGATCTAAAGATCAATTAGTTCTAAAGCTTGACGACTTCATAAAAAAAATAAAAAATTCTTGCAGAATCCATTAAATTATGAGTATTTTGAACTTGATAATGCAAATTACAATAAAAGAAAGGAATTTATTTAAATATGCAATCATCAAAACATGAATAAAGGAAGATTTCATTCANCAAAACAGTCAGGCCCGTTTGTAAATGAAAGAATAAAAGCANGATCTGTTAGGGTAATTTCTGAAAAAGGAGATATGTTAGGTGTATTTGACACCCCAGAAGCAATAAAGCTAGCTTTTGATCAAGGTCTAGATTTAGTTGAAGTTTCCCCAAATGCTTCACCNCCNGTTTGTAAAATAATAGATTANGGAAAATACAAGTATCAAATTCAAAAAAAGCAAGCNGAGGCNAAAAAAAANCAAAAAACATTTGAAGTAAAAGAAGTAAAGCTAAGACCTGGTATTGAGGATCATGATTATGGAGTTAAGTTAAAATCAATACAAAGATTTTTAAGTGAAGGCGACAAAGTAAAAATAACTCTTAGATTTAAAGGTAGAGAGATGGCTTATCATCAAAGAGGNATGGATGTTNTGAAAAAGCTTGAAAGTGAAATTGAACAACTNGCAAAGATAGAGCAAGTTCCTACTATGGAGGGTAAGCTTATGATAATGGTTGTAGCTCCTAGATAGCTTTATTCAAAACAATCTTGCTTTGAAACAAAAACTCTATATATATAATTAAATTATGCCTAAGATAAAAACCAAAAGTGGAACTAAAAAAAGGTTCAAGGTCACCTCTACGGGAAAGATTTTAATGTTTGCCAGTGGAAAAAGACATAACCTTACTAAAAGAACTAAAACAATGAAAAGATCTTCAAGAGGTCCGACAGTAATGTCAAAACANGATACTAAAATNGTGAAAAAATACATNAATGCNAAGTGTAGGTAAAATATGTCAAGGGTAAAAGCAGGAAAAATTACCAGAACTAGGCACAAAAAAATATTAAAACGTGCNAAGGGTTANTTTGGAAGAAGAAAAAANACATTTAAAGTTGCAAACCAAGCTGTTGAAAAAGCTGGACAATATGCTTANAGAGATAGAAAAGTAAAAAAAAGAGAATTTAGAAGGCTATGGATACAAAGAATAAATGCTGGCTGTAGATCAAATGGAATAAAGTATTCAGTTTTCATTAATGGACTAAAAAGAGTAAATCTAAATTATAACAGAAAAATCCTAGCAGACTTAGCTGCATTAGAACCAGAATCTTTCAAACAGATAGTGGCAAAAGTAAAAGCTGCCTAATTGTAAGTTTATAAAATGAATCATGATCANCTAATTCAATCAGCTTTGAATGAAGTTGGAAACTCAAATACAATAGACGCTCTTGAAGAAACAAGAGTGAGATATTTTGGAAAAAATGGCCTTGTTACAAAAGAGTTAAAATCTCTTTCTTCTCTTGAATTAAAACAAAAAAAAGAATTGGGTATAAAATTAAACAAATTTAAGAATCAATTCTTTTCCATAATTGAAAAAAAAAAAACACAAATTGAATCGGAAGTAATTAATTCCAGATTAGCTAAAGATTATTTGGATGCATCACTACCAGCAAGAGAAAATAAAAGTTTTGAAGCTAAAGTTCATCCAATTAATCAAACAATGAATGAAATAGTTTCAATACTTGGAGGTATGGGNTTAAAATATAGAGAGGGTCCAGATATTGAGGATGATTTTCATAATTTTTCAGCACTTAATATACCAGAGGATCATCCTGCCAGGCAAATGCATGATACTTTTTATATTAAAGGAAATAAAAAAAATTCTTATGTTCTAAGGACACATACATCACCAGTTCAAATTAGATCATTAAAAGAAATAAAAACACCTTTAGCTATTTTTGCACCTGGTAGAACTTATAGATGTGACTCGGATGTNACTCATACACCAATGTTTCATCAAGTTGAGGGTTTGGTAGTTGATGANAAAATTAATTTTGCGAATTTAAAATGGTTTTTAGAAAAATTTTGTAAAATATTCTTTGAAAAAGAAAATTTAAAATTAAGATTTCGTCCTTCTTACTTTCCTTTCACGGAACCTTCAGCAGAGGTAGATATAAATTATAAGCTAGAATCNGGAAANATTACACTTGGTGAAGGCNCANAGTGGATGGAAATTCTNGGTTGTGGAATGGTACACCCAGAAGTATTCAAAATGTCAGGTGTAAAAAAATCAGTCACGGGATTTGCTTTTGGAATGGGGATAGAGAGACTCGCAATGTTAAAGTACGGTATGNCAGATTTGAGAGATTTTTTTGATGGTGACTTAAAGTGGTTAGAACATTATGGATTTTCTTTTTTCGAAGAAACAGATTTGAGTTGGAGATAGAATGAGATTTACAATTGGNTGGTTAAAGGAACATTTAGAATTTCAATCTTCTATTGACGATTTATGTGAAAAGCTTACAAGTATTGGCTTAGAAGTTGAAGAATGCAAAGATTTAAAAAAAGATTTAAAAGATTTTGTTGTTTCAGAGATTACTGATTTAAANCCTCATCCTAACGCTGATAAATTGAATATTTGTGATGTAAGNGATGGAAAAAATATTTTGCAAATAGTTTGTGGAGCTTCTAATGCAAAAAAAGGTATGAGAACTGTATTAGCNAAAATCGGGAGCATAATTAAGCCTGGTAGCAANGAAGAATTTGTTATACAGAATAGTAAAATAAGAGGAATAAATTCTTATGGAATGCTCTGTTCGGAGNAAGAACTTGGTTTNTCTAATGATTCTGACGGAATAATAGAATTAAATANTNATCATATTGTTGGCGAAAATTTTTCAAAATACATCAATGANGAAAATATAGAATTAGAGATTGCTATTACACCTAACAGAGTGGATTGNGCAGGAGTTTTTGGTATAGCAAGAGACCTAAGTGCTTCAGGNTTTGGTATTTTAAAACAAAAAAAAATAAAACAAAACATAGAGCAATTTAANAGTTCAAAAAAAATTTTAAATAGACTCAAGAATACCTCATGTCCAAATTTTCTTTTAAGAGAAATTAAAAATGTAGATAATACTAAAATATCATCAAGTAAAATAATAACTAGATTCAATGGATCCGGTTTAAAGGTGATTTCTCCATTAGTTGATATAACAAATTTTATTACAATAGATTATTGTAGACCATTACACGTTTTCGACCTTGACAAAGTTAAAGGTGATATTGAAATTAGATATTCAATTCATGGCGAAAAATTCGAAGGATTAGATGAAAAAACATATACCTTGGATGATGGTATGATTTTGATATGTGATGAAAAAAAAATAATTAGTCTTGCTGGTATTATGGGAGGAAAAAGTTCAGCATGCGATGAAACAACACGGAATATTTTACTTGAATCTGCTTATTTTTGTCCAAAAAAAATAGCAATGGCAGGAAGAAAACTAAATATAGTAAGTGACGCTAGATATAGATTTGAAAGAGGAATTGACCCAAATTCAGCATTAGAAGGAATTGAACTTGCAACAGAGATGGTTGCAAAAACGTGTGGTGGAGAAATAGGATCAATCATAAGTGATTCTGTTGAAACAATTAAGAGCGTTGGAATAAAAATTGGTTTAAATTTCTTTGAAGAAATACTTGGATGCAGTATTGATCAAAAAACAATTGAAGATATCTTATCAAAAATTGGGTGTTCCATAAAGTTTAATAACAAAGAATTTGAGGTAATACCTCCATCGTGGAGGCAAGATATTAAGATAAAAGAAGATTTAGTAGAGGAAGTTGGAAGATTAGTTGGTTTCGAGAAAATAAAAGCAAGAGAGTTTAATATAAAAAATAAAAATTCACTCAAGGTCACTTCTTTTTTTCAAAGAAAAAAATCTCAATTAAGAAGGTTGTTGGTAAGTAGAAATATAATGGAGATAATTTCATGGTCATTTTCTAATAAAAAATGGGAAAGTTTATTGAACACTCATAAAGAGGTTGTTGAAATTGAAAATCCTATTAGTGAGGAACTGTCATGTATGCGCTCTAATTTATTAGGCGGACTACTAAATTTAATAACCAATAATAATAACAAGAATATAAATAATATTTCAATATTTGAGATTGGTCCAGTTTTTCATGGTGCTAAGCCGGGTGATCAAAATGATAATCTTA
>NHDS01000035.1 GCA_002167215.1 Pelagibacteraceae bacterium TMED65
CATTCATTTTACGGAGGGATGGTAGAGTGGTCAAATACATCAGACTGTAAATCTGACGGCGTAAGCCTACGTAGGTTCAAATCCTACTCCCTCCACCATTTCTAGATGTGTTGCAATACTATGTCTGGTGGTCTACATATAATATAATTTCTACCATCAAAGAAAATTGGTCTTTGCAAATTCTTTTGATTTTCAAATATAAACTTTACTAAATCTTTATTCTCAAAATCTTTTCTAGTCTTATTTCTTAAAATATCAAATTTATTCCCCAATAAATTTTGGATCAAATCTTTAATCTCCTCAAGTGACAATGGATCCTTGATATAATCTCTAATTTTAAAATCTATGCTCTCGTTTTCTAAAATTTGAAGACAAGCTTTAGATTTTGAACAATTCCTATTGTGTAATAATGTAAATTTCATTAGTAGTTGTATTTAGTAAAAGTTTATCACATTATGTTTGAAATTTTTATTTTTTTTGTTGCGGGTGTAGCTTAGTGGTAAAGCCCCAGCCTTCCAAGCTGGTTACGAGGGTTCGATTCCCTTCACCCGCTCCATTTCTAGGGGTGTAGCTCAGTTGGTAGAGCGACGGTCTCCAAAACCGTAGGTCGTGAGTTCGAGTCTCTCCGCCCCTGCCAAAATTTATTCTATCAATTTAACAAATTCAGGGAGAGTTTTACTCGCAGGACCAATAAATATTTGATCAAATAAATCAGACTTATTTGTTTTTTCAATATTAAATTCATACATTAGGACTTTTTTTTTGGTTTGAAGTAAGAAATCTATAAAACCTGCTGCAGGATAAACATTGTTTGAAGTGCCAATTGAAATAAACACATCAACTTTTTCTAAATACTCATAAATTTTATCTAAATATTTTGGTTGCTCTCCGAACCAGACCACATCAACCCTTACCCTTCCAATATTACCACAATTAACACATCTAAGTTTGGTTGATAAATTAAAATCCAACTTAATGTGATGCTTACAATACATGCAGAAAGCTGAATTTAAAGTTCCGTGCATATGTAGAACATTTCTTGACCCAGCTTTTTCGTGTAAATCATCAATATTTTGTGTAACTAAGAGAAATTCGTCTAGACATTTTGATTCAAAATCAACTAAAGCTTTATGTGCTTTATTCGGTTTAATTTTTGGATTTTTTAATTTTCTTTTTCTTTCATTGTAGAATTTGTTTACATAATCAGGGTTTTTCTCAAAAGCCTCAATTGTACAAACTTCCTCAATTTTAAAGTTGTCCCATAATCCATCTTTTTCTCTAAATGTATTTATTCCGCTTTCCTTTGATATCCCTGCACCAGTAAGGACAAAAATTTTTTTTTTTAGAATGTTCATCGATTTTTTTTTTGGTGTTTGATTTTTTTTTTGATTATGTTAAATATACCAAAAAAATCAATACAATTAATATGATGCAAAAGATAATTACTTTATATAAAGAAGTAAAGCAGGAGGCCTTGAAAATAACATGGCCAACCAAACCAGAGGTTATTACAACCACCATTATGGTTTTTATTTTTGTTTTAATTTCATCAGTTTTTTTTCTTCTAATTGACAAAATTATCTCGTTTGCAGTCGAGTTTCTTTTATTTTAAATTATGTTGAGTTGGTATATTTTACAGGTCTATTCGGGTAACGAAAAAAAAATCGAGAAAGAGCTTCTTGCTCAAGTGGAGAAGAAAGGTCTGAGACAAAATATTGAGAAAATTTTAATTCCTTCTGAAGAGGTTATTGAAATGAAAAAGGGAAAGAAAGTAAGTTCAGAAAGAAAATTCTTCCCTGGATATATGTTAATCCAGATGACAATGGATGACGAGATATGGCATATTGTTAGAATGATCCCTAAAGTTTATGGTTTTCTTGGAGGCAAAAAAGGGGAACCCATTCCTGTATCACAAACTGAAATTGATTCCATACTAAATCAAATGAAAGATGGTTTGGAGAAACCAAAGCCTTCAGTTAGTTTCGAAATTGGTGAACAAGTAAGAGTGTCAGATGGACCATTTTCATCATTCAATGGTATGGTAGAGGAAGTTGATGAAGAAAAAGCAAGATTAAAAGTCAGTGTTTCTATTTTTGGAAGATCTACACCGGTAAATCTTGATTATTCGCAAGTGGAAAAAATTTAAATTTAAGGAGACTAGAAGATGGCAAAAAAAATAGATGGATATATAAAATTACAGATTCCAGCAGGGCAAGCTAATCCATCACCACCCGTTGGTCCAGCCTTAGGCCAAAAAGGTGTAAATATCATGGAGTTCTGCAAAGCATTTAACGCAGCAACTCAAAAACTTGAGCAGGGTATGCCTATCCCGGTTGTAATTACTGTTTTTCAGGATAAGAGCTTTACATTCGAGACAAAATCTCCTCCAGTTTCTTTTTTTATTAAAAAAGCATTGAAGTTAAAAAAAGCTTCTCAAACTCCTGGAAAAGAAGTTATTGCTTCTATTTCAAAAAACGATATAAAAAAAATTGCAGAAGATAAGATGAATGATTTAAATACTAATAACATTGAATCAGCTGAGAAAATGGTTGCAGGAACTGCAAGATCAATGGGAATTAAGGTTGAATAATGAAAAATACAAAAAAATATAAAGAAATTATAAAGGAAATTGGAGCAGAAACAATTTATAAACTTGAAGAAGCAATTACAATATCTCAAAAGTTTTCTTCAAAAAAATTTGATGAATCTCTTGATATATCAGTTGTACTAGGAATCGATGCCAAAAAATCTGATCAGCAAATAAGAGGAGTAATAAGCTTACCGAAAATGCCTGACAAAAAAGTGAAGATAGCAGTTTTTGCAGAGGGTGATGATGTAGAAAAAGCTAAAGAGGCCGGAGCAGATATTACCGGAGGCGACGAATTGATAGAATCAGTTAAAAAAGGAGAACTAAACTTCGACAAATGTATTTCTACACCAAAAATGATGGTAAAGGTCAGTTCATTGGGACAAATTCTTGGTCCAAAAGGCCTAATGCCTAATCCTAAATTAGGTACAGTTACGAACAATGTGTCAGATGCAATTCAAAAAATTAAAGCTGGTCAAATTGAGTTCAAAACAGACAAGGCTGGAATCATCCACACTTCTGTAGGTAAAATTAGCTTTTCAAAAGACGAATTAAAAAAAAATATATCATTCTTAATGGATGAAATTAAGAAAAAGAAACCTGAGGCATCCAAGGGAGTTTACATAAAAAAATTCTATATAAATTCAACTATGGGTCCGGGGTTGCAAGTTGATCCAACAAGTGTTATGTAAATATAAATTATTTATTCTGTCAAAGACTTCAGGATGTTATCTAACATTAAATTTCCTGGATAGATGGGTAGAATCTTTTTTTACTCAGACAGTTATTTAGGAGGTATTAGTGCAACGTGCTCAAAAGCAAGAATTCGTCAAAGAATTTAATTCAGATCTTAAATCATCTGAATTTCTTCTTGTTGCTGACTATAAAGGCTTAAATGTAACTGAAATTTCTTCTCTTAGAAATGAAATCAAAAGTTGCTCGGACTCAAATTTTAAGGTGGCAAAAAACACCCTAGCTAAAAGAGCCATAAAAGACACTCATTTCAATGTCTTGGAAAAACTCTTTGTTGGTCCCACTTCTGTTGCATATTCCAATGATCCTGTAAACACTTCCAAAGTTGCAGTAAAATTCGCCAAGGAAAACGATAACTTCAAGATTCTCGGTGGAGTAATGGGTGATAAGGAATTGTCTATTGAAGATATTAAAAATCTTGCTTCGCTACCTTCAATGGAAGAAATAAGAGCGCAAATAGTTGGTTTGCTTCAATCAAATCAAACAAATATTGTTTCTATCCTAACAACCAACCAATCTAACATTGTTAGAGTTATTAAAAATAAATTTGAAAATCAAGAATAAGGAGTAAAAAATGGCTGATATTCAAAAAATTGCTGAAGATTTATCTACACTGACCGTCCTTGAGGCTTCAGAACTGACAAAGATTCTAGAAGAAAAATGGGGTGTCTCTGCTGCTGCACCAGTTGCTGTTGCAGCCCCTGCTGGTGGAGCAACTGCTGAACCTGCAGGTGAAGAAAAAACAGAATTCGAAATTCATCTTGCTAGTGCAGGTGATAAAAAAATCAATGTTATTAAAGAAGTCAGAACAATTACTGGGCTAGGTTTAAAGGAAGCTAAAGATTTAGTGGAGGGTGCTCCCAGTAAGTTAAAAGACGGAGTAAATAAGGAAGATGCTGAAAAGTTCAAAAAACAGCTTGAAGAAGCTGGTGCAACTGTAGAACTTAAGTAGCATCAATATGAAAAAATCATTTACAGACAAACATAACATAAGAAAAAGCTTTGGCAAGATACCAGATTTGGTTGATATGCCAAACCTATTAGAAATCCAAAGGAATTCATACGAACTGTTTTTACAAAAAGATGTAAAACCAGAAGACAGAGAGGACATTGGTCTTCAAGCAGTTTTCAATAAAGTTTTTCCCATATCAGATTTTTCTGGTGTTGCTGAATTAAGGTTTGTTAAATATGAACTAGAAGAACCCAAATATGATGTCGAAGAATGCATACAAAGAGGAGGAACTTTTGGATCTCTATTAAAAGTTACCCTTAACCTAATCATCCGAGAGGTTGATGAAGAGACTGGAGTTTCATCCGTCAAGGACATCAAAGAGCAGGATGTGTACCTTGGGGATATGCCGTTAATGACATCCCGCGGCACTTTCGTTTTTAACGGAACAACAAGAGTTGTTGTTTCTCAGATGCATAGGTCACCAGGAGTGTTTTTCGATCATGACAAAGGCAAGAGTCACTCTACTGGAAAATTCTTGTTTGCTTCAAGACTAATCCCCTATAACGGATCATGGATTGATTTTGAGTTTGACCCTAAAGATTTAATGTATGTTCGAATTGACAAAAGGAGAAAATTACTAGCCTCGTCGCTTTTGCTTGCATTAGATGATGAAAAATCCAGTGAATACAGAGACGATTGCAAAAAAAACGAAAAAGAAATTGATTACACTAAAATAAATGGAATGACCCACGAAAAACTGTTTACTTTTTTTTATAAATCAAAAATGGTGACAAAAAAAAAAGACGGGTGGGAAATCGATTACATCAAAGAAGATTTTTCTGGATCAAAACTTGATTATGATATTGTTAGTTCATCAAATGGAAAGACATACGCCAACGCCGGTGAGAAATTTAATATTGTAATTCAAAAGAAGCTCGCAGATGATTCTGTTAAAAAATTATATATAACTGATGAAACCATCAAAGGAGAATATTTAGCGAAAGATGTATATGATTCAGAAAGTGGAATCATTTTTTTTGAAGCTGGTGATGAGATAGATGAAAACGTTCTTAATCATTTGAACGAAAAGAAAATTGAAAAAATTGAAATTTTAAATATTAATTCCAATCAACAGGGTTCGTACATTCGAGACACATTTTTTGCAGATAAAAATAAAAATAGAAATGATGCAATAACAGAAATATACAAAATTTTACGTCCTGGTGAGCCTCCAACTGTTGAGGCTGCTGACAAAATGTTTCGAAGTCTTTTTTTTGATAGAGAGAGATATGATTTATCACCAGTCGGAAGATTGAAGATAAATACAAGGCTTAACCTCGACTCAGATCTAAACTTAAGAGTTCTTGAAAATAACGATGTTATTCAGATAGTGAAATATCTTGCAGGACTGAAAGATGGAGTGGGTCACATAGATGATATTGACCATCTTGGAAATAGAAGAGTTAGGTCTGTTGGAGAGCTATTAGAAAACCAATATACACTCGGTGTTATAAGAATGGAAAGAGCCATTAAAGAAAGAATGACTAATGCTCCTGATATAGAAACTGTGATGCCTAATGATCTCGTAAACCCAAAACCAGCTTCGGCTGCTATCAGAGAGTTTTTTGGCCAAAGTCAACTTTCTCAATTCATGGATCAGACAAACCCGTTATCTGAAATAACCCATAAAAGACGATTGTCTGCATTAGGTCCAGGTGGATTGTCTCGTGAACGTGCTGGCTTTGAAGTTAGAGATGTACATCCCTCACACTACGGAAGAATTTGTCCAATAGAAACACCTGAAGGTCCAAATATTGGACTAATAAATTCTTTAGCCACATACTCCAAAGTTAATAACTATGGCTTTATAGAAACACCCTACAGAAAAGTTGAAAATTCTAAAGTCACTTCTGAAATTGTTTACCTATCTGCTATGGATGAGGAGAAATATGCTATCGCTCAGGCTAATGAGCCACTAAAAAGTAATGGTTCATTCGAAAGAACCCTTATTTCTTGCAGACAAAGTGGTGATTTTTTAATGCTTGATCCAAAGAATGTAGACTTCATTGATGTTTCTCCAAAACAGTTGGTTTCTGTTGCAGCCGCATTAATACCTTTTCTTGAGAATGATGATGCAAATAGGGCGCTTATGGGTTCAAATATGATGAGGCAAGCAGTTCCTTTGCTAAAGAGCCAATCACCCTATGTCGGAACTGGAATGGAATCAGTCGTTGCCAGAGATTCTGGTGTTGTTGTTGTTGCAAAAAGATCTGGTTATGTGAATCAAGTTGATTCATCTAGAATAGTTATTAGTGCGATTCAAAAAAATAATTTAGATACAGGTGTTGACATTTACAGGCTTAGTAAATTTCAAAGGTCAAATCAAGACACATGTATTAATCAAACACCATTAGTTAGAGAAGGAGATTTTGTCGAAAAAGGAGATATAATTGCAGATGGACCATCCTCAAAAATTGGTGAATTAGCTCTAGGTAAGAATGTTACAGTAGCATTTATGCCTTGGAATGGTTATAACTACGAGGATTCAATTCTAATTTCTGAAAAACTTGTCGTTGATGATGTGTTTACATCCATACACATTCAAGAGTTTGAGGTTTTAGCTAGAGACACAAAACTTGGACAAGAAGAAATCACGAGAGACATCCCAAATATTGGAGAAGAATCCCTGACTAATTTAGATGAAGCCGGTATAGTCCACATTGGTGCTAAAGTTAATCCAGGGGATATTCTTGTTGGAAAAGTTACTCCGAAAGGCGAGTCCCCAATGACACCTGAAGAAAAACTTCTTAGGGCGATATTTGGTGAAAAGGCAGCTGATGTAAAAGATACCTCTCTTAGGCTTCCTCCTGGAGTATCAGGAACTGTTGTTGAAGTAAGAGTTTTCTCAAGAAGAGGTATTGATAAAGATGAACGTTCGTTATCAAACGAAAGAATGCAGATAGAACAGCTTCACATGGATATGGAAGATGAGAGGTTTATTCTTGAATCAAGCTTTGAAAAAAATCTAAAGTTGTTACTTGTAAACAATGAATATGAAAGTGGTTTAGAAAAGAAACCAAAATCCCCAAAACTCACAAAAGAACTTCTTGATGAGATGAATTTATCGAAGCTCAAAGGTATTAAAATAAAATTAGACGCTTCAATGAAAAAAATCGAATCATTAAATGAGGCATTTAATAAAAGTTTAGATGTTTTAAACAAAACATTTCAATCAAAAGTTGATAAAGTTCAATCCGGAGACGAATTACTACCAGGTGTTATGAAGCTTGTAAAAGTATTTGTTGCAGTAAAAAGACAGTTAGCGCCTGGTGATAAAATGGCGGGAAGACATGGAAATAAAGGTGTTATTTCACGGATTATTCCAGTTGAAGATATGCCTTACATGGAAGATGGCACTCCCGTTGACATTGTGTTGAACCCACTTGGTGTGCCTTCTAGAATGAATGTCGGACAAATTTTGGAGACACATTTAGGTGCAGCCTCTGTCGACCTTGGTAAAAAATTTCATGAACTTGGATCTAAAGCGAATGGTGAAAAATCTAACATTGAGAAGATTAAAAAACTTTTCAAAAGCGTATACGGTGAAGAAATATTTAATGCCAGAATATCTGGTCTCAAAGATGAAGAACTTGTTAATCGGGCGATTCAACTTAAAGACGGTGTTCCTTTCGCTACCCCTGTTTTTGATGGTGCAAAAGAAATAGATATAAACGATTTCTTTGACATTGCCTCCAGCAACACTAGTGGCCAAAAGAATCTCGTAGATGGAAGAACTGGAACCCATTTTGATAGACCTATAACAGTTGGTCAAATATATATGTTAAAGTTAAACCATTTGGTCGATGATAAGATACATGCAAGATCAATTGGACCATATAGCTTGGTTACCCAACAACCTCTTGGAGGTAAAGCACAATTTGGTGGTCAAAGATTTGGTGAAATGGAAGTATGGGCACTCGAGGCATATGGAGCATCATACACTTTACAAGAAATGTTAACAGTAAAATCAGATGATGTGTCGGGTAGAACTAAAGCTTATGAAACTATAGTTAGAGGAGACGACAATATTGAATCAGGTATCCCTGAATCTTTTAATGTACTAATCATGGAGTTGAAGTCGCTTGGATTAAATGTAGAACTTTTAGAAAGAAATGTGAGTTAAGGAAAAATTATGAATGAATTAATGAAACTGATAGAAAAACCGAGTTTAGTAAATTTTGATCATTTAAAAATCTCAATAGCTAGTCCTGATGAAATAGTTTCATGGTCACACGGAGAAATTAAAAAGCCTGAGACTATTAACTACAGAACATTTAAACCAGAGCGAAGTGGGTTGTTTTGTGCTAGAATCTTTGGGCCAATAAAAGACTACGAATGTGTATGTGGTAAGTACAAAAGAATGAAGTTCAAGGGAATAATATGTGAAAAGTGTGGTGTTGAAGTAACATTAACCAAAGTTAGAAGAGAAAGAATGGGCCATATCCCTCTTGCAGCCCCCGTTGCACATATATGGTTTTTAAAGTCATTACCAAGTCGTATAGGACTTCTTCTAGATTTAGCATTAAAAGACTTGGAAAAAGTTCTTTATTTCGAAAGTTTTATTGTAACTGAACCTGGTATAGTTAAATCGCTAAAAAAGTATCAAATTTTATCTGATGATGAAAATACAAGTTTTAAAGAAGAGTATGGGGATAGTTTCCAGAGCATGATAGGAGCAGAAGCTATACAAAAACTTTTATCTGAAATTAATCTTGAAGAGGAACAAAAAATAGTAAGGGAAGACCTTGCAACAACATCTTCAGAAACCAAGAAAAAGAAACTTGTTAAAAGGTTAAAATTAATTGAAGCTTTCTTAGGTTCAAAATTAAAACCTGAATGGATGATACTTAATGTAATCCCAGTAATACCTCCAGAACTTAGACCATTAGTTCCACTTGATGGGGGAAGGTTTGCAACCTCTGATTTGAATGATCTGTATAGAAGAGTTATCAACCGAAACAACAGGTTGCAAAGACTTTTAACCCTTAAAGCTCCAGATATAATAGTCAGAAACGAAAAGAGAATGTTACAGGAAGCATGTGACGCACTTTTTGATAACGGGAGAAGAGGAAGAGTAATCACTGGAACTAACAAAAGACCACTAAAATCCTTATCAGATATGCTTAAAGGCAAGCAAGGAAGATTTAGACAAAATCTTCTTGGAAAAAGGGTGGATTATTCAGGAAGATCAGTAATTGTTGTTGGTCCGGAGCTCAAGTTACACCAATGTGGTATACCTAAAAAGATGGCAATCGAGTTGTTCAAACCATTTATTTATTCAAAATTAGAAAAATATAATTTAGCCACAACCGTAAAAGCTGCAAAAAAAATGGTCGAAAAAGAAAGACCTGAAGTTTGGGATATCCTTGCAGAAGTAATTAGAGAGCACCCTGTATTGTTAAATAGAGCGCCAACATTGCATAGGCTTGGTATACAGGCTTTCGAACCAATTTTGATTGAAGGTAAAGCAATTCAACTTCACCCACTAGTATGTACAGCTTTTAATGCAGATTTTGATGGTGATCAAATGGCCGTTCATGTTCCATTGTCACTTGAGTCTCAACTTGAGGCAAGAGTTTTGATGATGTCGACAAATAATATTCTTTCACCTGCTAATGGAAAACCAATTATTGTTCCTTCTCAGGATATGATTCTCGGTCTTTATTATTTAAGTTTAACTAGCCCAGGTGGGTTGGGAGAGGGTATGATTTTTTCCTCTATAGACGAATTGCTAGTTGCTATCGATCAAAAGAACGTATCTCTTCATTCAATGATAAAATGTCGGTTTAATACTGTTAATGAAAATTTTGAACCAATTACAAAAACAGTTTCAACTACACCTGGAAGAATGCTATTAAGCGAGGTTTTGCCAAGACATCCAAAGGTGAGTTTTGAAATAATTAATAAAATATTAACAAAAAAAGAGATTAGTAATGCAATAGATCTTGTTTATAGACATTGTGGACAGAAGAAGACAGTTATTTTTGCCGATAAACTTATGGAAATTGGATTTAGGGAAGCATGCAAAGCAGGCATATCTTTTGGTAAGGATGACCTTCTTATCCCAACTACTAAATCTAATTTATTGGAAGACACTGAAAAAAAAGTGAAGTCTTATGAAAAACAATATTCTGAAGGATTAATAACTAAAGGTGAAAAATATAATAAAGTTGTAGACGCATGGGCTAAGTGTTCTGATTCGGTAGCAGATGAAATGATGAAAATTTTAGTGCCCAACAAAATGGATAAAGTCGAGAATTTCAACTCGGTTTATATGATGGCTGATTCTGGCGCCAGGGGCTCTGCCGCCCAATTAAAACAACTTTCAGGTATGAGAGGCTTGATGGCGAAACCATCTGGGGAAATAATTGAAACTCCTATTGTGTCAAACTTTAAAGAAGGATTAACTGTTCTTGAATATTTTAATTCTAGTCACGGAGCTCGAAAAGGATTAGCTGATACTGCACTAAAAACGGCAAACTCAGGTTATCTTACTAGAAGACTTGTAGATGTGGCTCAAGATTCAATCATTACAGTACCCGATTGCTTTACTACAAAATATATAACACTTAATGAATTGGTAGAAGGTGGAGAAATAGTAGAACCCTTATCAGAAAGGGTCTTAGGTCGGACTTTGGCAGAAGATCTAATTGATAAAAGCAACAATAAAGTCATAGCAAAAACTGGAGATATTGTCTCAGAAGAGCATATAGGTATTATAGATAAAATAGGTTTTGAGCAAATTAAAGTTAGATCTGTTTTAAGTTGTGAAGCAGAATTTGGCGTTTGCGGAAAATGTTACGGAAGAGATTTAGCAAGAGGCACTCCAGTAAATGTTGGCGAGGCTGTTGGTGTAATTGCTGCCCAGTCAATTGGTGAGCCAGGAACACAACTTACAATGAGAACCTTTCATATTGGTGGTGCAGCCCAAAAAGGTACTGAAATTTCAAATATTGAATCTAAGGTAAATGGAACTACGAAATATTTGAATTTAAAATCAGCGACTGATAGTTCTGGAAATTTGATCAATATGTCCAGAAATGCATCTTTGTTGCTTCTTGATGAAAATAAGAAAGAAAGAGCAAAACACAGATTACCATTTGGTTGTAAAATTAATTATGCTGAAGGTTCAAAAGTCAAAACAAGCGATATTATAGCCGAATGGGATCCATTTACATTACCAATAATTTCCCAAATCGATGGAACAGTAAAGTTTAAAGATCTTGAGGAAGGAATAACAACAAGAGAAATAGTTGACGAATCAACTGGCTTATCAAGTAATATTGTTACAGACTGGAAACAACAAGCGAAAAACCAGGAGCTAGTTCCAAGATTAGAGATTCATGATAAAAAAAATAGTGGAAATGTTTTAGTTTTAGAGAACGGAAGTATTGCTAGCTATCAACTTACAGTTGACTCAATAATCAGTGTTACAGATGATCAGGCTGTAAGACAGGGTGATATAATTGCGAGAGTTCCAAAAGAATCAAGTAAAACTAAAGATATAACAGGTGGTCTTCCGAGAGTAGCGGAACTTTTTGAGGCAAGAAAGCCTAAAGACCATGCAATTATTGCTGAAGTTTCAGGGAAAATAGAATTCGGTAAAGATTATAAAATGAAAAGAAAAATTTCAATAGTTCCGGAAAATAAAGATCTCGAACCAGTTGAATATGTAATTTCAAAATCTAAGCATCTCACTGTTCAAGAGGGTGATTATGTAGAGACTGGTGATATTTTAGTAGATGGAAATTCAGTTCCCCATGATATCTTAAGAGTCAAGGGTGTTGAAGCTCTTGCAACCTATTTAACCAAGGAGGTTCAGGACGTTTATAGACTTCAAGGTGTTAAAATTAACGATAAACATATTGAAGTCATTGTTAGGCAAATGATGCAAAAAGTTGAAGTTACTAATGCTGGAGAAACCACACTGTTAGCTGGCGAACAAGTAAGTAGGAAAGAATTCATCGAGCAAAATATTAAGGCAGAGAAAGAGAACAGAAAGCCAGCCTTAGGACATCAAATTCTTCTGGGTATTACAAAAGCTTCATTGCAAACCGACAGTTTTGTTTCTGCTGCATCTTTCCAAGAAACTACAAGGGTTCTGACTGAAGCATCTGTATCTGGTAAAGTCGACAGTTTAATGGGATTAAAAGAAAATGTAATAGTAGGAAGACTTGTTCCCTGTGGAACTGGATCATTTATGTCGCAAGTTAAAATAGAGGCAAATAAAAAGGATAAAGAACTTCTGAGTAAAGCTACCGAGAATAAAGAACAAGCGTCTTAATTTTTTTTTTTTCTAATGTTGACAGTCAATTAAGATGTGTTAATTTTCAACGAATAATTGGTAGTGGTTTAATGACCAAACACAATTTCTAATTTTAATTTAAGGGAAATAATGCCTACTATTAATCAACTAATTAGATCTCCTAGATCTAAGCAATTAAAGAGGAATAAAGTGCCTGCACTTGAAAGTTGTCCTCAAAAAAGAGGGGTATGCACTAGAGTTTACACAACCACCCCTAAAAAACCAAACTCAGCACTCAGAAAAGTTGCCAGGGTAAAGCTAACAAATGGTTTCGAAGTCACAAGTTATATACCAGGTGAAGGTCATAATTTACAAGAACACTCGGTAGTTTTGATTAGAGGTGGAAGGGTCAAAGATCTTCCCGGTGTCCGTTATCACGTCCTGAGAGGAATTCTTGACACAGAAGGTGTTAAAAATAGAAAGCAAAGAAGATCTAAATATGGAGCTAAAAGACCTAAATAGTTGAGTTAAATATGTCTAGACGAAGAAAAGCAGAAAAAAGAGAGATAATACCTGACACCAAGTTTAACGACAAGGTTTTGTCCAAATTTATAAATATTGTTATGTACGATGGAAAAAAATCAAAATCTGAAAAAATTGTGTATGATGCTTTGGAAATAGCATCTAAAAAACTTAAAATTTCTAAACCAATTGATCTATTCAGAAATGCTCTCAATAATGTGAAGCCAGGTATTGAAGTGAGGTCAAGAAGGGTTGGTGGGGCAACTTACCAAGTTCCCGTAGAAGTGAGAAATGAGAGAGCTCAAGCATTAGCAATCAGATGGATAGTTTATGCTTCAAGAAAAAGAAACGAAAAGTCAATGGTAGACAGGTTGGCCCAAGAATTGGCTGATGCCCACGAAAATAAAGGAACTTCTGTCAAAAAAAGAGAAGATACACATAAAATGGCGGAAGCAAACAGAGCATTTGCTCATTACAGGTGGTAAATATGTCAAGAAAAACTGATTTAAGTAACTATAGAAATATTGGAATCATGGCCCACATTGATGCTGGAAAGACAACTACCACAGAAAGAATTCTTTATTATACTGGTGTCTCTCATAAAATAGGAGAGGTGCATGATGGTGCGGCAACAATGGACTGGATGGAGCAAGAGCAAGAAAGAGGGATCACAATTACCTCCGCCGCCACTACTTGTTTTTGGAACGACAAAAGAATAAATATAATTGACACTCCTGGACATGTGGACTTTACGATTGAAGTTGAAAGGTCACTAAGAGTTTTAGATGGAAGTGTTTGTGTGTTCGATTCAGTTGCTGGTGTTGAGCCCCAATCAGAAACCGTTTGGAGACAAGCCGACAAATATGGTGTTCCAAGAATGTGTTTTGTTAATAAAATGGACAGAATTGGAGCAAACTTCTACAGATGTGTTGATATGATAAAAGATAGACTGGGGGCCGTTCCTCTTGTTACTCAATTACCTTTAGGATCAGAATCAGAATTTAAAGGTTTAATAGATCTCATCAGAATGAAAGCAATCGTATGGGAAGATGAAAAGCTTGGAGCCAAATTTGCTGATCAAGAAATTCCTGGAGAGCTTTTGGACGAAGCAAATAAGTACAGAGAACAATTAATTGAATCTGTAGTGGAAATGGATGACGAAATTATGGAGCAATATTTAGATGGAAAGCTTCCAACAGAAGATCAGATTAAATCTTTAATTAGAAAAGGAACAATTGAAAGTAAGTTTGTCCCTGTTCTTTGTGGTAGTGCATTTAAGAACAAGGGTGTTCAACCGATGTTAGATGCAGTTGTTGACTTTCTTCCCTCTCCTTTAGATGTGCCATCCATTAAGGGGGTAAGGTATCAAAAAGAAGATGAATCAATAGTTAGAAAAAGCTCAGATGATGAACCATTTTCTGCCCTAGCTTTCAAAATTATGAATGATCCATTTGTGGGATCCTTAACATTCATGAGAGTTTATTCTGGGCAAATAGAGGCTGGAAGTTCAGTTTTAAACTCGGTAAAAGAAAAAAGAGAGAGATTTGGTAGGATGTTACAAATGCATTCTAATTCGCGAGAAGACATCAAAGTAGCTTGTGCTGGTGATATTATTGCAGTAGCTGGCCTCAAGGATACTACAACTGGTGATACATTATGTGATTCTGAAAATGCTGTTATACTTGAGAGAATGGAATTTCCAGACCCTGTCATTGAAGTTGCAGTTGAACCAAAAACTAAAGCTGATCAAGAGAAAATGGGTGTTGCCCTCCAAAGACTTGCGGCTGAAGACCCATCTTTCAAAGTTAGTGTGGATCATGAATCTGGACAAACAGTAATGAAGGGCATGGGTGAACTTCACCTGGAAATA
The DNA here is from genome assembly GCA_002167215.1 of Pelagibacteraceae bacterium TMED65. Next base: position 14,990 of record NHDS01000035.1, read on the forward strand.
CTTGTAGACAGAATGTTAAGAGAGTTCAAAGTTGATGCAACTGTAGGTGCGCCTCAGGTTGCTTATAGAGAAACAATCACACAACAAACCTCAGTTGACTATACTCATAAAAAACAATCTGGAGGTGCTGGGCAATTCGCCAAAGTAGTGATGAATTTTGAGCCGTTAGACAAAGGTGAAGGTTTTATTTTTGAAAGTAAGATTGTTGGGGGCAGAGTTCCAAAAGAATATATTCCTGGAGTAGAGAAAGGAATTAAAGCTTCAACAGAATCTGGTTTTTTGGCAGGATTTCCAGTAATTGACCTTAAATGTACTTTAGTTGATGGCGCTTTTCATGACGTCGACTCAAGCGTTATGGCCTTTGAAATTGCTGCTAGAGCTGCATTTAGAGAGGCAATGCCAAAAGCAAACGCAGTTCTTTTAGAGCCTATGATGAAGATTGAATGTGTTACACCTGAAGAATATATGGGTGACATTATAGGTGACTTGAATTCGAGAAGAGGACAGGTTTCAGGCATGGAACAAAGAGGGGTTAATCATGTTATTAATGGCATGGTTCCACTGGCAAACATGTTTGGGTATGTAAACAACTTACGCTCTATGAGCCAGGGTAGAGCAAGTTATACAATGACTTTTGATCATTATGAACAAGTTCCACATAATGTTGCAGAGGAAGTTAAAGAAAAAGTTTCTGGTTAATTAATTAATAAGGAGTATTTAAATGGCTAAAGAAAAATTTGATAGAAGTAAACCGCACTGTAACATTGGTACAATAGGCCATGTTGATCATGGAAAAACCACACTAACTGCTGCTATAACTAAAGTTTTAGCTGAAACTGGTGGGGCCACAGCAATGGACTATGCGCAAATAGACAAAGCTCCTGAGGAAAAAGAAAGAGGTATTACTATTTCTACAGCTCACGTAGAGTATCAAACTGATAAACGTCACTACGCGCATGTAGATTGCCCAGGTCATGCCGATTATGTTAAAAATATGATTACAGGAGCCGCTCAAATGGATGGTGCAATTCTTGTTGTTTCTGCAGCTGATGGACCCATGCCTCAAACTAAAGAACATATTTTATTAGCAAGGCAAGTTGGAGTGCCATCAATTGTTGTTTTCATGAACAAGGTTGATCAAGTTGATGATCCCGAGCTACTTGATTTAGTTGAAATGGAAGTTAGAGAACTCTTATCGAAATATGAATTTGATGGAGATAATATTCCAATAGTTAAAGGCTCTGCTTTGGCAGCAATTGAGGATTCCAACGAAGAAACTGGAAAGAAAGCTATATTAGAACTAATGCAAAAGGTAGATGAGCATATACCTCAACCCGCACGACCATTAGACCAAGATTTCTTAATGCCTATCGAGGATGTTTTTTCTATCTCTGGTAGGGGTACAGTTGTAACTGGAAGAGTTGAAAGAGGAGTTGTTAATGTTAATGATGAAATAGAAATTACAGGTATTAAGGATACCCAAAAGACTGTTTGTACTGGTGTGGAAATGTTCAGAAAACTTCTTGATAGAGGTGAAGCTGGAGATAACGTTGGAGTTCTACTTAGAGGTACAAAAAGAGAGGAAGTTGAAAGAGGTCAAGTTCTTGCAAAGCCAGGTTCAATAAAACCTCACAAAAAATTTAAAGCAGAAGCATATGTTTTAAATAAAGATGAAGGTGGAAGACATACACCTTTCTTCAAGAACTATAGACCTCAATTTTACTTTAGGACAACAGATGTTACAGGAACTATTGAGCTTCCATCTGGTACAGAAATGGTAATGCCTGGAGATAACGTCTCAGTAACTGTTGAGCTTTTAACTCCTATAGCAATGGATAAGGGATTAAAGTTTGCAATCAGAGAAGGTGGCCGAACTGTTGGTGCAGGGGTTGTTGCTGAAATAATAGAATAAATTTGGAACGGAATTAATTAAATGGCCAATCAAAATATTCGTATAAGACTGAAAGCTTTCGATCACCGAGTGCTAGATCAAACTACACTTGAGATTGTTAATACTGCCAAAAGAACTGGTGCGCATGTTAAAGGTCCAATCCCTCTTCCAACTATTATTGAAAAATTCACAATTTTAAAATCTCCTCATGTAGATAAAAAATCTAGGGACCAACTTGAATTAAGAACGCATAAAAGAATGATGGATATTACTGAATGGACCCCGCAAACTGTAGATGCACTTCAAAAACTAGAGTTAGCTGCTGGTGTTGATATAGAGATTAAGTTATAGGATGAGCATATGAGAATTGGGCTACTTGCAGAAAAAATAGGGATGACTCGATATTACGATAAGGAAATGGTAAACCATTCTGTAACCATTCTTGAGGTAAAAGATTGTAAAGTTGTAGCAAAAAAAGATAAAAACAAACATGGTTACAGTTCTGTTACCTTATCCCATGGACTAACAAAAAAAATTACTAATAATAGCTTCAAAGGATTTTTGAAAAAAAATAGGCTAGAAGCGTATTCCAGATGTCAAGAGTTTAGGGTAACTAACCCAGAGCAATTTGAGATTGGAAAGAATATTAATGCAACTAACTTTGTTGTTGGTCAGTTCGTTGACGTTTCATCTAATTCTATCGGAAAAGGTTTTGCAGGAGGCATGAAAAGACATAATTTTTCTGGAAATAGGGCAACACACGGAGTTTCAATTTCACACAGATCACATGGTTCAACTGGTCAATGCCAAGATCCTGGCAAAGTTTTTAAAGGAAAAAAGATGGCAGGAAGACTAGGAAACAAAAAGATTACTGTACAAAATTTAAAAGTGTTAAATATCGACTCTGATAACAACCTTTTAGTTATAAAAGGTGCTGTACCTGGTCATAAAGGATCATTAATAAGAATAGTTGATGCCGTAAAAAAGAATCAATCTATTAAGCCTGAAACGGTGGAGCCAGAAAATAAAGATGAAGAAATCAACAGTATGCAAGTGGAAAATGTTAATTCATCAGATAATCAAAGCTCACAAGCTAAAGAGGCCAAAGAAAACCCAACGAATGAAGCCAACGTAAGCAAGCAATCAACAGATTTTAAAACAGAAGATGCTAAAGGTGTCGATAGTGAACAACCTAATCAAAAAGAAGACTAAACAAGAAAGATAATCAGAGCCGAAAAATGAAAGAAAAAATTAACAATCTAGATAACAAAACTCTAAAAGAAATTACTCTTGATAAATCAGTGTTCGGAGTTGAAGTCAAGGAAGAGATAATCCATAGAATGATAAGGTACCAACTCTCTAAAAAAAGATCAGGAAATCATAAAACTAAAGGAATATCTGAGATATCTGGAACAACAAAAAAACCTTTCAAACAAAAAGGGACCGGAAGTGCTAGACAAGGTAGCAAACGATCACCTCAGATGAGAGGAGGCGCAGTCATATTTGGTCCTTTAGTTAGGTCTCACGAACATAAGTTGCCTAAAAAAATAAAAAAACTTGCTCTTAAGATGGCCTTATCAAAAAAACTTAAAGATGGAAAACTCAAAATTCTCAGCGAACTTAAAATTTCTCAACCTAAGACTAGCTTGTTTAGAAACAAGTTGACTAACCTCAAAGTTGATTCAGCACTTTTTATCGACAATATTGATGTCGATAAAAACTTTTTTTTAGCATCAAAAAATGTTCCAAAAATTGATGTGTTGCCTCTTATGGGTTTGAATGTATATGACATACTAAAAAGAGATTATTTAATATTCTCAGAGAGTGCTGTTTCAAGAATACAAGAGAGGTTGAGTAAATGAAAAAAATATCTAATGAAAAAATTTACGAAATAGTAAGGAACCCGTTAATCTCAGAAAAATCAACATTCATCTCTCAATTCAACTATTATGTTTTCAAAGTGTCCTCAAGATCTAATAAGTCACAAATCAAGCAAGCAATCGAAAAACTCTTCAATGTAAAAGTTTTATCAGTCAACACCTTAAACCAAAATGGAAAAACAAAGAAATTTAGGAATATAAAAGGAAAGAGACCGGATTTCAAAAAAGCTTTTATAAAATTAGCTGAAGGTAATACTATTGATACAACAATTGAGGTTAAGTAAAGATGGGGCTTAAACAATTTAAACCTAACACATCAGGGCAAAGAGGCCTTGTTTTAACAGATAAAGGAGAACTTCACAAAGGAAAGCCTTTTAAAAAACTAACTAAGGGTTTAAATAAAAGTGGTGGAAGAAATAACTTTGGTCATCTGACATCCAGACGTCAAGGTGGAGGTCACAAGAGAAAATATAGAATCATTGATTTTAAAAGAAAAGTTATTGATTTAAAGGCAATTGTTGAGAGAATCGAATACGATCCAAACAGAACCGCAAACATAGCTTTAATTAAATATGAAAATGGTGATTATTCATATATATTGGCTCCTCAGAATTTAAAAATTGGAGAAGATATCATTTCTTCAAATAAAGCTGATATTAAAGTAGGTAACTGTATGCAACTAAAAAATATTCCTACAGATACCTTAATTCATAATGTGGAAATGAAACCTGGTAAAGGTGGTCAATTAAACAGGTCTGCTGGAACCTATAGCCAACTTATAGGGAAAGACTCAGAATATGCTCAAATCAAACTGTCATCGGGTGAGATCAGGATGATAAGAATCGAATGTAAAGCAACAATAGGAATGGTCTCCAACCCTGATAACAAGAATATCAAACTTGGTAAAGCTGGAAGAAAAAGATGGATGGGGATTAGACCAGTAGTGAGAGGTGTGGCTATGAATCCAGTTGATCACCCACATGGAGGTGGTGAAGGACGAACTTCAGGCGGTCGTAACCCAGTTTCCAGAAAAGGTTTTTCAGCCAAAGGAAAGAAAACCAGAAAAAATAAGAGAACAGATAAATACATTCTCAGAAGGGGTAAGAAATAATGTCTAGATCAGTTTGGAAAGGCCCTTTTGTCGACATATACCTGTTAAAGAAAGCAGAAGTTGTCAGAAATTCTGGAAGAAACGATGTTATTAAGACTTGGTCGAGAAGATCAACAATACTTCCTGAATTCGTGGGTCTTACTTTTGGAGTTCACAATGGAAAAAAACATATACCTGTAACGGTAAGTGAAAATATGGTAGGTCACAAGTTTGGAGAATTTTCTCCTACAAGAACATATAAAGGTCACAATGCGGATAAAAAAACATCTTAAATTAAATGAACAAACAAATGGTAGATAAAGAAAACAAAGATAACATTACAGTCGTCAAAGCTATTGGCAAGTCATTAAAGTCGAGCCCTAGAAAAACTAACTTAACGCTTGGATTAATAAGAGGGTTTAATGTAGATAAAGCTATAAACAATCTTATTTTTTCAAAGAAGAGAATTTCTAATGAGGTTCTAAAAATTCTTAAATCTGCAATCTCAAATGCCGAAAACAACCATCAATTAGACATTGATAAACTTTATGTGAAAGAGGCAAGTGTTGGCAAATCCATGGTTTTAAAGAGATTTAGACCAAGAGCTCGTGGAAGAGCTGGAAAAATTCTAAAAACATTTTCTAGAATAAGAATTTTGGTCCAAGAACAAAATGAAAAAACTGAAGAAAAAAACTCCAAAAATCTCAAAAACAAAAAAAATAATTTAGAATCTCAAAAAACAAATGAAACAAGCAAACCTAAACCTCCTAAAAATGATGAAAATATCAAGAAAGAAGAAGATGGGACAAAAAACTAATCCAATTGGGCTTAGACTCGGAATTATAAGATCATGGGAATCTAGATGGTTCTCTGAAAAAAGCTATTCAAATCTTTTGCAGGAAGATATTAATCTAAGAAAATTTCTTCAGAAACGTCTAAGGTCTGCAGGGATCTCAAGGATTGTCATAGAAAGACCTGCAAAGTTAGCAAATATAATTCTTTATACGTCTAGACCAGGAGTAATTATTGGAAAAAAAGGATCAGATATAGAAAAATTAAAAAAAGAGGTAAGCAAGTTAGTAAGTGGAGATGTGAATATAAATATAGTAGAAATTAAAAAACCTGAATTAGACTCTCAATTAGTAGCAGATAATATTGCACAACAACTTGAAAAAAGAGTAGCATTTAGAAGGGCTATGAAACGAGCTGTACAATCAGCAATGAGATTAGGTGCTGAAGGGATACGAGTGAACTGTGCTGGCAGACTTGGTGGAGCAGAGATAGCAAGAACCGAGTGGTATCGAGAGGGAAGAGTGCCTCTTCACACTTTAAGAGCAGACGTCGACTACGGAGTTTCAAGGGCAAACACTACTTATGGTATATGCGGTGTAAAAGTTTGGATTTTTAAGGGTGAAAAATTTGATAAAGATAATATTTCCTCTGATAACAATAATAAAATCACTACTGATGATTTAAAGAAAGTAGATAAGTAAAATGTTACAACCAAAAAAGCCTAAATATAGAAAACAATTTAAAGGAAGAATGCACGGCGTATCTAAAGGTGGAAACTTCCTAAATTTTGGTGCTTTTGGACTTAAAGCTATTTCACCAGCGAGAATAACTTCTCGACAAATTGAATCTGCTAGAAGGTGCATTTCGAGACATTTAAAAAGATCTGGAAGAGTATGGATAAGAATTTTCCCTGATGTTCCAGTTTCAAAAAAACCAGCAGAAGTAAGGCAAGGTAAGGGTAAAGGTGCGGTTGAATTCTGGGCTGCAAAAGTAAAGCCTGGAAAAATTCTTTTTGAAATAGACGTAGTTTCAAAAAATCTTGCTGCTGAGGCATTTGAATTGGCGTCGGCAAAACTTCCTAATAAAACCAAATTTGTTACTAGATTGAGCGCGTAATGGAAAAATTTTCAGAGCTTATAAAACTAGAGTCCAATCAGTTAAAGGAAAAAGTCAATCTTTTAAGAAAAGAGTCCTTAAATTTAAGGTTTCAAAAAAGTTCCGGACAACTCGAGAAAACAGCTAGGATTGCAACTGTAAGAAAACAAATAGCAAGAATTAAAACTGCAATTACTTTAACTAACAAAAGGAAGAAAAAATAATATGCCAAAAAGAATTTTAAGAGGGGTAGTTGTATCAGATAAGGCGGATAAAACCATTACCGTAAAAGTTAATAGAAAAGTTATGCATCCAGTTTACAAAAAATACATAAACAGATCTAAAAAGTACTCTGTTCATGATGAGTTGAACAAATTTAAGATAGGTCAACTTGTATCAATACAAGAAAACAAACCTATTTCAAAAACAAAAAAATGGATAGTCATAGGTTAGGATAAATTATGATTCAAATGCAATCTACATTATTAGTGGCCGACAATTCTGGTGCAAAAAAAATACAATGTATCAAGGTTCTCGGTGGATCGAAGAGGAGGTTCGCTTCAGTTGGAGACGTTATTGTTATTACAGTGAAAGATGCGATTCCTCGTGGAAAAGTTAAAAAAGGTGAAATTCACAAGGCGGTAATAGTCAGAACAGCCAAGGACGTATATAGATCAGACGGCTCCTCAATAAGATTTGACAGGAACGCTGCAGTTTTAATTAATAATAATGGTGAACCACTAGGAACAAGGATTTTTGGCCCAGTCACGAGAGAATTAAGAGCAAAAAAGTATATGAAAATCATTTCATTAGCTCCGGAGGTTCTTTAATGGCTGCTAAAATTAAAAAAGGCGATAGTGTTTTTATTTTATCTGGAAAAGATAAAGGAAAAACAGGGAAAGTTCTTAAAATTTTAAAAAAAAGTGATACCGCAGATAAAGCTATCGTTGAGGGTGTAAATATAGTAAAAAAGCACACCAAGCAGTCAGCAACCCAAAAAGGGGGCATAGAGAGTGTTGAAATGCCATTGTTTATATCTAAGCTATCATTAATAGATCCAAAAACCTCTAAACCGTCAAGGGTTGGTTTTAAGTTTTTGAAAGACGGTAAAAAAATTCGATTTGCTAAGAAATCAGGAGAAACCTTAAATTAAGTANTATTATGGCAAGACTTTCAGATAAATATATGAACTCAATAAGACCGCAACTTAAAGACAAGTTTGGATTAAAAAATATTNTTGAAGTCCCAAAACTTGAAAAGATTGTNGTAAATATTGGNGTTGGAGAGGCAGTCTCAGACTCAAAAATAATAAANAATGCCATCAATGATTTAACNCAGATTACTGGCCAGAAACCTGTTGTTACNAAAGCAAAAAAATCNATTGCNGGTTTTAAACTTAGAAAAGGNTTGAATATTGGATGTAAAGTGACNCTTAGAAAAAAGAGAATGTATGAGTTTCTAGATAGATTAATATTNATAGCTTTGCCNAGAGTAAGAGANTTTAAAGGACTTTCCAAAAAATCTTTNGATGGATCCGGCAANTATTCTATTGGTATTAAAGANCAAATAATCTTCCCAGAAATTAACTATGATAAAATAGATAAAGTTAGNGGGATGGATATTTCTATNGCTACATCAACTAGCAATGAAGAACATGCATACGAACTTTTAAAGAGTTTTAATTTACCATTCAAAGACTGAGGAGTGTTTTATGTCAAAATTAAGTATTATTGAACGAAATAAAAAAAGAGAAAAAATGTATAATAAGTACAAGGCAAAAAGNTTTAAACTTTTAAAGTTAGCAAATAATAAAAAATTAAGTGCAGATGAACAGTTTAAAGCTAGATTACAGCTTGCTAAGATTCCAAGAAATGCCTCTAAGGTTCGTATAAGAAACAGATGTTCACTTACAGGAAGGTCAAGAGGGGTTTACAGAAAATTTAAACTATCAAGAATAGCTTTTAGAGAGTTGGCTGCTATCGGCCAAATCCCTGGAATAACAAAATCAAGCTGGTAGATAAAGGAAAGGAATAAAATATGAGTTTGTCAGATCCACTCGGTGATATGTTAACAAGAATTAGAAATGGGCAACTTAGAAAAAAAGACTCAGTAATGATGCCCGCGTCTAGATTTAGGGGTAATGTGCTTGATGTTCTACATCGGGAAGGCTACATAAGAGGATTTAAAAAAATAGATTTAGAAAATCAAAAAAATAACTTTCAGATTGAACTTAANTATGTTGATGGTGAGCCAGTTATTAAAGATATATCNAGNGTTTCNACACCAGGAAGAAGAGTTTATTCAAAGATAAGNGATTTGCAAAGAAATTTCGANGGACTTGGAATTTCGATTCTATCAACCTCCAAGGGTGTTTTGTCAGATAGTGAGGCAAGAGACGAAAATGTTGGTGGTGAGATTTTGTGTAAGGTTTTTTAGGAGAAAATATATGTCAAGAAGTGGAAGAATACCAATTAGCATNCCTGAAAGCACNGAAGTTAAGATTGAGAATAANATCATTTTTGCAAAAGGAAAANTAGGNGAGCTATCTTTCAATTTTAAGTCAGATGCCAAAGTTGAAATAAAAGATAACGCAATCCTAGTTGATAAATCAAGTGACTCAATTGCCCATCAGAAAATGTGGGGAACCGTTAGATCAAGAATAAACAATATTATTAATGGTGTTTCTAATGGTTTCAAAAAAGAATTAGAACTGAATGNAGTGGGTTATAAGGCTACACAAAAAGGTAAAATTCTAGAATTACTTCTAGGTTATTCTCATCCTATCAATTTTAATATTCCTGATGATCTCAAGATAGAAGTTCCTAAACCNACTGAAATTAAAATCAGTGGTATCGATAAACAAAAAGTTGGNCAAGTTGCTGCTAACATCAGATCTTTCAGAAAACCTGAGCCTTACAAAGGTAAAGGTATAAAATATAAAGACGAAACAATAAGAAGAAAAGAGGGTAAGAAAAAATAATGAATAAGAGAAGTGCTTATAAAAAACGAAGTGATAGAATAAGAAACAAGATTAAGAAATCTAATAACTTGCGACTTTCAGCTTTTAGATCATCAAGACATATTTACATTCAACTAATAGATGATGTAAAAAGTAGAACAATTTTATCTGTATCGTCTCATGACAAACTTTTTAAAGATAAAAAAGGAAAACCCAANGAGGTTGCNTTTAAGGTNGGNGAAAAACTTGGAGATTTAATAAACGAAAAAAAAATAAAAAATNGTTTTACATTTGATCGTGGAGGATATTTATATCATGGAAGAATTAAGGAGTTAGCTATGGGAATCAGATCTAAAGGAATCAAATTTTAGGAAAAAAAATGAGTGAAGATAATAAATCAGAAAATTTAAAAAACGAAGAGTCAAAAGCTCTAGAAGACAAAAATACTAAAGTTACTATACCTAAACCTGAATCAAACAAAAATGTAGAGGGTAAAAAGGATATAGAAGAAGCTATTCCACCTAAAAAAGATGAGTTTAAACAAAAAAAAGAAATAGGCTTGGCAAAAGAAGACCCAAAAAAAGCAGGTCAAAAAGATGATGAAAACAAAAAATTAAAACAAAAAACACTAACTTCTCAAACAAAAGTAACAGAAGCTAGATCTAAAAAAAATATTGATAATGAAAAGAAGTCAAGCGAATCTAGACAAAATCAATTTGATCAAAATGAGTTTGTTGAAAAATTGGTAAGTATTAATAGGGTGGCTAAAGTTGTTAAAGGTGGGAGGCGTTTTAGTTTTGCGGCGTTAGTTGTAGTTGGAGATGGGAATGGAATGGTTGGACATGGAAAAGGTAAAGCTAAAGAAGTTCCAGAGGCTATAAAAAAAGCTACAGACGAAGCAAAAAGTAAAATGATTAGAGTTCCTTTAAGACAAGGCAGAACCTTGCATCACGACATAAAAGGTAGATTTGACTCTGGAAAAGTCTATCTAAGAAGTGCTCCCTCAGGCACTGGTGTAATTGCCGGTGGACCTATGAGAGCTGTTTTTGAGGCTCTAGGTATTCAAGATATAGTTGCTAAATCAGTTGGAACTTCAAATCCTCACAATATGGTAAGAGCAACATTCGAAGCACTCAAATCTGCATCCTCGCCAAAAATAATAGCGATGAGAAGAGGTTTAAAAATTAATGATATTACTAAAAGAAGAAAAAATGCAACAGGAAATGATAATGTCAAAAATTAAAATTATTCAAGTAAAAAGCCCGATTGGTAGAAATAACAAACAAAGAAAAATATTAGTTAGTTTAGGTTTAAATAAAATTAATAGATCAAAAATAATTCAAAATAATCCAGCAATTCAAGGTATGGTTGAAAAAGTTAAACATTTATTAAAGATAGAACAGGTGAAGGATGAAACTTAACGAATTTAAGATTGAAAGAGCGGAAAAAAAAAGAAAGCGTGTAGGAAGAGGTATCGGTTCAGGTAAAGGCAAAACTGCAGGAAGAGGTATGAAAGGTCAAAAGTCGAGAACAGGTGTGTCTATCAATGGTTTTGAAGGTGGACAAATGCCCCTTCATATGAGAATGCCTAAACATGGTTTTAAGTCTAGAAAAAAAGTAAAGAAAGTTATACTTAAAACGGATTTAATTAATTCGCTTTTCGAAACAAAAAAAATTAAAGAAAACTCAAAATTAACGGTTTCTGATTTAGTAAAACTTTCAAGCTCAAAAAAAAACGTGCGCATAAAATTCCTAATGGGTAATAAGTTAATCAAACCAGTTAAAGTTGAATCACATTTCGCATCTAATTCAGTAAAAAAAGAATTTGAACGTGTCGGTGGGATTATAGACATAGTCAAATTTGATAAATTAAAAAAGCAAAAACCAAATGATATTACTGAAAAGAAAAAAACTGCAAGTAAAACGCAAAAAAACATACCTTCCAAAGAAGTAAAATCAGATGAGAATGAAAAAAAGAAAATAAGTAAAAAAAGTGATAAAATGTCAAAAAAAAGTGAAGACCCTAAATCTACAACATCAACATCAAAACCAAAAGGTTAAAATATGGCATCTGTATCTGAACAACTTGCATCCAGAATAAATTTTGGCTCTATAACCAAAGCAGAAGACTTAAAAAAAAGAATATTATTCACTTTACTGGCTTTAATCGTCTACAGAATTGGTTCTTACATCCCTATACCTGGAATAGATCCAGTCGCATTAGAAAAAGTTTTTGAGAGAAATGTTGGAGGTATATTAGGTATGTTTGACATGTTTGCTGGTGGTGCGCTTGGTAGAATGACGGTTTTTGCTTTAAACATTATGCCTTATATTTCTGCTAGTATTATTATGCAATTATTAACTGTTATTTCACCTCAATTAGAGCAACTTAAAAAAGAAGGTGAAGTAGGAAGGAAAAAAATAAATCAATATGCCAGATATGGAACAGTATTTCTTGCTACTGTCCAAGGGTATGGTGTGGCAGTAGGAGTTGAAAACATGTCAAACAGTCAAGGTCTTCAAGCTGTCATGGATCCTGGTATGTTCTTCAGATTTGTTACAGTTATAACTTTGGTTTCAGGAACTCTTTTTTTAGTTTGGCTAGGAGAACAGATTACACAAAGGGGTATTGGTAATGGTATTTCTTTAATAATCTTCACAGGTATTGTGGCTCAACTACCATTGGCACTCAGCACAACTTTCGAACTAGGAAGAACTGGTGCTTTATCTACTCTCTTCATTGTTTTTTTACTGGTTATGTCAGTCTCGGTCATAGCATTTATGGTTTTTATTGAAAGGGCTCAAAGAAGGATAACAATTCAATATCCAAAAAGACAGCCTGGGGCGGGCAATAAAGTAGCAGAGTCCTCTCATCTGCCATTAAAAATTAATACTGCAGGTGTTATTCCACCAATTTTTGCTAGTTCCTTATTACTACTTCCTGTAACTTTTGTAAGTTTCAATGCCGGGGGAGGACCAGAATGGCTTAATACAATAAGTATCTTTTTAAGTAGGGGACACCCTGTTTATTTGACGGTTTACATAGCAATGATAGCTTTTTTTGCCTTTTTTTATACAGCTATTGTTTTTAATCCAAAGGATACAGCGGATAACCTGAAAAAATACGGAGGTTTTGTACCCGGAATCCGGCCAGGTGAAAATACAGCTAATTATCTAGATTATGTTCTTACACGTCTAACAGTTTTAGGCGCTATTTATTTATCACTAATCTGCTTATTACCAGAATTACTAATAGCTAAATATAAGGTGCCATTTTATTTTGGTGGTACAAGTTTACTAATAGTTGTTAGTGTAACAATGGACACTGTTAATCAAATTCAGTCTTACCTTCTTGCACACCAATATGAAGGCCTTATTAGAAAATCAAATTTGAGAAGAGGAAGATGAAAAGGATTGTTTTTCTTGGACCACCAGGTTGTGGAAAAGGCACACAATCAAAACTTTTAGTAGATAACAATAATTTTACACAACTATCAACTGGAGATCTTCTTAGAGATGAAACATCAAAAACCGATTCCAAGTTGGGAGAAAAAGTCAGAAATTTGATGGAATCTGGTGAATTGGTTCCTGATGAAATAGTTATTGATATTATTGTAAAAAAAGTAAAAGAGTTTAAAAAAAAAAGTTTAATATTTGACGGTTTCCCAAGAAACTTAAATCAGGCTGTTGTATTAGATGAATCATTAAAGAGTGTTTCTATTGAATTAGATAATGCCATTTTTTTTGAAATTAATTTTGATATTTTGAAAGAAAGAATTGAAAAGAGAATTAAAGAATCTGAGAATATAAATCAAAGAAAAGATGATAATATAGAAACATTAATTAATAGAATAGAAGTTTACAAATCATCAACGTTACCTATTGTTGATTATTACGATAAGAAAGGTATTTTAAAAAAAGTTAGTGGAATAAAAAAAATAGAAGAAGTTTACGAAGAAATATTAAAGATTATTAGTTAGCTTGTTGACTTAAAATAAAAAAAAAATATAATCCAAATTTGTAATTAAAAAGAGAGTTCAAGTGGCGAGAATTGCAGGGGTAAACGTTCCAAGTAATAAAAGATTAGTGATTTCACTAACATATATATATGGTGTAGGCCCTAAATTTGCTAAGGATATATGCAAATCTGTAAAAATCGATTCTAATAAAAGGGTAAGTAACTTAAATGAGGATGAAATCATAAAGATTAGAGAATTCATTGATAAGAACTTTTTAGTAGAGGGCGATTTGCGAAGAGAAGTATCTGTTAGAATAAAAAGGCTCACTGATCTAGGATGTTACAGAGGTCTTAGGCATAGAAAAAGATTACCAGTTCGTGGACAAAGAACTCATACCAATGCAAGAACAAGAAAAGGAAAAGCAATCCCCATTGCTGGTAAGAAAAAGGCAGTATAAGTTTTATGGTTACTAAAAGTTCAAAGTCAAAAAAAAAAGCTAAGAAAAACATTCCATCAGGAATAGCTCATATCAATTCAACATTTAATAATACTATAATAACAATAACTGATACAACTGGTAACACCATTTCATGGTCGTCTTCTGGTAATAAAGGTTTTAAGGGTTCAAGGAAGTCAACTCCTTTCGCTGCTCAATTGGCAGCAGAGGAAGCAGGTAAGAAAGCAATGGAGAATGGGATGAAACATGTGGAGGTGGTTATAAAAGGTCCTGGTAATGGAAGAGAATCAGCTATTAGAGCTCTTGGATCTACTGGGCTTAACATTACAGTAATCAAAGATATAACTCCAATTCCACACAACGGTTGTAGACCGTCAAAAAGAAGACGAGTTTAGTATTTAATTTAACAAAGGATACAATGTGATTAACAAAAACTGGAAAGAACTTATTAAACCAAAAAAAATTGAGTTCACAAAAAATAAAGACAATTATACTGCTGCTGAATTAGTAGCAGAGCCTCTTGAAAGTGGATATGGACAAACTTTAGGTAATATGCTTAGAAGGGTTTTGTTGTCTTCTATAAGAGGAGCAGCAGTCACCTCAATTCACATTGAAGGTGTTACTCATGAGTTTTCGGCTATACCTGGGGTGATAGAAGACGTTACGGAAATAATACTCAATATTAAACAATTAGCTTTAAAGATGAATGATGTTGAATCTACAAAAATATACATTAAAGCAGAAGGTCCTAATGAAATAAAAGCAGGAGATATTGATTGTGGAGCTCATGTTGAAGTATTGAATAAAAATTTACATTTACTTACATTAGATTCAAAAGCAAAAATAAATATGACTCTTAATGTTGAAGAGGGAAAAGGATATGTCCCAGCCTTAAAACAAAAAAGTGACGCTCCTCTAGGAACAATCTTTGTTGATTCTTTCTTTTCACCAGTAAGAAGAGTTTCCTTTAGAGTTGAAAATTCCCGAGTAGGCCAAGTAACAGATTATGATAAATTAATTATGAATATAGAAACAAATGGCTCGGTTGTTCCTGAAGATTCAGTAGCTTATGCAGCCAGAATAATTGATGAACAACTTAAAATGTTTATTAATTTCGAGGAACCAGATGAAGAAATTGTTGCTCCGACTACAGAGGAGCCAGCACTAAATGTTAATCTTCTTCGTAAAGTTGAAGAGTTGGAACTTTCGGTCAGATCCGCAAATTGTTTAAAAAATGATGAAATAATTTATATTGGTGATCTGGTTCAAAAAACTGAATCAGAAATGCTAAGAACTCCAAATTTCGGAAGAAAATCTTTGAATGAGATTAAAGAAATACTTTCAACAATGAATCTAGAGCTAGGGATGAAAATTGAAGGTTGGCCACCAGAAAACATTGAAGAAATTAGAAGAAAACTTGATGATCCATACTAAGAGAGGTTTTGATGAGACATAATTATTCAGGAAGAAAGTTAAACAGAAAAAGTAGTCACAGACTAGCTTTGCTAAAGAATCTTAGTAAATCACTGATAACGCACGAACAGATAGAGACAACCCTTCCAAAAGCTAAAGATTTGAGACCTTTTGTTGAAAAAATTCTAACAATGGGAAAAAATAACTGCTTAGCGTCCAAAAGGAAAGTTTTTGCATATATGAGAGATAAAAAGCTTGTTGATAAGATATTTAATGTTCTAGCTAAAAGATACCAAAAAAGAAATGGTGGTTATGTAAGAATTCTTAAATCTGGATTTAGATATGGAGATGCCGCACCAAAAGCAATTATTGAATTAGTTGAAAGAGATTCAGCAGCAAAAGGATATGATGATAAAATTCGATTAAAGGACAAAAATAAAGAGAATGAAAATCAAGTAGATCAAAAAATTGATGAGAAAAAACCCAAAAATAGCAACAAAGAAAAAGATCCAAAAGATCCAAAAGAAGTTATAAAAAATAAAGATGTAAAAGAAGAAGAAAATAATAATAAAATAAAAAATTCAACAAAATAGCAACGTGCCCTTAAGATGTCTAAAAGGCATGACTCTCAAATAAAGAAAAATGAGTTGATTGTATCTCAAGATTTTGACAAACAAAGATTAGATTATTGGCTAAAAAAAAAAATATCTTTTATTTCTTATCCTTCACTTTGTAGATTAATAAGAAAAGGTGTTGTTAGGGTTAATGGTAAAAGAATAAAAAATTCTTCTCTTTTGAATACTGGAGATGTTGTCAGATTTTCTAGAATCATTACAGATAATTTTTCATCAGAACAATCAGAAAAGTATAATAAAAAATTTTCTGAATTTATAAAGAACCTAGTAATATTCAAAGATGAAGAGTTTTTAGTTATTAACAAACCTTCCGGTCTGGCTGTTCAAGGTGGAACTAAAATAAAACTTAATATTGATTTAATGCTAGATTCCTTGAAGTTTGATTATAATGAAAGACCAAGGCTCGTCCATCGAATAGATAAGCAAACATCAGGTTTATTAATTATAGCAAGAACTCTAAGCTCTTCAAAATACTTTGGTAAATTATTTAAAGAACGAGAAATGGTGAAAACATATATTGCAATAGTAAAACAAAGACCAAAGAATGAAAATGGAAAAATTGAGTTGGATATTGAACAAGATGACAAAAAACTTAAATCACTAACTTATTTCAAAGTTTTATTTAGTAACGATAAATTATCTATTTTAGTATTAAGGCCAGTCACAGGTAGGAAGCATCAGCTCAGAATCCACTTGAATTATATTGGCACTCCAATTTTAGGTGAAACAAAGTTCAAAGGTCTTAAATGCAATCAATTTCAAAATTTGCATCTGCATGCCTACCATTTACGCTTTAATTCAAAAGAGGGAATGACTAGAGATTTTTATGCTCCACTTCCTGATTATTTTGAATCAATAATGAATAATTTAAAAATCAATATAAATTTTAATGATAATTTAGAGTTTAACAATCTAAAAAAGTTTAGGTTAGAAAATGCAAATTAAATATTTAAAAATTGAAGGGGAATATATTTTTCTGAGAGGTAGTAAAAATATACTTACTCCGAATGGCAACAAATTAAAGGTTTGTAAAAGAAGGCACGCAGAATTGGTTGTTCAGGAGTTGAATAAACAAAAAGAAAATAAAAATCCAAACTCTCTTTTAAACCTGACACTTTTTTCGTGTAATTTAAATATCAGCGAAAAAAACCTTATTAAAAATAAAATATTAGAAATTCTAGAGTTTGATTGTATTTTATGTAGATTTTTTGATGACAATAAATTAATAAAAAAAATGGATAGAGAACTGAATTCTTACATTAAATCATTTGAAGAAAAATTTCACACTAAACTAAAAAAAATTGAATCGCTGCTTCAAAAGTCCACAATACATAATCTATTATTTAAAGAGTTTTTAGATCAGCTTAATAGATTTGATTTGACTGTTTTTTATAAACTGTCAATACTAACTAAATCTTCAATATTATCATATTTTTTTATAAAAAATAAAATCGATCATAACACTCTATATAAATTAGCAAACATAGAGTATACTTATCAACAAAAAGAATGGGGTCTTACAGATGATCAAAAAAAAATTAATAATTATGATATAAGAATGTTAAAAAATATTTCATTTTTTTTTAAAAATATAAATTAATTGGTTTATAAATATCTATATTAAATAATTGAGAGAGTAATGAGAGAAATTTTAAAAAAACTTGATTCAAAAAGACATCAAGCAATTTTAGGTGGTGGAAAGAATAGACAAGAAAGTCAACATAAAAAAGGAAAACTTACTTCAAGAGAGAGAATTGAAATTCTTTTAGATGAAGGTACTTTTGAAGAGTGGGATATGTTTGTTGAACATAGATGCTCAGAGTTTGATATGGAAAAACAAAAGATTCCTGGTGATGGTGTTGTAACAGGCTATGGTACAATTAATGGAAGATTGACTTTTGTTTTCAGCCAAGATTTTACTGTTTTTGGTGGATCTCTGTCAGAATCACATGCAGAAAAAATTTCAAAAATTATGGATAAAGCACTTCAAGTTGGTGCTCCAGTTATTGGTTTAAATGATTCAGGAGGAGCAAGAATACAAGAGGGAGTTGCTTCACTAGCTGGATATGCTGAAGTTTTTCAAAGAAATGTTTTATCATCAGGAGTTATTCCTCAAATTTCTGTTATAATGGGTCCGTGTGCGGGTGGTGCCGTTTATAGTCCTGCAATGACAGATTTTATTTTTATGGTGAAAGATACATCTTATATGTTCGTGACTGGTCCAGATGTATTAAAAACAGTTACACATGAGGAGGTTAGTCATGAAGAGCTAGGTGGTGCCTCAACTCATACTAAAAAATCAGGTGTAGCAGATTTAGCTTTCGATAATGACGTGGAAGCACTTTTTCAACTAAGAAGATTCATGGGATTTTTACCATCTTCTAACAAAGAACTTCCTCCTACTAGAAAATCAGAAGATCCTAATGATAGATTAGAGTTTTCATTGGATACATTGATTCCTGAAAATCCAAATAAACCATATGATATGAAGGAATTAATAACCAAAGTAGTTGATGATAGAGATTTTTTTGAAACTCAGCCCGATTATGCTGCAAATATTATTACAGGTTTTGCGAGAATGTCAGGTGCACCTATCGGAGTTGTTGCTAATCAGCCAATGGTCCTGGCTGGATGCTTAGATAATAATTCATCTAGAAAAGCAGCAAGATTTGTAAGGTTTTGTGATTGTTTCAATATTCCAATTGTTACGTTTGTTGACGTTCCAGGTTTCCTCCCTGGAACATCCCAAGAATATAACGGAATTATCAAACATGGCGCAAAATTGTTATTTGCCTTTGCAGAAGCAACTGTTCCAAAAATTACAATTATTACCAGAAAAGCCTATGGAGGAGCATATGATGTAATGAGTTCAAAACATCTAAGAGGTGATGTAAATTATGCTTGGCCTCAAGCGGAGATAGCTGTGATGGGTCCGAAAGGTGCAGTTGAGATTATTTTTAGAGGCGAAATTGGAAACAAAGAAAAAATAGAGAAAAAGACAATAGAGTATAGAGAAAAGCTAGCTAATCCATTTATTGCTGGGAGTAGAGGTTTTATAGATGATGTAATTATGCCAAATACAACTAGAAAGAGGATATGTAGGTCTTTAGAGATGTTAAAAAATAAAAAATTAAATAACCCATGGAAAAAACACGATAATATTCCGCTTTAAAAATGTTAAAAAAAATATTAATTGCAAATAGAGGTGAAATTGCCTGCAGAATAATAAAGACTGCAAAAAAAATGGGAATAAAAACAGTTTCGATATGTTCCGATCCAGACATTAACGCACCCCATGTGAATTTAGCTGATGAGTATGTGAAAATTGGCGGAAATACATCTGCTGAAAGTTATTTAAAAGTTAACAAGATTATAGATGCTGTAAAAAAAACAAATTCAGAAGCAGTTCATCCAGGTTACGGATTTTTGTCAGAAAACGTAAAATTTAGAGACGAAATTCAAAAAATTGGTAAAATATTTATTGGTCCTCCAAGTGAAGCTATTTCATCAATGGGAGATAAGATAGAATCAAAAAAAATAGCTAAGTCTGCTGGAGTTTCTGTTGTCCCAGGCGGACTTGATATTATTCCAAATATAAAAGAAGCACTTAATCAAG
Organism: Pelagibacteraceae bacterium TMED65; assembly: GCA_002167215.1. The sequence continues at coordinate 34,777 of NHDS01000035.1, forward strand.
CAAAAATTATCGGATATCCATTAATGATAAAAGCCTCGGCAGGTGGTGGTGGTAAAGGAATGAGGATAGCATTCAATGATTCCGAATTAAAAACAAATTTTGGATCAGCTGTAAATGAAGCTAAATCAAGTTTTGGTGATGATAGAGTTTTTATAGAAAAATTTGTTGAATTCCCAAAACATATAGAAATACAAGTTTTAGGAGATCAGTTCGGTAATTTTATTCATTTAGGTGAAAGAGAATGCACAATCCAACGTAGACACCAAAAAGTAATAGAAGAGGCTCCCAGTATTTTCGTTACTGAGGAACTAAGAAAAAAAATGGTAGAACAAGCTATTCAACTTGCAAAAGCTGTGGGTTATTATTCAGCAGGTACTGTTGAATTTGTTGTAGATAAGGAGAAAAATTTTTATTTTTTAGAAATGAACACAAGATTGCAAGTTGAACATCCTGTAACTGAGTTAATCACAGGTATAGATTTAGTTGAGCAAATGATTAGAGTTGCATCCGGAGAAAAACTCTCGATGGTTCAATCAGACGTAAAGTTTGAGGGTTCTGCTATTGAATGTAGAATTTATGCGGAAGATTCAGCCAAAAATTTTTTACCCTCAATTGGAAGACTTACAAGATACATAGAGCCAAAAGGAAAAAATATTAGAGTAGATTCAGGGGTAGTTGAAGGTTCAGAAATTAGTATGTTTTATGACCCAATGATTTCTAAATTATGTTCGCATACGAAAAATAGATCTAGCACCATTTCTGAGATACTTAACGCTTTAGATAGATATTTCATTGAGGGTGTTAAAACAAACAGAGATTTTCTTTCTAATATATTACAGAAACAGGATTTTTCAAATGGAAAGTATTCTACTGCTTTCATAGTCGAAAATTATGAAGATGGATATGATTCTTATCTTAGTAATTTAACAGACAAGGAAAGTTTATATGCAGTAGTTTCATTTGTTAATTATAAATATCTGTTAAGAGCAGCATCAATCTCTAATCAATTACAAGGCTTCAATAAAACCGTAGACAATAATTGGTGTGTGATAGATGGTGAAAAAAAATTTTACGTATCAATTTCTTTTAATAATTTTAATAAAAGTTATGATATTTATGTAAACAAAAAATATATTAATCTGAAGAGCAATTGGAATATAGGGTACCCACTTTTTTCAGCAATTATCGATAATCAACTCTCGTACTTTAGTATTAAGAGGAACGGACCTAAGTTCACAATAAATCATAAAGGTACATTACATGATTTAACAGTTTTATCCCAAAGACATTCTGAACTTAATGAGATCATGATTCCAAGAAAAAAAGAAGATACTTCAAAATATTTAATGGCACCCATGCCAGGGCTTTTAGTGTCAATAATGGTGAAAGAGAATCAAGTTGTTGAGGAGAATCAACCGTTAGCAATAATTGAAGCTATGAAAATGGAGAACATTATTAAATCAGAAAAAAAAGTGAAAATTAAAAAAATTAATTGTAAGGCAGGTGATAGTTTGGAAGTTGATCAAATAATTTTAGAATTTGATTGATTGTTAAGCGGTCGTGGCGGAACTGGTAGACGCGCAACGTTGAGGTCGTTGTAGGCTTAATTGCCTGTGGAAGTTCGAGTCTTCTCGACCGCACCATTGACTTAGTGATAATATGAAATACATTTACAAGCATGGAAATCAGTATTGGTACCAAAGAGCAGTTCCAAAACAAATAATAGAAATTCTAGGAAAAAAAACTTTAAAAATTTCTTTAAAAACCAATAAATTAATAACTGCATCAAAAAGAGCAAAACTACAAGCACTAGAACATAGGAAAATGTTTGCTGATATAAAAAAAAAATCGAAAAGATATCTTAATAAAATATTAGGTAGAAATAATTTTGATTCAAATAAGTATCTAATTCATTTCACAGAAGATTATGAAGACTCACTTAATAAATTATTATTTAACAAACAAGAGTTTATAAACCTCTTAACAAACAGGGGGGTAGAAAAAAATGTAAATAATATTGATAACTTTTTATTGGATGAAAATAGATTGCCTTACTTGAGCCAAGTTTTATCTGAATATTTAAAAATTAAAAATCTATTTTATGATAATAAAAAAAAAATATCTGTTAAAAAGTCTATTTCACATATGGTTAATATATGTGGTGATAAACAAGTAATTAATTATTCGTCATTAGATGCAATAAGTTTTAGAGATTATTTTGTTAAATTTAAAAAAATTTCCACCGGTAAACGAAATCAATCAAACCTTCAAAATTTATTTTCAGTGATTTACAATAAATACTCTATTGAAAAAAAAAACCCATTTTCTAAGTTAGAATGGCCAGAATTTGAAAATAAAAAAAATATACAAGAATTTACTGATGACGAACTAAAGAAAATAAAACAATTTATTCAACAAAAAGATATAATTGAAAATTTGATCTGTGGTTTGATATTTAATACTGGTTGTTCATTCGACGAAATATTTTGGCTTAAAACTGAAGATGTAAATCTTAATAAATATAATCCTTATATTGTGATTCGTTCCAACTCTCTAAGGAAAATAAAAAACATTTATAAAAGACGAGTTATTCCATTAGTTGGGATTTCATTTGATACTATGATAAAAATAAAAAACACAAATCCAAATGAACATTTATTTAAAAAATTTTATAACAGTAAAAATAATAATTTGTTTTCAATAAAAAATAATATAAATGATAACATTAAGAGATTTTCAAATGGTAAAACATCCATATCATTTAAGTATTCCTTGATAGAAAGACTAAAAAAAATAGGTTGTCCTCAAGAAATAATTTTTGAGATAGTAGGGTTGTCGAAGAAAGAATCTTTCTATAGAAGTGAGTTAAATCTTGATATTAAATCAAGTTGGCTTAAACAATTAAAATAGTTTTCCTATAATAAATTATTAAATAATCAAAGTTTAATGTCAGACAAAAGTAGAAATAATTTTTTGAGTAAAGTCTGGACTTTTTATATTTTTAGGCTTAGCTACGATTTTTTTGGTTTAACATTTATCATTCAACTTCTGTTACAGTAATTTTTACTTTACAACCGAACAACGTTTTTTCAAATATTTGAATTGAAGCAAATCTCTGATTATTCTGGTAGTTAAGTAAGCTACTCTCAGAACTGACCTCAGATATCTTTTTCCATCCAAATTTAGGTAATTCATTTCTAAAAAAGTCAAAGACGTCAATTTGATTTTCACTTGTGTCAAATACAAGCCTTCCAGACCAACCAACTTTTCTGGATATAATTATCGAATCTTCTCTAATAAGTTTTGAATTTACGGGGATAGGTATGTCGTCAAACTGAGAAAAATTTAGCTCCTGACTGGGGTCTCCTTCAGGTCCTTTTACTGGAACTAAACTTTCACCTATGCAAGATGTCAGGAAGATAAAAAATAAGAAGCTTATTAGCAGTTTTTTAAGATACATACCATATTTTAGAAATATTACTTTATTTTTCAATATTTATTATTAAATTAATATAATGTTAAAAATTTTAACGCTACTTTTTACAATGTTTTTTACGTCAACCAACGCTTCAGAGAACACTTTTCATGATTTTAGCATAGAATCAATATCAGGAGAAACTATAAATTTTTCTGATTATAAAAATAACGTTGTTCTTCTTGTTAATACTGCATCGAAATGTGGTTTTACCCCACAGTATTCTGGTTTACAAAAAATATATGAAAGATACAAGTCAGACGGTTTAATTGTTTTAGGAGTTCCAACCAACGACTTTAACCAAGAATTGTCAAAGGATGAAGATGTTAAACAGTTTTGCGAGATCAGATTCGGCGTTGAATTTCCTATGTCCTCAATCCAAAATATAAGAGGCAATGAGGCTCATCCAGTTTACAAATGGATACAATCAAATGTCTCCGTTATAGGTCAACCAAGATGGAATTTTCATAAGTATCTAATCGGTAAAGACGGTAATATTATTAATTGGTTTTCATCTATGACCAGTCCGACTTCAGAAGGTTTAATTAAGCAGATTGAAACTGCTTTATACGATGCAGATTAATGTTAGTTGATCAATCTCAAGCAACTCTTCTTATAGTAGATATGCAGGAAAAGTTGTTTGATAAAATACAAGATAGTATTTCAATACTTTCAGTAATAGAAAAGGCCCTATTTGTATTTGAAGTTATCAAAAAACCAGTTGTATTTAGTGAACAATACCCAAAAGGACTAGGACTGACTATAGCAGGTCTTAGAAAAAAACTTTCCAATAATGAATTTGAAAGAATTGAAAAAACTTCCTTTGCATGCTTTGCCCAAGAAGATACAAATGTTAGAGCTAAAGACTTCATTAAATCAAAGCAGGTTATAATTTGTGGAATAGAGACTCATATTTGCATATTACAAACCGCAATTAATCTAAAAAAACTGGGATATGATGTTTTTGTTCTAGAGGACGGGGTTGGTTCTAGAAAAAAAAAAGACAAGGATTCCGCTTTAATAAGGTTGATTGAAAATGGAGTGTATTTGGTTACACTTGAAATGCTAGTTTTTGAATTGTTAAGAAATTCAAATCACGAGCATTTCAAAAAATTATCCAAACTCATCAAATAAAGATAAATTTGTTAAACTGAATAATACATCTTAAATTCAACTGGATGTGGCGCATGCTCGAACTGAAGTACTTCATCCATTTTTAAGGCTATGTATGAATCAATAAGATTGTCAGTAAAAACATTACCAGCCTTCAGGAAGTCTCGATCCTTGTCTAAAGCATCAAGTGCTTCTCTCAAACTACCACAAACTGTCGGAACACCCTTAAGCTCATCTTCAGACAGAGCATAAAGATCCTTATCCATAGCTTCACCAGGATGAATTTTATTTTTTATTCCATCTATACCAGCCATCAGCATTGAGGCAAAAGTAAAGTAAGGGTTGCCAGAAGCGTCCCCAAATCTGACTTCAAACCTTGCTGCTTTAGGGCTACTCACATAAGGAACTCTGCATGCTGCCGATCTATTCCTAAATGAATAAGCTAATAAAACAGGTGCTTCAAACCCTGGTATAAGTCTTTTATAACTGTTAGTTGTAGCGTTAGAAAAAGCATTTATCGCTTTTGCGTGCTTTATAATTCCGCCAATGTAGTAAAGGCACTCATCTGACAATCCGTTGTATCCACTTCCAGCAAATACAGATTTATTTCCCTTCCAAACTGACTGGTGTACATGCATACCTGAACCATTATCATTGTATACTGGTTTTGGCATAAAGGTTGCTGTTTTACCATAAGCTTGAGCTACCATATGAACACAATATTTATATTTTTGAAGATCATCTGCACTTTTAATAAGTGGACCAAATTTCATTCCTAATTCATGTTGAGATGGAGCTACCTCATGATGATGTTTTTCCATATCCAATCCCATCTCAGACATAGTTGAAACCATTTCGGCTCTAATATCTGTTGCTGAATCTACGGGGGCTACTGGAAAATATCCGCCTTTATCCTTTGGCCTATGTCCCATATTTCCACCTTCCATTTCAACACCAGTGTTATACGCACCTTCTTCAGAATCAATACTATAAAATGTATATTCTTGATTGGTAGCCCATTTTACATCGTCAAAAATAAAAAACTCTGCTTCAGGTCCAAAAAAGGCTGTGTCACCAATGCCAGACTCTTTCAAATATTCCTCTGCTTTTTTACCGGTGCTTCTGGGGTCTAATTCGTATGGTTTTCCATCATCTGGTTCTATTACATCACAAAATAACACGAGTTGAGGTTGCGCTGTAAAGGGATCCATTACTGCAGTTGATGGGTCTGGTTTTAAAATCATATCTGCTTTATCGATACTTTTCCATCCAGCAATAGATGATCCATCAAACATGATACCATCTTTAAAAGTACTTTCATCAATCGTCTCAACAGTTTGAGCTGTATGTTGCCACTTACCTTTAGTATCAGTAAAACGAAGATCAACGAATTTTACTTCTTTATCTTTAATCATTTTCATTACTTTATTTACGTCACTCATTTTTCCTCCATTTCAATGACTATATTGCTTTTTTACCAGACTCGCCGGTTCTTATTCTAACTATTTCTTCAACGCTAGAAACAAATATTTTTCCATCACCAATTCTTCCAGTATGCGCTTTTTTTTTAATTACATCGATTACGCTATCAACAATATCGTCGTCTACAATAAGTTCGATTTTTATTTTTGGAAGAAAGTCAACAGCATATTCGGCGCCCCGGTATAATTCCGTATGACCTTTTTGTCTACCGTAGCCTTTAACTTCCGAAACAGTTAGTCCCATGACACCAATATTGTTTAGTTCATCTTTTACTTCATCTAGCTTGAAAGGTTTAATGACAGCTTCTATTTTTTTCATACTATGAACCATAAGGCAAGAAGCGTGCCAAATCAACAAAAAGCTACATTTCCAGTGTAAAGACTTTTAGTTAAAATTGATTCTGCTTATTATTTGAGCAAGTAGAGTATAAAAATTATTCATTTATAAAATCTTTTAAACAATTTACAAATATTCTTAAATTGTCAATGCTATTAGCGTATGAAATTCTCAGAAAACCCTCTCCGTTTGTTCCAAATGAAGAACCTGGAACAGTTGCAATAAATTTTTTCTCAAGAAGATACTTAGAAATTTCATTAGATTTCATATTATTCTTGGAAACTTTTGGAAAAACATAAAAAGCTCCTCCAGGCATTCTGCATTCAACATTATTAATACTATTGAGTTCATCAACTAGGAAGTTTCTTCTATTCTGAAACTCATTTATCATATTCTCAACTGTCTTTTGACTGCCTCGTAAGGCTTCTATACCGGCATATTGAGAAGCAGTATTTACGCATGAATGACAATTGATAGCAAGTTTTTCTGCATAACTAAATATGTTTTTTGGAAATATCCCATAACCAAGTCTCCATCCAGTCATAGCGTAGGTTTTAGACCATCCATCGAGAACTATAACTCTATCCCTTATTTCCTTATATTTCATAAGTGAGTGGTGCTTTAGTTTGTCAAATAAAATTCTACTGTAAATCTCGTCTGACAAAACAAATACTTTAGGGTATTTAATAAGACCTTCAACAAGCTTTTGAAGTTCGGATTCTGGAACAACACCCCCAGTGGGATTTGCTGGGGAATTTAGAATAATTAGTTTAGTTTTTTCATTAACTAAGTCTATTAGTTCTTCCGCATCAAATGAAAAGTTATTTTCCATTCTATGTGGAAGAGAAATAGCCGTTGCTCCCGTATAATCAATCATTGATTTATAAGCAATGAAGCCTGGGTCTGGAGTTATTATTTCTACACCTGGTTGTCCAAACATCAAAAGCGTATAAAAGATAATTGATTTTCCACCTGGAGTAACCAAAATATCATTTGGATCAACAACCACTTCATTTCTGTTAAAAAAATCATTAGCTATGGATTCACGTAATTCTAATATTCCGTTTGAAGATGTATAACCATGATGCCCTTCTTTTAAAGCCTTTATTGCAGCTTCTACTACATTTTTGGGGGTAGGAAAGTCAGGTTGACCTATTCCCAAATTAATAACTTTTTTACCACTCTTTTCTAATTCCTGACTTCTAGCTAATATTGAGAAAGCACTATCACTTCCGATATCATACATTGATTTATTAAGTCCATCCATAAGCAGAATATATATTTCTTAGCTAAATTTTGCAAATTAGAATAATCAAACAATGTAAATTAATTTATTAATAATTCTTTGAAATATTAAAAATTAAGTTTACTATCACTCTATATTGAAATTAATGAACTTTTCTCTATTAAACTGGGATAATTTGATGTCTGAAAGTTTTAAACCCGTTGAAGAAGATCTATACTCAACTATTGAGGATTTAGCCGATTATGCAGGTGAAATTGCATTAGAGATATACCAAAAAAAAATTATTTTAGGTTCTCCTCCCACCGAAGCAGTAAAAGCTTCAATTGAAGCCGCGACAGAGGTAATGATGGATTCAGGTTGTCCAGTAGAGATTTGTGATTTGCTTTCTCAAGCTGCTATTTCAGGTTTTACTAATTATGTAAATAAAAACCCAAATTGTGATCACATGGAAGCTTTTAATGCGGCAGGTGATTCGATTGCTGAGATTTTAGAATCTCAATTGGCATGAGGCTAAATAATAAAGTTTTAAAAATATAAAAGTTATATTCTTTTATATTAAAAATCTTTAAAAAAAAATTATATGAACATTATTAAATTTAGGCTAAATTATTTTTTATTTTGGTGGCTGTAGCTCAGTTGGTTAGAGCGCTGGTTTGTGGTACCGGAGGCCGGGGGTTCAAATCCCCTCAGCCACCCCATTTTATTTTGGTGCAATTGTATAAAAAGTTTCTGTATTTCCNGACGAGTAGCCTGTTTCNGGGTTAAATTCTACTTTTCCTTTACCNTAACCGATTACTCCCTTGTAGACTCCAGTTCCTCCCGTAATTGTGATTGTAGTATTAACAAGACCATTTTTACTGATATCCTCAGGGGTTTGAGCAACACCATCAACTCGAGAGAAAATTTTGCTACCATCATTGTAAATTCCTATTGAATAACCGGTGACTTTTCCATTTTTGTTAATGTAATCACTAATACCATAAAAATCTGTTTTGACTATCCTAAGACCTTCACAATTTTTTTTTGATTTTTTATGATTGGTTTCTGTTTTGAAAATTCTTATCACATGACCTTCAATGTCATCAACATTTATAGATTTCTGAATAGTGTATTTAACTTCATCATTTGAAGTTGAATTTTTAAACTTACATGATGCATTTAAATTAAAAGAAAACAACAGAACAATAATTAGAAAGATCAAATTCATAATATTAGTATTACTATAAAAAAATATTTTACAAGAAGTTTGAAGATATTATTATGAGATTAAAAATTTAAAATTTTAAATTGTTTTGTGTATTGCGTGGCAGTAGTTCAAACATCCTCAGTCGGTCCTTACTTTAATTTTTTCAAAACTTTCTAACTAACTATCAACTAAGAATACACCAAAAATAATTATTAAGGGTTTATAAAGTTTATGTTTCATGTATTAGTTTTTTAAATATTAAAGAATTAGACATTTTGCCAGAATGAATTCTAGGAAAGTAAAAACTTTAAATTGTTAATGTTGTATTAATCAATCTCCAACACCGCTGGTACGAAATTGATTGAGATGCAGTCTATATATCCTACCTTGATGGACGCAAACTCTGTTATAAATAATTGAACTCAATAATAATTAAAATGATTTATTTACATACCAAATAAGTGACTGATCAAATGACTTTGAATTCAGACCCTTTAAATATGCAATTGTTAAATCAATTTCGCGTGGAGTATTTTTTTGAAAAGTTTTTTTTATCCCAAGTCCGTATTGATGTTTTTGATTAGTGTATGTACTAAACTTTGAAATTTTCCCAAAATCACTACTTCCGGCGATTGCCAAATGTACATAGGATATAATCGGTTTTTTAAAGTAAATTAATGGAAAATATTTTAGAACCGTGTTTTTTGAATTTTTTCTATTGATATTTTTATAAAAACCAAAACCATTATTAAAAACAAAATACTTAAATTTATTTTGAAATAGGAATTTATATTCTATTTGATCTGAACTATTTTTCTCAGTGGCTAAATTAAATGAAAAAAAAGTTGAGAATAGAAAATTTTTGTTATTAATAAAATTATATTTGTTTTGAAATTTTACTTTTGGAATTGCTAATGAACTATTTTTTAGATCAGCAATATGTAATTCAAAATCTGTTTCATAGCGTTTATTCCATCCTTTTACGAATTCTAATACTTGATGATACGTTTCATGATTTTCTTTTTTTCTATCAAGATTTATGTGCCCCCTCCATTCAAAAAAAAAATTTCTTATTTCTGGGGACTCGGAAAATTTTATTATTGGATTATCTATTTTGTGATGAGCTTTAATAGGAAATGAAAAGGCTAGATATATTATAGTAAATACTGAGAAAAATTTTATAGAAAAACTAAAAAACCAAGAGTATTTATTTATAGTTATATATATTAATTAAATACTCAGATGAAATTTTCAAAGATAAATTTTAATATTATTATTGCAGGTATTTTTTCGACCTTAATAGCTATCGGTTTTGGAAGATTTATATACACACCTATATTGCCCAATATGCAAAATGAATTATATCTAAATTCAACAAATATGGGGATGATATCCTCATTTAATTATTTTGGTTATCTTATTGGATCAATAATCCCAATTATTTGGAAATATAATAATTTCAGAAAAATGATTATTTTTTCTTCAATTATTTCTGTGGTTACAATTTGTTTGATGGGATGTACCACAGATTTAAGGATGTTTTGTACGTTAAGATTTATATGTGGGATTTCGAGTGCGCTAAGTTTTGTATACACAATATCATTGATGTTTAATTTTTTTAAAGAATCTTTAAACAAAACCTTACAACTTTATCACTTTTCTGGAATTGGTTTGGGCATAGTTATTGGAACTACAGTTGTATGGATAATTTCAACAATAGATCTTATGTGGACTCACCAATGGATTTTTGTAGGTTTGATTGGAGCATTATTATGTACGGGCATTATTATTTTTATCCCTAAGAAATTGGATTATAAAAACGAAGATAGAAATTCAGTTAAAAGTAAACTGCAAATAAATTTTATCGTAATTTCATTGGGATATTTTTTCTTTGGCATTGGTTATATAATTTTCGGAACATTTATAAGTGCAATAGCTATAAATTCATATGAAATTTCTTTTTATCAGTATATTTCCTGGATAATAGTAGGATTATTTGCTATTCCTTCGGTTTTAGTTTGGGATTGGTTATCTAGAAAAATTAGCACAGATTTGTTATTATTTTTTTCTTGTTCGACAGTTACTGTAGGTGTTGCATTTTTATTTTTAAACAATGTTAGTTACTTTTTTCTTGCTTGTTTACTATATGGTTTAGGCGTTCCTGGATCCGTTGCATTAATTTTAGTTGAAGGAAAAAAAAGATTCATTGGGAATGTTAATATTTCTGTCGCTATAATGACCACTGCGTTTAGTATTGGTCAAATAATTGGGCCATATGTTTCCGGCATGCTCATTGATTTAGAAAATAACTACAAGAGTTCAATTTTTTTGGCCATTTCTTGTATGATTTTGTCAAGTATTTTGATGCTAAATCCAAAAAGGCTCAGAAACTTTTAAATAATTGTGCTCCTAGTCCGACTCGAACGGAAATGAACCGAAGTTCAACGGATTTTGAATCTGTTGCGTTGGGTCTAAAACCACTGATTACATTGACTTTCATTGTTTGTATCAATGTTTTTTCTTCAAAATCTGTAAGAATATCTCTATAAATGTAGAAGCATTTATCCAAAATGCTGACTGAAGCTCAGTTTGTTAGAGCGCTGGTTTGTGGTACCGGAGGCTGGGGGTTCAAATCCCCTCAGCCACCCCATTTATTAATATTAAGTTTGATCTGAGCTTTAGTTCTTTGTAATTTTAGCAGATCAAATTTTTGAAACCCAAAAATTATACATCGAAGCAAATGTTTGAGGAAAACTCATTTCAAAATGATTCCAATTCTCGAGACTAAGTTCTGAATTATAGCTGGGATAAAAAACTTTAAACCTTTGCATATGAGAAGAAAATATATCAAATCCTAGGAATTTTAGATTTTGTTTAAAAATTATATTTTCAATTTCTATGGGATTAAATGTGTGTTCAATCTTATTAAATATTAAATCTCTAAAACCTGAAGTAGAATAAAAATCTGGAAATTTAGAAAGAATTTTTATTTTATTGTTTTCTGAATTTAAGATTTTTTTTCTTATTTTTGACATGTTCTTTTTGTTAAAATCTAAATCTAATTTTTTAATTTCATTTCTTAACTCTTTAATAGATGAACGAGCAATTGTACTATAAAGACCTAACTTCATAAATCCATTAGGCTTTAACACTTTGCATAATGATTTTAATCCTTCGAGTGGTTTTTCCATATGATGAAGGACTCCAGTACATATTATCATGTCGAATGATTGCATAAGCAAATCGATATCTAGAAGATCAGTTTGAAAGTATTTAATGTTTTGAATTTTATATTGATCTGTCATTCTCTTTGCATAAGCAAGACTTGTCTTACTAATATCTATTGCAAAAATATCAGCATTATGTATTCCAGAATAATTTAGAATTTGCTGTCCCGTTCCACACCCAGCAATAAGAATTTTCTTTTTCTCTAGACCACTATCACTAAAATGATTATTGGTTCCTTTATAAATAAAATCCTTAAGATTGATTTTTTTTGATAAATTAGTTGTTCTCCACCTAGGAAATGGATTTTCCTCATACTGATTTTTTATTAACAACGATTTTTCGTTATTAATCTCTGAAATTTCTTTGATTTTATTAGCTAAAAGATATTCGTATTTTGAATCACGGAAAGTAAATTTTAAATAATTATTAAAATCTATTGATTCAGATTGATATGAACTTAATTGATTATTTAGAAAATTTAGGGATCCAATGGGTTTGTAAAGAGATATTAGTAGAAGATCATATTCGTCAATTATTCTTTTTTTATATAAATCTTGTTCAATTTTTGATAAGAGTTTGTCTTCTTTTTTTGTTGATTTGAAAATATATTCATTAAAAAAACATTGCTCAGCTAAGCATATTAAAAATTTGTAGATTTTTTTTATGATATTTTTTTCTTTGCTTGTATAAATTTCTAATAAATTTTTTCTTATTAGTGTTAAGAATTCTTCTAAATCATAATCTATTACCAAACATTTTTTTAGAATGAGTTGAAGGATTTCATCATTTAGTATGGAAATTAATTTATCATTGAATTTATAACATTTATCAAGCTTACGGTTTTTAATGTAATCTTTACTTTCATTATAAATTGTAAATTTTAAAAAATTATTAAAACCATACCTATGACAAATATTTTGTTGATTTAGAAAAAATAAACAAATTTCCTTCATTACTTTTTTATTAGCAATTAAAAATCTTGCTGAAGAAAATTTGATGTATATGTTTCTTAATAAATTGTAATTTGACTTGTTAATTTTAAGAGCATAGAAATAATTTTCAATTGCTGAATCAATATCATTCTTCTGATAGTAAGCGTCACCAATATCCAGATATTCTTTAAATTTAATCGTTTCTATTTTTTCTATATCATTTGCATCCACAGTTAGGTGTTAGCAATTTAAATGCCACTCAACCTTTTTATTTATTAAAAATATATAATTTAATGTCTGAGTTAAATTGGTAATAAAATTCTAAGGATTACTATCTTATCTATAAGCTTATTCATATTATTTAGTAATTTGACAAGGTTCAATTTGTAAGTTTGTTTGTGGTAATGGATGTCAATAGTTAAAATACCCTCAACCACTTGATCAACAAAAATTAATAAAAATTATTGACAATTCTCTATATCTACTTTTGTATCTAAAAGTTCATCACCATTATAATTGGTTTTAACCCCTTTTATCGTAGACGCATCTTCAAAATCGAAACCACTACTGATTCTTATGTATCTATCATCGATACATTTTTTATGAGATGGATCAAATGCTACCCATCCTAAATCTTTAATAAATATTTCTACCCATGCATGTGTAGTATTTTCGCCTGAAAGTGTTTCTTCTAATAAAAAACCATTAATATATCTAGCCGGAAGTTTATTAAACCTTGCAATACTGATAAGTATGTGTGCAAAGTCTTGACAAACACCTTTTTTTTGTTTTAACGCATCCCTTGAACTCGTAGAATTTGTAGTTGATCCGCTTACGTAATCAATAGAGTTTGAAACTATTAAATTTAGTTTATGAGCAAATTCAATTTGGTTTTTATTATTTATTTTTATTACCTTTGAAATTTTTTCAATATTTTTACATGGTTTTGTTAACTCAGTTTCTCTAAGAAAACAAAGAGGATTAACTTTCTCTTTTAAACCTTTTATTACACCGGATAAATCTCTTGTTTTTAAAATTCCTTTAGAAGTAATTTTTAGTTTTCCACTAAAATTATTTATAAAAATGTTCTGTATTCTATGCCCTAGTGCATCAGTATGAGATTCTACTATTTTTCCATTACTTGATAATATTTTCCATTCTATGATCTCTTGATTATCGCATAATGATGGATAAAGTTTTAAACATTGTGTAAGTTTTGGAACAATCGAAGAGTATCTATATGTTGTTGAGTGAATAATTTTAATTTTCATTTTTCAATTCCAAAAAAATATTTTTGTTCAAGTTTTTTATAAACAAAATTTATTTCCTCAATAAAAGATTTTAAAAATTCATGTAAACCAATATCTGAAATTTTACTGGCATTTAAATTCTTAAGATTTTTATACATTAATTGTACTTTTGTTTTAGAAGTAGAGTTTTGTTTGTAAAATTTGGATAATCTNGCTAAATGATGATGAATTTTCTCTATTGAAAAAATTAAAGATCTTGGACAAGTCATNTTTAGAATCAAAAAATCTATAATTTTGGTATATGTAATTTCTTGACCTCCATATGCCCATTTAAAAGCTCTAAATGACGAAATTGACCTNAGCATTAAACTCCATTGAAAATTNTCAATTTCACCTCCAACATAGTTTATGCTTGGAAGTAAAATAAAATATTTAACATTAATAATCCTNGCNGTGAAGTCNGCNCTTTCAAAATANGTTCCTAATATTAAAAAATCATAACCATCATTTATAAGTTGAGTATTTAATATTGTGCCTCTTATCAAATTCACTTGTTTTTTTATCCATTCAATTATTTCAGGTAACTCTTTTAAGATATTTTTAGTTTCCTTCAGGTTTTTGNCTAATTCGTGATANGCCGAATTGACNGCATTCCAAACTTCAAGTGTAACAGCAGTTCTNACCATNCGTATATTTTCTCTTGCTGCTGTNATACAGTTTTTGACAGAGGATGAATTTTCGTNATCAAAAAGTAANTAAAAAATAATTTGCTCNTTTGATACNGTTTTATATTTTTTTAAATATTCATATTTTATTCCTGANGTTTCGAGAATTGATTCCCATTCATTNGTATANCCCTTTTCTGTATTNGGAATCAAAGAAATNCTATAACCAACCTCTAAAAGNCTGGCTAGTGAATCGGCTCGCTCNATGTANCTGGCTGACCAAAATAAATTTTCTGCAGTTCTACTCAACATATTAAATCATTCATTTAGCACCCAAGTATCCTTAACTCCNCCACCTTGAGACGAGTTTACCACTAAAGAACCCTTNTTTAAGGCTACTCTNGTCAATCCNCCATTGACTAATTTTGTTTTCTTTGCTCCAACCAAACAAAAGGGCCTAAGATCAACATGTCTTGGCGACAACTCATTTTTATCAAAAATAGGGACTGNTGATAATTCAAGAANTGGTTGNGCTATATAGTTTTCAGGATTTAAAAGAATTTTTTTTCTAAATATTTCAATTTCACTTTTTGAAGATTTNCTTCCAATCATTAGACCATAACCCCCNGAGCCATGAACCTCTTTAACCACCAATNTATTNAAATTATTNAGAACATANTTTTTTTCATTTTTTTCACNGCATCTCCATGTTTTTACATTTTCNAGTATTGGTTCTTCACCTAAGTAAAATTTGATAATTTCAGGTAGGTAAGAATAAATTGCTTTGTCGTCNGCAATACCTGATCCAGGAGCTGAACAAATATTAACATTACCAGACTTATAAGAATCAAATAGTCCAGGAANTCCGATNAGTGAAGANCTATCAAAAGTGATTGGATCAATAAATTTATCATCAATTCTTCTATAAATTATATCTATTTTTTCTGGCCCTCTTGTTGTTTTCATATATGTTATTGATTCGTCAACGAAAAGATCTGGACCTTGAACAAGNTCAACNCCCATNAGATCAGCAAGAAAACTATGCTCNTAATANGCGCTATTAAATGATCCAGGCGTAAGTATNACAACTTTTGGTTCCTTNTTACATTTTCTTGGAGCTAGACTTTTAAGTGCATCTAATAAATAACTTGGATAATCTTCNACTGTTTCAATTTTTAATTTTTCAAATAATTCTGGAAACATTCTCATCATTATTTCTCTATTTTCAATCATATATGAAACTCCTGANGGNGTTCTGCAATTATCTTCTAAAACTTTAAATATATTTTCATTAATTCTTACAATGTCTGAGCCAATTATNGGACTGTAGATNCTTTTAGGGACAGTAAATCCAACCATTTTTATTTCATANGCTGGATTTTTGTATATTAAGTTTNCTGGCATTATATTAGCNTTNACAATTTCACCAGAGTTATAAATATCATTNAGAAANGCATTAATAGCTAATGCTCTTTGAANAACTCCTTTTTTAATTTTTTTCCACTCTGTTCCNGAAATTATCCTTGGAAACATATCAAAAGGTATTAATCTTTCNGATGAATCAAAATTGTTATATACTGAAAAGGTAATTCCAATCTTTTTAAATAGATTTTCAGCCTCATTTTTTTTCTTAACGATTATATTCTCTGGTAAGGACTTAGCCCAGTCATAAATCTTATCATAAAATTTTCTGACTTTTTCATTTTTATAAACTTCGTTATACATTATCTTTTACTCAATGACGAAGTAGAAAGAGACTGACGGATGCGTTCCTTCGGTTTCAAACCTACTTCCGACCAAATTGGTTGAACGTTTATTAGAGATTATAACTAATAATTTTTTATATCAAGTATTAAATTCTTTATTAGTTTCTATGTCTAAGGGTTTAGACTAATTCATGTATCTATTCTAGTTGTCAGTTTTAAATTTTATTTAAAACTTGTACATAATCTCTTAGCAATTTTTTACCTTCAATATTAGACTTTTTCCAAATGGGTAATATTTTTTTTAATGTGTTGTAACCTTTTTCTGTTAATGTAAGTGTATTTCCTTTAAAATTCCTCTTAACAATCTTTATAAATCTTTTTTTAATAAGAATAGATGAATTCCTTCTTATAGTTGAAGGATCCAAATTTAATAGATCAGAAATTTTCGATATTTCAATCTGATTATAGATGTTTAAAAGTGCTAAGATAGGGATTTGTGTTGCATTAATACCAATAACTTTTAAGGAATTATTGTAATTATTGGTAAGTTGTCTGGCCATTGTTCTTAGATTGAAGCATGGACATTTTTCTAATTCACTAATTTCAATAAGTTTCTTCATAATATTTAATACAATACTTTACAAAATTATAAAAAAGAATAAATACTAAAATGTATATACTCGTGTATATACTTGCATTCTATTCCAATAATTTATTTTTAAAGGAGAACCAATGAAATTAGAAAAATTTAATTTAGACGATGGAACATATATTAGATTTAAAAAGATAGGAAAAGGTAAACCTATTTTATTGCTTCATACTTTCAGAAATAGACTGGAATATTCCGATAAACTAGGTGAATTACTTAAAAATAAATTTACAGTATACTCAATTGATCTTCCAGGTTTCGGGGATTCTCCTATTAATACAGAAACAAATTACAATCTTGATTTTTTTACAAAATCAATAGTTAGTTTTATAAAAAAAATGAAAATTAAAACTTTAACTATAGCAGGAGAGTCAATTGGTGCAATTTTAGCAGTTAGTGTATCAAATGTGCTTCCAAAAACTGTCACAAAAGTTTTCATGTTTAACCCGTATGATTTTGATTCTTACTTTGGAGAGGGTATTCAAAGAGGTAATTTTTTTGCAAAATTTATTTTATTTCATGTAGGACTACCCTTTATTGGTAATTTATTTGCTAGTCTAGAAAATAAATTTATATTAAAAAATATTATGAAAGGTGGATTTTACGATAAAACCAAACTATCTGATGAATATTTAAATTTGTTATGTACTTCGTTAAAAAAAGAAGGTTATGTTTATCATTTTAGAAAAGTATTATCACACTTTAATAAAAACAATGTAATAAAAGATATTTATAAAAAGGTTGGTGTGCCGGTCAAACTTTATTATGGGAGTCGTGATTGGGCCAAAGAATCTGATAAATTAAAAACGCAGTACTTGTTAAAAGTAGATAAATTTGAAATAATAAAAAAATCAGCCCATTTTTCTTTTTTAGAAAATACAAAAGCT
>NHDS01000036.1 GCA_002167215.1 Pelagibacteraceae bacterium TMED65
AACTTAGGTGCTGAACAAGCATTATTAGGTGCCATTATTTCAAATAATCAAGCATTTGAAAAAATTGAAGAACTTTTAGAACCAGAATTTTTTTCAAGTAAGATAAATAAAATAATATTTGAATCAATAAAAAAACTGGTCATCAATGACCAAGTAGCAGATATAAACACAATCAAAGTACAACTTGACGGAAATGAAGAGTTTCAAAGAAATGGTGGTGTGAGTTATCTTCTTAAACTCTGTGAAAATACCATAAGTATTATTAATTCAAAACAATATGGAGAATTAATTCAAGATCTTTTTATGAGAAGAAAATTAATAGATCTTGGAACTGACTTGATCAATGATTCATACGCTACTGATAATGATAATAATTCAATTAATTTAATTGAGAAAACTGAGCAAAGTCTTTTCAATTTAACAAACAAAAATGATGTGAGCTCAGGACCTAGAGATTTTGAAGATATTATGTATAAAACTTTAGATTACGCCGAAAAAGCATTTAAAAAAAGCGATGACGTTATTGGATTAAAAACAGGGCTGTCAGATTTTGATAAAAAAATTGGAGGTTTACATAAATCTGATCTAATAATAATCGCAGGCAGGCCTTCAATGGGGAAAACAGCATTTGCAACAAATATTGCTTCAAACATTTCAAATAATAACAACAAAAATAAAAAAATTAAAAATGTTCTTTTTTTTTCACTAGAAATGTCATCTGAACAACTTGCGACTAGACTTCTTGGAGAGCTTGCTGAAATTTCATCAGAAAGTATCAGAACTGGCAACTTAACAAAACCAGACTTTAACAAATTGATGATTTCCAGTGAAGAACTAAAAAAGCTTAATCTTTATATCGACGATACTCCAGCATTAAGTATTTCTTCAATTAGGACTCGTGCAAGAAGAGTTAAAAGAAAATTTGGTTTAGATCTTTTGATATTAGATTATCTACAGTTAGTAAATGGTGATTCAAAATCTAATGACAACCGAGTACAGGAAATTTCAGATATAACAAGGGGTCTAAAAGCTATAGCCAAAGAATTAGAAATACCAGTCATAGCTCTGTCACAACTTTCAAGGAAAGTTGAAGATCGAGAAGAAAAAAGACCACAATTATCTGACCTTAGAGAATCAGGAGCAATTGAACAAGACGCTGATTTAGTGGTTTTCCTGTATCGTGAGGAATATTACTTAGCACGAACTGAACCTCAAGAAGGAACTGACAAACACGAGGTTTGGACTAGTAAAATGGAGAAAGTTCATAATATAGCTGAGGCAATAATTGCAAAACATAGGCATGGACCAATCTCCAAAGTAAAACTTCATTTTAACCCTAGTTGGACAAAATTTTCAGATTTAGCAGATAATAATCATCAGCAATAAATTAATCTAAAATTAAAGGTAAATTTGTTATAGAAATTTAAATATTATTGGTTTCTAGTTGAAAACAATATATTGTCTACGTAACAAAAATTTTCAAATCACAGTAATGAATTTTTTAAATAAAGTATTTTCTATTGTTTTCAACTTTTTTTATTCAATTGGAGAGATTGTAAACTTTTTTCTAGATTCCTTAAAATTTGCCATAATCGGAAAATTTTATCATCAAATATTTTTTAAACAATGTATTAAAATCGGATTTAATTCACTCCCAGTTGTAGGACTCACTTCGATATTCACTGGAATGGTTTTAGCTCTTCAATCATATACCGGATTTTCAAGGTTCTCAGCTGAGAGTGCAATTCCAAATGTTGTTGTTTTATCCATAACTAGAGAACTAGCACCAGTTCTTGCCGGATTAATGGTCGCAGGAAGATCCGGTGCTGCTATTGCTGCTGAAATAGGTACTATGAAAGTAACTGAGCAAATTGACGCATTAAAAACACTTTCAACGAACCCATATAATTATTTAATTATTCCAAGAATATTAGCTGGAATAATTTCTCTACCAGTTTTAGTTTTTATTGGAGATATTATTGGTGTAATGGGAGGTTACTTAATATGTGTTAATCTTCTAAATTTCAATCCTACAGTGTATCTTCAGAATACATTCAATTTTGTTCAATTTATCGATGTTTTTTCCGGTCTAGTTAAAGCAAGTGTTTTTGGGTTTTTAATAACATTTATGGGTTGTTACCATGGATTTAATGCAAGAGGTGGTGCTCAAGGTGTGGGGCAATCCACTACATACTCAGTTGTATCATCCTCTATACTAATCCTTTTGATGAATTATATAATTACTTCATTCTTTTTTAAATTATGAGAAAACTAAAAATTACTGTGAAAGAACTCAATAAGAGTTTTAAAAAAAAAGTAATTCTAAAAGATCTTAACCTAGATATCTTTCAATCAGAATCATTATCCATAATAGGTGAATCCGGATCTGGTAAGTCAATACTAACAAGATGTTTGACAGGCCTGATGGAATATGAAACTGGTGAAATTCTTTTTGAAAATTCAAGTAATATAAAAGAATTAAGTTTGAATGATAAAATGAAATATATGTCAAATTTTGGTATCCTTTTTCAAAATTCTGCACTTCTTGATAGCCTAACTATTTTAGAGAACTTGAAGTTTGCAAAGGAAAAAATTAATTATAATAAAAATTTGGATGAAGTCGGTCTTCCAAAAAGTATTCTTAGTAAATTTCCTTCTGAATTATCTGTTGGAATGCAAAAAAGAGTTGGTCTGGCTCGGGCTATAATTAAAGATCCTGAAATTTTGATTTTAGATGAACCTACAACAGGTTTAGACCCAATTATTGCAAGGCAAATCAATCTTCTTATAAAAGATCTAGTTAAAGAAAAAAAAATCACAACAATTACTGTTACGCATGACATGGAAAGTGTGTATGAATTTGCAGATTACGTTGCTTTCTTGAAAGATGGGAAAATTGAGTGGTATGGTTATGCAAAAAAAATTAATAAATCTACTAACGTGAATTTAAATAATTTTATTAAAGGTATAGATTGAGAAAAGATTAATTACAATGTTTGACGTTTTAATTTTATTAATTATATTAGTTTCTGCCTGTTTTGCATTTTTTCGAGGTATTTCACTTGAGATTCTCTCAATAAGTGGCTGGATAATCTCATTTTTAGGTTCCTATTTATACGGAAATAGTTTGGTAAATATTATTAACCAAATCTTAAATAATATTTTTATTTCTAATATAATTTCATATGTAATTACTTTTTTAGTAATATTTATAGTTTTTTCATTTTTAACAAGAAAGTTTTCTAGTTATATCAAAGATAGTTACGTTGGTTTGCTTGACAAAAGTCTTGGTTTCGTCTTTGGAATTACACGAGGATACGTTTTGGTGGGGTTATGCTTTTTTACCTTTGACTATTTCTATCAAGGCAAAAAAATAGATTTGATTGAAAATTCAAAAATTATACCTATCATAAAAATCACTAACAATATGATACTAGAGTTAATGAATATTGATAATAAATATTCGAAGAAGCTAAGGGATGAAATCAAAAAAAAGTCTGATTTACTTTTTGAAAAGAGTATTGACTCAAAATTAAAGTTAAAAAAGAATAGTGAAACAGAACAAAATATTTATGACAATATTGGTAGAAAAAATATTGAAAATATAATTGAAAATAATTTAGAATAAAGTGTATCTTTACCTTCCAAAATCAAAACCTAAAGACGAATGTGGTGTATTTGGCGTATATAATCACGATCACGCTGCGCAATTAACTGCTTTGGGACTTCATGCATTGCAACATAGGGGACAAGATTCTGCTGGCATTGTAACTTCAAATAAAGAAAAGTTTTTTGCACACCGGGGTATGGGACAAGTTTCAGATGTTTTTTCAAATAAAGATATTCTATTAAAATTAACAGGTAATATCTCTGTTGGGCACAACCGGTATGGAACAACCGGAGAGTCTGCACTAAAAAATGTTCAGCCTTTATTTTCAGAGATTAATATAGGTGGCATTGCTATTGCTCATAATGGAAATCTAACAAATACCAACCAACTAAAAGAAAAGCTTATTAAAAATGGTGCTATTTTTCAGTCAACTTCTGATACAGAAGTTATTCTTCACTTAATTTCTACGTATAAAGGAAAACTAATTGACAGATTGATTTATGCTTTGGAGTCTATAAGAGGTGCATTTTCTTTGGTATTACTCACCCATGATTCATTGATTGGCGTGAGAGATCCGTTTGGAATAAGGCCCCTTGTTCTTGGAAAACTTAATGAATCTTTTATTTTAAGTTCAGAGAGTTGTGGACTAGATATTATTGGAGCCGAATTAATTAGGGATATAGAGCCTGGCGAAATAGTTATTATAAAAAATAACATTGTGGAATCTATAAAACCATTTAAAAAAACTTGCTTAAGACCTTGTCTGTTTGAATATATATATTTCTCTAGACCAGATAGTGTTTTAGAAGGAAGAAATGTTTATAACGTAAGAAAAAATATTGGAAATCAGTTAGCATTGGAGAATAAAGGAGATAATAAACTGATTGATATTGTAATTCCAATTCCTGATTCTGGAAATGCTTCGGCTTTGGGTTATGCTGAAAAAATTAAAAAACCATTTGAACTGGGAATTATTAGAAACCACTACACTGGCAGAACGTTTATAGAAGATTCAACTACAGTAAGAAACCTCTCAGTAAGACTTAAACACAATCCTAATACATCATCATTTAAAAATAAAAATATTGCACTAATTGATGATTCTGTTGTTAGAGGTACAACTTCAATAAAGATTGTGGAGATGTTAAAAAATTGTGGGGTAAAGAAGATTCATATGCGAATTGCTAGTCCACCAGTAAAATATCCTTGTTTTTACGGAATTGATACTCCCACAAAAGAAGAATTATTAGCATCAAAATATACCATCACTCAAATCAAAGATTACATTGGGGTAGACAGTCTAAAATTCATATCATTGAATGGGGTTTATAAAGCTTTAGGATTTAAAAATGGTAGAGATACCAAAAATCCCCTTTTTACTGATCACTATTTTAGCGGAGATTATCCGGTAAAGTTAATCGATCAAGATGCGGGTGTTTCCCCTTCTCAATTATCATTACTAATTGAACCAACTAAATAAAAAATGAATACAATGAAAGGAAAAAATGGAATCATCTTTGGTTCAACTGGATTGATTGGCTACAAAGTTGCTACTGAGCTTGCTAAATTAGACACAAACCTAATATTACAAGGTACATCGAGAAAAAAATTAACAAATTTAGATAATGANATCAAACTNATGAAAAAGNAAGCAACTCTTTTTCAGGCTAATGTTTTAAATAAAGAATTCTACCAAAGTCTTCTTGAANTNATTGGATCGAGATTTCATAAAATAGACATTCTAATTAATTTAATTGGTCTATTTANAGGATTAAAACCTCTCACACACCTATCTCATAAAGAGTGGGATGAACTTATAGAAATTAATTTTTCCTCTTATTGGCGAATTTTAAAAGAATTAGAACCTTTAATAAGAAAATCGGAAAAACCTAAAATAATAACAATCACAAATTCTGAAGTCTCTAAAGGAAAAGAATATCATAATACTTTTAGTATATGCAAAAATGGNATGAANTCTTTAATAGAAATATTTAANAAAGAGAACAAAAATCTNAAANTNGAAACTTATCTTNTAGAAACNGAAGTATTTAACGATGGAATGAGTTCNAAACTTTCNAATAACAAAAAGTTGGATGAAATCAGTTTTGAGAAAACTNTTAATAAAATTTTAANTTTGTGTAAGCAATAAATTTTTANTGAANTATTNTTTAGAGAAAAATATCNTTTACTAAGGTTTTGTACCAACCATANGCATGTTTTGCNTCTTTTCTTCTATCAGATTTACTAGATTGAACNAANCTTTCGTTACTTCCCGTTGAAANAATTTTGTTTTTTNNNTTATTTAATCTATACCATGCTGAAATTGAGAAGGCTCTTTCATGATCTGAAAAGCTATAACAAGTATTTAAAAATANTGGATCAATATATTTTTTTTCCANAATTCTATTNATCAAATTTAGTGTTAATACCTTTGCTTGACTATTTGCNGAAAAACCTGATTTTGGCATATCCCAAGCATATACTGAATCTCCAACAACATATATATCCTNAAAATTCTTTAATTCAAAGGTTACTGGATTAATTGAGCACCAGTCTTTTTTGTCAGNCAATAAACGTGAATCAAATATTACTTTNCCTGCTTTTTGGTCAGGAATTACATTAATAAAATTAGCTTTGAAAGTTTGCCCTTGATCATTTTTTACAAAATTATTNTTATGATCNTANATNACTACTTTTCCCCCATTTTTTCTAGAAACCCACTCNATTGTATTTCTAAATTTGAGGTTCCACTCCCTGAAAAAATTTTGTTGTTTTGTAAAAGAATTTTTTGAATCCAAAANTAATATTTTNACATTCATCTTTTTCCTTTTNAAGTAATTAGCAATAAGTGAAGCTCTTTCATAAGGTGCNGGAGGGCATCTATATGGATAATCTGGNGACGTAATAATAATTTTNGAATTNTTTTCNAGATCATATAATTTTTTCTTAAACATACTAATATCACTATCGCCATCCCAGCAATGTGGAANATATGATTGATCTNATGNATTAAAANCATTAATAATATTATTTTTNTAACTTATTCCAGGAGATAGAATAAGAAAATCAAAACTAATTTTTAAANCATTAGTTAAACTTATAAATTTGTTATCAGAGTCAATATATTTAACCTCTTNGTTAANAAAAATNACATTNTTATANCTANTCTTGTTTAGTGAAAATGTTATTTCNTCTTCCTTTAATATATCACCTATTACCAAGTTNGANAAAGGNCCCGTTCTTATTTTATTATTTTTATCAATAACNGTTATATCAATTANNTCAGACATTTTATTTAAATATTGAAGACATGAAGCACCTCCAATACCTGTTCCTAAAATCACTACTTTAGGTTTNCTTTTTGCATTTNATCTTTTTATTAAAAACANGTTCAANAAATTAAAGTAAGTCAACCCAAATANAATCTTCTTAATAAATCTTCTTCTGGAAATGTTTTTAGTCATAAATTAAATCNGCNATATNTAAAATATCATCTTTTGATAAAACCTTTGATATTCTATGCATAACATTATTNGTTTTCTGAGTTTTGTAACCTAACATTAACTCAANNAATTCNTCTTTAGATATATCATATAAAAAAGGTATTTCTTTNACATGNTTATTTAAATTATGACAAGCTTTACAATTTTCAACAATAATCTTNATTTTTCCATCTCTAGCATAGCAAAGACATGAAAAAAATATAAAAAAAAGGAAACTAACCTTTTTCATAAGGATTATTTGTTTTTTTAAANAGAATTTTTATAGGAAGNCCANTTAATTTAAAATCTTTTTTTAGTTTATTTGATAAAAATCTCTTGTAATGATCAGTCAACGAATTGGGATAATTTGAAAAAATATTAAATTTTGGAGGTGATACTTTAATTTGAGAAATATACTTCAATTTTACAATGTTTCCACTTTTCAAAGGTGGTGGGTTTTCTTTCATTATGAAATTTAACCATTTATTTAATTCATTTGTTTTAATTTTTTTTCCCCAAATTTGTATTTGTTTTTTTATTATGAGATCTAAATCTTTAAATCCAATATTCTTTTTTGCTGAAGTAAAGAGAATTGGAACATCTCTTATTTGTGGGTTTAGTTCCTTTATATGTTTTAGCGTTTGTTCTCTTGAAAATTCTTTATTAGTGTCAATTTTATTTACTAAAATGATCATACATCTATTTTCATTATAAATTAATCTTACTATCTTTGAGTTAATCTTTTCGTAATAATTATTTATATCAAAAATCATAAGTATCAATTTACTTAATCTGATTTTTTTTAAAGTTTGGTCCGTAGATAATTTATTGACCTTTTCTTTATTTTTATTTGAAAAACCTGCAGTATCAAAGATTTTAAAATTAACATCTTTCAAATTTGTAATAGATTCAACAGCATCTCTTGTTAGATTAGGTTCTGAACCAGTCAAGGATATCTTTTTATTGTTTATTAAATTAAATATTGTTGATTTGCCTGTGTTTGTTTTACCAATTATTGCAATAGATAGCTTCTCATGATTATCTTGTTCAATTTTATTTGTTCCAGAATCTTCTAAACACTCATAAATAACCCACTTTAATTGATCGATATTTTGATTATGGCTGGCTGAAATTAAAATAACATTTCCAAAACCTTTTTTTTGAAGTCTTACCTTTATATTCTCATTTACAATCCCCTCCGTTTTGTTGAGCACTATCAAAATTTTTTTATTAAGTTTTCTTACGGTTTGCATAATATCCAAATCAAGCCCTGTAAGTTCAGATTTTCCATCAAAAACTAAAATTATCAGATCAGCATAATTTGCATAATGAAGGGTTGATTTTATAATATCTTTTTCTAAATCGTTACCAGCATCTTTTAGCCCTGGTGTATCAAACAATTCACATTCTTTATCCCAAAGTTTTAACTTTTTTTTTCTAATATCCCTAGTTAGACCAGGTAAATCATGGACAATAGCAATATTTTTTTTTAAAAAAACGTTAAACAATGATGATTTTCCAACATTTGGTTTTCCTAAAATTACGACTTTCGTTGACATTTTAACCTAAAATAAAAAGTGTTCCTTCCTTAGAAATTAAAATAATCTCTTCACCAATTTGAATTGGATTAGCGACTAGTTCCTCTGAAAAATTAACTTTGCTGAGAAGTTTTCCAGTAAATGGAGAAATTGAAAGAACTAAACCATTGGAACTCCCTAAAATTAGTTTGTTTGAAGTTAGCAGTGGTCCATACCAGGATATTTCTTCTCCTTTCTCAGATATCTTTAATTGAACTGCCCACAAAAGTTTTCCTACATTTTTATCTATGCACAATAATCTTCCTGTAGTATCAATTATATAAATTGATTTTCCGGAAATAACAATTGGGTTTATTGAGGATAACTTAACGTTCCACAATTCACTTCCGTTCGACAAGTCGTAAGCGATAAATTTATCAGAAAAGGTTGGAACAAAAACCCTATTTTCCACAATTGATATTGGTGATTGGATGTCATTTAATGAAGATTTATTAAAAAAATTACCTGATGTAATGTTGTCAAACCAAAGTAATGTTCCATCACTTGCATTTAAGGCATAAATTTCCCCTGAAGAATAAGATACTATTAGAATATTGTTATGTATTACTGGTTTTGATCCTCCAATAATTGAAACTTCTTCTAAATTTCCGGAGTGTGTCCATATTAAATTTCCATCAGTTAAATTTAAAGTAAATGTTTGATTATCGTCTGAAACAACATAAATTTTATCATTTTGAACTAACGGTGGTCGAGAAAATTGTACCAAAAAATTTTTAAACCACAATATTTCCCCATTTATTGAATTAATTAAATAAACGTTTCCAAGGCCTGTTGTAATTATCAGTGAATTATCATAAAGAGCAAAACCTCCAATAAATGGAAGTTTTTCATCTTTTTCTTTTTTTAATTGAGTTTTCCAATTTTTTTTCCCGTTATCAATATTCATTGAATAAATATTATAATCATTGTCAGCGTAGAAAACCTTATCTTTGCTGAAAACTGGTATTGTGACGTCATCAATTTTATCAAATGCAATGTCCTTTAACTTCAGTCTTTTTATTAATTTTAAACTTTTCTTACTTTTAAAATGAAATAAATGAT
Source organism: Pelagibacteraceae bacterium TMED65 (assembly GCA_002167215.1). The sequence continues at coordinate 9,732 of NHDS01000036.1, forward strand.
TTCTTTCGTTTTGATACTGTTGACTCCAGTTTTCTGTTGCAACACTATCTCCAATAAATATTTTTTCGTTAGATTTTAAAATTATATCATTGTCAAATTCAAATACTGCTTGTCTTTTTCCCGGTAAAATTTCCTCCTCTTCATCAAACCAAGAGCATGAAGTAAAAGTAGAAAGTAATAAAACGGTAATTACAATTTTTCCCAACAATTTATTTTTTTCCTAAAAAGTCATACATATTTTTAGCTCTTAAACCTAAAGTTGATGGCTTATTTGGCATTTGGATAATTGATTCGAAAGTTTGACGAGCTTTCTCTTTTTCATTTAATTTTAAATAAACAAAGGCTTTTAATTCCAAAGCCGAAGATTTCCATATCAAACTATCCTCCAACGGTTTTAATTTATTTAATAGTTTCTGCGGTTCTTCAGTATCAAGAGAATTTATAACAAACAATATGGTGGCGATATCTCTGAAGGATTGATCAACTGCATTTCTTTCAAGATCTAAATAGATTTCTAAGCCTTCTTCCAACTCACCTTTATCAATAAGAAGAGAAGCTTTCTTCATTTTTGCCATTGTAATATATCCATCCGAACCTTTTTCTACAATTCTATCTAGAGCCAGAAGAGCCGCATCTATATCTTCATCTTTTGCCAGTTCCACAGCAGCAGTAAAGTCATCTCCAAGGTTCTGCTTTACATTTTGTGTGTGGTTGTCCCACAAAACAAAGCCCGATGTACTAAGTATGATTCCTAATGAAATGCTTACTACATAAGGCAATATTCTTTTCCAAAACTTTAGTCTTTTTTCTTCTTTGAGATCTTCGTCAACCTCTCTGATAAACTCTTCACTCATTTTTTTGTTTATTTTCCTTTTTTCTCTAATATCATATATTTAATGTATTTATATTCTATCAAATTAAAATTTCAATTTTATAATTATGAATAATTTAAAGAAGTCAAAATTAATTAGATTTAAAAAAGAAGAAATCCATCAAATTATGGAATTATATTCAAAAAAAATAACAATAGGAGAATGGAAAGACTATTCTATAAGTTTTCAAAAAACTTGTGCAACTTTTGCTATCCATAGATCATTTAAACTCGGCCCTTGTCTTGAAATTAAGAAAAATTTTAAGAAAGAAGGTTTGTTTACTGTGTCCTCACAAAATAATGTTATAGCAAGTTCGAAAAGTCTGGGAAAAATAATAAATCATCTGAATAAACCATATTTAAAGTTAGTCAAGTAGCTTGCGTAAACCACTTGTATAGCTTCCATTTTTATCTTTAGAAAGTCTTTGATATCCCATCACGCCACTAAATATATAATCCTCTTTACCAGAGCGCCATTTAATCCTGAGATTACCGTCCACGATTAGCCAATTCCCCTCATCTCCAGATCCATAATCTGTAGTTGAAGTTCCATCTTTCTTTATAACAATATGGAATTCAGATTGCCACTGATCCAGGGCAAGCCATTTGCCCGTCCACTTAGCAGAAGATAAAGCATTGGAACATAATAATGATAAAACAATAAAACATAAGGATCCAAATTTCCTTAACTTCAATAATTTTAGAACATCTTTTTTTTTTTCATTATTATATGAATTCCATTCAGCAATTTCCTCTACAGTCCTGTGGCAACCAATACAGAGATTGTTTTCTTCATTTAATTTGCATTTATCAATGCAAGGAGATTTTACATTCATATAATATTAGCACTTCCCAAAATAATATACTCTACTGCTAGTGCCCCAAGAATTAAACCAAAAACCTTTTGAAGAACATTCATAACAGTTTTATTAAAAATTTTTACAAAAAAGTTTGAAAAAATAATAATTAATGAAGTTATGAACAAAGTCAATATAAGAGGTAATATTTGAGTATAAACACTGGATAATGAAAAGTTAATATTTTTTGAAATTAAAACTGATAAAGTTATTGCTGAAGGTCCTGCTACCAATGGTATAGATATAGGGAAAACTGCTAAATTATTAATTTCTTGATCATCTATTAATTCTGAAGCCAGAGATTTTTTTCTTTTTACTCTTTTCTCAAAAACCATTTCGTATGAAATTATTAAAAGAAAACAACCGCCAACTATTTGGAATGATCCTACTGAAATTCCCATGAAGTTTAAAAAAATATTTCCGTAAAACGAAAAAAAAATAAGAACAGACGAGGTTATTAAAAAAACAAAAGTGGCGAGTCTAAATGTTTTTTTTGTGTTTAATCCCTGTGTTATTACTGATAAAATAGGTATTAAAGAAATTGGGTCTATCGCAACAAATGTTTTAAAAAAATTCTGAAGAAATAAATCATGCATAAAAAAAACTTTATAGTATCCAGCTTTTATAAATTTGTCCATCTCAGTGATGTTGATGAAAAAATAATTTTTTTAAAAAGAAAATTAAATAAATTTAATATTAAAGGTACATTCATACTTGGTGTAGAAGGCGTAAATGGATCATTCTCAGTCAAATCAAACGAATTCAAAAATATTTGTGAATTGTTAGATAAAACAATTAGCTCGAATATTAATTACAAAACTCAAAATACCGACCATCATTCTTTTTTAAGATTAAAATTCAAATTGAAAAAGGAAATAGTAACAATGGGTGAGGAGAATATCGACCCCAAAAAGAAGTCTGGCAAATATTTAAATCCTGATTCCTGGGATAATTTAATCAATATGAAAGATTCACTTATAATTGATACAAGAAATTCTTATGAGTCTGAGGTAGGAACTTTTAAAAAATCATTAAAAACTAGAACTAAAAACTTTCGTGATTTTCCAAACTGGATAAAAAAAAATAAAAGAATGTTAAGGAATAAAAAAATCGGAGTTTTTTGTACGGGTGGTATTAGATGTGAAAAGGCTAGTAGTTACATGATAAATTTGGGTTTAACAGATGTTTATCAATTGCATGGTGGAATCATTGAGTATCTTAATAAAACCAAAAATAAAAATAAATTATGGAAGGGAGAATGTTTCGTTTTTGATGAAAGAGTCACACTAAATGAAAATTTAGAAAAGGGAAGTTACTCACAATGTTTTGCTTGTAGATCCGCAATAACTAAAGAAGAAATGAAATCATCATTTTATGAATCAGGTGTGTCATGTCCCAAATGCTTTAAAGTTAAGTCAGAGGTTCAAAGAAATCGTTATAAGGAAAGACAAAGACAAATGAAAATCGCAAAAAAAAAAAACATTAAGCACCTAGGTACTTAATCACCACCTAATCTGGGTATTGAATATTTTTTCATTTTTTCAATTAAAGTTGTTCTGTTTATTTTTAAACACTTGGAAGCCTCAGTTACAGAACCATTATTTTTTTTTAAAGCACCCTCTATAAGTATCAACTCCACCTCACTAAGGTGACGTCTCATATCTATTTTATCAATCATTTCAAACCATTTTTTATAGTCATTCGGATGAGGAATAAAACTTGATTTCTCGTTTTTTATTTCTTTTACTTCAGAAAGCTCTGANGTCATTTCCCATAAAATGTCTTTTTCNCCTTGATNNTCTGGTAAATTAATTTTTANTAAGTTTTCCTTNATATTCTTTGATGATATAATTTGCTNAGGAAANATTATTGTTGCNCGNTCAATNACATTGCGAAGTTCTCTTACATTTCCNGGCCAAATATACTCTTGAAGAGCTTTAATTGCTGAAGGATCAATCTTAGGAATTAATGAACCCATCTTTTCNAACTCTCCTAAAATATGTTCTACNAGAATCGGAATATCTTCTCTTCGCTCAGATAAAGAGGGAATTTCNATAGGGAAAACATTTATTCTATAAAACAAATCTGCCCTAAAATGTCCTTCATCNATTTTTTTTTCAATATTTTGATGCGTAGCACAAATTAATCTTAAATTAAGATCGATTTCATTTCTGCCACCAACTCTTTGTATTTTTCTAGTTTCAATTGCTCTCAGTAATTTAGCCTGCAGAGGTAATGGCATGTCTCCAATTTCATCTAAAAAAAGAGTCCCGTTATCAGAGGCTTCAAANCGCCCCTCTCTTTTGGAATCGGCTCCTGTAAATGCACCTTTTTCATGNCCAAACAACTCAGATTCTAGTAATTCTGAAGGTATGGCAGCGCAATTTACGTTGATTAAGCTACCTGATCTCTCTGAAAAATCGTGAATTGCTTTTGCGACAACATCTTTACCGCATCCAGTTTCCCCTCTTAATAAAACTGTAGAATTTGATTTGGCAACCATACTAACCAACTTTTTCAGTTGAAGTGTTGCATCACATTGTCCTTTAATAATATCTGACATTTTAAAAATTAAATGAACTTCATAATGTCAGAAAAATGACAATAATCAAATTTTAAAATATATATAAAAAAAATAAACCCTTTAAGTTATTGAAAATATTGATAAATAAAAAAAAAATAAAGATTCTTAAATTATTTGGCAATGTTTTTGCTTTTAGAATNCCATTAGAAANAAAAAGGAATTAGAATGAAGGAAATATATATAATTAAAGATTGTTTTGAAAATTGTGAAGAAATAAGTAATTTTTTTTCAGGAAAAGGTTCAGGGGTAAAATTAATCGACAATGAAGATNTAAATAACTTAGAATCATCCAAATCCACAATCTTAATTCATCAAAAATTTGAAGAGAAAAAAGGAGGTAAATCCGAAATTCTTAAAATTGCCAGAAATATTGGTTGNACAAAAATAATAGTATTAAATTCAAATAATGAAAATGGTTACTCTCTATCAAAAGATATGGGTGGAGCTTACATCAAATTATCGTTTAAAATCATTGATGAAGTGATCAAAGAGATAATTTTTCAAACAATATCAACTGAAAAATATAGCTTCTCAGATAAAAAAACAATTTGTCTAGTAAANATGGTAGAAAANGTTGCNAAAACAGATGTTACTGTATTTATTCATGGACCNACNGGGACTGGAAAAGAAGTAATATCTAATCTAATACANAANAAATCAGANAGGTCAGAGAAACCATTTATTGCAATAAACTGTGCAGCTATTCCNGAAAATATGCTTGANGCTATGTTGTTTGGNCATGAAAAGGGAGCNTTTACNGGAGCATCNTCTGCAAATAAGGGAATATTTAGNGCNGCTGATACTGGAACATTATTGTTAGATGAAATTTCAGAAATGCCATTATCNCTTCAAGCNAAACTTTTAAGAGTTCTCCAAGAAAAAAANGTTACACCAATNGGAGGNCAAAGAGATATCGATGTTAATGTAAGAGTNATTGCTACTACAAATAGAGATATGTTGGTCGAAGTGAAAGAAAAAAAATTTAGAGAAGATCTTTACTATAGACTGAATGTTTTTCCTATCGAAACACATAATCTATCAGATAGACCTGACGATATTTTACCAATAAGTATTGCATTATTAAACAGACACACTGAAAACTCTATTTTACCATACTTAAATGTTAAGGCTCAGCAAATTTTAAGAGAATATAGTTGGCCAGGTAATGTTAGAGAACTTGAAAATGTTCTTCAAAGGGCACTTGTTCTCTGCGAAAATAATATTATTGGAGAAAAAGATATTATGATTGATGTCTCCAAGCAAAGTAATTTTTACAATAATATTCAAGAAAACTTATCAGAAAATAAGTTAATGCANGCTTAATTGAAGGAGAAAAAATGAAACCAAATCTTACAAATTTAAAACCAACACTTACAACACCAAACAACCAAACTCAAATTAAGAATATTCAAGAAGANGTTGCTAATNTATCTCCGAAAATAGTTGAATCTCAAGACGGAGGATTTTTGGATAATATTAAATCTGCAATTCAGGAAGTATCAGACACACAAAAACAAAGTGCTGAACTTACAAAAAACTTTGAACTTGGACTGGAAAATGACCTAACTAAAGTAATGATTCAACAACAATTATCAAGTTTAGGTTTTCAAATGACTCTTAATGTCAGAAACAAGGTTTTAAGCGCATATAAAGATATTATGAACATGCCCGTATAAATTAAAAGGATAACATTATGGCTGAAGATATTCAAACTGCTGAAATAGCAAAAACTCAAATAACCAATCAAGGATTTTTGGCAAACGTAGGAAATTCTCTAGAAAAAATTAAGAAATTTTCAAACGAGCCAGCAGTTCAGAGATCCATTCCTGTGATGATAACTTTATTTGTAATTTTCATAGGTTTAGTTTTTTTTATATCATTTAGAGAGCCATCAAGAACAACTCTCTTTTCTGCACTTCCTGAACATGAAAAGTCAAGAGTTATGGATGTGCTTAGAGCTAATGGAATCGATGTGTCAATTGACAGAACAACAGGTGAAATTTTAGTTCCTTCTCCTGAATACTATGAAGCAAAGATGAAGCTAGCAGCCGAAGGACTTCCAAGCTCTGTACCACAGGGCTATGATGTATTGGAAAAAATCCCAATGGGAACAAGTAGGTCAGTAGAATTTATGAAGATGAAACAAACTCAAGAGATAGAGCTAGCAAGATCAATAAATGAAATAGCTAACATTGTAGGCGCTAGAGTGCATTTAGCAATCCCAGAAAAATCTGTCTTTGTAAGAGACTCCTCTCCTCCAACAGCCTCGGTTTTTGTAAAACTAGCCGATGGAAGAGCGCTTGGTCTAGAACAAATACGTTCAATAGTACACATTGTTTCATCCTCTATTCCTAATATGACCTCAGACAATGTAACAGTTGTAGATCAGTATGGATCCCTTTTATCAAAACCTGAAGATGACCCAAATTTGGCAATGACTGAAAAACAACTTGCTCATAGAGTTAAAATTGAATCAATTTACAGACAGAGAATTTTATCATTAGTTTCTCCAATAGTAGGTGCTGGAAATTTGACAGCACAAGTAAATGTCGAAATGGATTTTACTAGCAATCAGACAACTGAAGAAATTTTTGATCCAGAAAGCATCTCAACAAGAAGTGAACAAAACAGTCAGGACGAATCTACAGATAGACCGGCTAGAGGAATTCCAGGTGCAGTTGCCAATCAAGCTCCTCTTGCAGCTGATCTACAAGTTGATGCCCCTGAAACAGGAAGTGCAGCTGAATTTAAACAGAGATCTTCAAGCAATGTAAAAAACTATGAAGTAAGTAAAAAACTAAGTACAACGGTTGGTCAAATTGGAAAAATTAAAAAAGTAAAAACTGCAGTTTTAGTTAAAAATAAAATTGTTGAAACTCCAGAAGGTACTGTTTCACAACCATTAAGTGATGAAGATAAAGAAAAAANAACTTCTTTAGTTAAAGANGCTGTTGGTTTCAATGAAGATCGTGAAGATTCTATTGTTGTAACAAGCGGAGATTTTATTCAAGAAATGGATGTTATTACAAAAAAATGGTATGAAGAATCCTGGTTTCAAAATATGGTTGGACAGTTGTCTACGGTCTTAATATTAGCAATAGTAACTTTTGGNGCTCTAAAACCACTATTAAATAGAATCCTAGTTCCTTCAGCAGGAGTGGGAGGTGGAGTTGCTGGGGCATCGGAAGCTGATTTAGAGGCTGAAGANGCTGAAGACGAAGTCCAAGTACAAGAAGGGGAATCTTTAGAGGATATCAAAGCCAAACTTAAACCTAAAAAATCTACNATTTCAGCAGATATGCTTGATACAGCNAATACTTATGACGATAAAGTTGCAGTTATAAGAATGATCGTAGGAGATGAAGCTGGNAAAGTTTCTAATGTCTTCAGACAACTAATGAAAAAAGATGTATAATAATACTAATTTAGGAGTAAAAAATGGCAGAAAAAGTTAAAGAAGAAAATAAAGAAGAAGAAGAAAAATCACAATACGAACAACTNACTAGTACCCAAAAATGTGCCATTCTTATGATGTTGTTAGGTGAGGAAGAAGCATCNGAAATTTTAAAGAANTTAGGACCNAANGAAGTACAACAATTAGGNAAAGAAATGTATAATGTTCAAGGTTTAGATCAAGATACGGTCAACAGAGTCCTGGACGAATTTCTTGCAATTATCAAAACACAAACCGATTTGGGTATGGGATCCACNAANTATATAAGAAATGTAATGACGAAAGCACTGGGTGAAAATAAAGCACAATCAGTTCTTGGAAGAATCACTCCAACCGAAAGTGACAAACCAATTGAAATACTAGATTGGATGGATGCTAGATCTGTAGCTGAACTTATTTCTGATGAACATCCACAAATCATGGCATTAATAATNTCTTATCTAGAGGCAGGNGTTGCAGCTGANGTTCTTACTTTATTACCTGAAGAAACCCAGTCAGATATAATNCACAGAATTGCAACGTTAGAAACAGTTCAACCTGATGCACTTGCAGAATTNGAAAGAGTAATGCAATTAAAATTTAAAACAAATACATCTCTTAGAGCTTCATCAGTTGGCGGTATTAAAGATGCTGCTTCAATAATGAATTTTACCAAGCAAAATATGGAACAAAGAATNATGAAAACTCTTGGCGAGAAAGATAGAAATCTAGCAAAAGAAATTCAAGAAAGTATGTTTACTTTTGATACACTAATTTTGATGGATGACAGAAGCATGCAGACGTTACTGAGAAATGTTGATCAAGAAATCTTAATAATAGCACTGAAAGGAACAGAGGATGAGTTGAAAGACAAAATTTTTTCTTGTATGTCTCAAAGAGCCTCTGCAAACATCAGGGACGAAATGGAGGTGCTTGGACCTCTGAGATTAACAGAAGTGCANGAGGCTCAAAAAGCCATTATTAACGTAGCAAGGACNATGTCTGATGAAGGTACAATTGTTCTTGCTGGAAGAGGCGGAGATGACTTTGTATGATGCCTTTGAANGACAACCTTGAACGTACTGATGAAAACAATAAAAAAGAAAAANTTTCTGNNGCNTTAAGCACTGAAGAAATAGTAAGTTTGTTGAATAAAAGCAATAAAGANTTTNTCAAAGANTCGGAAATTTCTTCAACAATAACAAATCTATTCAAAAAAGTTACTCCAACTATTCTTGCNGAGAAGAATAAAGATTTTGAGGANCANAAAAATAATNAAATNGACAACAAAANAGAATCAAAAAGTGAAGAAATTATAGANGAAGAAGTTGANANTAAAAANCCAGAGGATGAAAAAAAATATACAGAAGCTGAAGCTAAGAAATTAGCCAACGATTANGCTAAACAATATTATAATAATGGTTATAAACTAGGTGTAAAAAAAACTACNGAAGAATTNCAGAAAGGGGATAAAGCTTTAGCTGTAACATTCAAAAAAACCACTGATAATATTTTNTCTGTTACACCTGATTTTTCNTCTAGGTTAAATCAATCAATNAATAAACTAATTTCTAAAATTACGACAGAAGTTTTAGGTTATGAAATTGATAATAAAAATGAATTTTTCCAAAACAGAATAAAAGAGCTTGTAGANTCAATTGAAACATCANTTAAAGAAGTGGAGATTTACCTTAACCAAAAAGATTTAGATGCAATTAATAATTATAATAAGGAAAATAATATTACCATATCCTTCAAATTACAACCTGACCCTAATCTTAAAAGAGGTGATCTTAGAATAAAATCTGGTTCAATTAACTTAGGGGATATCGTCTCTAATAAAATTAATTTTTCTGAGTCTAATGATCTTGATTTAAATTTCGAAAACTTAGATCAAACAACAGATTATCAATCAACTGATCAAAAAAAATAAACGAAATGTTAATTGCAGAAAATATATTAAGAAACACTGAAAAACATCGTGTTAGCAATAACAGATTTTATACAAGTAAAACCTCAAAATTTGACGGAAAAGTCATTGAATGTGATTCATTCCCCTCCCCGATTGGAACAGTTTGCGAAATTGAATGCAATGACAAATCTTATGTAACAGGAGAAATAATAGGTTTTAAAGAAAAAAAAAATATAATTGCTGTTCACGAACTTAATGCAAACATCATTCTAGGGTCTAAAATTAAAGTTTTAAATTCGTCTAATGATGTTGCGGTAGGTCAAAATCTTCTAGGTAGAGTTATTGACGCATTTGGAAAGCCAATAGATGGGGGTGAAAAAAATATTGGATTAAATGAACTCTGGCCTATAAATGGAAAAAATATTAATCCCATGAATAGAAAGCCTATTAATGAAGTATTAGATGTCGGTATAAGAGCAATCAACTCTCTATTTACAGTTGGTAGAGGCCAAAGATTAGGTATTATTGCAGGCTCTGGTGTAGGGAAATCTATTTTACTGGGAATGATGACTAAATTTACAAATGCTGATGTTGTAGTTGTAGCATTAATTGGAGAAAGAGGGAGAGAGTTAGGTAATTTTATATCAGAAATTTTAAATGATGACTCTAGAAAAAGAACAGTTACTGTTGCCGTTCCAGCTGACAAATCACCACTTTTAAGAATAAAAGGTGCTGAAAGAGCAACGTCAATTGCAGAATATTTCAGGTCAAAAGGAAAAAACGTTTTACTGATAATGGATTCTCTTACAAGAATTGCTCATGCAAAAAGAGAGGTTGGATTGGCACTCGGTGAACAACCAACATCAAAAGGCTATCCTCCATCAGTTATTTCCATGATTCCAAACCTAATTGAAAGAACCGGTGCCGGGTCTAAAGATGAAGGAACAATAACTAGCTTTTACACTATTCTTGCTGACTCTGATGATACTAATGATCCGGTAGTTGATACAGCAAGAGCAATTTTAGATGGTCATATAGTACTATCAAGAGAACTCGCTCAATTAGGAATTTTCCCCGCAATAGACCTAAACCACTCGCTTAGCAGAGTAATGAATTCAATAGTTTCGGATGAACATCAAAATAAATCTGAAAACGTGAAGAAGCTATATTCTATATATCAGGAAAATAAAGATCTTGTTTTAATGGGAGGTTATAACCAAGGCCAAAATGCTGATATTGACAGTGCATTGAATAATTGGCCCAAAATTTGCGAGTTAATTAAACAAAATTATAAAATAAAATCGGAATTTAAAAATAGCTACGAAAGCTTAAACAACATTAACTAAATGAAAAAAAATAAATACGATACTTTTTTAGTTCTTAAAAAAGTAAAAAAAAATAAATTACTTCATAATTTAAGTACTCTTAATATTGAAAAAAATAAAGTTCAACTAGTAAGAGAAACTCTCAATGAAATGATAGATTCCACAGACCTTAATAAAGTAGGAGAATCATATGGTTTAGATTTGAAAGTTAATGCAAATTTTAGACAAAGTTTGATGAATAAGTTAGAAATTTCTTCCAATAGAGCAGCTCATTTGCAAAATGAAATTAACTATAATCTCTCTGAGATTGGAAAGATTGATAAACAAAAGCAAAAAATAAGAGAAAAAAAAAAACTAACAGATTTAAAAAAAGAAAAACTTCTAGATATGAAAAAAGACAATTATATTAGACCTAAAAATCAAGTTCCTTTCTAGTAGTGGCACTATTATTGCAGAATCTGCATAAAAAAAGGCAGTTATGGTTGCAATAAATAATAATTTAACTGAAAAGTTTAAAATACTCTCTTCAAAAAGTTCATTAGAACAAAATGATGAACTATTTGCCGAACTTTTTGCGTTAATGAATTCAAACGTTGAAAATAATGAAGAAAAGAATCTTCTCAAAAATATAATGGTCGAACCAACTGACAAAACAACAGATGAATTGTCAGTTATACCAAATCAAATAAAAGAACAATCAAATCCATCGGAATCTTTTAACACCGATAACGAATTAGAATTAGCTAAATCTCTCATCAAAATATTTTACAAAGAATTTGGAATTGACGATTCTGCATCTCAACCGGAGGCAAATGACAATCCAAAAACAATAAATCAATTAAACATTAATATTGACGGTATTAAGAAAAAAATAACAAAATCAACCTCACAAAATGAAAAAAACTTTAACGAAATGACAAATCAAAAAAATGAAAGTGAAAAAGATTTCAAGTTATCAGAAAATATAATTTTGAAAGTTGAAAAGAAAAAATCCACAGAAAGTAAATTTAAACCAGAGAAACTAGATAATTTTTTCGAATCTAACAAAACAAATAATTTTGATTCCCTAACAAGTCAAAAGAAACAAGAACCCTTTGAAAAAGAAAAAATTAATAAAAATCTAAATGTTATTCAAAATTCAAGCCTAATTGAAAAAAAAACTAAAAAGAAAAATAAACAACTTAGCAAGACTATTAAAAACACTAATGAGAATTTAAATCTTTCAATAAACGAGAATAAGAGTTTAATAAAAACTGATAGCAACTTAGTTCAAAAAATACAAAATCCCAGAGAAAATAAAATTTCAGTGAAAAAAGAAACGGTAGAAAAAAATGAATTAAAACTTTCAGAAAATAAACAAACATTCTCTAATCAAAATGGAAAAGAATTTTTGAATTTATTAGAAAGTAGTTGGGGTGAGAAGTTTTCTCAAATTGTTAAAAACTCTTTAAAAAATGGAATTAATAAATTAGAAATTGAACTAAAACCACACAACCTTGGGAAACTAAATCTAGAGGTGTCACTCAAAAATAATAAAACCTTTATTAATATTAGTTCAGAAAATCAGGAAGTAGTAAATATCCTTAACGAAAACCTTCCTCGTTTTACGGAGATAATTGAAAAAGAAAGTAAATCGTTTTCAAGCTTATTTAACAACGATGGTCATCAGAATAGTAACTTTAATGGAAATAATAAAAAAGATAATTTAGTGTCTCAAGAAAATCTGAAAAACAAAAAAGAAGCAAGCGATTCTGAAGTTAATAAAATTAGTAATCATAATATTGATGTAAATGCTTAATTAATCTATTGTATTAAGGAGAAAAAAATGGCAGAAGAGAATAATCAAGAAAATGAAAAAAAATCCCCATTAAAATTAATTTTAATGATAGTGGGTGGTGTAGTACTTCTAGGTTTAGGTATAGGTTTAGGTATTTTCTTAGGAGGTGGAGATGATACTGATCCTTCTGCTGAAATATCAAAAATTATAGAAAAAAAAGAAAATCCTGAAAAAGAAGAAAATGATAATAAAAAAAATGAAGAAGAACTAGCTGAAGAATGTACAGAAGAGGAAAAAGATGAAGAAGGTAACTGTCCAACTGGACCAAAAAAAATACCAAAAATTACTCCTGAGGAAGAAATATTCACGACAACATATTATGAGTTTCCAGGAAACTTTACAGCGAATTTAAAAGGCTCCAAAAAATTCCTTCAATTGTCAGTTGGGGTTTCAACTCAATATGATGAACAAGTTATGGTGAATGTTGAAAGCCATCAATTAGCATTAAGATCAGAAATACTAACTATAATGTCAGAATTCTCATCCGAGGATATTGCTGGTAAAGATGGAAAATATAATCTTGCGGAGGCATTAAAAGAAGGAATTAATGAGGTTTTAGTTAAAGTTGAAGGATTTGGTGGAATTGAAAATGTACATTTCACCTCATTTGTTGTACAATAAGTAAATTAAGTTTATGAGTGAACCATCAAGAAAATTATCTAGTGACGAAGTAAACGCATTAATGGATGGCCTAAAGTCTGGTGATCTTAGTGCCTCAACTTCTGTCAGGGACGGAGTTGAAGTTGAATATAAAAAATTTAATTTTGGATCCGATGATTTGTCATTACTCGGCGATTATTACGCTTTGAGATTAATTAATGAGAGATTTGCTAGAACAGTTAGAGGAGTGTTTTTGCCTCTACTTAGAGTACAACCTAGAATTAGTTCTTTCCCACCTGAAGTAAAATCCTTTGAAGAATACAGTTCAGGATTAGACGCATTTATGAGTCTAACAAATAATAGAATTGATGAACTAAGAGGTTCAATGTTGACGGTCCTTCCTCCATCGTTTGTTAGTTTGTGTACAAGTAGCAGATACGGTGGAAAACTTGAAGTCAATGATGCGTCTAGAACAGAATTTACGGCAACAGAAGAGAAAATAATTGAAGTAATTAATAATGGTATTTCAGATGTTCTTGAACAATGCTGGAAAGATTTGACACCCATTACTATCAAGTTTCAAAGTAGAGAACAAAATCCACAGTTTGCTGCATTTGTAGAGTCAACTGATTTAGTTATTGTATGCTCTTTTGTAATGCAATTACCAAATATAGATTCAATGTCATTTGATGTTGTTTATCCATTACAAACATTAAAACCAGTTTCTTCCCTACTAAGATCTAGAGTGCAATCAGATGTTGTGGAGTCGAATATGTCTTGGAGAGATAAATTAGAAAAAGCTGTTTTGGAGGTACCATTAACAGTTAAAAGTAATCTTTCTGAACCAGTTGTTTCAATGTCAAAATTATTGAGAATGAAATCTGGTGATACGCTCACAGTAAATTTAGAGGAAACAGTTGATTTTTATGTCGAAAATCAAAGGTACTTTAAGGCCGAAATGGGAGAATTAAAAGGAAACGCCTCAGTAAAACTTTCAAAAAGATCAAATTAAGGAGAAAAACAATGAATGCAGAAACAGTTGAACAAGAAAAAAATACCCCAGTAACAGAGAACAAAGATTCGAATGCACCCGAGAACTCAAAAGCCTCAGAAAGTGCGTCAGATCAAAATAAAGAAGTTCCTGAAAAAAAAGTAGAAACTAATTCTGCTGCAGTAAGTAACCTTAGGCTTTTGGAAAATATCGAAGTTAAACTGACAGTTGAAGTAGGAAATACTGAAATCAAGATAAAGGATCTTTTAAGGCTAAATGAAGGCTCAGTTATTGAACTTGACCGTTTAGCAGGTGATGCACTAGATATTCTCGCAAACGGTACTAAAATTGCCAAAGGTGAAGTAGTAATGGTTGGAGAAAAATTCGGTATTAGGTTCACAGAAGTTGCAACTCCTGAAGAATTAATGCAAAACTTATAATGTCAGCTATTTGACATTGATATCTATAAAAAATTATTTTGTCAATAAATTCAATTATTTAGAATTAAATATCCCTTAACGGCAAAGTTTTTGCATCTATCCTCTTAAAATTTAAGAAGAGGGAAAAATGCCAGAATACACAGGACCAAGCTTATCAAATTACTTACTAGTTTTAGGGTTCTTAGCATTATTGTTTGTAGGATTCTACTATGTTAAGAAAAACAAACACATCATTTCTAGAACAATTAATTCTAAGCGAAGAATGAAAGTTTCAGAGGTAACAATCCTTGGTCAGGGAGACAGAGCCTTAATTTTAAATCTAGATGATAAAGATTACTTATTTATTTCTGGAAAAAACTCAGGATCTTTGCTTACAGAAATTAAAAGTAAAAACGTTAAAGTAAATAACCTAGAAAAGGTATTTGAAAAAAGGTTGATGAATGAAAAATAGTATTTTAGCATTTGTTTTAATTCTTTTACCTTCATTAGCTTTAACCCAAATAGCTCCTCAAGGACTTGAAGCTCTTACAATAACCGAAGCTGCCAACGGTACAAAAACTTATTCAGTTTCTTTAAAAATTCTGGCATTGATGACTGCCTTAACAATTTTGCCGTCCCTTGTTTTAGGAATGACAGCATTCACAAGAATTATAATTGTAATGTCAATTTTAAGGCAGGCACTAGGCACACAACAAACTCCACCCAATCAAATACTAGTTGCTATTTCTCTTTTCTTAACTTTTTTTGTGATGGCCCCAACTTTTAACAAAATATATGCAGATGTTTCTGAACCATATAATAACGGTGACATGAATTTAACTGAGGCAGTTGAAAGCGGCGGAGGTGAATTAAAAAAATTTATGATCAAAAATACGAGAAAAAACGATTTACTTATGTTTTCTCAAATGGCTAATGAAGGGAAATTCGAGGACAGTTCTCAGGTACCTTTTTACATTGTTCTTCCAGCTTATATTACAAGTGAGTTAAAAACTGCATTTCAGATAGGTTTTTTACTTTTCTTACCTTTTTTAGTCATTGACATGGTTGTTGCATCAGTTTTGATGTCACTTGGAATGATGATGTTGTCACCAATGCTTATTGCTCTTCCATTTAAATTATTATTGTTCGTCTTAGTTGATGGTTGGTCTATGACTGTTGGCTCTCTAGTGGGAACATTTTCTTAATTAGGAAAGGTTAATATTATGGGTTTTGATGAAAATGTTGAAATGATAAGGTTGGCTTTTTATCAAGTACTCATTTCTAGTGGTCCGTTTCTAGGGGCAGCACTCGCAATTGGGTTGATAATTGGTATTGTTCAGGCAGCCACATCAATTCAAGAAATGACATTAAGTTTTGTTCCTAAAATTGTAATAGTTATTTTTGCAATTGGCTTTCTTGCAAACTTTCTTTTAGTTAGTTTAACGGATTATTTCAATTTCATATTTGATACAATTTCGGGTATTAATTAATGTTTATACCCCTTCCGTTTTATAATCCCATGGATGCACTTCCAGGTCTTGAATTAAATTCACTACTAGAATATTTATTTAAGTTTTTTATATGCTCTATTCGGCTTTCTGCATTTTTTATATCAAGCCCTTTTTTTGGATCTAGAGTTATTCCATTAAATGTTAAAATCCTTTTTTCTTTGATAGTCTCTTTTTTTTATTTTGGTTATCTCTCTGATATCCAGATATCAGAGCAAATACTTGAAAATCTTTTCATTATAATTATTGTTGAAGCACTTATTGGCCTATCACTTGGTTTAACACTTTCAATTTGGTTCGCTGCAGCAAGCTTAGCTGGAGAAAAAATAGCATCAACAACAGGACTTGGTTTTTCTCAGATGGTTGATCCCGATACGGGTGGACAGACACCAGTTGTTAGTTTGATAATGGATTTATTTCTTATAACTATTTTCTTGTCACTTAATGGTCATTTAATAGCTATTGAATTTTTATTTAAAAGTTTTGAAATTTTTAATATTAATAGTGGTCTACCACCTATTGGATTAGTAGGTTTAGGTATCGAAGCTGCAGGAGCTATGTTTTATACTGGGGGGTTAATAATGTTACCAGTTGTTGGAGCACTTTTAATGACAAATATTGCAGTTGGCATTATTACTAGAGCCGCTCCGCAGCTAAATATGTTTTCTTTTGCTTTTCCAGTCACTATGATTTTAGCATTTTTTATAATGTATATTTCTTCTCAATCAATAGGAAATGCATTCGCTGAATTAACCAAAAGTTCACTTGATTCTATTGAAAATATACTTGTTAAATAGAGGGTTAACTTATGGCAGAAGATAGAGATGAAAGTCAGGAAAAAACAGAGGAACCAACCCCCAGACGATTAGAAAAAGCGAAAGAAGACGGTAAAGTTTTATCATCTAAAGAGGCATTTGTTTTTAGTTCAATGCTCATGGGTGTATTATTGATTTATCTAGCGCCAATGCTGATTGATGATTTTCTAAAAATTTGTAAATCATTTTTTTCTTTTGGACCGGAAGTCGCTGGAGGTAAATCACCCTTAGAATCAATGGCTGTTGTAGTAAGGTTTCTATTACAAGTTTTTTTGATTTTTTCTATACCTTTGTTGATTGTTAGTGTTCTGACTCAGTTTATTGTTGGCGGAATTAATTTTTCTCTTAAATCAGTTTATTGGAAATTTGAAAAAATGGACCCAATAAAAGGTCTAAAAAGAATTTTTTCAGTAAAAGGGTTAGTTGAATTAGTCAAAGCTATTTTAAAAGTAACACTTCTTGGCATTGTGTCTTTTTTTGTAATCAGAAATTATCTTCCAGATTTAACAAATTTAACAACTGCAAACATCTTCTCAGCAGTAAACAGGATGACATCTTTTTTTCCTGAATTGATAATCTCATTACTCGTAGTTCTTGCATTTCTCGCAATATTAGATGTAATTTACCAGAAGTATGATTACATAAAACAATTAAGAATGTCACATCAAGATCTAAAGGATGAATATAAAGAAACAGATGGACAACCCGAAGTTAAACAAAAAATTAGAAAATTACAGGCTGAGGCTGCAACGAAAGGAAGAAAAGAAGCTTCCTCTATAGAAGATTTAAGCGAAGCGACAGCAATAATTACAAACCCAACACACTTTGCAGTAGCGCTTAAATATGAAGTTGGTGACTCACAAGCTCCTAAAATTATATCTAAAGGTAAAGGTAAGAATGCAGAATTAATAATTGAAAAAGCTAAAGAATTACAAATTGGAACAATGCAAAGTCCTAAATTAGCAAGAGCGTTATACTTCACTTGTGAAATTGGAGAGGAAATAATGAGTAAACTTTATAATGCTGTTGCTATTGCCTTAGCCTACATCTATAAAGTTAATAATGGAGAGGATATAGAGAAACCAGAAATTGAAATACCAGAAGATATGATTTTTGATGAATTTGGAAGAAAAGATGATAAGTAGAGAAATTTCGCAAATAATTGTAACTATTGCTTTCTTTTATAGTTCAATTATTTGTCATTTTAAGGCTATGGAACTGTTTGAAGAAGATAAATTGCTTTATGCTCTGTTTCTATGGCTTTGTTCATTTACATCTTTTTGCGGTGGATTGAGATTCCAAATTGCCAAAATTATTTATAAAATTAAAGATTTGAAAAAAAAATGAAACAAACTAATTGTAATAATTGTATCCACTTTTACGTTACATATAAAAGAAGCTTTCCCTACGGTTGTAGAGCATTTGGAATAGTATCTAAAAAAAATCCATATTTGGAAATAAAAAAAGTTTCTGGCACAAATTGTGCACTATTTTCAAAAAGAATAAAAAATGATAAAATAAATTTTAAAGGAAGAATTGCATGACTCAACAACTTAATGCAATGCAAGAAAGCATAAAAATCGCACTAGATGCAGCAGATGCAGCAACTGACGTCACGTCTGAGTACAAAAGAATAAAAAACGAATATTTAAAAACGGAGCAAAAAATGAAAGAAATTCATAAATATACAACTATCATTTTTTCTGGTTCAATTGCCACAGCGGTTATTGCTATAATTTTGACTGGTTTATTATATTTTAAATCATTGTCAGAATTAGAAGAAATGACGAGTACTAGTAGAGAGGCCTTGGTGGTGTTTGCAGAAAATGTTGAAAATGTGAATAAAGCAGTTGATAATATGAATTCAAGTCTTGCGAGGCACACTGATCTTTTAAATGCTAGTGAAGAAATGAAATCAAAAATAGAGGATCTTTCTAGTGCTATAAATTCCAATGACAAAAAACTAATGATAAACTTATCCAAAGAAATTACAAATCTATCGAGCGGTCTTTCTAAATCAATTAAAAACGAAACTGAAAAGCTTGGAAAATCCATTCAAGAATCTGGAGTTATTACATCAGCGAATGTTAATAAAGAAATCGGAAAATTGTTAAAAGACAACAAAAAAAATCAAAATGTTAAACTCTTAAAAGAACTTTCTAACAGCACTTCATCACTTAATGCTGCATTAGAGGCAATTTCCAGTCAAAACAAGCTTTTGGTTAAGGAAATTAAAGATCAAAAAGAAAATATTACCTTCCCATAAATAATGATGGCTGAAAATAAAGAAGGAAATTTTCTTATAAAAATTGATAAAGTTGTAAATGGAAGTTATGCATTTAAAAACTTCTTAAAACCCAATGATGTTATTGTTGCATTAGACAATCAGTTTTATACTTACGGCGAAAAACAACTTACATCAGACCTTAAAGAAATTAAGAAAAATCAGCAAAAAGCTTTTGTTACAATTCTTCGTGACGACATATTTTTTGAACTTCGCGTTGAAAATAGTTTTGGTTGTAAATTTGTTACAACTACTAAGGATGAAACTGTTAAAATTAAATCTGAATACTCCACAAGACAAATTTATGAATTAGATGAGTTAAATGAGTACATAGCAATGAGGGATGTATATAGAAATTACGAAATAATTGAAAATTCAAACTCCATATCAGCTGGAATTTTTCCTCCAATGTGGTTAGCCTACAGTCAAAAATGGTGGGTACTCTTTTTATTTGTTGCCATAATGGGAATTTCTCTCACTGTAAATATATTTATTTTTTTACTGGGTTGGTTACTTACTTCCATATATTGCTATAAGGCTCAACTTAATTTACTTTTTAGTTTTTCTATGCTTGAAGGAAAAGTTTTCTGTATGAAAATGGCTGCTAATTCTATGGATGAAGCACAAAAAATAGTCAGAAAACTTGATCCTAAATCTAAGTTTAAATTCACAAGGCTTCCCAAGCCATTGGTGGAAGAGATTGACGAAAATAAAAAAGATAAAGATAATAAAGAAAACATTGTTGATGAAAAAGAAACTGTAATAGTGTAATATTATCTAATGGTTGCTGATAAATACACAATACAGGCAGAAACTCTAATGAAGGCTGCTATCGAAGATTATGTTGAAATTATTGAAGAGGTGAAATCCTCAGATGCCAATTTAACTACTCTCAAAGGTCTAAGAATCAATATACAAGGAAAACCAAGAAGACTAGTAGATGTTGGTGATATAAAAAAAACTGATAATGAAAATGCTATTCAAATTCTTGTTTTTAATACAGATCATATACCTCTATTAAATGAGAAAATTGACGAAGTAGAGTTTAATTATGAAGTCGACGGTCAATTTATAAACATTGACCTCCCAGATCCAAGTTACAAACAATTAATGGAAGTGGTTGACGATTTAAATAGAAAACGTAATTCAGCTAATGCAAGGTTAACTAAAGCAAAATCAGAAGCCACAACAAGGGCTCGTACAGCATTAGAGAATGATTTTATTTCTCAAGGAGTAGCGAATGCAGTTTCAAGAAAATGTTCTGAAATGTACGAATCTTATTCATCGAAAATAGACGAATTAACAATGGAAAAAATTAAAAATATTTTAGGGGATGAATATTTTGAAAAATATAAAGCGGAAGAGTTAGATTTAGAATAAATTAGAGCTTTAGATTAAGACTTGAACCAACATCATTTGACTTGTAATTTAGGTATTCACTTTTTTTTGCATTATTATTGCTTTGAATTCTTGACTTTTCGAGTATTTCCTTTGGTTTCCAAACAGGATAGTCGAAATTGATTTCTCTAAATTCATTTAATTTATCTTTACTTTCAGTTTGAACAATTCTTTTTGAAAATTTACTCTGATAGTTCTTTTTATTTATTAAAGGTTTTAACTCAACAATTTTTTCATTGGGAGAGGAAGTTTTCTTTAACGCTAAAATTGACTTTTTATTTTCTAAATTAATATACTCATCTTCATATCTTAATTTTTTTTGGGACAACTTTGGCTCTATAATATTTTCTTGTTTTTTACTTTTATCAGACATTAGTTTTGAGTTAAGAGGATTAGATTGTTTGTTATCTGAGCTATTCGATGAAAGGTTTTTTGACAAACTTGAATTTAATTTACTTCTTTCCCACCATCCCAAAGTTTCATTTTTTTTTAAATAACTGACGTTTAGATTTTTTTCATTGGAATTTGCAACATTTTTCTTTTCAAAATCCTCTTCGTCGTTTTTCCATAGATTACTTATTCCAGTTGCATCAAGTGCGAACTCAGTTGGGGTTTTGTCAAATACTTTATTAAAAACCCAATTACCAAATCCAACTATTGCTCCTATTGGTCCTCCATACATAAATCCTCCAAGGCTATTTTGAACCAAATCTCTATCTGATTTATCGTCATCGGAATTAATACTTGAGTATATTCCACTTATGAGAGGGAGGTTTTGTAGTGGATTAACCAATCCCCTAAACCAATCCCAAAATGAGAATTTGTTAGCGTTATCTAAATTATTATCGTTTTTAACTCTTTTATCATTTGAAATAACAGTTTGTAAATTCTGGTTATTGTGATTTGTTCGAGCGTGTTGACCCTTTAATGAATGAAATGGACTATCTTGAATATTCATTTTAATAATTTATTTCTATTTCTATTCTTCTATTTTTTGCCCTACCCTGCCTAGTATCATTAGACTCTACAGGTCTAGTCTCACCGTAACTTATAGCTTTCATTCTTTTTGGATCTAATGATTTATTTGAAGATAACTGCTGAACAACAGAAGCTGATCTAGCTGCTGCTAGATCCCAATTATCTCTATAGTTTGATCCAAACGTCAAAGGCACATTATCAGTATGTCCCATTACCAAAATTTCACTTCTCCCTTTTTTATTTTGTTCGGCAATTTTAGACATAATTTCTCTAGCTTTTTTTGTGAGCTCTGCTGACCCTGATTTAAATGCACCAGCTGACCCAACCGTAATGACAACTTTGTCCTCTTCTCTATCAACATTGACAAGCCCCTCACCAATTTCTTGTTTTAAAGCAATTTTTAATTTATCTTCTGCTAATTCTGCCTTTTTTGCTTCTTCCTTTGCAGATTGACTCATTTCAGATTGACCAATACTATCGCCTTCTTTACCCTCTGCTTCGTTAATTCCTTGACTAGCAGAAGCTGTTGCTAAATTAGCAAGTTGTTTGTCTAATCCGCCTATTAAAATTTCTGAATCTGACTTCCCTGATGCAGCCTTAACTGATTCAACTGCATTTAAGGTTTCTTGTAAGAGCTGAGGAAGTTCTTTTTCTTCAGCCTCACTTGGTGTAAAATTAATAACAACTTTATCTCCTAATGCCTCAACATTAATATCTCCTCTTGCAATTGCTTCTTGAATATTTTTAGCAAGCTCCTTAGCTTCATCTTTTTCACCGTCATCCTTTGTATTATCCTCTTTTTTTGTTTGAAGCTCAACTTTTGGTTGGTCAACTTCCGTAGTTTGTTGTTTTAGATTATCCTGAACAGCAGGTGTGGGATTAGGACTAAAGTTCAATGACAATATTGTTGTTCCTTTCGGAGGCTCAACAACAGGTATAACTCTTTGAATACCGAAAGCATTTTTCATACTACCACTGATTTGTTTAAATTTTGGCACATTAAATTCTGCAAAAGATAAAATTAAAACAAAGAACGCCATTAATAGGGTTGCCATATCTGCAAAGGTTGCCATCCAAGCCGGGGCGCCTTTAGGAGGACATTCTGGGCATTCATGTTCCTCTTCTTCAGTTGAGGCTTCTTGATTTTCTGCTTTTTCCTCAGCCATAATCTATTGACCTTAAGCTGCTTGAGCTTCTAAAAGTTTTTGTTTTTCTTTTGGAGGTAAGTTGGCCACTAGTTGATCTTGAATATTTCTTGGGCTTTCTCCTCTTGAAATAAATTGTAATCCTGTGATGATCATTTCTCTATAAGTAGTTTCATATGCTGAATAACCCTTCAATTTTATTACAATAGGCATAAAAATGGTATTAGCTATCATTGCTCCATATAGTGTAGTTAAAAGAGCAACAGCCATAGCCGGACCAATTGCTTTTGGGTCAGCCATGTTACCAAGCATTGCAACTAGGCCCACTAAAGTCCCAATCATTCCCATCGCAGGAGCTATATCAACCCATGATTGAGCACAACCTATATTTTTTTCATGCCGACCTTGCATAGCTTTCAACTCTTTTTTTAATTGAACTGTAAGCTTTGATTCATCAGCACCGTCGACAAGCATTTGCAAACCGTTATCGAAAAATGGATCAGGCGTTTCTTGACCCTCTAATGCCATCATACCGTCTTTTCTTGCAATTCCAGCTAGTTCGACTATTCGCTCGATAAGTTCATCCATTTTCTTTACAGGGGGTTTAAATGCTTTTCCAAAAGCCCCAAATGAGCCTAAATACACAGGAAGGGGAGCTGTATACATGACAGCAAAAAAGGAACCTCCAAAAACGATTAATAATGAAGGAACATCAATATATGATCCTAAACCACCTGCAGAAATCATTGCTCCAGCAATCATTCCTAGTGTACCCAAAAATCCAATTAAAGTAGCTAAATCCATTTATTTTTCCATTAACAATTCATATTTAAATAGTATTTTGGTATGGATTCTGCAACTTTAATACCAAAATACAATTTTTTTTTTTAAATTTAATATTTTATTGTAATATAAGAGAATGTTTAAAAGCAAATTATTAATTTTCATTTTACTCTTAAGTTTCTCTAAATCATTTGCCTCTAATTACATTGATAAGGGTCACTATATAATTGATTTAAGGAATAAAATCGAATGGCTTAAATGTACAACAGGACAACAATGGAGTGATAAAGAGAATACTTGTATTGGAAACCCCGTAAAATTAGATTATCCATCTATAGATGAAGCGAACAACCAACTCAACCAACAACTTGAAGGTAGTTGGCGACTTCCTACTCGTAAAGAATTAGAAAGTCTTATTTGTAAAGATTGTACTGGAGTAAAAATAGATGAAGACTTATTTCCAAATACTCCAGCTGAACCATTTTGGACATCACAGAGAAATTGGTGGTCTCCAAAATTCTTTTGGTCAGTTAACTTCTTTACTGGTTATTCCTATGGGCGATTTGTTCCGGAAAAGGAATTATTTGTAAGATTCGTAAAAGATCGTTAGTCTTTTTGTCTGAAGTATTCAAATAACTTACTAATAAACAAAATAATTCCTAGAAAAAAAATCAATTTTACAGCATTCCACGGGGTTACAAATGAAAGATACCCCAATTTTTCCTTAAACATTAATGCTGTGATTATAATTAAAAGAATAAATGCAATAAAAAATCTTATATATATACAAATTCTACAATTTTTCATTATTTCAGAATCAAGCAATTTATTTTAATTGATTTGGAAAATTTACATATATTCTTTGCAGTTTTCATATTAACTGAATAATAAAGAACTTTAAAAAGATTATTTTCCGATAAAATTTCTACATTATTTTCAAAATCTGAATATTTCGTCATAATTTCTTTAATGACTAATCGTTTATGTTTCTCTGCATTATTAATTTTAGAAAAAGCTCCAAATTGAATTTTTATTTTTCTCTCAGAATTAACTTCATCTTTATTTGATAATTCTTTTTTTTTATCACTAACCTCCAATTCTGTTTTTTTTGTTGTTGATTTTAAATTTTTAGAAATTTCTTGAGAGGAACTGACGCTTTCGTTACCTATTTTTTTATTTTTTTGTTTAGGATCAAAAATTTCCTTATCCAATTTATTATCAGTTTTGTTATTAGTTATTAAATTTTCTCTTGCATTTTTAATCTCTTGAAGCTTTTCATTATTTATTCCAGCCTGATTATGAATTTCATCATCATTAATTTCAGAAATATTTCTATTTTCTTCCATGTTTACATCATTTTTTGATGTCAGATTTTTAACGTTTAAAAAAACTAGTAAAAAAAATGAGGGTATTAAAATTAACGGAAAAACTTTAATCATACATAAAATAATAAGATTTATTCAAAAATTTGCCAGAATTATTAGTATTTCTCAACTTTTTTTTGTTAAGGTTTAAATTAAATTAAAAGTCAAATTTCTGACTCATCAGACATGTCAAATTAAAGTTTTGCATTTTTAATTAAAAAATTGTGAAATAATCATGAAAGGATATTAATTATGCAAATTTCACAGAATCTAAAGTTAAAGCAAAGTCAATCTTTAGTAATGACTCCGCAGCTTCAACAAGCTATAAAATTACTTCAACTTAATAATCTTGAGTTAACAAATCTAGTAAACAAAGAACTTGAAGAAAATCCATTTCTTGAGAATGATAGTGTTGAGATAGATGATCAACACAACTCTGATTTTGAAGAAACAAGTGATATAAGTGATTCATTTGAAAATGGAGAATCCATGGAAGATGAACCAAAAAATGAAGATTATGAGAATAGATGGGATACGGACACTTCTTATGAGACATTCAAAAAAGGGAATTCCGGAGATTTATCAGATGCAGGTAGCGTAATTGAACAAACATTGAGTAATAAAGTTTCTCTCAAGTCAATCCTTCAAAATCAAGCAGACTTAGAATTTATTTCAAATAAAGAAAAAAATATATCAGAAATTTTAATTGATTATATTGATGAAAATGGATGGATTACTGAAAATCTATATAATATTTCTGAATTCAGTGGATTTGATGTATTGGATATTGAAAAAGTTTTAAAAGTTATGCAAACATTTGAACCTGACGGTGTCTTTGCCAGAAATTTGAAAGAATGCTTAAAGATTCAACTTAAAAATAAGTTAATACTAGATCAGAATAATGAAATAATTGTAGACAATTTAGAGATGTTGGGAAATGGAAATATCAAATCACTTCAAAAGTTAACTTCTCTCAAAGAGGAAGAAATTAAAGAACAAATAAGAATTATTCGTTCTTTAAACCCAAGGCCAGGAAAAAAATATTCAGAAGATAATAAGAATATATTTCATCCCGATGTTATCGTTTCTAAAAACAATGCTGATTGGTCGGTGGAATTAAATGAAAGTACACTTCCAAAAATTACGATAAATGATGATTACGTAAAAGAAATTGAAAATCTGAATTGCGGGGAATCAGACAAAAAATTCATTAATGAATCCTTAAATTCAGCCAAGTGGTTATTAAAAGCAATTCAACAAAGAAACTTAACTACGTTAAAGATTAGTTCTGAAATCGTAAATCAACAAAAACTTTTTTTTGAAAAAGGAAAGAAATTTTTAAAACCTATGGTTTTGAAGGATGTGGCCAAGAAAATTAATATGCATGAAAGTACAGTAAGTAGAGTCACTTCAGATAAACTTATGCTTACTCCAAGAGGAATATTTGAAATGAAATTATTTTTCAGTGCCTCAATTAGTAGTACAAAAAAAGGTGAAACACACTCTGCAGAATCTGTTAGAGAGTCACTTAAAAAATTAATAAGCTCTGAGCCTTTAAATAGTCCTCTAAGTGATGAAATGTTGGTAGAAAGATTGCAAGCTGAAGGAATTGATCTTGCCAGAAGGACTGTAGCCAAATATAGAGAACTCCTTAACATTCCAGCATCCTCTGTAAGAAGAAAGATAATGAAGATTCAAAATATCAATGTATAAAGTAATAAATTTTATATTATTTTCTTTGTATAATTGACATCTTTTAATACTGATATATTTTACAATATTAATTTCAATTAATTATGATAAACTAATAAAGCCTAGGAATACTTTATATTTTTTATTTCTTTACTTGAATGATCCAAGAAATGTGAAATTGGGTAAACATCAGTTTTTACGTGCTTATCTTTTTCAAAATGTGAAATTTTGATCATTGGATTCAATGTTGACAGATTATAATTTTTTTCATTAGCTTTGAATTCTTCTTTCATATTATCTCCTTTATATGTCCTTAACAGTGCAATTACCCTGCCAATTAACTATTTTTAGATTCTTTCTTTATCCAAAACATTTTTAAAAAATTCAATTTGATCTCTATTTTTCTCTACAAATTCTTTTTTAACAACAATCTTTTTTTGTCTTAAATTATTCCAGAAGGAATAAACCTTTTTAAGATATTTTCTTTGTTTATTTGGATGGGAAGAATGATATCTCGAAATGGCCTTGTTCCATGACTTATGTCTTTTAAATAATTTGGCCAGAAAAATAGCTGCATACCTTACATTTTCTTCTGGTTCAATCATTTGTGCAAAACTATCGAAGTTGCTCAGGTGATATTTTGTGTTAATTTGCATACATCCTACATCTATACTTTTTTTATCTCTATTTTGCTCCAAATAATTGATTACATCTTCCTTCCTGTCAAAATAGATTGGTTTACCTTCAACATTTAAAGTCCAAGGCCAAGAAGAAAAATTTTTGTTTTCTTTTTTTATTCCTGACTCTACAAGGGAAATTGATGTTAATAGATTAGTAGGAAGGTTAAACTTTTTTCCAAACTTTTCTGTATAAAAATTACAGGTATTTAAACTTTTTGAACTTAAATCACTACAAAATAAGATTGCAAATAAGAATAACAGTACTTTATTTTCTCTCATACAACTGTATGAGCAAATTAAATGCCAATTTTTATTTTTTTATTATAGAGCTACTTATTAAATCTCTTCCTACTGAAATAAAGTCATATGGGTTTACTGATTTTCCATTAACTTTAATTTCATAATGCAGATGCGCACCTACTGCTCTCCCAGTTGAGCCCATTTTACCAATCACTTGTCCCTCCGTAACATAGGAACCTTTCTTCACGTTTAATCTATGCAAATGACCGTATAATGTTGTAACTCCATGTTTATGAACAACCTTTATTGTTTTTCCAAAGGATCCATTTCTTCCAGAAAATGAAACATAACCATCAGCTGGTGCTCTAACTTCCTCTTGCCAAGTTCCCGCCATATCAATACCGTGATGCATTTGCTTTCTTTTTGACTTTGGATGTATTCTAAATCCATACGGACTTGAAACATAATAATATTGCATAGGTGGTTTTAGAGGAACAAAAATTATAGCATCTTTTAAATCTTGAAGAATTTGGAATCTAAGTGAAGTATAATCCAATAATTCCTCGTTATCACTAACATTGATATTTTCTGTTAGCAAATTGTTAATCCTAAAAATATCTAATTTTTCTGGTTGTAGTTTTAGCTTTTCAAAAACGTTCATCAACTGAATGATTTCAGAGTCTATTTTTTTTGTAAAATTAATAATCTTTAACTTTTTTGTTCGGGGAGCAATAAATGGAATTACTGGCAATTTATTGTAAGCAAATTTATCTTTGTTAATTTTAGTAACTTTTGAATGTTCCGCTTTACTTTCAAGAGTATGCTCCATTGCGATCATTTCTGGGCTAGCTAGCTTTGAAAATTGTTCAAATTTTATTTCATCTGAATGATTTACATCGTCAGGAAAATCTATTGCTATGTTCCCCATCATACTTCTTAGATTAGCTAATTTTTGCCTTATTTGGTTTTGGATATTCTTAGATTTATCTTTATTTTGATTTAGCTCATCTTCTCTACTGATAACAATTTGTATTTTTTCAGAATTAATATTCTGCTCCAAAATGGCTTTCTCTTTTGCAAGATCTTTCAAAGTTTGAATTTCAGTTTTTGTAAAACTTTGATTTGTTATTTCAGTATTCTTATAAGTTAAATATGAAAAAAAAGACGAAAAACCAAAAAAAATCAATTGTAAAGATTTGAAGACAAAAACTAAAGCCAAAATTAAAGCGGATATATAATGCTTAATATTAAAAACAACTTCTATCGGACCTTTTTTTGTAAAATATAAAAACCTTCTTTCTTTGAGTAAAAGTCTAAGATTATTGGAAAAAACACTCAAATTTTTTGAAAAAATACTCGTTTCTCCAAATCTTTGACTTGATTTAAAATTACTCAAAACACCGGATTTTATAGTATTAAAAGATATTCTTTTAAAAAATTTATCCATTTAACTTACTTAAGATATAGAACAATAACTAACATCATATTAGTTAGTAATTGCATAAGCATAATCAATAACATTAGTTTCCAAGAAATTGGGTTGCTTACATTTAAGCTAAATTGAGGAAATGGCTGTTTTTCATCAAGTTTGACAGATTGCTTGTTCTCATCCACTACTCGATCGTTTTGATAATCATCATATTTTTTAAAGCTCTCTTTATGAGATTTTTTTGTATCAGAATATTGAGTGTAACTAATGTCTTCATAAGATTTGGCGTTTTCTTCTTTAATTTTTGCGGTTTTATCAGGATGTATTTCTTTTTCAACATTTTGAGTCATAACAGTTTTTATCTTAGAAACTTCAATTTCAGATGGTTCTTCTTTTTGAACTCGATTAGGTTTTATGACCTGTTCTTCAAATTTTTGATTTTCTCTAACGGCTTCTCTATGACTTTGGGCTCGATCTTTAACTTTTGAAAAATCATTTGCTGGATTTTTTTTATCCTTTTGAATTTCTTGTGGATTTGGGACAGTCATTTGATTTCTCATTTTTTCTATTCTATCTCTTATATCTATAACTTGTTCTGTCATAATAATTTCAAAGTACTATAATTTATTATAAAAGTAAATTTATGCATTTAGTAAGCCAAAATTAATAATAAAAACTTTTTTTTTAATTTTTTTTATGATAATCATTAATAACCGTCAAGTCTTTAACTTGGCAAAGTTATTGCAGTGTCTTTAAAATGTTTTCAAGAGATTCCGATAAATCAACAAAAAGTTCTAGTTCATCCAGCGTGATTGGAACTGAAATGCAAATAAGTGGCAATATTAAATGTAATGGAAACCTTATTCTAAAAGGTAAAGTCAAAGGTAACATTGAATGTGAAAACATGAGCATTTCTGCAGAAGGTAATTTAAAAGGAAATATTAAGGCATTTGAATGTATAATTGGTGGTAATTTCGAAGGAGATGTTTTCGCTGATTCACTAGCTATCGAATCCGCTGCAAATATCAGAGGTAACATGTATTATAATAACTTAAGGGCTCAACCTGGTGCAAAGTTAGAAGTTCAATTGTTTAAAGGACTTGAAAAAGAAAAAAAAAGTCAAAACACGCCCAAAAAATCAAAAGGAACATAATCTATGGCAGATAATCAATCTATAATAGGAAGAGACGCAATATTTAAAGGAAAAATTTCAAATGCTTCTACAATTGAAATTAATGGAAGAGTTGAGGCTGATATCAAATCAGAAAAAGTAACACTAGGTAAAAATGCTTCTTTAGAAGGATCGATCATTTCAGAGTTGGTTGTAATATCAGGAAATTATCAAGGTAAAATAAAGGCAGACTCAGTCTGGCTTACAGATTCATCTGTTATCACAGGAGAAATTAACTATAAATCATTGCAAATGGACAGAGGCGCTGCACTTAATTGTAAAATTATTCACAATTGGGATGAAAAAAAATTAAAAAATAAAAAAAATATTGATAGTGAAGATTCTGATGATTAAAAATTTAGGAGATTAACAATGAGTGATATAACATACATAAATAAAGATCTACTGATGGAAGGCTCCCTGGAGTCTAAAGATGGTCAAGTTGTTATAGCTGGTCACTTTAAAGGTAATGTAGTTGCAAGATCAGTAGTAATAGAACCTTCCGCATTATTTAACGGCAATATAAATGCTGAACATTTAAAAGTTGAAGGAAAAGTAGATGGAGACATCACTGCCGATCTTCTTGAAGTTTCGAATAGTGGAGTAATTGACGGAAAGTTAAAGACAAACTCATTATCAGTTGATACTGGTGCACAAATATCAGGAAATGTTGGAAGAATCTCTACTTAATTCAAATTTTTTTTGAGTTTCTATACAATCTCTGAAAAAATTCATAGTGTTATCTCGACCATCAAATTTTTCTAAATTTATAGATGCAAACCTACCAGCAGCAAGGGATACTGCCCATAAATCATTTTTATCTAAAGCATATTTACTTAAAATTATTTCTATATCATCTCTTATTTTAACCATTTCTTGTTTTTTTTTTGTAAGTAAACAAGGAAACTTAATTACATTATTTAATTTTTCCATGAATACCCTAACGTCATATTTTTACATTACTTTAATTAATTATTTATTTATTTACATTAACGTTTTCGATATATAATAAAGTTTAAGATGAAAAAAAAAACACCAAATCTTCCAATCAAAGCTAAACAAAATGAAGTGATAACAGTTAATCAAGAAAAATCCAATTCTTTAGAAATCACTCAAAAACTTCATCATCTAAAAAACAGAGCTGACGTTAGGAAATTTCTTCCGGATATTCTTGGAAGAGTATTAGCTAGAATATGGATTGATTCAAACTTTAAAGAAGAGTTTGAGCAAGATCCACAAAAAACACTAGAATTTAATGGGGTCTATTTACCTGAAGATATGTCTATTGAATTTCAAAAACCTAATTCTGATAGACCAAGAATTGTTGTCTATGAACAACGACCTAATTCCAGATTCAGATTGAGAGTTCTATACCTCCAACTAATAATGATGGCTGGAAGATGAAGAGCATCATAAGAATTCTTATCTTTGGACTTTTTTATTCTATTTCCATTGCTAATGATCATAAAAAAGACGAAAATATTGTAAAAGATGATCAGACTTACTACAAGGAGGGCGTAACTTATTACGATAATGGTGAGTTTAAAAAATCATTCATAGTTTTTTTTAATCTTTCTGAAAAAGGAGATAAAGATGCTATTTTTAACCTATCTAACATGTTTTATGAGGGTATTGGCACCACTCAAGATTTTAGTGAGTCTCTGAAATATACTTGGTTATGCTCACTAAATGGAAATAAAAGGTGTTTAAAAAAAGTTAAATTTATCGAAGATAAATTGGATAAAGACGAATTTATCAAAATATCTCAAAAAATTCCTGAAATATTAGAAAATGAATTTGTAAATAATAACGATGAAATTTCAGCATTTAAACTTGGTTATTGGTACGAAAAGATTTCACCAGAAATTGATTTTGAAAAATCATATTTATGGTATTCTGTATCCGTTAGTGCTGGAGTATACAAAGCTATGAAAATGAGAGACAGGGTTAGTAAGTTGATAGAAAAAAAAAAAATTTTAGCTATTCAGGAAGAGGCAAATCAGATCTATACTAAAGATATGTATTTTAATTCAAATAAGGAAAAAAAATGATTTTCAAAGTCCACTGGATAATCGATGGTATTGCTGAAATTGATGCAAAAACTAAAACTGATGCAGAACAAATAGTTCAAGAAGGTTTAGAAAGTTATGTTAAAGATTCAGATGTGCTTATGAATAAATATGTTGCTAAGTCAATTCAAGGCACAGCATATGAACCAGGAACTGACGAAAAAAAAGAAAATGATGAAAAACAAAATAAAAAAAATCCAAATGAGGAAGATTCTTAATTCAATTTTAATAATTACATTTCTCATTCCATCTATCTCTATTTCAATACCAAAATCTAAAGGAAGAACATACGCTCCAGAAGAAGGGACTTTCGATAGAAGAAAAAGGATAGTTATCCAACCAAAATGTAGGTTGATTAGCGAAAGAAAAGTTCCTGGCGATGTTGTATGTACATATCAATCACAAAAAAGAGGAGCAAAAGACAAAGAAATTTATTTAGGGTCTCCAGGAAATACCTGTCAAAAAGAAATTACTTGTCCAAAAAAGTAACTCAATAGGAGTTGAAGAATTAATTATAGTAAAATCAGATCAAGATGTTGGGAATTATTAGAACCAGGCAAAGAAAAGGATTATTATAGTAAGATAGTTGACCTTTTTTTACTTGCTCTAATAACTTTAAACGTATTCTCTGTTATTCTTGAAACAGTTGACAGTATTTATGTAGATTATGAAATATATTTTTCATATTTCGAATATTTCTCAGTTTTTATTTTCACAATTGAATATCTATTAAGACTTTGGTCGTGTATTTCAGATAATACAAAGGATGCAAGTAATTTTGACAAAAGATTCAAATATATTTTCAGTTTTGGAGCAATTATCGATGCTGTAGCTATTTTACCTAGTCTCATTGCAATTTTTTATCCTTCTATTGATCTAAGATTCATAAGAGCATTAAGAATAATAAGACTATTAAAATTTTCAAGGTATTCTGGTTCAATAAATAGCCTTATTTCTGTATTGTGGGATCAGAGAAGATCATTTGGGGCAGCATTTTTTTTACTATTCATTGCATTGATTATTGTTTCAAGTGGTATGTATCTGGTAGAAAAAGATATACAACCAGATAAGTTTGGAAGTATTCCACAATCTATGTGGTGGGCACTTGTCACACTAACAACTGTTGGGTATGGTGACGTTTATCCTATAACACCCTTGGGAAAAATGTTTGGATCAATTAGTATAGTTCTTGGAATTGGTACGGTAGCCTTACCCGCAGGTATAATGGCTTCAGCATTTACCGAATTTACAAGAAGAAATCAAAAACGCTATGAAGACAAGTTCAAACACATGCTCCAAGATGACATAATTGATAAAGAAGAAAGAGAGGAGCTAAAATTATTATCAGAAAAATTAAACCTTTCGGATGAAGACATAGGTTCTATCGAGGAACTTTACAAAAACAAAAAAAAGTAAGAATAGATTAGCCAACTGACCCAATAAAATGTGTAATGCCTGTGCTTACTCTTCTTGCGCATTCATACAAAGCCTCAAGTTGTTTAAATATATTTTTTTCTTCTTTAGTATAATTTATATTAGTTTCACTTACGTAATTAGACTTATCTGAAAAACCAGAAGTTGAAGTTTTCAGTCTTCCGACTGGAAAGATCTTCCTCAATATACTAACTGCATCAATCACATCAAATCTTATTAATTTAGCAATAATTTCATCTCTTGAAGTTCCTGCTTGATCACTAAATTTTGGAACTCTGACTGAAAGTAAAAAAATTTCATGGAAGATTGCAACTCTTACTCCATGCATCAATAACAACTCGTCTCTTATTTCTTTCTCTATAACCCTGCCTCTACCTACAGCTATTCTGCCTCTTAATTTTCTTCCTAAGATCCAATTTCTAATTTCCATATATTCCTGGTGTAGTTTTCTGTAAACTTTATGTAATCTCCAATGTACATCAAACTTCTCAAGTAAGTTTGCAACTTCTTTCATATTTTCACTTCTATTGGAATCAGCAGTTCTAGTAGACCAAGAAAGCCACATTCCTGGATCAAAACAGTCTATATATGCTTTCAGAACTTCAATATCGCTGAATGCAAATGCATGCTGAACTATATCCATGATTCTTTTGAAACGTTCAGACGTATTATAATGTTTCATAAATTTATCAGGATCTTTTTTCAAATAACTACCTATTCCTCCCAGAGAGTTTGCGAGCATGCCTAGTTGTTGTAATATTGAATTCTGGGGAATAGCCCTTGTTTGACTCGGATGATAAACAAGAGTTTTTATTGAATTATCAACATGCCTTTTAACAGATCTTGATCCCGTTGAGTGTGTAAGATTTGATCCAAAAACATTTAATAACGCCGCGTAATTTGGGTCATCCATTATCTCTGTGTTAAAATTTTTAATTGTATTTACAAATTCAATTCCGAAGTCTGGTGATTCATAAAATGGATCATTTATGATCAAATTTTCTCTACCGAAACAAAACTCAACTATCCTTGCAATCGAGGCCAAAGCCAAGTCATGATTCATAAAATACTGATAACCATCACCACCTTGAAAACTTATTTCTTGGATTAAATCAATACTCCAATCCTTGAGTTTTTTTCTGGTGTAACTGCAATTGACATATTTCAATCGGTCACCGAGGGAAACAGGATGCCCGCCTCTTCCAATTGACTCTCCGTGAGTATTGAATATCAATAGTTTGACATCAGTTAAATTGTTGTCAAAGAGAGCTTTAGCAATCTTTCTTTGTAAATTTTCAATAGAAAGAACTGCTGCTGATTGTCCTAAATATCTTCCAGCATCAGAGAATCCAGTTTGAACTGTTAGTTTTTTTCTTAAGTTAAGATATTTTTTGAAATTATTATTTTTTAATAAAGTTTTTATAACATCATGACCCATCTCAAGCCCTCTTTCTGTTTCAAATAATGGTGAAATATCTATCTTATCTTCAACACCAAAAAGCTTTGAAAAATACAATGCTGTCATTACAGTTAATGGATAATCACACTCTGCAATAAGAAATCTGATTGGCTGTTTTTCATCAATATATTTTAATATCTGCTTTGTAAGCATAAAATATCTTCTAGCATTCATATTTTCTTCAAAAATACTTCCAAAATTAATTTTTACAGGTTTAACTTTGTCTATTAATTTTGAAATTATATTTAAATAAGTAATTTTATTTGATGGATCATTTGGATCACCAGTCAACCCAATCTCTTTAGAAATTGCATTGTTGAGTTGATTGGCATTCAGCCTTAAGTGTGTTCGGCCTAAGCCAAGACCAAAATTTATAATTTCAATTCTGGTTATAATAATATTATCAATTACTTTTTGAGATTCATTTATCTCTTTGTTTTTAATTGATGAAATCAGCTTATCAAGTATTGAAACAATAGGATCAGTATTAGTTAATAATTTAGATTTATTTTGGTGCATAAAATTCGAAATATTTTTTATAACAGAAAAATTATCAACAAATCCTTTTTCAGAAAAACTAATAAGAGCTTTGTTATTAACAACAATTGAGTCATTGAGAATTTTTATTATTTTTTGAAGTTCCTTTTTTAAAAATGAAGTTTTAGATTGTTTTAATAATTTGCTTAAACCTTCCTTATATATTTCTAATTGATCAATTTTGACTTTAAGTCGTTTTGCAAAACTATCATTCCAGAAAATATCTCCTCTACCGTCAACATCATATCCTACCCATGTATGAAGTTTGAAAATTTGTGGTTCTATGTTTTGATAATCGTCTGGATATTTTTTTTTTGAAACATCCAAAATAACTTTGTATAGAGTTTTTAAAGATTTTTGTAAAAATTTTAATGCTGACATTGACAATTTATGCTCAAAATCTAGAGTGATTTTTTTTTCTGGTCTTTGTTCAGTTTTAAAAACCTCTTTTACAATTTTTTTTAGTTCTTTATCTGTTAAATATTTTTCATTTGCTTTAGATGTTGCTAGTTTGGCTAGCTCTAACATCATTTGATATGTCATTCCAAAGGTTGGATGGGCAGTTAAAACAATTCCAAAAATTTCTTTTTTTAAGATTGAATTATACTCCTCGAATGGAATTAATTTATTATTTCGAGTAGCTAATAACCCAATGTGTTTTGAGATAACATTGATATTTTTTTTGGGGTCGATTGTACCCATGTATGATTTCAGTCTGTCAGCTCTTAATCCAAATGATCCAACTGCTAGACGTTGAATGAGAGCCTCTAAAGCAGAATAATTTAATTTATTTTTTTCTAATCGTCTCGATATATCTAATGCAAGCATGGTTATGGAGTTAGAAAAGGGATCTTTTTCAGCACCGGATCTAATTCTATCTAAATCCTTCTGAAGGATTTTTCTTAACTGTTGAGTGTCAATATCTCTATCAACTGGGAAACAGCTCCATGTTTCAGGTAGTAATGGTTTCCTGTAAAGATCCATTTCTGAATGAGATAGCTTTCTAATATTAATACTTGTCATTTGCCGAAAAATTATATATTAGATTTATATCACAGTTTGTAATCATTAATATGGTGTTTTTAAAAGAAAAAAAAATTATTAAATGGCTCTATTAAAAGAAAAAGTTACAGAAATTCACCACTGGACTGATAAAACATTTAGTTTTAAAACTACAAGAGATCCTGGTTTTAGATTTAAAAACGGCGAGTTTGCAATGATAGGACTTGAAGTTGATGGTAAACCATTATTAAGAGCATATTCTGTTGTTAGCCCAAATCATGAAGATCATCTTGAGTTTTTGAGTATAAAAGTTCCTAATGGTCCACTCACTAGCAAATTACAGCACATTAAAGTAAATGATGAGATAATTATTAATTCCAAACCAACAGGAACACTTGTTTGTGATTATCTCTTACCAGGTAGAAACCTATTTCTTTTTTCAACGGGTACTGGGCTCGCACCCTTCATGAGTATAGTTAGAGATCCAGAAACGTATGAAAAATTTCAAAAAATTATTCTTACTCACACCGTTAGAACTCCTAAAGAACTTGCTTATAAGGATCTTCTAGACAACCTCAATAATGATGAAATCTATCGTGAAGTAACTAATGGAAAATTTATCTATTTTAATACTGTTACAAGAGAAAACTGGGAAAGAAAAGGTCGAATAACAGACTGGATTAAAAATCAAAGTCTTTGGAATAATGTTGGATCCGAAAAATTTGATCCCTCTCAAGATAGAGTTATGATTTGTGGTTCTGAGTCAATGACATTTGATCTGAAAAAAATATTTGAAGATATTGGGTCTCAAGAAGGTTCAACAAAAGTTCAAGGTGGTTTTGTTATTGAAAAAGCGTTTGCAGAAAAATAATGATAGAATTAATCTACTTTGATTTCAATTTTTGGAGAGCAGACATATTAAGATTATGCCTTTCTTTAGGAGGTATTCCATTTAAGTACAAAAGATTAGCAAGAAATAGTTGGCCAAAAGAAAAAAAGAATTTTCCTTTTGGTCAACTTCCAGTATTAGTGATCGATAATCAAATGTATGCACATACCCATACACTTGCTAGATATTGTGCTAAAAAATCTGTTCTTTACGACACTAATGAAAGAAAAAGTTTAATTATCGATCAAGTTTTAGACTGGGCAAATGAAATAACAAATTTAGTTGCTCCATCAATAAGAGCTGCCATGAGAGAAAAAAATTTGGAAAAGTCAAAAAAACTAAGAGAGGAATTCGTTAAAAATGATTTGTTAAATTGGTTTACTTATCTAGAAGATTTATTGAATAAATCTTCAAAAAATAAAAAATTTTTTACTGATAATTTCAGTATCGCAGATATTACAGCGTGGAGGGTAATATATTGGTTTACATCCGGTCGCTTAGATATGGTAGAAAAATCTTTCATAGATAAGTTGCCAGTTCTTAAAAAATATTATCAGGGTATTAATAATTATGATCCTCTCATAAGGCTTAAGGAATTTAGAGAAATTACCTCTACCTAGCCCTTCCCAATATTTGCATGTTAATAGGAAATCTATCTTTCATCCAAAAAAGTATTATTAAACCTGGTAAACCAAATATTGTTGATATTATGAAAAAATTACCCCAACCAAATGATTCAACAATAAACCCAGATGGTGAGGATAATAAGGTTCTTGCCAAACCCATAAAAGAGGAAAGTAAAGCATATTGTGTTGCTGAATATTCTTTCTTACACAATACTGATAAGTATGCTACAAATGCGGCTGAACCCAAGCCTCCTGAAAAATTTTCTCCTGCAACAGTTATTATTAAAAAGGAAAATTCTGGACCAACATTATTTAATAATACATAGAGTAGATTTGATAAAATTTGGAAAACTCCTGAAATAATAAGAGAATTAATTAATCCAATTTGCTTTACTAAGTAGCCACCAATGAAAACACCTAATAAAGTCATTATTACACCAAATATTTTACTAGCATTAGCAATATCAATATTCGAAAAACCTATTTTTACGTAAAACGGGTTAGCCATTATTCCTGCAACAACATCGCCAAATTTAAAAGAAAAAATGAAAAGTATGATTATCAAGGACTTATAAAAAGTATTTCTGAGAATAAACTCTTTAAAAGGCGCTAAAAGATTATTACTTTTTTTCTTAATGTTCATTTTGTCTAACTTCACTAAAAAAATTGTACAGATAGACAACATAAAAATTATTCCTGAAATGATTAGAAACACTTCAGGCCATGTGAATATACTTTTTAAATATAGAGATCCAGCACCAGCTAATAGTCCTCCAAATCTATACCCAAATTGAGTTGCTGCTGCTCCCGCACCTTGAAATTCATCATCTAGGATTTCTATTCTAAATGCGTCAATTATAATATCTTGATTAGCAGAAAAAAAGGCTGTCAACAATGCAAAAAATGCTGTTAAAAATAAATTTTGACTTGGATCACTAAAACCTAACATAATTAATGAAATTATTAAAAAAATTTGACTTATTAATAACCAAGATTTTCTCATTCCTAGATATTTTGTAAGAAAAGGAATTTTATAAGTATCAACAAAAGG
>NHDS01000001.1 GCA_002167215.1 Pelagibacteraceae bacterium TMED65
CCACCACGTTGATAGGCTGGGTGTGGAAGTGCGGTAACGCATGTAGCTGACCAGTACTAATAGCTCAATTGGCTTGATTTATGCACTGAAAAAAATTTTTACTTTATTGATATTAATTATTCACCTATAAAAAATATCTAGATACCAACCCTCTTTTT
The DNA here is from genome assembly GCA_002167215.1 of Pelagibacteraceae bacterium TMED65. The sequence continues at coordinate 159 of NHDS01000001.1, forward strand.
TATTTTTATTTTCTAAATGCTGGGACTTAAATCCAGCTTTAAATAAAATATCATAAATTTTATTAGACTTTTCGCTCATTTTATCTTTGTCAAAAACATATTCTTCAATTTTTTTAGAACTAAATTTCATTTCTATGACAATAGATTTTATTTTTGGATTTTCTAAAAAATGACCAAATCCTTCCAATACCTCTAACTCAAAACTACCAACATCTAATTTAATATAATTTGGAATTTCTAAAGCTTTGTTCTGAAGTATATCAAATATTGAGTTTGAATATAACTTATACTTATTTTCCGAGATATGAATTTTTTTATTCTCAAAATCAAAATCTCTACCTAATGAAATATGTTGATCTCCTAAGCTATCTTTATCTTCCTTTAACATTAAAAAAATATTCTTTTTATCGGTTAACCCTAATTGAAAAATACAAATTTTATTTTCAAAGTTGTTAAGACTTATATTTTTTGAAATAGCCAAAACTGCTGATGGAGAACATTCGAAAGCAATTGTTTTAACATTTTCTTTATTTGATGCACAAAACAAAGAATAAACTCCTAAATTCGCTCCAATGTCCCAAAAAATAATATCGTTATTGTCTGGAATCTCCAAAATAAATTTCTCTACTAATTTTTCTTTTTGAAGAAAATTATCAACCATGTATTTTGAGTAATTTCCAGGCGTCCAAAACTTCACCGATTTATTATTAATTTTAATTTCAGAAATGTTTTTACTATATAATTTATCAAATAAATGATTAATGAAATTTTTTTTCTTAAAAATCTTATTTAAAAATTTGTCTAATGCTTTTAGTAAAAAATAAATAAAAGATACAAAAACTGACATGAGAATATTATATATACTTATCAAATTGTTAAGCTTTATGCAAAGTTTATGTAAGACTGGAATATAAAATAATGTAGTATTAATTGATTTCATGAATTATTATGCTAGTATTTACAACTGAACTATAGAATTAAGTAAATTGATTAAATTGTGTTATATTTCAAAAATATCGAGATATTGAGATGATTAATAAAAATCCAAAGTTGATTAAATATAAAAATTTCAAAGATAGTAGAGGTCTATTGGTTCCATTCGAGATTAAAAATAAAATGATAAAAGTTAATAATTCATTTTATTTCAAAATGAAAAGAATTTTTTTTTCAGCTGGTAGAAAAAATTATTATAGAGGAGATCATGCACACAAAAAATGTTCACAAATACTTCTGTGTTTAAATGGGAGTATTGTTGTAGAGACAATTAAAAAAAATAAAGTTAGAAAATTCAAAATTAGCAAAAATAAAAATGAAGTTTTGTTTATACCACCAATGGTATGGAATAGACTTTATTTTAAAAATAATAATTCAATACTAGCAGTAATATGTGATTATAAGTATGATCACAGAAATGAATACATAGATAATTATAATGAATTTATCAGACTGAGTTCCAATTAAAATAGGATTTGATGGTAGATTTGGTTCGTAATTTCATCCATTAGTAAATTCAAAAGCTCAAAATTAAGACAATTCTTCAAAAATTCTAAAAAAAGGTTATTTTTCCCTTTACTGTTCAATTATTGAACTGTATATTTGTTCAATATTTGAACACAATGCAAATGAAAAAAAAAGAGGATAATAGCGATCATTTTGAACTTTTGAGAAAAATTCAAAAAAATCCTGAATCTAGCCAACGTCAATTAGCTGAGGATTTAGGTTTCAGCTTAGGAAAATTAAATTATTGTCTTAAAGCACTCCAAGAAAAAGGTTTAGTTAAATTAGAAAATTTTAAAAAAAATCCTAAAAAGTTAAATTATTTTTATGTTTTAACACCCGAGGGCATCGCTGAGAAATCAAAATTAACAATAAATTTTATGAAAAGGAAAATGAAAGAATATGATGAATTGAAAAAGGAGCTAGAAGAATAATGTGGGCAATAATAAAATCAGACAAAAAAAAAATTTCCTTTATGCAAAAAGATCTAAAAGAAAAGTTAGGTAAAGATTTAGTATTTTACTCTCCCAAAATCTTGATTGATAAATTTAAGAATAATAAAAAAATAAATTGTGAGCTTAATTTGCTTGGCGATTATATTTTTTGTTATCACAAAAAATTAAGTAGTCCGTTTACAGTAAATAGTATTAGATTTACTAGGGGATTAAAATATATACTTAATGGTTTTATTGCGTCTCAAAATGAAATAATTGAATTTATAGAAAACTGTAAAAAATTAGAAAACAAAAGAGGTTATATCACACAAAATATTTTTGAAATATTAGTAGATAAAAAATACAAATTTTCTTCTGGACCATTTACAAATCAGATTTTTAGAATAATCAGTATGCAAAAAGATAAGATAAATATTTCGATTGGAAATTTAAAAACAAAAATTAATAAAAAAAAGTTTTTATTTCATCCAGTCTAAATAAAAAATACTTGTGAAAAAATTAATTGTAAAAAAAAATTGTTTTTTACATAGTGCGGAGCTATGAAAAAATTAAAAAAAAAAATTACTTATTTAGTAATGGGAAGTAACTCTTTCTCAGGGTCCAATTTTATCGATTTTCTTTTGAAAAAGAAACATAAAGTCATAGGAATAAGTAGATCAAAAGAGATACAAAAAGAATTTCTACCTTATAAAAAAAATAAAAACTTAAAGTTGTTTAGTTTTAGAAAAATAGATATTAATAAGGACATAAGAAATTTTAAAAGGATTATCCAAAAATATAAACCATCTATAATAATAAACTACATTGCTCAGGGAATGGTTGCCGAAAGTTGGGACAATCCACAAGATTGGTACAAAACAAATATTGTTTCTCAGACCAAGATTTATAAAGAGTTATTTAAATTTAATTTCATAAAACGATTAATTCATGTGACTACCCCTGAGGTTTATGGAAGTACACCAAAAAAGATAAAAGAAAATTATAATTTCAATCCAAGTACACCTTATGCTATTTCAAGAGCAACATTAGACACTCACCTATATAAATTTTTTCAAAATTATAATCTACCAGTTATTTTTACAAGGACTTCTAATGTTTATGGTCCGGGGCAACAATTATACAGAATTATTCCAAAATCTTTTATGTGCGCAAAAAAAAAATTAAGATTAAATCTTCATGGTGGGGGCAAATCTTTAAGATCGTTCATACATATTTTTGACGCATCCAAGGCAACTTATTTAATTTCTAAAAAGGGAAAAATTGGAGAAACTTATCATATTTCAACAAATGAATTTATTTCAATAAGAAGCTTAGTTATGAAAATAGCAAAATTACAAAAATTACCTTTTCATAAATTATGCAAAATGGATACTGATAGAATTGGTAAGGATCAGTCTTATAAACTTAATTCTTCAAAATTAATAAAAAAACTTTTTTGGAAGCCAACAATTAATATAAATGAGGGACTCCTTTCAACAAAAAATTGGATTGATAGTAATTATAAAAAATTAGGAAACTCTAAACTCACGTATCAACACAAAAAATGAGTATACTTATTACAGGTGGCTGTGGTTATACAGGAACAATTTTAACCAATGAACTTTTAAAAAAAGGTTTTAAAGTAAAAGTTGTTGATAATCAATGGTTCGGAAATCACTTAAAAAAACATCCAAACTTAAAAATTTATAAACAAGATATTAGAAATATTAAAAATAATATTTTTAAAAATATTAAAACTGTTGTGCACTTAGCAAATATTCCTAATGATCCTAGTGTTGAATTAAATCAAAATCTATCTTGGGAAGTTAATGTTTTGGCGACCAAAAAAATAGTTGAAACATCAATAAAAAATAGAGTTAAACAATTTATTTATGCAAGCTCTGGAAGTGTTTATGGTATTAAGAAAGAAAAAAAAGTAACTGAAAATCTTTTACCAGTTCCAATATCTACTTACAATAAGACAAAAATGATTGCTGAGAGGGTACTTCAAAGTTATCAAAATAGAATTAAAATTCACTCTATAAGGCCAGCAACAGTTTGTGGATACTCACCACGAATGAGATTAGATGTGAGCGTTAATATGTTCGTTTATCAAGCTTTAGTAAAAAAAAAATTGATTGTATTTGGTGGTAAACAAATAAGGCCAAATATAAATATTAAAGATTTAACAAATGTTTATATCCATTTTATAAAAAATCCCCAGCTAGAAAATGGAAATTATAATGCTGGATTTGAAAATTTAAAAATTTTGGATGTTGCAAAGTTAGTAAAAAAACATATTCCTGCAAAAATCTTAATAAAAAAAGATGTGAATGACCCAAGATCATATCGCCAAAACTCTGACAAACTATTAAAGACTGGTTTCAGGCCTTTATTCTCAGTAGAGGATGCTATAATAGAAATTAAGGAAAAATTTCAAAATAAAAAAATTTTAATAGACGATAAGTGCCACACTGTAAAATGGATGAAACAAAGGAACATTAAATAATCATGGAGATAGATTTTATTACAACTCACCATAAAAAAACTAAAAGAAATTATTTAGAAAGGGTAAATAAGATAAATAAAGCTGAAGCTGCTATAAAAGCAAAAAAATGGGGATTTGACTATTGGGATGGTTCAAGAGATATAAATTATGGTGGCTATCATTATGATGGAAGATGGGAACCAATAGCAAAAAAAATGATTGATCATTATAATTTAAAAGATGGTGATAAAATATTAGATGTTGGTTGTGGAAAAGGTTTTTTATTGTTTGAGTTTCAAAAACTTTTACCGAATTCTGAAGTAAAAGGAATCGATATATCCGAATATGCAATTGAAAATGCTAAACCAGAAATCAAAAAAAATTTGGTTTTAGGCCATGCAAACAAACTACCATTTAAGGATAGTCATTTTGATTATGTATTTTCTTTAAATACTTTACACAATTTATATTGTTACGATTTAAAATCTTCTTTGGAAGAAATCGAAAGAGTAGGAAAAAAAAATAAATATATATGTGTAGAGTCCTATAGAAATGAATTTGAAAGAGTAAATCTTTTATATTGGCAAGTAACATGTGAATGTTTTTTTACACCTGAAGAATGGAAATGGTGGTTTAAAGAGTCATCATATGAAGGTGATTATTCGTTTATTTACTTTGAATGATAAGTAAAATTAAATCTACAAAAGCTGCAATCTTATTTAAACAAGGCAAACCTTTGTTGATAAAAAGAATTGAGCTTCCAGAAAAATTACTTTACGGACAGATATTAATTAAAAACTTTTACTCAGGAGTTTGTGGTTCGCAACTTGGTGAGATCGACGGAGTAAAAGGTAAGGATCGATATTTACCACATCTACTTGGACATGAAGCCGTAGGAATGGTTGTGGAAGTTGGCCCTGGAGTAAAAAAAGTAAAAAAAAATGATAACGTTTTATTACATTGGATGCCAGGTACCGGAATATCATCTAAAGGCCCTCAGTTTAAACTTAAAAATAAAATTATAAATTCAGGTCCAATTACCACATTTAGTGAATATTCTATAATTTCAGAAAATAGACTTTCAAAAATAAATGAAAATCTTAAGAAAAAAAAAGAGATACTTCTATTAGGATGCACCACTAGCACTGCAATAGGGGCAACTCAAAAACTTGCGAATTTTAAAAAAGGACAAACTTCAGCTGTTTCTGGCTGTGGTGCAATAGGTTTAACCATAATCAAAACATTAAAATATTTTGGAGCTAAAAATATAGTAGCTATAGATATAGATAATAAAAAATTGAACTTAGCTAAAAAATTTGGTGCAAATGTTATAATTAATTCAAGAAATAAAAATTTTCTAAATGTCATAAAAAATAAATTTGCTAATAAAATCGATCAGTTTTTTGAATGCACAGGTAATGTAGACGTCATATCTAGAGGTTTTGAAAGTTTGAACCAAAGCGGTAACGAAATCTTAATTGGCGTGCCTCATTTTAATAAAAAAGCAAGATTTTATACACTGGATATAAATTTGGGGAAAAATCTTGTGGGCTGCAAAGGGGGAAACTTTTTGCCTGAAAAAGATATTTTTAATTATCTCCAAGTTATGAATAATAAAAAATTCAATGCAAAATCATTAATAACAAATGAGATTGAATTAGATGATATAAATGACGTTTTTTCAGATATGAGAAAGCAGAAAGTTATAGGCAAATGTATAATAAATCTAACTCAAGGATAATCTTAATAGGAGGATCTGGTTTAATAGGAAGCAATTTAAATTCTTTGTTATTAAAAAAAAAATTTAGTGTAATTGCCACCTATGCAAATAATTCATTATCTGGAATGATAAAATTTGATTTTACAAAAGATCAGTTGCAAAACACTTTAAAAGATTTAAGTAAAGATGATATTTTTATAATTTTATCGGCTTATGGCAATCCTAGCTGGATTGCTGAAAATAAAGAAAAGGCCTATGATTTAAATGTAAAACACACAATCAATCTTATAAATGAAATTTCAAAAATTGGCTCTAAAATATATTTTATGTCATCAGTTGAAATATTTGATGGAACAAGTGAAATTAATTATGAAAGCACAAAACCAAACCCACTTAATTTTTATGGTAAAACAAAATTACAAGTTGAACAGTATTTAAAGGAAAATATTAAGAATTATCATATAATAAGAACCGGTTGGAACGTAGGTATAAATTTAAAAAGTAGATGTGTGGTTAGTCTCACGTATAATTCTTTACTAAAAGATGGTTCAAAAATGGCTAAAGATAATTCATTTACAATAACTCATGTGGAAGATTTATCTGATGCAATTTCAAAAATTATTTTTTCTAATGAAAGGAAAATTTTACACTTATGCTCTTCAGAAATAATTACAAGAACAAAATTGGCAGACCAGATAATAAAGATGAGTAAAAATGCTGACAAAATGAGTTACAGAGAAGTCATATTTTCTGATATTAAATATAACGAACCAAGATCTAAATTGAATAATTTAAATTCAGAATATAAAGAGATTAATAGTGACTTATTTTTTAGAGGCGCTGAACAAACTATTAAAGAAAAAGTGAATTTTTTAGATAATAATTTATGAGCAAATATGTAATTCAGAATAAAGAAGATCTAGTTTTTTTTGATAACAAAATAGTTAAAAAGATTAAACAAATGGCTCTAAAAAATGAAAAAAAAAGAGCTAGAATTTGCATTCACAAAAGTCTTAAAGATAAAACTAATGAAATGATTATAGCACTCAATAAGAAAAGTTTTATAGCGCCCCATATTCACCCAAATGGCAAAAGTGAGTCCTATTTTGTTATTGAGGGCAATATGAATGTTTACGTTTTTGACAAGTCAGGAAAAGTAAAAAAAGTTGTAAGAATGGGTCCTTATAACTCAGGAAAGAATTTTTTTTATAGAATGTCCAAAGGATTTTATCACATGCCAATTGCGTTAACTAAATGGTGTGTCTACCATGAAGTATATTCAGGTCCATTTGTAAAAAATGTGGACGTCAGATACCCAAGCTGGTCACCAAGTGAGAAAAATAAGAATGAGAAAATGAAATTTTTAAGAAAAATAGGACACATATAAAACATATAAATGAACTTTTTAAATACTCATATAAATAAAAATTTAACGTTTATTAATCTCATAAAAAATTGTAAAGAAAATTTTTTTTTAAAACCAAATTCACCAGAAACAAAAAAAATTAACAAAAAATTTGTAAAATTCTATTCATCTAAAATTAAAAATAAAAAAATAACAATTGATTTTGACTCAAAACGCAAAATCTCCTTACCTTTTATACAGATGGGAATCCCTTCCTCATTAGGATTATTCGCTTATCATGAACACAATATTTTTTTATTTTATTTAAATAACTTTGGTTATTATAAGAAAGTTGCTGATATAGGAGCAAACATTGGGCTTCATTCAATTGTACTATCTAAACTTGGGTATAAAGTAGATGTATTTGAACCAGATCCAAGACATTTTAAACAACTTAAAAAAAATGTGAAACTAAACAAATGTAAAAATATAACATTTTTTAATAATGCAATTTTTGACAAAAAAAGTGATGTGCAATTTACTAGAGTCATTAATAATACTGCAGCAAATCACATATCTGGCTTTAAAGACAACTTACATGGCCCAGTAAAAAATTTCAAAGTGAAAACGATTGATATAAAAAAAATTGTAAAGAATTACGATTTGATTAAAATTGATGCAGAGGGTTCCGAGGGCAAGATAATAAAGAGATTAAGAAAAAGTGATTTTAAAAACGTAGATATTATTTGTGAAATTTCAGGATTAGATAACGCAAAAATAATTTTTAAACATTGTAATAAAGAAAAAATTAATATTTTTTCTCATAAAATTGCATGGAAAAAAGCCACTAAAATCAGAGATTTACCTTTACACCATACGGAGGGATTAATAATTATTTCTTCTAAAGACATATCAGATTTATTGCCTAGTAAAAAAAGTAAATGATGAGAGATAATAGCAAAACATTTAACAAAATATCAAAAGAACTGAGATATGAATTAATCAAATTAATTTATAATACCCAGACATCACATTTGGGGTCATCATTGTCGTGTATAGATATTTTGATAGGTATTTATTTTTCAAAAAATGGATTAGGATCTAAAGTTAACAATAAAAAAAATCTAAAAAATACATTTATTTTAAGCAAAGGACATGCAGCACCTGCTCTATATGTCGTTTTAGAAAGAAAGAAATATATTTCAAAAAAAATGCTTAACACATACTCAAAACCTAAAAGTTTTCTAGAGGAACATCCAAATATTAATATAAATGGTGTGCTAGTTTCATCTGGTTCACTTGGACATGGGCTGTCATATGCGGCTGGGATGTCATTAGCGGATAGAATTTCAAATAAGAACAATAAAAATATCGTTTTAATGAGTGATGGTGAATGTAATGAAGGAAGTGTTTGGGAAGCAGCAATGTTTATTACGGGAAAAAGACTAAAGAATATTCTTGTGTTCATTGATTGTAATAAATGGCAAGCAACAGAAAGAACCAATGATGTTTTAAAATTTGAGCCAATAAAAAGAAAATGGCAATCTTTCGGGTGGAATGTAAAAGAAATAAATGGTCACTCATTTAAAGACATAGAAAATTCTCTCAAGAATTTTCAAAAAAATCCTATACCTACGGCTATAATTTGTCGAACGATTAAGGGAAAAGGGATTTCTTTTATGCAGGACAACAATCTTTGGCATTATAGAGCTCCAAATGATAAAGAGTTTTTGTTAGCTAAGAAAGAATTGGAAGATTAATTATATGAGAGATACTTTTGTAAAAGAGATAACGAAGCTAGCTGAAAAAAATAAAAAAATTGTAGTTTTGGCTGGAGATATTGGCTACAAACTATTTGATAATTTTATTAAAAAATTTCCAAAAAGGTTTTATAATTGTGGTGTAGCAGAGGCTAATATGACAACAGTTGCAGCTGGATTGGCAATAAAAGGATATATCCCGATAACATACACTATTGCGACATTTAATGTTTATAAAACAGTAGAACAAATTAAGGTTGATATCTGTTATCCAAATTTAGGAGTTATAATTGTAGGAGTTGGCTCAGGTTTATCTTACGCAGACTTAGGAGCGACACACCATGCTATAGAAGATATCGGAGTTTTAAGAAGCATCCCTAATTTAAACATAGTTGCTCCATCAGATCCTTTGGAGCTAGAGTCTTTAGTGCCACAAATTATTAAAAAAAAACAACCTACATATTTGAGGATAGGAAAAAGAGGTGAAAAAAATATCTATAAATCAAAACCAAAAATAAAATTTCAAAAATGGAATCAAATTGTTAAGGGTAAAAAAATTTGCATTATAAGCTCAGGAAATATAATAATAAATGCTTATGAAGCCATAAAAAATTTAAATAAAAGAAAAATATTCCCATCTCTTATTAGTGCACATACAATTAAACCTTTGGATAAATTTATGTTAAAAAAAATCTTTAAACAATATCGTTTTGTAGTAACTTTGGAAGAACATTCTAAAATTGGAGGTCTGTCGTCATCGATTTCTGAATTTTATATTGAAAATCAATATAATAACAAATTTTTAACATTGAGTACTGGTGAAAATTTTATTGTTAAATCTGGAAAACAAGAAAATGCACTATCGATGTTAGAACTCTCATCAGCTAAAATTGAAAAAAGAATTATTAAATTTTTGAAAAAATGAAAATTGATTTAACAAACAAAACGGCGGTTGTAACAGGAGGAGGTACTGGCATTGGCAGGTATATTGTTAAAGCTTTTGCTGATGCTGGAGCAAAAGTAGCATTTACAAGTAGGAACAAAAAATCAATTAGAGAAACATTAGAATTAGTATCTGCATCAAAAAATCATAAAGGATATAACATTGATTTATCTAAAAAAGGAAATGTGAGCAAGTTTTATAAAAAAGTTAAAAAAGATTTTAAGCATATTGATATTTTAGTTAATAATATTGGACATACACTAAATAAGAAAAATCCTTTTAGTAAGATAGAAAATTGGGAAAAGGTAATGAGGCTTAATTTTTTTACCTCAGTTGAAATGAACAACTATTTTATAGGTGATATGAAGAAAAAAAATTGGGGAAGAATTATAAATATTACCTCAGTTGCTGGAATGGAAATAAGTGGTCCATCAACGTTTAATGCTTCAAAAGCAGCTTTGACCGCTTATACTAAAAGTGTAGGTAGAGCTCTTGCTTTAGAAAGAAGAAATATTGTTATGACAGCAGTTGCACCAGGTATAGTTTTTACTGAAAAGGGACATTGGACCAAAATGATAAAAAAAAATCCAAAACATGCAAAAAAATACTTAAATGAAAGAGTGCCTTTAGGTAGATTTGGAACCATGGATGAAACAACAGGTATAATTGTTTTTTTAGCGTCAGACCATGCATCATTTTTCCATAGCTCAATTATTCACGCAGATGGTGGTCATTCTAAACACTATATGTCAGATACTTTTTTCAAATAAAAAATTATGAAATTAACAGATGTATTTGCAAAAGTAATAAAGAGCGAGGGTATTCAGCACGTATTTGGATTGCAAGGTGGAGCCGTTGTTCATTTTTTTGATTCTTTAGAAAAACATAAAGTTGGAGTTACTTACAATCATCATGAGGAGAGTGCTGCTCTAGCTGCTACTGCATATGCAAAATTAACACAGAATCTTGGTTGTGCTGTTGTAACAACAGGTCCAGGTTCAACTAATGCAATAACAGGCCTCATGGCTGCGTGGCAGGACTCTGTGCCATGTCTTTTTATTAGTGGACAAGCAAGAAGCGAACACACTAGTTATGGAAAAAAAGTAAGACAAGTAGGCACCCAAGAAGTAAATATTTGCGACGTAGTTAAACCTCTTACAAAATACACAAAGTTTATTAATGATAAAGATTTATTCTTAGATGAATTATATAAATCAATTTCAATAGCTAAAAATGGCCGTCCAGGACCTGTATGGCTCGATATTGCTCTTGATATTCAATGGTCCGACATTGATTTTAGAAAGAAAAAAATAAAAAAAAAAAGATCTTTAATTAAAAAAAAGAATATTCAATCTTATAAAAAGGTAATTTATTTATTAAAAAAATCAGAAAAACCTTTATTTGTCATTGGAGGAGGCATAAAGGGGAAAGAAAATGAAAAGTTGTTTAAAAACTTTATAAAAAAATTTAATTTTCCTTTCGTTTCTACATGGAATGCTGCTGATGTATTGCATACATCGCACAATAAAAATTTAGGAATTATAGGTATGAGTGGACAAAGGGGGGCAAATAAAGCCATTTTCGAGTCTGATTTAATAATTTCATTAGGTGCAAGATTAGCGATTCCTCATACAACAACTTTATTTAAAAACTACGCCCCTAAAAGTAAAAAAATAATTTTTGATATAGATATAAATGAGTTAAAAAATTCTAATGTAAAATTTGACTATAAAATAAATGATGATTTGTCAAATTTTTTAAAATATATTTTGAAGAATAATCCAACATTTTCTTTTAATTGGAACAACTTAAAAAATTTTAAAGAAATGAATTGGTATAAGCAAAAAACTCAAACGAAACCTAATTCGAATTATTTTATTAAAGAACTCACAAATGTATTGGATAACAACTCATGTATTATTGTAGATGGAGGTGGTACAGCATTATATTCGGGATTCCAAAGTTCAATTATTAGAAAATCAAATAAGATTGTTTGTTCTTCATCAATCTCATCAATGGGTACTGGATTAGCAGAAACAATTGGAGCATCGAAAACCAAAAAATTTAAAAAATTTTTATGTATTATCGGGGACGGAAGTTTTTTAATGAATATTCAAGATTTACAAACGATAATACAAGACAAGATTAACGTAATCATTTTATTAGTAAACAATAATGGATATTTGGCGATTAGACATACACAAAAAGAATTTTTAGGTGGAAGATATTATGGGACACATCCTAAATTTAATTTGAAATTTCCTGATTATAAAAAAATAGTTAAAGCTTTTGGATTTAAATATATTAAACTCGATCATTCTAAAGATACTTTAAGGACTATAAAGAAATTAAAAAAAATTATTGGACCGGTAGTTTGTGAAATTAAAACAGATGAAAATCAACCATCTTTATTTAAACAGGGATATAAAAAAAACTCTAGTGGTGTTTTTCAACCTCAACCATTATCTGAAATGTTTCCATATTTTGATAAACCTATTTCCAATACAAATAATTAAATGAAAAAAATTTTAAAGATATCTGATTTGAAGAAGATAAGAAAAAAATTTTTAGATAAAAAAATCGCATTAGTTCACGGAGTATTTGATCTCTTTCATTTAGGACACTTAATACATTTAAAGGAAGCAAAAAAAAAATGTGATATTTTAATTGTGTCCGTTACTACAGAAAGATTTGTAAACAAAGGCCCAGGAAGACCGTATTATAATGATGCTGAAAGGTTAGAAATTTTATCCTCTGTTGCCTTAATAGATTTTCTTATTTTATCAAATAAACCGACTTCAGAGGAAATTCTAAAACAGCTAAAACCAGATTACTATATTAAGGGCAAGGAGTATGAGGTTAAAGAAAAGGACTATACAGGAAGAATTTATAATGAAGAGAGAGCAACAAAAAAGAGTGGTGGTAAATTAATATTTACAGAGGGAAGAGTTTTTAGTTCATCAAATTTATTAAATAGATTTTTTATAAATTATACAGATGAACAGAAAAAATATTTAAGAGATATTAAAAATGAAATATCTTTCGATCAAATAAATGGGATTTTAAGAAAAATAAAGAACAAAAAAATTTTAATTATTGGAGATACGATATTTGACAAATATATTTTTTGTGAATCTCTCGGAAAGTCTCCCAAGGAGTCTATTATTTCTGTAAAAAAAATTCGTGAAACAGTTTATGGTGGTGGAATATTAGCAACAGCTAATCATATATCAAATTTTTCAAAACGGGTAACTTTGTTATCTATAGCTGGGATTAAGGATAAAGCGAAAATTAATTCAAATAGATATCTTAACACAAATGTATCTAAAAAATTTTTTTATTTAGATGACACTACAAGTATTTATAAGTCAAGGTTTATTGAAATTGGAAGTGATAATAAATTATTTCAATTTTGTAATAAAGAGAAATTTGAATTGTTAAAAATACAAGAAAAAAAAATAATTGATTTCTTAAACAAAAACATAAAAAATTTTGATTGCATCATTGTAAATGACTTTGGTCACGGACTCCTTACAAATAGGATAAAAGAGATTATTCAAAAAAAATCAAAATATTTGTGTTTAAATGTTCAAACAAATAGTTCAAATTCAGGATTTAACTATGTGACTAATTACAAAAAAGCAAATTATGTTACACTTGATGAACCAGAGGCACGGCTAGCATTACAAGATAAAACTTCAAAAAATGATATTCTTTTTAAAAAATTAAAAAAATTGGTAAAATTTAATTTATTTTCAATAACTTTTGGAAAAAATGGAACTAGCATTTATGATAACAAAAAAATAGATTATGCTCCAGCGCTAACCAATAAAACGGTTGATACTTTGGGAGCTGGAGATGCATATTTTGCAATTAGTTCTCTATTTTCTATTGTTGAAAAAAAAAATAAAATTATCGCTTTCGTGGGAAATATTGCTGGATCAATGAAAACTCAATACATAGGACATAGCGAGTATATTCAAAAGAAAAATTTTTTAAGTTATCTCAAAACACTTTTATCGTAATGAAAAATTTAAATTCGAATGGGTTTACTACAGTAAGTATTCCAACTAAATTAAGAAAAGAAATCAAATTAGATATTAAAAAGATAATATTAAAAAAACTTAAGATCAAAGAAAATTTAAGTTATAAAGAAATAAGCAGTCTAGTATCTAAATTAAGTGAAAAAAATTTTCATACTTTATTTGGAGGAGTTCCAACCAGATACTTGTCTTTAAATACAGGAAAAAAAATAAACCAGTGGATTAATCATATGAAATACGTAAATGGTAAAATAAATTCTCTACATTTTCTATCAAGAAAAGATCTTAAATTAAGAAGTGATTTAAATGACAAACACTATTGTGTTTATTTTAGATGCATGAGACCAAATAATTTAAAAAAAAAAATTTCGTTTGTCCATAGAGACTATGATTTCTGGAAAATAGAAACTCCCTACACATATCCATTATCTCCTTTTAAAATTTCAAAAAGACACAAGCTATGGATACCAATTTGGGGGTGCACACATCAAAACTCTCTTAGAATGATTAAAAAAACACATAAAAAAAAAATTAAAGTGAAATATATAAAAAGTAATAAGATATTGAAGCCCCAAATTAATCTGAAAGAAAACAATATTTTGAATGAAAAAAATATCAAACAACCAATTAAAAAATTTTCAAAGGAAGCAATTTTATTTGATGATAAAGTAGTTCATTTTGCACCACAAAATCTAAATAAATATATGAGAATTTCAGTAGAATTCACAATTATTTCAAAGTAAGAGTTATTGTTTATGAAATCAAACGCAATTAAAAAAAAAAGTATATATAAACAAATTGATAAGGGCTCTTAATCAAGAAAATTCACGTAAGATAGAAAAACTATGCAACTTGATTATCAAAGCATGGAAAAATAATAACAGTATTTTTCTTTGTGGTAACGGAGGAAGTGCTGCGAATGCAAATCATATTGCAAACGATTTACTATGCGTTGTTGGAATTAACCACAAAAGAGGCATTTTGGTTGAATCACTGTGTTCGAATGCTTCAGTAATTACTTGTATAGCTAATGACAGGGGGTATGAAAATATTTTTTCAGAACAGATCAAAGCAAAAGGAAAAAAAAATGATTTATTGATATGTCTCTCCGGAAGCGGAAATTCAGAGAATATTATTAAAGCTTTAAAAATAGCTAAAAAGAAAAGGATAGATACATTTTCAATATTAGGTTTCAATGGTGGAAAAAGCAAAAAAATCTCAAATAATTTTATTAATTATGAGGTTAACGATATGCAAGTTTCCGAAGATATTCAGATGATAATCTTTAATATTTGTTTGAAAGAGCTTATGAAAACTAAGATCTAGTAAATTTATAAATTGAGTAGATTAATCACATTATTTTATTGGATAAGTTATTTTCTTTTAACAATTCCTAGTGCATTAATATTAATATTTATTTTAATTTTAAGACCATTACTAAAAATCAAGGTTACTCCTATTATGACACATAGATTTGGACACTTATGTCTTAATCCAGCAATTTACATTTTTCAGAAAAAGGAAAGAAGTTTAGATTTATTTTTCCCACACAGGTTAGGCATTTGTAATAAAATAATTTACAAATTTTGGAAAAAGAAAATTCAAATCTTTCCTCATTTAATCTTGAAACCCTTATACGATCTTATTAAAATATTAAAACTTGAAAAGAATTTTTCATGTAGTGACTTCCCATATAATGATAGAGATATAAATTATTTAATACAAAAAAATAAGAAGCTTTCAATACTCAGTCAATTAGAAAAAAATGAATGTATAAAAGTTTTACAAAAAAAAAATTTGTTTGATAGAAAAATAATTTGTTTATTTGTCAGAGATGATAATTATCTACGAAAATATGGGAAAAAATCGTGGTATTATTTATCACACAAAAACGTTGATTTAAATTTGTTTAAGCCTTCAATAAATTTTTTAATTAAAAAAGGTTATACAGTTTTTAGAATGGGAGCTGAAAGGGGAAAAAAAATCAAAATTAATAGTAAATTTTATTTTGATTATGCCAACTCTGATATTAGAAGCGAACTAATGGATATTTTTTTATCAGATGCTTGTTATTTTTGTATTCAAACTGGCACAGGAGGCGCTGCAGCAGCTCAAATATTAAAAAAACCCATATTAGAGATAAATACTCCAGCTCATCAAATGATGACATACTTAAAAAATTCTGTTCTGTTAACGAAACATTTATATTCAATTAAAAAAAGAAAGTATTTAAGCTTAAAAGAACTTATGAATTATGATCCATATTCTGTGATTAAACGAACTTCATTAGATAAACTTGGAATAAAAGTAGTAGAAAATTCTTCAACAGAAATTTTAGAGACTGTCAAAGAAATTGAGAAAAGAACTTCAAATTTGTGGAAAATTTCAAATGTTGAAAAAAAATTAAAAATAAGATTTTCATCCATGTTTAATTTGAATATGAAAAATTTGAAAGAAAATGCGAACATAAGATTTCATGGTAAAAAAATCAAAGCTAATATGAGTTTGTATTTTATGAAAAAAAATAAATATTGGCTAAATTAATAATGAGAAAGATAAAAACAATATGTTTTGATTTAGATAATACGCTGTGTTCTACCAAAGGAAACCTTTATCTAAAATCAAAACCAATTAAAAAAAACATAGAAGTTGTAAACAAACTATACAAAAAAGGTTTTGTTATAAAAATTTTCACATCAAGGTTTATGGGAAGAAGTAATGAAAATATAAAAAAAGCAAAAAAAAAAGGATTGTTGATTACAACTAAGCAACTAAAAAAATGGAAAATTTCATATCACAAATTAATAATGGGTAAGCCTTCTTATGATCTTATAATTGATGACAAATCTTTTAGCTACAACAAAAGCTGGGCATCTAAGATCAAAAAAAAATATTTATAAAATAAATTGATAAAAAAAGTAAATACATATCTTAACTTACGACAAAAATTTCTTTTGTCTGCAGTTCTAATTTCTTATTTTCTAATAAGCTTTTTAGAGGTTTTAAGTATTGGAACAATCCCAGTTCTGATTTCATATATTTTAAAACCTAGTATATTTTTAGACAGAATCGAAAATATAGATTTAAAAATTTTTCTAACAGAATATTTTGAAAATTATACTCAAAATGAACTTCTTTTAAGAGGTTGCGTAATCATATTTTTTTTATTTTTATTTAAAAATATTTTTACTTTTCTTGTCAATTTTTTAGAAGGTATAACAAATAGAAATATTAAATACTCAATAAATCATAAATTATTTACATTCTATCTTTATTCAAATTATAATTTTCATTTGAATACAAATCCCTCAATTGTTCTAAGAAATATAAATGCTTCATCAACCGCAGCAAACTCAATTACATCTTTGATGATGGCATCAAGAGAAGTTATAATAATCTTTGGATTAATATGTTTATTAATTTATTCTGGATTTTTAACAACACTGTCACTTTTGTTCATAATTTTTTTAGTGATGGCCTGTGGTTTTTTATTAATAAATCGAATTTTGATTAAAAAAAGTAAAGAGTCAGCTAATTTTCAATCTTCACAAATTAAGACAATCAATCAATTTATTGGTTCTATCGTAGACATAAAAATAAAAGGAAAAGAAAAATTCTTTTCAAATTTATACTCAGATAATATTTTCAAATACGAAACAATTAATTTATTTATGAAAATTATAAAATCGATACCTAAGTTGTTAATCGAAATTTTAGCTATTAGTGGCTTATTAATAATAATTGTTGTATATTCAATTAATTACAACGATCTTAGCGAAATAGTGCCCTTTTTGGCTTTAATAACTTTGTCATTGTTAAGAATACTACCCTCCACCATGGGTGCTGTAAATGCTTTAACTGATCTAAGATTTCAAAAAGTCTATTTTGATTTAATTTACAAAGATTTGGTTAGTCTTAAGAAAATGAATATAAAAAATCCAAATAAATATGTAAATAAAGAATATGAATTTAGGGATAATATAATTTTAAAAAATATAAAATTTAATTACAAAGATTTAAATTCAAAGTTTATCGAAAATATTAATTTTGAAATTCACAAAGGAAAAAAAATTGGAATTGTCGGTAAATCAGGATCAGGAAAAAGCACTTTATTGAACATTATCTTGGGCCTTCTTAAACCTCAAAATGGTACAATTCAAATTAATCACGATAATGTAAAATTAGATGAAAATTCTAGAATAGTTTGGAAAAATTTATCATATATTCCTCAAGATATTTATCTTCTTGATGACACTATTCTGAGAAATATTGCTTTTGGTGTTTCTGATAAAAATATAGATATTGAAAGAGTAAAAAAAATTGTGAAAATTTGTGAAATTGATAAATTTTTAAATAAACAAAAAGAAGGGTTGAATACATTTATTGGTAACAGAGGTATAAGAATTTCTGGAGGTCAAAAACAAAGAGTAGGATTTGCAAGAGCATTGTATAACAATCCAAATATCTTATTTTTAGATGAAGCAACAAGTAATCTTGACAGTGAAACTGAACAAAAAATAATTGAAAACATTCTAAAATCTTTCAAAGAAATTACTATAATTTCAATAACACATAAATTGATTAACCTTAAAAATTTCGATGAAATAGTTTTGCTGGAAAATGGAAAAATTTTACATAAAGGATCTTATCAGGAAATACTAGAAAAATATGAAACTTAAAAAAAAAAATATTTTAGGAATAGTTGGTCTTGGATATGTAGGATTGCCATTAGCTTTTGAATTCTCAAAATATTTTGAGGTGATTGGTTTTGACATTAATAAAAATAGAGTAAAAGAGCTGAGAAATAACTTTGATGAAAATAATGAAATTTCAAATTCAAAACTTAAAAATTCAAAAGTAAAATATAGTTCTAGTCCTGATGATTTGAAAAAATGCAATATATTTATAATTACAGTTCCAACCCCAGTTTTAAAAAATAAAAAACCAGATTTAAGACCATTAAAAAATAGCAGTATATTAGTTGCAAAGTATTTAAAAAAAAACTCAATTGTAATTTATGAGTCTACAGTGTTCCCGGGATGTACAGAGGAAGTGTGTGTACCTTTATTAGCTAAATTTTCTGAACTAAAATATAATATTGATTTCTTTTGTGGTTATTCGCCAGAAAGAATAAATTTTGGTGATAAAAAACATACCTTAACAAGCATAAAAAAAATAACTAGTGGATCTTCGCCTCAAATCTCAAATATAATTGATAAACTATATGCAAGAATAATTAAAGCTGGAACATATAAGGCCAAAAGTATTAAAGTTGCAGAAACTGCAAAAGTAATTGAAAATACTCAAAGAGATTTAAACATTGCCCTTGTTAACGAGTTTTCAATGATATTCGATAGACTAAATATTAAAACTACAGATGTTCTCAAAGCTGCATTAACAAAATGGAATTTTTTAGATTTTAAACCTGGTCTTGTTGGTGGACATTGCATCGGGGTTGATCCTTATTACCTTACCTTTAAATCAAAAAAAATCGGTTATAATCCGAAATTAATTTTAAGAGGAAGAAAAATTAATGATGAATTTCCTAAATATATAGCAAATAAAATTTCTAAAAAATTCAAAAAAAAATCTAAAATTTTATTTATGGGGGCATCATTTAAAAATGATATTCCTGATTATAGAAATTCTAAATCCCTAAGTTTGTACAAATTATTAAATAAAAAATATAACGTTGACATATATGATCCTTTAATTGATCCAAATAAATTTTTTAAAGACCAAAAAATTAAAATGCTCAAAAAAATAAAAAAAAATTATTATGATGTAATCATTATATCTGTTCAACACATGAAGATAAAAAGAATGGGTTTGAAAAAAATTTTAAAATTTGGAAAAAAAAATTCGTTGTTTTTTGATATATTTGATTTGTTCAAATCAAAGATTAACCAATGGTCACTTTAATTTTTAATGAAAATTTTTATACAAGCAAGAACAAGCTCAAAAAGATTACCAGGTAAAGTTTTTAAAACCTTAATAAATAAAAATCATTCACTTGATTTACTAATTTATAAATTATCAAAATTATTTTCAAAAAAAAGAATCGTTATATTAACCTCAAAGAATAAATCAGATGATGCAATTCAAAAGTATTGTAAGAAAAATAAGATTAATTATTTCAGAGGATCATTAAAAAATGTTGCTGGAAGATTTTTAGAAGCTTTAAAAGTTTATAGATGTAAATACTTTATGCGAGTTTCTGCTGATAGTCCGTTACTAGATATGAATATAATTAAAATATTTATTAAGTATATTAAAAGCAATAAATTTGATATTATTACAAATGTTAATCCTAGGACATTCCCAAAAGGACAATCAGTAGAGATAGTTAAAAGTCAAACCTTCATTGATAATTTTAAAAGATTCAAATCAAAAAAAAATTTTGAGCATGTGACAAATTTTTTTTATAATTTTGAAAGCAATTTTAAAATCAAAAATATAAAATACGGTAAAAATTTAAGTAAAATTAGCTTGGCACTTGATACAAAAAAAGATTTATTAAGAATAAGAAAAATTTTGAACATTTCTAAAAAAGTAGATACTGATTTTTTTAAATATGTCTCAATAGCTAAAAAACTTTAAGATGAATAGAAAAATAAATATTGGAGTTATAGGTTTAGGAATAGGTTTAAAGCATTTATCAAATTTAATGAAAAATGTAAATGTAAATCAAATATTTGTGTTTGATAAAAATAAACACAAATCTTATGAAGAAAAAAAAAAATTTAAAAATATTAAAATTTGTAAAAATGAAAATGACCTTTTTAAAAATAATAATATTAATCTAATTTGTGTTTGTTCATATGACAATTTCCATTTTTCTCATGTTAAAAAATCAATTTTATCTAAAAAAGATATTTTTGTTGAGAAACCGCTTTGCCTTAAAACTAGAGAGCTTAAAATTATAAAAACATTAGTAAAAAAAAATAATGTTAATATTTCATCTAATTTTGTTTTAAGACAAAATTCTTTCTTCAAAAATCTTAGAGATAAAATTAAAAAAGGTTTTTTCGGTAAAATTTATCTCATAGAAGCAAATTATAATTATGGAAGATTGGATAAAATAACAAAAGGATGGAGGGGTAGAATAAGAAATTATTCTGTTACAAGCGGCGGGGGTATACACTTAGTTGATTTAGTAAAACATCTTACAGAAAAAAAATTTCATAAAGTAATCTCCGAGGGAAATAATATCTCTATTAAAAATAAAGGACTTAAATTCCCTGATTGTGTTTCATCAATTATTAGATTCAAAGATAGTTCTATTATGAATTTAACATCAAATTTTGGAAGTATATCTCCACATCATCATTGTTTGAACATTTTTGGAACTAAAGGTTCTGGTGTTTATCAACTGAATAAACATTTTTTTATTTCAGATAAAAATAAAAATAAATTATTAACCTTTAAAAATGTTCAAAATAATAAAAAATTAATTTTAAAAAACTATATAAAAAAGATTATTTCAAAAAAAAAATCTGATAAAAAAAAGCTTATGTTTGATAGACAAGATTTATTTGAAACAACTAACATTTGTTTAAAAATAGATAGTTCTTTAAGAAAAAAAAATGGTTAAAAATATAATATGAATATCCCTTTTGGAAAACCAGCTATCGATTTTAAAGAAAAAAATTTAGTCAATAAAACACTAAACTCTCCAATTTTAGTTCATGGAAAAAACATGAATCAGTTTGAAAGGGATTTTGCAAGTTTTACTAAGGCTCCATACGCTTTAAGTGTATCATCTTGTACAGCAGCAATGCATTTATTTTATTTAGCTATTGGTTTAAAAAAAGGAGATGAAGTTATTGTTTCTTCTCAGACACACGTTGCAACAGCACATGCAATTGAACTTATGGGAGCTAAAGCAATCTTTGTAGACTCTGAGAAAAAAACAGGAAATATTAACATTAGTAAAATAAAGAATAAAATTAACAAAAAAACAAAAGCAATCTCTGTTGTTCATTATCTAGGAATTCCAGTTTTTATGGATAAAGTAATAAGATTAGCAAAAAAATTCAATTTATTCGTTTTAGAGGATTGTGCATTAGCACTTGGCACAAAATATAAAAATAAGCACGTTGGTTTATATGGAGACGCAGGGGCATTCTCTTTTTATCCAGCCAAACATATGACAACAGCTGAGGGCGGCATGATAATTCTTAAAAATAAGAAACTTTATGAAAAAATAAAGATGATCAGAGGAATAGGTGTGAACAAAGCATTTAATCAAAGAAAATATCCAGGGATTTATAATGTGCCCTTGTTAGGATTAAATTATAGATTAAGTGAAATAAGTAGTGCAATAGGTATTGAGCAATTAAAAAAGCTTAAAAATTTTATCAGTATAAGGAAAAAAAATTACAAATATTACCTGAAAAAAATTAAGTACTTGCACAGCAATATACGCTCAATCGAAATAAAAATTCCTAAAGCGGAGATTTCTCCTTATTGTTTTCCGATGATATTTAATAATATTAATTTAAAGAAAAGACAAAAAATTCTAATTTTATTGAAAAAGTATAAAATTGGATCTAGCGTTTATTATCCACATCCAGTCCCGAGACTAGATTTTTACAAAAAAAAATATGGATACAACAAAAAAAAATTTATTAATGCAGAAATATTTAGTGATAAAACGATTGTTTTTCCTGTAGCACCTCATATAAATTTTAAAAAAATAGATTATATATTTGCTTCGTTAAAAAAAATATTCAATAAAGTTAAACTATAAAATGAAAAATATTTTAATTCTTGGAGGATGTGGATTTATAGGTCACAATCTAGCACTAGATCTTGCTGGGGAAAATTATAACATTACGATAGTTGATAGTCTTCAAATAAATAATTTATATTCGCTTGAAAACAATAGAGATAATCTGCCAAATCCTGAACTTTCAAAAATTATTATTGAGGATAGATTATCTTTGTTAAAAAAGAATAAAATAAAATACATCATTCAAGATTTGAGAGACTATCATGCTACTTCGAGAATTTTTACAGAGGTAAAACCAGATATTGTAATACATTTGGCTGCAGTATCCCATGCTAACAGATCAAATAAAGATCCACACACAACTTTTGATCACAGCTTAAGGACATTGGAAAATGCTCTTGATAATTCGAAAGATAATGTTGAAAAATTTATATATTTTTCGTCTAGTATGGTTTATGGGAACTTCAAAAGTAAAGAGGTTAACGAAGAAACACCCTGCGATCCATTGGGAATTTATGCAGCATTAAAATTTTCAGGTGAAAAGATAGTCAAATCCTACAGTCAAGTTTTTGATCTTAATTATAGTATTGTAAGACCGTCCGCGCTCTATGGAGAAAGATGTATAAGTAGAAGAGTAGGACAAATATTTATTGAAAATGCATTAAGTGATATTGAAATAAGAATTGATGGGGATGGTGAGGAAAAACTTGATTTTACTTACATAAATGATCTTGTTCAAGGGGTTAAAAAAATAATTTCCACAGAAAAATCTAGAAACCAAATTTTCAATTTAACTTTTGGATCATCAAGAAAAATAAATGATATGTTAAATATTTTGAAAGAGAATTTTAAAGATTTAAAAGTTAAATATCAGCCACGAGATAAATTGACTCCAATAAGAGGAACACTTAATATTGACAAAGCAAAGAGCTTATTAGGTTATGAGCCCGCATGGTCATTAGATAAAGGATACCCAAATTATATAAATTGGTATAAGCGAATATATAAAGTTTATAACGAAAAAAATGGATAACTTCTTTCTCAAGGATAAATGGTTATCAAAAATTTTAAAAAAAAAAACTTACACAATAATAAATCCAAAAAAGAAAAAATTGATATACCCTAAGGACTCTGATTTTATTTTTTCCAAAATAGACAAAAAAGACCAAAAAACTATAAATTATTATTTATTGAATAACTTCAAAAAAATTAACACGAACATTATTTTTGAAAAAAAAATAAATGACAAAAAAAAATTAAATGAAGCCAATTTAAGAAATGCAAAAAAAGAAGATTTAAAAAAAATTCAATCAATTGCCATTAAAAGTCTTATTAAGAGTAGATTTAATATAGATAAAAAAATAAAAAAAAAGGATGCTGTAAACATCAAAAAAGCTTGGGTTAATAACTTTTTTCAAAAAAAAAGAGGAAACGCATTACATGTTATTTTAATAAAAAAAGAAATTGTAGGATTTGTTCTTTTATTATTTAACAAAAAAAATTTAATAATTGATTTGATTGCATTAAGTAAAAATCAGCAAAACAAAGGCATAGGGAAAATATTAATAAATCAATTAGAGTTTATATATAAAAATAAATTTAAAAAAATAATTGTTGGAACACAATCAAATAATATTCAATCTATTAAATTCTATAAAAAGGTAGGATTTAAAAAGATTAGAGAATTTGAAGTTCTTCATAAACATTTTTAGCACCAAGAAAAATTTTTTACATGGAAAATATAATAATAAAAACTTTCCAAGATACTAAAAATAATGAATCTAAAAAAAAAATATTTTTAGGTCTTCACTGTAACTCGTATGATTATACAGAGAGAAAAATTTATGATTTTAAAATAAGCAAGAAACATCATTGGGATGACTATAATGTTTTTATTAAAGACAATGATTACCTTGAAAAGCTTTATGACAGATTATTAGAAAGTTTGTCTACTAGTTTGAATAAGTTTCATGCTTGTAAAAAAAGTAAATTGTATTGGGAAATGATATTAGGACCTTGGCTTATTTACTTTTGCACAAATATTTTTGATAGATGGAAAAATATTGAACAACTATCTCCCAATAAAAGTTTTTCAACTGAAATAAACGGATCTTTAAAAAAATTTTTGATATCAAATGATATTCAAGAGTATAAAACAGTTTTGACTTCAGAAACTTACAATCATTACATTTTTTCAAAAATTTTGATTTTCTTGAAAGATAAAGAAAAAATTAAAATTGAATTTTTCAAAACCAACAGAAATTTTGATGATGATATTCCAATTAGAATAAAAAAAAAAGTAATAAAAAAGTTATTTTTAAAACATTTATTAGAAATTTTATAATTAAGATGTTTAAGTTTTTAACAATAAATCAAAAAATATTGATTTCAAGAAATTACTTAAGTGCGATCCAAAATTTAAAAATAAATTTAAGATTATTTCAAATTCCTGCTCTTTATCCTATTGACATAAATTTTCAAAGTTTGCCCAATAATAAAAAGCGAGAAAATTTTATATTCAGTTTTGAACATAAAAACTTATTTGAAAATTTCTTAGCACATGAGCTTATAAATCACTTACCAAAAGTTTTTATAGAAAAATTTGATAGTATGAATAAATTTGTGGAGAATTCTAATCTATCTAAAAAACCTAAACTTATATTCTTAACTAATTTTTTTAGTAATACCTTCCTATCATTTTATTGCGCAAAAAAGAGAGAAGATGGTTCAAAATTAATATTATCACAACATGGTGGTTGCTATGGACAGTATGATAGACACTGGAGTGAAAATTTTGAGATTAAAATTTCAAATAAATTTCTTACTTATGGCTGGGAAAACTTAAAATATGAAAATAAAACTTATCCGTTTGGAATAATAAAAAATATTAATTTATCTTATGGTAAAAATTTTAAAAATAATGACAAATTATTATTCATTGTGAGATCAAGATCTAAATTTATCAATAAATTAGACTCAAGCGCTAGATCGAATCAAAGTTATGATTATTTAAATAATTGCTATGATTTTCTCCATAGATTAAACAAATCCCTAAAAGGAAAAACATTGGTTCGTTTGCGTGATAATGATTTAGGTTGGGCTGAACACCCAAGATTTTTAAAAGAATTCCCTAATTTAGAATACGACTTTGGTGTTAATAATATATTTAAGTTAATGGACTCTTCAAGAATTGTCGTATCTACAAGTTTAAGCACGAGTTATCTTGAAAGTTTGATGATGAATATTCCGACTGTTGTTATATCAAATTACAATCTTGAACCCATGCGTAAAGATGCAAAAGAATATCTTAATCTTTTAATACAGTCTAAAATCTTACATTTTTCACCCGAGTCTGCCGCAAAACATATTGAGCAAGTTTGGGAAAATATTGATGATTGGTGGTTATCTAAACAAGTTCAAGAGAACATTAATAAATTTTGTTTAAAATACGCAAAAAAAGTAAAGAACATAGAAAAAGAAATAATTAAAATCATTAATTTAAATATAAATGTCCAATAGACATAATGCTGGGATTATAATTTTAGTTGCAAGAACTAAAATTTTAAAAAAAACTCTTAATTTTTTTTATAAAAATTGGAACCAGAGGTATGATTATCCAATATATCTTCACACATTTGGAAAAATAGTTTCAGATGATTTATTGTATGAAATTAATCGAGATATTAGTAAAAATATTTTTGTCAAAGAAGTTGATTATGGTGTGCCCGATCACATTCCTGAGACAGATTTATTTTATAATAGGACTTACAACGACTATGTAAAATCAAGATTCCCCAAAAAAAGAATAGGATATCTACACATGTTGAGATTTTCTACAAATATTATTTCTTTTGGTAAAAAAGGATGCTTTTCTAAAGAAATGGAAAAATTTGACTATTTATTAAAATTTGATGACGAGTCTTGGTTTAAAAAAAAAATTGACTTTGATTTGTTTGATATTTTGAGCGAGTATTGTATGGCAACTGGATATGCCGATGGAGATGGGGTTTCTTTAAAAATCAAAAAAGAAACTACAGAAAATATTTGGGAATTTTACAAATCTTATTTAAAAAAATTTCAATACGAACCAAAAAATCATATTTTAAAAGAGGCTTTAAAAAAAGATAATGGAGACTTGATTCATGAATTATATTATAAGTGTGGGAATTGTGAACTTTATAATATCCCAGAAATATTAAAATATCCTATAAAAGAATATTTAGATTATGCAAATTTATATGGCGGAGACTACAAATATAGATGGGGAGACAATGAGGTGTTAGGACTTTTTGCCTATACTCACTTTGATAAACCTTTTTTTGATTTTGAATTTAAAAAAAAAGGTATTTACTATCCATCCTTTCCAAGTATTTATACTGATGGTTTTGCTCCGTCACCAGATGATAGATTTAATGTAAATAACAGTTTTTTAGCAGTCGTCTTGTTTAAGATAAGGAAGTTTATTAAAAAAATTTTTCAATGAAAATTTTCTTTGATTACAGAATATTTTTACATCAAGCTGGTGGCGGAATTTCAAGATATATAATCAATCTTTCAAAATCATTTAATGAAAAAAATTTGAAAAATGAAATTATCGCTCCAATTCATATCAATAGGATGCTTAAAGATTACTCTTTAAATTTAAAAAAAAATGTGGGTTTTTTTATTAATCGTAAACCTCTATTTACATCTAAAATTTTAGATTATGTAAATAGTTTTTCAACCCAACTTTATATAAATAAAATAAGACCCAATGTATATCATAAAACATATTATGGCAGTTTTCCAAATTTAAAAAAAACTACAAAAGTTGTTACGGTACATGATTTAATACACGAAAAATTTCATGAATATTATGGGATGCCCGAAAATTATAGACCAAAAAAAAAATCATTAGAGCAAGCAGACAAAATAATTTGTGTTTCAAAAACCACTAAAGAAGACTTGTTAAATTTCTATAATTTAGATGAAAAAAAGATAAAAGTTATAAATCATGGTCATGAACATATCTTAAATTTAACAAAGAAAAAAAATTTAAATAAAAAAAAAGAGATACTTTATGTTGGCGGAAGAGGGAAATATAAAAATTTTAAGAATTTTGTTCAAGCATTTGTATTTAATCAGAAACTGAAAAATGAATTTAGGATTGTTTGTTTTGGTGGTGGTGTATTTAATAAAAGTGAGATTAACTTTTTTTCAAAAAACAACATTCTAGATAAAATAAGATATGTCGAAGGTAATGATTATAAATTGGCAGAGCTTTATAATTCTTCAATTTGCTTGGTTTACCCCTCATTATATGAGGGTTTTGGACTGCCAATAATTGAGGCAATGGCGATTGGATGTCCAGTTTTAGCAAGCGAAATTAAGCCGATTATTGAAACAGCTGGAGATGCAGTTATTTATTTTAACCCAAAGAAAATCGAAGATATTAGTCAAAAGCTTGAGTTTTTTTTATATCAAAATAATAAAAATAAAATAATCGAACAAGGTTTTAAGAAAGTAGAAAAATTTAGGTGGAGCAATTGTGCAAAAGAAACTTTAAATTTTTATGATGCATAAAAAAAGATTAGTAATATTAGATCTCCTTTCTAACAAAGATATCTATCGAGAGAACTGTTATATTTTGAGATTAGATAAAGGTCTTATAAAATTGAATAATTATATAGATATTACTTCTGACTTAAATTTACAAAACGAAAAAAAAAATGATAAGGAAATTTCTAAAAGAATTTTATCTTATCTTTTAAAGTTCAAACATTTATTTGAGGATAATGATATTTTTAAAAGTGAAATTTCAAATTATAGAAACGATAAAATTGAAACTTTTAAAAAGATTAGCAACATCCTTGAAATCAGAAAAAGAAAATTGGAAAAAAAATATATTGTCGAAGTTATAACAGATAAATCTAATGAAAAATTAATTTATAATCAGTTTTTAAAAAACTATAAGTTGATAGATTTATCTAGTGGGAAAGTACTAAATCACCACATAAGGTTCTTTTTATCAAGGACTAAATTTTTTTTTAAAATACTCTTTATATCTTTGTATTTAAAAGCATTTACAAAAGAAAAAGATATTTCGAAGTATGTTGGATTATCAATTTTTCCAATACTTACAAAAAATTATCAAATAAATTTTTACCAAAAAAGTAAATTAACTTACCTAAATTTTTTATTTACTGACGAGAGCCATACAAATAAAAATATTTTTGAATTATTTAAGATTATACAAAAACTTAGAATAAAGAAAGATTTTTACTTGATCGAGAGAGATATAGAAGTAATGGATATTATTAAAAACTACTTATCTTCATTAAAATTTTTATTTTTTTTAAATAAAATCTTTAAAACAGAGTTATATATTTATAATATCAACTTTAACCATTTATTAAATCAATATTTCTTGGAGTCAATCATAAATTTAAATAAATTAGAGAACTATAAAAACCCTTTAAAAAAAATTTTTCAAAAAAAAAACTTTTTAAAAGAATTCCATTATTTCTTGTTCGAGTATAATTTTGGTTTCTTTTTGACGGATTTAATCAAGAAAAATAATGGTAAAGTTAAACTATATGGTTACCAACATGGAATATTTGATAATGATAACAAATGGTTGAGCATTATATCCAAATTAAGATTCAAAAAAAATTTTTTCCCAGATATTATTTATTATAAATTTAAATCATCAAAAATTGCTTACTCAAAAAAATTTGGGAAAAAACTTATTTTTAATAACAAATTTCCCCCGGACAAACAGATAAAAAAAGTTTTTAAAAAGATTAAAAAAAACTCAAATAATTGTCTTTTTTATTTAGGTCTCCACGATGGATTTGAAATACTAAATGAAATATTGGTACAAGAAAAATTTATGAGGAGATATGATAAAATTTATATCAAATTACATCCAAAAAAAACAATTCTACAAAAATCTTTTAGAAATAAAAAATTTAAATTTATAAAAAGTTTCGATAATATTCATATTAAAGATATTTTTGTATCACCTACTTCATCTTTAAAATATTCTTTTAAAGAATCGAAACTGCCTTTTAAATCTGCTCAAGTTGCCTATAAATAAGAAATGCTTAATAAGCCAATCATAATTAGTAAAAAAGACGAAAAATATAAAACTATTTTGTTTTATCCTTTTAAAAATAAAAAAAATCACGGTGGTTTGAGAGTAATGAATAAATTTAAAAAAACAGATAATTTTCGACCATTATTAACGATCATCACAGTGGTAAAAAATGGTGCAAATACCCTAGAAAAATGCATAAAAAGTGTAATCGATCAAAAGGATGTCAACATTGAACATATTATCATCGATGGTTGCTCAAGTGATAGCACCGTCTCAATCTTAAGAAAATATTCAAAAAATATTGATTACTGGATTAGTGAAAAAGATGAAGGAATTTATGACGGTATGAATAAAGGGTTACAACTTGCACTAGGTGATTACATAGGAATTTTGAATTCAGACGATTTCTATAAAAAAGATAGTCTTAAAATAATTATAAAATATTTCAAAAGGCATAAAGATATCGATTTTATATTTGGGACTGTTTTTAAAGGTAAAATTTTGTCAGGTTTTTGGCCTAATAAAATTAAATGGAAATTTAACTTTTATTCAGCACACTCAGTAGGCTTCTTCATAAAAAATAAATCTCAAAAAATTTTAGGATTTTACAACAACAAATTTAAATATTCTGCAGACAGAGACTTGTTTTACAGAATGATCGAAAAATATAAAATGAAAGGCATTGCAACTACTAGAGATGAATTAATAGGTTATTTTGCTAAAGGTGGTATTTCAGAAAGCGTAGGCTTTTTAGACAGGTTAATCGAAGAAACAAAAATAAGAATTAATAATAATCAAAATATATTTTTTGTTTTATTATTATTTACCATACATCTAATTTACCAAAGTAAAAAATTAATAACAAAAAAATAATGAAAATAGCTCTTATTCCAGCAACTTTCTTACCTATTATAGGGGGCGCTGAAATTCAATGTCATAATATGGGGAATGAAATTGGGAAAAAAAATAGAGTGGATGTTATATTGCTTAACAAAGTAATTTTAAAAAAAAAGAAATATAGAATAAAATATTTTCCAAAACTTTTAATAAATTTTGTCTACCTTTTAAAATATTATTTTTACATTGACTTATCCTCCTTATATAATTTTTATTTGGTTAAACTAATTGAGAACGAAAAATATGATATTTGGCATTTCCACTCATTAAACTATAAAACTTTACTTTTAATAAAATGTTTAAAGAAATTGAAACAAAAAGTTGCTGTAACTTTTCATGGTGCTGATATTCAAATAGATAAAAAGATAAATTACGGTTACAGATTAAAGCATAAGTATAATCAATTATTTTTGAAAGTCGTTCCTATGATTGATATATATTTTGCAATATCTGATAACATTGAAGATGACCTATATAAATTAAATTTGAATAAGAAAAAAATTATAAAAATGCCAAATGGAATTGACTTTAAAAAAATTAAAAAAATTAAAAGCAAAAAATTTAAAAAACTGACAATTCTTACGGTAGGAAGATATGCTGAAAAGAAAAAAGGTTTTGACCTTATACCAAAAATTTCAAAATTTTTAATAGGGAAGATAGATTTCCAATGGATTATAATTGGTAGGGAAACAAATAATTTAAAAAAAAAAAAATTCTTCATGAACAACTCAAAATACTTTAAAATTATCAGTGAAATAAGTAACAATTCAGAATATACATTTCCAAATACACAATTAGTGAAATTTTACAAATCTTCACATGTATACGCAAATTTAGCAAGAATAGAGTCTTTTGGTATAACTATTATTGAAGCTATGGCTTCTTTTTTGCCTGTATTAAGTTTTAAAACAAAAGGAGGTGATGAATTAGTTAAAAATAAAAAAAACGGCTATTTGATTAAAAATGGGGAATTCAATGAATATTCAAAAAAGATTATTTCTCTTTTTACAAACGGATTAAAAAATAAAAAACTAATAGAATTTAATAATATTTACTTGTCAAAATTTGATTTAAAAAAAGTCTGTTTAGAAATAACAAATCATTATAAAAAAGTTATCAAACGCTGATTATTTTAGGATTATTTTGGTTTTTAATTTCTTATCTTTAATTAGTTTATTAAATTTTTTTATTATAAGAATATTCTCGTTATTTTGAGATAGGCCGTAAATTAATATTTCCTTTATTTTTTCCTTTATGCAAAAAGATATCGCGTAAACTAGGACTAAATTTTTATTATAACCGCAAAACTTATCTTTTATTACATTATTTTTATTAAATAGATAATTGTAATTTGTAATTTTATTTTTTTTAGAAGTTATTGTTTTTAAAATTTCATAATTTGGAACAATTAATTTTTTTTTCAAATTTACAATTGTTTTCACTTCGGTCATTAATCTATATGGATGGCACAAGAAGAGATAATCATAAAATTTTTTGTTAATGTACTGATTTATATTTAATGAAGCAATTTGCAAATTTTCGAGACTTTTTTTATTTATTCTTCTTATTTGAGAATTATTACAAAGTAAAACAATTTTATCTTTCTTCAAGTGAGAAGGTTTATTTTTAAATGAATTAGTTTTTAAAAATAAATTATCAAATATGTTTGTATCAAAAGTTTTTGAATTATTTGATTTTAAAAATTTTAAAATTTTGTAAATTTGTTTAAAAGAAAATTTCCTTTCGTTAAGAAGATTTTGAATATAAGTTGGATGTATGTTATTCTTTGCAGAATACTGGTAATGGAAACTCGGACCCCATTTATATTTTTTCTTTAATTCTTTCATATGTTTTAAAATAAATTTTTTAACTAAGATAATTTTATTTTTTGAGAATTTTTGTTTTGCGTACTCTTCAAATAAAAGGTTACCGGCGCCCCTCCCCATACCAGTTATTGAAGTGTCTATTAAACCAAATCTATTTTTTTCAAAGATTTTTGCATTTTTAAAAGCCAAGTTTAAGTTATTGTGACCGTGATATCCACATCTAGATAAATCGATATTATTTTTTTTTAAGCCTAAACAAATTTTCCTTATTTTGCTTGGTCTTAAATTGCCAAAGCTATCAGCTAAATAAAAAAAATCACATCCAGTTTTTAGAGCTCTTTTAAAAAAAAAGTTAAGTTGGGAATTTTTTAAAAGCGTGAACTTCATTAAATTGACACACACAATATAATTTTTTTTTTTTAAGATTTTAACCACGGAATTAAGATAAATTAGATCCTCATATGAGGTTGCAATTCTAACCATAGAAACTTTACTTTTTTCACTTTTTCTAAAAATTTTTTTTAATCTTTTAATGTCGTTAATGGTTTTAAAATCGGACAAGTCAATCATAACGCATAAACGTAAATTTTTTGGAACATAAATCTTGTCTAAAAAACTATCATCAGATCTTACAAAATCGCCATATGCCTTATTTAGGATATTTTTCCTAAAGCCAATTTCTACCCAATCAACCTCATAAATACTCATTAATTTTAAATAATCTCTAAGGAAAGTTCCTGAAAAATTCCATTTATTGTAATAACCACCGTCTCTTAGTGTACAGTCTAAAATTCTTGATTTATGGTCCATAAAAGCTATCAATTTATCTTGCTATGCATAATTACGTTATAACAATACCTTGTAGATTAAAATCAAAGAGATTTCCAGAAAAATTAATAAAAAAATTTAAAGGTAAAGAAATTTTTGTACACACTTACGAAAGATGTGCGAAAGTTTGTTCCCCAAAAAAAATATTTATATTAACTGATAGTAAAAAAATTATTAAAATTTGTAAAAAATATAAAATAAATTTTGTTTTAACTAAAAAAAAAATCTTAACTGGGTCAGATAGAATTGCGTCTGTAAAAAATAAATTAAAGTCAAAAGTGTATATTAATGTTCAGGGTGATGAGCCCATTATTAATCCAAAGGATATATTGAAGATAATAAATTTATCAAAAAAAAATAGTAAAATCGTTTTAAATGGTTACACCCAAATTTCACCTAAAGAAGCTGAGATTGCAACTCTTCCAAAGGTAATTATCGATAAAAATAATTATCTTATTTATATGTCTAGAAGCTTAATACCTGCAAATTATAAAAATGATAAAGATAAAAAATATTTTAAACAAGTTTGTATATATGCTTATCCAAGAGCAATTTTAGAATATTTTAACAACAAAAAAACACCCATAGAGAAATCCGAAGATATAGAAATACTAAGATTGATTGAAAATTCTGTTAAAGTAAAAATGATAAAACTTTCTTCTACTAGCTTTTCCATTGATGTTCTTGATGATTATAAAAAGCTAAAAAAACTTAAAGGTTAAATTTGATTGGAAATATTTATTTTAATTTTAAGGAAAAATTAATCAATTATTTTAGAATACCAAAATATATTAAGTTTAACGAATTAAGTATTAAACTTACTCCTGATCATTTGCTAACATATTTTCAAAGAAAATATCCCCTATATAATAAATTTCTTCCAATAATCTCAAGATATCTGAGTAAAGACTCGATTTTAATAGATGTTGGGGCAAATTGCGGTGATACCTTATTTAGCATTTTTGAAAAAAATAATGATTTATATTTTTACTGCTTTGAGGCAGACAAAGAATTTTTTAAATATTTAAAATTTAATAGACAAAAGATAGGCAAAAAATACAAAGTTAATAAAATTCGATTATTCAATAACTTTATTGGGAACGAGATAAAAAATGCCAACATATCAGGAAAATTAGGAACAAAAAAGGTATTAGAAAAAACTTATAAGAATCTACCTTTATTAAAAAGCAAAAAACTTGATCATTTTTTTTCAAATGAAAAAAAAATTGTTTCATTATTAAAATCAGATGTTGATGGATTTGACTACGATGTATTAAATTCGTCAATAAAGATAATAAAAAAACACAAACCAATTATTTTTTTTGAGTGCGAAACCAATTCTAAAAATTTAAATCAATATCTAAACTTAGTCACAAAATTAAGAAAACTTGACTATAATGGTTTTATTCTATTTAATAATTATGGAGAGCTAAAAATTTTGACAAAAAATGCTAATGTTGTTAAAAAAAAAATTAAAAATCAGTATCTTAAAAAAAAAGATAGATATTTTTTTGATATTTTATTGTATACACAAAAACATAAAAAAATTATTACCAAGGCTATTAATGAATTCAAAAAAATATAATCAGATAAAATCTATAATAAATTTTTTTACAATATATATTTATTAATATAAAAGTAAATTAGTATGAATATAAAAAGTCATTCCAGTCCATATCATAGGAAAATTATTGATGTCATTAAATATTATTTAAAAGATTTTAAAAATCCAAAAATATTAGAATTTGGAGTAAGAACAGGAATTTCAACAAATTTTTTTTTAGATTTATGTAATAAAAATAATGGTAAATTAATTTCTGTAGATATCGATAATTACAAAAATTTATTCAAAAATAAAAATTGGACTTTTATTCACTCAAGAGATGATAATTATGAATACATAGAAAAATTTTTACCAAAAAAATTAGATATTATTCATTTAGATAGTTTGCATGAGGCAAAACATGTCGCAAAAATTATATACCATTATTATCCATTACTTAAGCCAGGTGGAATATTTTTAATTGATGACATAAGTTGTCTACCATATTTAAAGGGAACAAAAAAAAATAGTTTTGGAAATGAAATTGCAAATCAAGAAACTTTCGAAATTATCCAAGAAATATTTTTTTTTAACAAAGAAAATTTCGATCTTGGCTATTCCTTTATAGATAGTGGTTTAGCGATAATAAGAAAGTTAAACAATAAAAAATTAAATCCTCGTAAAAAATTGAATTATAGAAAATATTCAATTTTAAATTCATTAAGAAAAATAAAAAAATTTTTTAATTAAATGTTTTCAAATAATCTCGAGTAGTTATTTACACTTTTTTTAAAGGAATATCTTTTTAATTTCCCTTTTCCTTTTTTTGCTTTATCAAAAAAGAATTTTCTATTATTCATAAATTTGTCAATTTTTACTTTTAAATCTTCTTCACTCTTGGACTTAAATATTAAACCATACTTACCTTTTTCAAGAATTTCTTGATTGCCCCCTGCACAATTAGATGCAATTACTGGTATATTATGGTTCATTGCATCGATTATAGCGTTAGAAAAACCTTCAAAAAGGGATGTATTTAAAAAAAGATTAGAATTTAAATAGAATTTTTTTAAGTTGAGGTGATGACCTACAAATTTGATTTTTCTTTTATAGTTCTTCCCAAATAGTTTTTTAGATAAATTAATTAGTCTATCTTTTTCTGGCCCCTTACCAACTATTGTCAAAACAAAACTGTGACTAATATTTGATAATGCCTTTAATGCTAAATCGATCCCCTTTTCTTTATATAATCTACCAACCATTAAAATTCTTAAACCATCTTTTTTTTTTATATTTGTTTCAATTTTAGTAAAAGATGGAGGATAAATAACCATAGTGTTTTTTGGAGAAAATTTTTTTATTTCATTTTGTACATATTTACAATTAGCGACTATTTTATCCAAAAATGGATATACAAAATTTATAAATAGCATCAATATTCTTTTTTTTAATAAATCAGTATACGAGAAAAAAGTACTAAGTTCTTTGATTGCTGTCCTTTCAATTCCAACAGTTTTTATTTCTCGCATTTTTTTTTTAACAAAAAAGCATACAATATTTGCATAGTGATGACTTGATACAAAGATTATCTTTCTTCTTTTTGATCTACTTCTTATAAGTTTTACAATATTTAAAATTTTTGGAATATTATAGATAATCCTTTGAGATCTTAATTCATAAATATCAATTTTTTTTTCAAACTTTTTTTTGTATTCACACTCACCAAAACATATAATTTTGATTAAAAATTTTTTTTTATCTAAACCTTCGATCATCTTAAATGTTGAGCGACCTGCACCGCTGACAGTAAAATTTGGAAGGAATATGATAAGAATGATTTTTCTTTTCATAAATAGATTTTATATATATAAAAAATCAAATAGAATATATAAATATGATCAAAAAAAATAATGTCTTTATTGTGGCCGAAGCCGGTAATAATCATGAAGGCGATTTTTCTGTAGCAAAAAAACTTATTGATAAAGCTTCAGAGTCAGGAGCAGATGCAATTAAATTTCAAACATATGATGTTGACAACTTTATTGATCCAAAACTCCAAAAATCATATAAAAAATTTAAGAAATTTTCTTTAAGTTACGAGCAATTTTATAAATTATCTCAATATTGTAAAAAAAAAAAAATAATTTTTTTTTCAACTCCGTTTGATCTTAAAAGTGCAATATTTCTGAATAAGATACAAAAAATTTTTAAAATATCCTCTGGCGATAACAATTTTACAGATTTAATAAAACTTATATCTCGATTTAACAAACATTTAATTATTTCGTCAGGACTTCTAAGTTTAAATGATTTAAAAAATGTTTATAAAGTAGTTAAAAAAATAAGAGGTAAAAATCTTAAATTAAGTTTTTTACATTGTGTTTCGTCCTATCCAACTCCTCTAGATCAAATAAACCTGTCTAATATTAGTTTAATTAAAGAAAATTTTAATGATGTAAATGTCGGATTCTCTGATCATACAATTGGCACAAAGGCACCTTTATACGCTGTATTGGCCGGAGCGAGTATAATAGAAAAACACTTCACTTTGGATAACAAATTTTCAAATTTTAGGGACCATGCACTCTCGTTAAACCCAAAAAATTTCAAAATTATGGTCAATCAAATTAGAGATGCAGAAAATATTTTAGGAGAAAAAAGAAAAATTGCTCTCCTACTAGAAAGAAAAAATTTAATTTCAATGCGAAGGTCAGCATATGCCTCAAGGAATTTAAAAAAAGGTCAAATATTAAGAAGGAAAGATATTATATATTTGAGACCAGGAAGTGGATTGAATGAAGAAGAAGTTAGAAAAATTTTGGGTAAAAAGATTAAGGTTGAATTAGATAAATCACGATCAATTAAAAAAAGATATTTTAAATGATATTTAATTTATAATTATGAATAAGATTTCGGTATTGTATTGGTGTCCATTTATATCAAAAGTTGCCACTATTAAAGCAGTTATCAATTCAGTATTCGGTTTACTTAAATATTCTAATCAGAAATATGAGCCTGAGGTGATAAATGTTTTTGGAGAATGGAATGATTTTAAAGATGAGTTAAAACTTAAAAAGATTAGACTGACCTCACAACTTATTAACCTTAATTTTTTAAAATCACAAAAGGGGGGTTATTTAATAAGCCGATTAAAATATTCATTAATTTTTTTTTTTTCATTATTTCCTTTGATTAAATTATTAAAACAAAAAAATTCTTCGTTTATAATTGTTCATTTGGTTACATCACTTCCTTTATTTGTATTTTCGATTTTGAATTTCAAAACAAAATTAATTTTAAGAATTTCAGGTTTACCAAAGCTTAATTTTTTTAGAAAATTATTGTGGAAATTAAGTGTGAAAAATATATATAAAATTACATGCCCTACCCAAGAAACGTATGATAATCTATCAAAAATCCCCCATTTAAAAGAAAAGTTGATTATTCTTAGGGATCCCATTTTATCGATTGCAGAAATCAATAAAAAGAAAAAAAAGGAATTAGATGAAAACTTACCCAAAGGGGACTTTATACTTTCAATTGGAAGGCTAACTAAACAAAAAAATTTTAGTTTTCTGTTGAAAGTTTTTTCTAAACTAAAATTAGAAAATTTGAGTTTAGTTATTATTGGTAAAGGTGAGTTAAAAAAAGACTTAATTAAACAATCAAAACAACTCAATATTGAAAAAAAAATATTTTTTATAAATGAAACGGATAACGTATTTAACATCATTGAAAAATCAAAGTATTTTGTTTTGACCTCACTTTGGGAGGATCCAGGATTTGTGCTTATAGAAGCTGCGGTTATGAATAAAATTATTGTTTCGAGTAACTGCCCAAGTGGACCTAAAGAGATACTTAATAATGGCCTGAGTGGTTTTTTATTTAATTCTAATGATGAAAATAGTTTTCTTAAAGCTTTTAAAGAGCTACAGAATTCTTCTGAAAAAGAGCTTAAAAATAAAATGATAAATGCCAAAATTATGACAAAAGAATTTACTTTATTTAGACATTATAAAATGATTAATAAAGTTCTAAGTTAATGAAAATTTTAATTACAGGCTCTGCTGGTTTTATTGGATACCATTTAGCCGCCAAACTTTCAAAGAATAAAAAATATAAAATATTTGGCGTTGATAATTTTGATAATTACTATTCAATAAATTTGAAAAAAAAAAGACTTGCATTATTGAAAAGTTTTAAAAATTTTAAGTTTAAAAAAATTGACATTCTTAACGAAAAGAAACTAAAAAATTTGTGCGAAAGGGAAAAGTTTGATGTTATTTTTCATTTAGCGGCACAAGCTGGAGTAAGATATTCAATTTTAAACCCTAAAAAATATATGAGAAATAACATTCAAGGATTTTTTAATATCTTAGAAATAGCAAAGCAAAATAAGATTAAAAGAATAATATATGCATCATCCAGTTCTGTTTATGGTGACAGCAATATTTTTCCGTTAACAGAAAAACAAATTTTGAAAGCTAAAAACTTGTACTCATTATCAAAAGATTTTAATGAAAAATTATCCTCAGTTTATTCTAACTTCAATAATTTAAATCTAATTGGACTTAGGTTTTTCACAGCTTATGGAGAATTGGGAAGACCTGACATGATGATGATGAAATATATTAATTGTAAATATAGTGGTAAACCTTTTTTTCTTTATAATTATGGAAATCATTACAGAGACTTCACCTACATAAATGATGTTACAGAAATATTAAAAAGATTAATTAAAACAAAATTAAAAGAAAAAAACGAAATTTATAATATATGTTCGTCTAAGCCTGTCAAAATAACTAAGGTTCTAAAGATCATTGACAAATATTTACCAAATAAAACGATAATAAAAAAGGTTTCCATGCAAAAAGCAGATGTATTAAAAACTTATGGATCAAATAATAAAATTAAAAAAGTAACAAAATTCAAAAGTTTTACTCCAATAGATCAAGGTGTTAAAAATTTGTGTGAATGGGTTTTGAAGAACTACAAACTCTAATCTATCTATGAAAAAATTGAAAAATGTTTTGGTTTACTTTCCATCAATAGAAAATGGTGGGATGGAAAAAAACTTATTTAATATGCTTAATTTTATTTCAAATAAGAATTTAATAAAATTCTATTTACTTACAAATTTTGTGGATAAAAATATAAAAAAAAAAATCTCAAAAAAAATAAAAATTATAAAATATGGATCATCAATTAATATTTTGAATAATAGATATTTTATTTCATTTGTATCTTTTTTTTATTTTTTTTTTGTTTTAAAAAAAATTTTTGTTTCAAAAAACACTCTTATCTTTTCTGCCCAAAATAGTATTGTTTCCATATTATTATCAAAAATTCTCAATTATAAAATATTGGTCAGAAACGGAAATCATCCTGTTGGATCTTTAATTTATTCAGAAAACAAATTTTTAAGTTTAATTAGTTTTTTATTAAAATTATTTTTTTATAATTTTGCAAATAAGGTAGTTTGTAACTCAAACCAATCATCTGATTTTTTTAAAAAATTTATATTTCCAAGGTCAAAAGTAAAATTCATAGCTAATTCAACAATTTCTAGCACAAGTGCAATTAATAAAAAAAGGGAAAATTTTATAATTACAGCAGGAAGACTTTCAAAACAAAAAGATATTCAAACACTTATAAAAGCATTTCACTTATTTTCAAAAAATAAAAAAGGTTACAAATTAATTATTATGGGTGAAGGAAAACTTAAAACAAAATTATTAAATTTATGTAGTAAATTGAAAATTTCAAAAAAAGTAGTGTTTAAAAATTTTGTAAAAAATCCAAACAAACTTATTTCATTATCAAAAGTTTATGTTTGTTCATCATTATATGAAGGTTTGCCAAATAGTATAATTGAAGCTCTTAATTTAGGAACGCCTATAATATCTTCCGATTGTAAAAGCGGTCCGAAAGAAATATTAAAAAATGGAAAATACGGATATCTATTTCCTGTTAAAAATTACAATATTTTGTACAAAAAATTAGTATATGTTTGTAATAATTATCACGAAGCAATTTTAAAGACTAGAAAAGGTCAAAAATCTCTTGAAAGGTTTAAAGTTAATAAAGTTAGTCATCAATATATAAAAGAAATGAATAATTTATTTTAAATAATAATTTTTAAGTTATATCAAAATTTCTTCTATAATCTTTTTTACTTTCGTGTTAAACGGGTAAATATCTATATGAGAATAGCTTTCAACAATTTATTTAAAAATTTCAATAAAAATAAGTTAATACTCAATAAGTTTGATAGGTTAATAAAAAATAACCAATTTATTGGAGGGGAAATAGTTGAGGATTTTGAAAATAAATTCTCAAAATATATCAATAGCTCTTATTGTGTTTCTACTGGAAATGGAACCGATGCCTTAGAAATAGCTTTAGAGTCACTTCATCTAAAAAAAAATTCTGAAATTATTGTACCTGCTAATACTTGGATATCAACTGCGGAAATTGTAGTAAGACAAAATTATAAATTAGTTTTGTGTGATATAGACTACGATGACTTTGGCTTATCTTTAAAAGATTTAAAAAAAAAAAATTAATAAAAAAACTTCGGCAATTATTGTTGTTCACTTATTTGGCAAAATATCAAAAATTAAGTCAATTTTAAATCTCATAAAAAATAAGAATATAAAACTGATTGAAGATTGTGCTCAGGCACATGGAACAAAAGTTGCTAATAAGTATGCCGGAACTTTTGGTGATATAAGTGCATTTAGCTTTTATCCAACCAAAAATCTAGGTGCTTATGGTGATGCTGGTTGTATAATTACACGAAATAAAAGTTTAAGTTTAAAATGTAAAAGAATTAAAAACCATGGGAGCCTTATAAAATATGATCATAAATTGATAGGAAGAAACTCAAGATTGGATCCTTTGCAGGCTGTTGTATTAAATGAAAAATTAAAAACACTAAATTCAGATATTAAAAAAAGAAATCAACTTTCTAAAATTTACATTAAAAGACTAAGTATTTTAAAAAATTTTATTAAATTACCTGAGATTAAAAAAGGAGAAGTTCACTCGTTCCATCAATTCGTTATTATTTGTAAAAGAAGAAATCCTCTCCGAAAATATTTAAAAAAAAATAAAATAGATACCATGATACATTATCCCCAAATGCTCTCTGATATGAAAATCTTTTCTAATACAAAAGATGTAAAAAAAATAAAATTTGCAAAAAACTTGGGAAGTAAGCTTTTAAGTTTACCTATATCCCCAGATCATACACCTGTTGAAATAGAATTTATCGCA
Organism: Pelagibacteraceae bacterium TMED65; assembly: GCA_002167215.1. The sequence goes on from NHDS01000001.1 coordinate 42,573, forward strand.
AAAAAAATAATAAATTTTTATACGTAGAATGATAAATCAATTATCTTTGAAAGATATAAGTTTTCCGATCTTGCTTTTATCTATTTTGCCATTTTCGATTATTTTAGGACCAACAGTTTCTTTAGTGAATATTGTATTAATTGGTTTATTTTATTGTTTTCAATGTTTCAAAAACGAAAAAATTACTATTTTTGATATCAGAGCAGTTGTTTGTTTATTAATTTTGTATATTTATTTGATTTTTAATACATTAATTTCACTTGATCCAGCTTCTAATCTTGGAAGGAACGTTGGATTTATTAGGTTTGTGCTTTTTTTTCTATCCATAAACTTTATTTTTTTTAGATTTAAAAACAGCAAGAACATTTTTAAAATATGGACTGTCATTTTTGTAATATTTATTTTTGATATCTATGTAGAAAGAATTACTGGAAGTAATCTGTTTGGTTTCGGAAAAATTCAAATTGATGGTGTTTTACAACCACACGGACAGAGGATAGTAAGTTTTTTTAAAACCGAGCCAATTGCTGGAGCATTCGTTACAGGATTTATTTTTATAATTTCAGGTTATCTCATTGATAGTTTTAAAAAAAAAGAAAGTTTAAGAGTCCTTATATCATTTTTGCTATTGTTAAGTTTTATTGGAATATTAATCACAGGAGAAAGATCAAATACAATTAAAGCTTTTTTTGGAATAATTTTATTTTTTTTTCTTACGGATTTTTTTATTTGGAAAACCAAAATATTTTCCCTTTTTTTAATTATAATATTTTTATGCTTAACCATATATTCCTCTGATTATCTCAAAACAAGATATGTAGGCCAATTATTTGAGAAGGTTAAGACAGAAGAAAGTAGAAAAAAATTTGCAGAAAATAGCTTATATCTTAAATTATACAAATCCGGCATATCAGTTTTTAAGAACAATCAAATTTTTGGTGTGGGTAATAAGAATTATCGTATAGAAACTTGTGATGAAAAAAAAAATAAAGAAAACAAAGATTATTATTGTCTAACTCACCCTCATCAAATTTATATTGAATTGTTATCTGAACATGGAATTTTTGGTACAATTATTATCTTATCAATAATTTTTTATCTGATATTTAGATTGTTAGGACAAATTGTAAAGTCTCAAAATTATCTTCAAATCGGAACTTTTATATTTATAATAATAAATTTTATTCCATTGATACCAAGTGGATCTTTTTTTAGTGATTTTAATTTAACTTTATTTATGATTAATTTTTCATTAATGTATGCAGTAAATAAAGAAACAAATATCTTTTCACAAAGATGATACAGATATTTAAATTTTAATTAGGGCCGTTAGCTCAATAGTAGAGTACTGCATTGACATTGCAGGGGTAGTTGGAGCGTAACCAACACGGCCCACCATAGAATTATTTTATATAAAATTTTTAATTATACTTTATAATATTACTAGTGAAGTTTATTCAAAGTATTCTTAGTTATTTTGCGTATTATTTTCGTCCTCTTTTTTTAATCAACTTTTTTAAAATTTTTAGAAACATTTTATTAATGAAAAAAATTATTTCTATTTATGATCCTAATAATATTAGAAAAAAAATTCCAAAAAAATTAAGGGAAAAGTATATTCGCTTCTCGAAAAAAAATTTGATCTTCAATTTAAATATTAACGACCATATAGGTTACAATTTTTTTATTAATGAAGAATGGAACGATATACCATCAAAAATAGCTAGAAAAATTGGTTTTAATAAAGACGACATTTTTATAGATATAGGAGCTAATACTGGATTAGTAAGCGTTCCTTTTGCAGAAGAGTTTAATTGTCACGTTATTGCGATCGAAGCAAGTAAAAATAATGGCAAATATTTAAAAAAAAATATTGAAAACAATAATTTAGATATAAAGCCAGTGATTAAATTTTTATCCTCAGATAAAACTAGACATGAAACAAAACTTTTTAAATTCAATGGTAATTATGGTGCGAATTCATTTTTTAAAAATTGGAACCCTTCTTTATCAGAGACAGATTATGAACTTGTAGAGAATACTACCTTAGATAATGAGATCAAAGACTATAAGATTAATAAAATTAAAATAATTAAATTTGATATAGAAGGTTACGAATATGAAGTAATTAAAAACTTTAAATTAATAAATCAAATACAATCAATTATCATTTTCGAATATAACGTTAAGTATTTAAAGAGAATTTACAAAGATCAGTATAATATATTATTAAAATTTTTAGACAGTAATTTTGATATTTATTCTATAGATAAATCTGATTATGGTGAAATAATTTTAAAAAAAATAAATCCTGATATAAGTTCTGAAGTTCTAGCAATACCAAAGAAATTTAAAAGTAGTTATAAGAACTTAATTAACTAAATACAAAGTAAAAAATTTGATTTACTATCTTGAAAGAATTTAAAAAGTAAAGTAATTCTAAGTACTTTGAAGGGCCTGTAGCTCAGTTGGTTAGAGCAGTACACTCATAATGTATTGGTCCCAGGTTCGAGTCCTGGCGGGCCCACCAACCATACTAAAATTTTGCAAAAAATTTTTTTAAGATCATTGAAATTAAACTAACTAAGATTTTTAAACTCATTTTACTTTTACCTTTCATTCTGCTATCAAAATTTATCTTTGCATCGACTACTTTTATTTTTTGATTTTTAATGTAGAGGAGGTCAAGTAAAATTTTATATCCCTTTTTGATTAACTTTTTTTGTGATTTAATAAAAATTTCTTTTTTAAACATAAAAAAACCACTCATTGGATCAGAGGTTTTGTTTCCTAACAATAAATTCACAGTTAAAATAAGCACTCTTGAAGCAAAAAGCCTAAAAATATTAAGGTTGTGTTTTTTATTTTCAAAAAGATCACGGGTTCCAACAACAATATCTGGACTACCCTTATGGAAGATGCGTAAAAATTTTTTAATATCACTAGGTTTATGTTGTAAGTCACCGTCCATGACAATTATATATTTATATTTTGCTTTTTTGAAACCTAATATACATGATTTTGATAAGTCTCTTTCTGATTTTCTGATTATATAATGGAAATTTTTTCTCTTAAATTTTTTTAAAACTTTGGATGTATTATCATTTGAGCTATCATCAACTATTATAATTTCAAATTTTATATTTTTTAATTCTCGGTAAATTTTTGGTATAAGAATTACTAAATTTTTAGCCTCATTAAAAACTGGAATTACAATTGTGAATTTATTCATACCAAAAAAAATTATATAATAACTATTAAATATTAGTAAATCTAATTGAAATTTTATTTTAAATTAATTGTTAGTTTTCTAAGAATTTATTTAAATTTTCAAACAATGCTTCGACGTTATCATTATTATTAGCAATAATTGAATTGAATTCCTCTTTTTGCGTTCGTGCTAAACTTAAACCCTCTATAACCAAATCTCTTATCAACGGATTTTCAGGGTCTTTTGTGTATACCCTCCAATCTATTTTCACCTCTGGTCTATCTGAAGTTCCAATTAATTTTGTGTAAACAATAGTATATTTTTCATTTTTTATTTCTTCTGATAATACAGCGATTTTTGCATCAGTGTAACTTACTAGACGACCTGAAAAACTTTTTAAAAAATAGCTTCTAAAAAGCTCTTTATATTTTTTTTTTTGGTCTTCTGTAAGAACTTTTCTATATTTGCCTAAAGTATAAAGTCCAACTCCGTCAATATCAACTGAGTTTTCTCCGATCTTCTTCAATTTTATAATTTTTTCTTCATCAGTCAGTTTACCCGATAGAATAATCGACGCTTCATTTGTTATGGAACTAATAAATTCGGTTGCACTTTTAGACCATGAGCTATTCATTAAAAGGAAGACGAAAAAAAATGAGACAAAAACGTTCTTAAAAATCTTCATATTTTGATAGTTTTACTGATTTTCTAAAGTATCCCAATCACCATCATCCATTGCTTCAGTTTTACTGGATGAATTTTTAATTTTTTTCTGTCTGTCTTGAAGATACAAACTTCTTACTGTTGCATATAAATCGATTGAGTTTTTTTCCATACTGTCAAACGCCTCTAAATTTTTAGCTCTAAAATCTACACCTGAAAAACCTTTTGAAATATAATAATCTGATTCTTTTACATAATTTGTGTCATTTCTTACAGTGACATTATACCAAGCGTCTCCACCGTTTAATGAAATTAGAGAGCCGACCGTATCCCTTACTGTTGATGGACCTAATACTGGTAAAACTAAATAACAACCTTCTCCAACCCCCATTACTCCAAGGGATTGTCCAAAATCCTCTTTTTCTCTTTTCTCAAATCCAAGTGTGTTAGCAGGATCAAATATACCAACGATACCGATGGTGGAATTAATTATAAATCTCACACTGTTATTAGCTGCTGAACGGAAATCACCTTGAAGTATGTTGTTTGGAACAGTAATTAAATTTGATAAATTACTTAAAGCGTTACTTGTCCCAGTCCTTACAGGTGAAGGCAACTTTCTATAACCTTTTGATACAGGTTTAAATAAAACTTTATCCAGACCCATGTTAAATGCAAAAGTCGCTCTGTTTAAAGTTTCAAAACAATCCTTAACTTCATTATCATCGCTCAAAGCCTTATTTACAACTACTAATTGAAATAGCGAAACTACAAATAATGTTGTTATTATTCTCTTCATTTAAAATGTGTATATTATATCTTAATGCAAAGTAAATCAGAAATTTGGTAAAAAAACCTATGAAAATCAACAAAAATGAAAATTATTAAAAGCATATATTCCAAAAATTTTGATAAAATTGTTAGATCACCAAGGCAAATTATTTACATAGTTTTTCATTACACTGGAATGAAAAACGAAAATAAGGCAATAGCAAGATTGAGGGATAAAAATTCAAAAGTAAGTTGTCATTATTTTATAAGAAAAAATGGGGCAATTATTAATATGGTTCCAGATAAATTTACTGCGTGGCATGCAGGTATTTCTTGTTGGAAAAAACATAATAATTTAAATGATAAATCAATAGGTGTTGAAATTCAAAATCCTGGGGAATCTAATAATTATTTGAAATTTTCAAAACAGCAAATTAAAAGCACACTTTACTTGTCAAAGATTTTGAAAAAAAAGTATGATATCAAAAGTAAAAATTTTTTAGGACATTCAGATATATCGCCTGATAGAAAAAAAGACCCTGGAGAAAAATTTCCCTGGGAATACTTAGCAAAATATAGAATAGGGATTTGGTACAATTTACCTCAAAATGTTATAAAATTGAGAAATGTTAATGTTTCAAATTCTGATAAGAGACTTTTTCACTTTTATCTAAAGAAAATAGGTTTTTGTTTTAAAAAAAAAACAAAAAATTCAAAGGTTACTATTAAAGCTTTTCAAAGAAGGTATAGATCAAAAATAATTAATGGAAAAATTGATAAAGAGTGTTTAGAAATAGCAAAAAACCTCATAAAACGGGGATTAAATTAATATTGTAAAATCGCCAAATTATTGTAAAAAAAAAGTGCTAGATAAGCGACTTATCGCTTTAAAGTATTAAAGAGGAAAGTCCGGGCTCTACAAAGACACAGTGCCAGTTAACAACTGGCGGGGGGAACCCCAGGGATAGTGCCACAGAAAATAAACCGCCTCATCAAGGCAAGGGTGAAAAGGTGTGGTAAGAGCACACCGGTTGTTTGGTAACA
>NHDS01000002.1 GCA_002167215.1 Pelagibacteraceae bacterium TMED65
ATATTAATTTTTTTTTTTTTTGCAAAAAATAAAACTTCTGACAATCCTTGAATAAAAAATGCAACACAAATTTGATTGACCATCTTGGTTATTTGTCCATTACCTGATTTCCCCATATAAATTAAAGATTTAGAATATATTTGTAACGTAGGACTTATAAGACTTATTTTATCTTTGTCCCCACCGACCATTAATGATAATTTACCTTCCTTAGCACCAATTTCACCTCCACTCATGGGAGCGTCAAAAAAAAATGATCGTTTTTTGAGAAATTGTTTATGTAAATATTTTGAAATTTCAGGAGAAGCTGTAGTATGATCAACGATTGAGGTTTTTGGTTTAATGCCAGCAAGAATTCCATTTTTAGATAGATATACATTCTTAAGATCTTTATCATTTCCTACGCAGGACACAATCAGATGAACATTTTTAGCTAATTCATAAAGATTTTTGTAACTTTTTAATAAACCAGTATTTTTATATCTTTTAATAAACTTTTTTGTATTTAATGATTCACGATCTATGATATGGATTCTTTTTTTTTGTTTTAATAAGTGGGAGGCCATATGAAAGCCCATTACACCTAAACCAATAAATCCTATTTCTTTAGTCATTATTAAATATTAATTCATTCTTTAAGTTTGTTGATATTTTAATCTTACTTTCTTCTTTAATTTCATCACTAAGGATTTTAAAGGCTATCTTGTCTACTATTTCTGTTTGAATGATCCTCTTTAACGGTCTCGCACCGTATGATGGTGAGAACCCTTCATTTGTGATCCAATTTTTAGCCCTAGAATCTATATCTATTCTAATTTTTTTCTGTTTTAAAACTTTTTTTAAATCATTTATTTGAAGATCTATTATTTGACTCATTTCTCTTTTTGTAAGTCTATTGAATATAATCAAATCATCAATTCTATTTAAAAATTCAGGTTTAAAATTCTTTTTTACTTCTTCTTTGATTTTTTCTTGTGTAAATATTTCAACTTTACTTAATTGATCATCTGAAAAGTTTATGAAATCTGCACCTATGTTTGAAGTCATAATTATAATAGTATTCTTAAAATTTACCAATCTCCCCTGAGAATCAGTAAGCCTGCCTTCGTCAAATACCTGCAGTAGTAAATTAAATACATCAGCGTGAGCCTTTTCAATTTCGTCCAACAAAATAAGCTGATATGGTTTTCTTCTAATTCTTTCTGTTAGAATTCCTCCACTTTCATACCCAACATATCCTGGTGGTGAGCCAATAAGCTTAGCTACGGAATGTTTTTCCATATATTCGGACATATCAAGTCTGAACATTGACTGAGAGTTATTAAAAAGGAATTCTGATAAAATCTTTGTTAATTCAGTTTTTCCGACACCTGTTGGCCCAAGAAATAAAAAGATTCCAATAGGCCTATTAGGATCTTGAATGCCAGCTCTAGATCTTAAAACTGATTTTGATATTGCTTTTATTGCCTCTTCTTGACCTATAATTTTTCTTTTTAACTCTTCTTCCATTTTGATTATTTTTTCTTTTTCACCTTCAAGCATTCTGTCAACAGGAATTCCTGTTGATTTTGAAATAACTTCTGCAATATGATCGGAAGAAACAGATTTACTTAGAATTTTTTGTTCCTTTTGAGAATCTAATGATTTGAGTTTTTTTTCTAGATCTGGAATAGTACTATAAGCAAGCTCGCCTGCTTGAGAAAGTTTTCCCTCTCTTTGAAGGATTGAAAGTTTATTTTTATTGTGTTCAATAGTTGATTTTAATTTTTGGATATCTAAAATTATATCTTTTTCTTTCTTCCAGTTATTATTAAATTCATCAAACTCTTTTTCAATTTCTTTTATCTCATTTTGAAGATTAGTTGCACGATCTAAAGACTTCTTATCGTTTTCTTTTTTCAAACTTTCATACTCAATTTTGCTTTGCAAAAGTTTTCTTTCGATACTGTCTAACTTTTCAGGTTTTGAATCAATTTGCAACCTAATTCTAGCTGCTGCTTCGTCCATAAGATCAATAGCTTTATCAGGTAAAAATCTATCATTAATATACCTTTTAGATAATTCAACTGCTGATACAATTGCTGAATCTAAAATTTTAACACCATGGTGAACTTCATATTTTTCTTTAAGGCCTCTTAAGATTGAAATAGCGTCTTCCTCTGATGGTTCTTCTATTAATATTTGTTGAAATCTCCTTGCTAATGCTGCGTCTTTTTCTATATTTTCCCTGTATTCATTGAGTGTTGTTGCACCAATACAATGTAATTCGCCTCTTGCAAGAGCCGGCTTTAATAAATTTGATGCATCCATTGCTCCTTCTGATTTTCCTGCTCCAACTAAATTGTGAATTTCATCAATAAATAGTATTAATGATTTTTCATTTTCATTTACTTCTTTTAAAATTTTTTTTAATCTTTCCTCAAAATCACCTCTAAATTTTGCTCCTGCAACAAGAGCACCTAAATCTAGTGAAATAACTTTTTTATTTTTAAGTGAATCTGGTATGTCATTATTAATGATTCTGAGAGCAAGACCTTCAACAATAGCAGTCTTTCCAACACCTGGTTCTCCAATTAATACAGGATTGTTTTTTGTTCTTCTAGAAAGAACTTGAATACTTCTTCTAATTTCTTCTTCTCTTCCAACTACTGGGTCTAATTTTCCTACCTTTGCTAACTCGGTAAGATCAATAGAATATTTTTTTAAAGCATCTGAATCTATTTTAGAGTTTTTTTCGTCGATTGTTTGACCCTTTCTTAATTTTAAAATTACTGCTTTTAGAGTTTCTTTATTAAAATTAAATCTGCTTAATAAGTGATATATTTCAGAATTATTATCATTAATAATAGAGTATAATATAATTTCAGGAGATATAAATGAATCATTAAATTCTTTCATCAAAACTTTTGAATTTTCAAGTATTTTTAATAATTCATTTGATAGGTAAATATTAATATTTTCTCCAGAAACTACTGGAAACTTTTTTAAATAATTTTCTATCTCTTCTTTAAATAGTAAAAGATTCGAGCAACAAGCTTTTATTATATTTTTTAAATATGAATCATTATCGAGAATAATTGAATATATGACATGTACTGATGTAACTTGTTGGTGATTTAAAGAAATTGATTTATTTTGAGCATTGTTTAAGATTAATTTACTTTTTTCATTGAATTGATCAAAGTTCATGGTTTATTTTGATAATAATTAAACAAAATCTCAAGTACTTAATTGAAAAAAAAGCTAAATAAACTCCCACTTGACGGAACAATAGTATTAGATCTTACAAATGTTTTATCTGGTCCATTTGCTACATTTATCCTAGCTGAACTTGGTGCTTCAGTCATAAAAGTAGAAAAACCTGATGGCGACGACTCAAGACAGTACGGTCCATTTAATAAAGGTAAGTCTTGCTATTTTATTTCATTAAATAGAGGAAAGAAAAGTATTGTAATTGATTTAAATAAAAAAAAAGATAAACAGATTTTAGAAAAAATATTAAAAAAAACAGACATAATGATAGATAATTATAAACCAGGTGTTTTAGAGAAATATGGTTATGATTGGAATTATTTATCTAAAAAATACCCTAGATTAATTCATGGAAAAATAAGTGGTTTCGGAGAAACTGGGCCTATGAAAGATCTTCCCGCGTACGATATAATTGTCCAAGCAATGGGTGGACTGATGAGTATAACTGGAAATGATAAAGATAATTTAGTAAGAGTTGGAACATCAATTGGAGATATTGCTGCTGGATTATTTTGCGTAATTGGAGTTTTAAGTCAGTTGATAAGAAGAAATGAAACAAATTCTGGATCCAAATTAGATTTAAGTATGCTTGATTGCCAAGTTGCCATCCTTGAAAATGCAGTTACAAGATATTCAATTACAAAAAAGAATCCGGTTCCTCTTGGAACTGACCATCCATCAATCGCTCCATTTGGTTCATTTAAAACCAACGATGGTCTAATTGTTATCGCTATCGGAAATCAGAAAATATTTAAAGAATTTTGTCTTATAATTAAAGATAAGGAAATGTATACAGACTCAAAATTTAAATCAAACTACAATAGAAGTATGAATTTAAAAAAATTGAGAGAAAGAATAGAGAAAACTTTAATAAAAGAAAATAGTGAGTACTGGTTGAAGAAGTTTTTAAAAAAAAATATTCCATCTGCAAAAATAAATTCAATTGAAGAAGTTATAAAAAATAAACAAATAATTAACAGAAAAATGGTTCTAGACTACAAAGAAAAAAATCTTAATTTAATTAAGGTTGTTTCAAGTCCTTTTAATTTTAGTTTCATAAAAAATAAATCTAAAGATAGAAAGATAGCACCCAGTTTAAATGAAAATAAAGAAGATATATTAAAATTCTTAGGAATAAATTAATTCCAAGGTCCTTTTTTTTTTAAAAAAATAGATTTCCCTTTTTTAACTGTTTTTAAATTAACTTTTCGAACGAAAAACAAAGAATATAAAAAACCAAATATAAATCCCCCTATGTGAGCAAACCAAGCAACATTTGACCCTTGGCCTCCTAGGTTGATAAATTGATAAATAAACCAAAATAAAAGTAAGTAAAATGCAGAAATTCTTAATGTGAAGAAAATAAAAAATGGAACTAACACTAGAATTTTAGCTTTTGGAAATAAGTGAAGATATGCACCTAAAACACCTGCAATTGATCCAGAGGCCCCAATCATCGGTATTGTTGAATTAAAATTAACTATTGCTTGAGAAAAACAGGCAATAACGCCCGAAGAAATATAAAAAATAATAAATCTTTTTTTCCCCATAATATCTTCAACATTGTCAGCAAATATCCAAAGATAAAGCATATTGCCTAAAAAATGCATCCAACCTCCATGCATGAAAAGTGAACTTATTAATGTTAAGGGAGCAAAAAAAGTTGGTAACTCGTTGTTACCAATTAAAGAAGCAGGCTTAAAACCAAAATAATATGTATAGAATTCTCTGTTATCATTTGTGAGCTGAAGTATAAATACGATTGAACATATAATTAAAATTAAGAGTCTAATATATGATTTATTTCTTGTTGGATTTTCATCTTTTAGAGGAATCATTATGTATAATCTTTTTCTATAATTTTTCGTTTACCAAGTATCAAAAGTTTATCTTTATTTTTAATATTTTGTTTGATTAAATTAGATTTTACATCTAAACCACCTGTATAGTGTCCAAATGCAGGTAAAATACAATAATTCTCTCCTAAAATAAAACATTTAAAGTAGTATCTTAAATTATTAATTTTAAGAAATGTTTTGGGATGATAGTGACCTGAAAATTCAAACTTATTAATTTTTTTTGTTTTTATATGAGAAAAAGAAAATTTGTCTAGTTCTAAAATTTCAAAAAATTTTCCTCCTACTCTTTTCTTGTTAACAAGTTTGTTATCATGATTGCCATTAATCCAAATAAATTTTATCTTGTTAGTTATTTTAGTTATTTCATTTATTTGTTCTTTTGGCATGTTATTTATTGTTAAATTATCGTGAAAATTATCCCCTAATGATATAACCGTCGAAGGATTAAATTTTTCTATAAGTTTTTTTAATTTTACTATAGTTTCGTTGAAATCATATGGTGGAAAATAAATACCTTTTCTTATTAAAGAGGTTCCTTTTCCCAAATGTAAATCTGATATTATTAAAGTTTTACGATTCTTAAAAAAAATACCACCGGAAATATCAAATAAAAATTCGTTTTTCAGTATTATTTTTGTTACTGAAGAATTAATCATAATGGACTGTGAACTTTGACTTTATCTTTTTCCATGATTAATGCCTTAGAAAATTCAGATAAGTTTTTCAGTTTCACGTGTTTAAAATCTATAATTTTCAAACTATTAATTTGACTATGATGGATAAAATGTTTCTTGATTTCTTCTTTAGTAATTTGAAGAATTATGTGTTTTGGTTCATATTTTCTTAAAGTATCAAAAATAATATCACTATTCACAAAGCTATTATTTTGTAGTTTTAATGAAACGTTTTTTTTTTTAGTCAATCCACTGATCATAGCAACTTCTCTAAAAATTCTTTTGGCAATAGTGGTATCTAAAGAATTGATTTTATTTAAATTAAAATAAAAAAACTTTTTAAAGTCTTTAATTTCTAAAAATGTATTATTGTTGAAAAAAAGGCCAAATGAATAGTCATTGATTATGTAATTCAATGTAAAAAGTTTTTTTTTATCTAAATAGCTTATTAGCAAATTTGAAAGCGTCTGATTCACTTCTCTTCCTAAAAAAGTGTGAAAAAAAAGATATTCACCTTTTTTATATGGAAAGCTTTCGATTAAAATTTTATTTTTTTCAGGAAGTCCTGAATTATTTTTTTGAAATATAACAAAATTATTTATTTTTGTAGGGAGATTTATCTGATTAAAATATTTAAAAATATTTAATATTTCTTCAGATAAATTTGATTTTAATTGCATGCTCCCCCCCCAATAAACAGGAACTCTATCAGACTTCTTTTTATTCAAATCAACAATAATTTCATCATTGTTGATCTTTTTGCAAACTAAAGTCATTCCAGCAAATATAAATGAATCCTTTTCTTTCAGGGTATTTAAAAAATTTTCTTCAACTGTACCAAGTAATTTTCCTTTAATAGTTTTAATTTTTACGTTACTTGAATCAATAATTGTACCAGCATTAATAAAAATATTTTTTCTTGAATTATCATTTTTTACGGTGTAGAAGCCATTCTTAAACTTTTTTAATTTCGACCATTCTTTATAACCTTTTAAAACGTAACCACCGTTATATATAAACCCAATGAGCTTGTTAAATTCATCTTTTTTTAAGTTTCTATAAGGATAAGCTCCAATTACTATCTTATAGATATTTTCTGGATAAAAACATGAATGGCATGATATTAAGAGCAAATGTTGACAAAGAACATCTTTTGATCCTTTTTTCTCAAAAATAGTATCAAACTTTTTTTTTTTTATTAGCCTTTTTAGGGCAACACATTCTAAGTATTCAAATTTATTTGTTGGTATAAGAACTGCTTCAGAGACACCGTCATGGTGATGATTTGATCTTCCTAATCTTTGAATAATTTTATTTACACTTTTTGGGGCACCTATATTGAGAATTATGTCAATATTTTTCCAATCAATACCCATTTCTAACGAAGACGTACTAATAACAGATCTAATTTTATTTTCTTTTATATTTGTTTCGGTTTGAATTCTAATTTTTTTTGATAAAGAACTATGATAAATCCCAAGTTTTAGTTTCTTATGATTTATAAATAGAGTTTTAAATAATATTTCTGCTTGTGCTCTTGTGTTTACGAATATAATTGATTTTTTATTTTTTATGATTTCATAAATCTCATTTGTTGCATAATCAATTCCATGTCCGTAATCTGGTATTTTATCAGTATAAAGAATTTTTAACTTAACGTTTTTTATCATATTATTTTTTATGATTTTAGTTTTTCCATTAAAAGCTAACCAGTTTGATAAGTACTTATAATTTTCAATATTTGAAGAACATGAAAATATTTTTATTTTTTTATTTATAAAAAGTATTTGTGAGATTGCTAAAATTAATTGATCACCTCTTTTTGTATTTATAATTTCATTTAATTCATCAATTGCTAGATATGAAATGCTTTTAAATATATTGTCTGCTTCTTTATTTGCGATCATTAATGCTAATGATTCAGGTGTTGTCAAGGTTATATCACAAGGATTATAAAGCTGTTTTTTTTTTGTTAATGATGACTCATCTCCAGTTCTTTTACCAATAGTTATATCTAATTCTAATTCATCAATAATAATTTTTAAATTATCAAATAAATCTGAGATAATTGATTTTAATGGACAAATATAAATTAATTTTTTCTTTTTATTTTTAATTGCATCAATGATTATAGGGAGAAATAATGTAATTGTTTTTCCAGTTCCCGTATTAGATGATATTAATATTTGTCTGAACTTGTCAGATTCACAATTCTCAAGAAATTCGTTTTGAAAATTAAATAGCTTCCAATTTCTTTTTTTTAAAAAATATTTAAATTCTTTTGGTAATTTATTTTCTTGCATTTAAATAAGAATTATAAACAAATAATCAGAATACAATATGATATGAAAAAAACAAATATTAACTGGATAAAGAAAAAAAAAGAAGGACTTTATTGTATTCCTGGTGACTTTTTTATAGATCCCATATTACCAGTAGAAAAAGCACTAATTACTCATGCTCACTCAGATCATGCTCGACCAAATAATAAATATATTCTTTGTTCTGGTGAGACAAAAGACATAATGAAACTTAGATATGGTGATAAGTATTGCCAAAGTTGCCAAGTTGTTAATTATAATGAGTCTATAAAAATTAAAGATGTTTATGTGAAAGTTCTACCTGCTGGACATATTTTGGGTAGTGTTCAGTTTTTAATTGAATACAATGGACATAGGCTTTTAATTAGTGGTGACTATAAAAGAAGGTTTGATTTAACTTGTTTGCCTTATGAAGCTACAAATTGCCATACCTTCATAACAGAAGCAACTTTTGGATTGCCAATTTTTAAACATCCTCCTGAAAAAAACGAAATTCAGAAACTTATCAACTCAATCGAAAATAATAAAGATTCTACTCACATTATAGGTGTTTATGCTTTAGGAAAATGTCAAAGATTAATTAGTATATTAAGAAGTATTGGTTATGATAAAACTATTTATTTGCACGGTGCTTTATTGAAGATTTCTGAATATTACAATAACAAATTCAATAACATGGGTGTTATAAAGAATGTCTCTTCGGTTACACCTGTTAGTCTTAAAAATAATCTTATTTTATGTCCTCCTTCCTCATTGAATGATAAATGGTCGCAAAAATTCATAAATATAGTAAAAGGATATGCCTCTGGATGGATGCAAATAAGACAGAGAATAAAGCAAAAAAATATAGAAGTTCCATTAGTTATTTCTGATCATGCTGATTGGGACGAAATTTTACAAACAGTTGAAGATGTAGTTCCAGAAGAAGTTTTAGTAACTCATGGTAGAGAAGAGGCTCTTGTATATTTTCTAAAGGAGCAGAAATATAGAAGCAATGCATTAAATCTCATTGGATTTGAGGACGAAAATGAATGATTTCGCTGACTTACTTGAAGATTTATTACTTACATCTTCAAAAAAAAAAAAAATTGAGTTACTTACAAATTATTTTCAAAAATCTGAAAAAAGGGATAAAGGCTGGACATTTTTAATACTTACAACTGGAATAAAGAAAAAATACTTTAATACAAAAGATCTAAAAGAATTAGTTATCAAAAGAGTTGGAGAAACTCTGTTCAAATATTCTTACGATTATGTAGGAGATCTTGCTGAAACCATATCTCTTTTATGGAAGCCCAAACACAAAAATAAATTAGACTATAAACTTTATGAATTTATGGAATTCTTATCTTCAGTTACAAACAAAGAATTGTTAAAGATAAAACTGGAGACGACTTTAGATAATTCAACAGAGAAACAAAGATTTTGTTTTTTGAAAATTCTCACGGGGGGACTCCGTGTTGGTGTATCAAATGCTTTGATCAAGGAAGCTTTAGTAAAATATGGACGTCGAAAATTAGTTGACATTGAAGAATTATGGCATGGTTTTAGACCACCTTACGAAGATTTTTTTAGTTGGTTGGATGGCCAAAATCTACCAAAATACATAAATAAAAGAAATTTATTTAATTCTTTTATGTTAGCTAATAATTTTAAAATAGAAGATTTTTTAAATCGTAAAATCGAGGATTTTATTTCCGAGTTCAAATGGGATGGTATAAGAGCACAGTTAATTGTATCAAAAAATGGGAGAATTTTTTCAAGAAATGGTGAGGATATCACAAATTCATTTCCGGATATTAACGTAGATTATGATGATTACTTTGTTGTAGACGGAGAAATAGTAATAAAAAAAAATAATAAGATATTATCATTTAATGATTTGCAAAAAAGAATTGGAAGAAAATCTCTCACAAATAAATTACTAAATGATTATCCAGCGCATTTTATTGCATATGACATTCTTTTTTATAAAAAAATCGATTGTAGACCTCTTAAATTAACTGAAAGAAAACAATATTTAAAAAAATTTGCAGAGTTAAACAATCAAATTACTTTTTCAGAATCAATAAACTTTTCTACCTGGAAACAGTTAGAAGATATAAGAGAAAATTCACTAAATAATCATATCGAAGGTGTTATTGTTAAAAATAAAAATAGCATTTACAAAAAAGGAAGAGTCGTTGAAGGGTGGTATAAATGGAAGAGGAGACCTTTTTCCATGGATTTTATTATTATGTATGCACAAAGAGGCCATGGAAAAAGATCATCTTTTTATTCTGACTTTACTTTTGGTTGTTGGACTAATAAGAAATTTAAAGAATTAGTTCCCATTGGTAAGGCATATTCAGGATATTCTAATGAGGAACTAAAAAAATTAGATATTTGGATTAGAAATAATACATTGCAAAGATTTGGACCAGTTAGATCTGTAAAAGCTGGCCTTGTTATAGAAGTGGCTTTTGATAATATAAACTACTCCACAAGACATAAATCTGGAGTTGCATTGAGATTTCCTAGATTTTCTAGAATTCGTTGGGATAAACCTGTATCTGATGTTTGTATACTAAAAGATGTAAAAGATTTAATAAATTAACTTGAAAGTTCTACTTATGTTCTTATAATGTAACATGAGGAAAAAATTGAAAAACAGTAGAATAAAGTTAGTTAGTGCTGCTGCAGGATTCCCTTCACCTGCAGAGAATTACATTGAAGAGCAATTAGATTTAAATCGTTATTTAATAAAAAATAAAGAATCCTCTTTTTTTGTAAGAGTTTCAGGTGATTCTATGATTAATGTAGGTATATTTGACAATGACATACTAATCGTAGATAGATCTTTAACGCCAACTAGACAATCTATAATTTTAGCTTCTTTAGATGGAGAATTAGTCATAAAAAAATTAATAAAAGATCAATCTGAAAATTACTATCTCAAATCAGAAAACACTAACTATCCAAATATAAAAATTAACTTCAATACAGATACAATAATATGGGGCGTTGTTACATACGTCATACACAGCTTAAGATAAATTTATGATTGCTTTACTAGATTGTAATAATTTTTATGTATCATGTGAAAGATTATTTAATCCTAAATTAATTAATAAACCTGTGGTGGTACTTTCAAATAATGATGGTTGTATTATTTCTCGTTCAAATGAAGCTAAAGATATAGGTATAAAAATGGGGGCACCACTTTTTAAAATAAGGCATATTTTGAAGAGTAATAAAGTTAAAATTTTATCATCTAACTATTCGGTTTACGGAGATATCTCAAATAGAATAATGAATATATTGAAGAATGATCTACCTGAAGTTGAAGTTTACTCAATTGATGAAGCATTCTTCAGTTTATATGGAGTGAATGACAGAGAAAAAAAATGTCTGAATTTAGCCGATAAAATATTAAAATGGATTGGAATTCCAGTGAGTATAGGAATAGCAAAAACAAAGACATTGGCAAAGGTTGCAAACAGAGCTGTTAAAAAAAAACATAAATATGTTGGATTCGATTTTAGATATGAGAATGTTTTAGAATTAAGAAAAAATAATTTTGATTATATATTAAAAAATACTGGCGTAGAAGACATTTGGGGAGTAGGGAAACAATTATCCATTTTTTTAAAAGGCAATAATATCAAAACTGCTTACGATCTTAGTAAAAGTAACGATAATTTTATTAGAGAAAAAAAAGGAGTTATACTACAAAGAACAGTTTTTGAATTGAGGGGTATAAAATGTAATTATATTGAGAGTATCATACCCGTCAAAAAATCAATTTGTGTGTCTAGATCTTTTGGTAATAAGTTAAAGAGCTATGAAAATATTAGAAGTGCTCTAATTGTATATGTACAAAAGGCTGCATCAAAAATGAGATTGGAAGGTTTGTTTTGTAAATCCATAACGATATTTTTAAAAACGCCGAGGTATGAAAAATATATTTATTCTAATAGCAAAACATATACATTAATTGAACCAACATTTGATCTAAGACTTATTTGGAAAATTTCTGATAAGTTATTACTAAATATTTATAAAGATTCATTTTTATATGGTAAAGTTGGTGTAATATTATCTGATTTCTATTCAAAAGAATTTGTGCAACAATCGTTAATAAATCAAGAAGCTAGCCTTGAACTAAAAAGAAAAAAAGGAATAAAAATTATGAAACTTATTGACAATATCAACTACAGATTCGGATATGGTAAAATTAAATTATCTTCAGACAGCAGTATAAGTTTTTTGTCTAAAAATAAAGAAAAAGATAATAAAAATATGAAGTGGCAAATGAAATCACAATACCGTTCACCTTGCTATACTACAAGTTGGTGTGATATACCAAAAGTTAAAGCTTAAAATGGAAGAAAAGAATCAAAAAAAAATTGCATCAGCAATAGTGTTAAAAGCAAGGGAAGAATGTAGAAAAAAAAAAATTGATCCCTACATAGCTATAGGTGCTTTTATAGATGAAATAATAAGGGAACTTTCGACTTTAAATTCTGATGAAAAGGTATCTGAGTTTTTAGTAAGTATTGCAGGCAAAGTGAAATTAGGTATGTATAAGAAGAAAAACTAGTTTGACCTGTTAAATTTATAATCCTTAATTAGCTTGTCAATATTGCTATATCGCGGCTCGTTATTTTTAATTTTTTTAAGTAACTTTTTTGCTTTTGTTGAAAGTTTTTTATCAACACTAAATTGATTTGATTGAGATAGAACACCATTTTTATTTTTATTGTAATGGTCTGATAACTTGTAAAAAGTTTTCATTGATCTATGTGATACATTTTTTAACACATTCATTTTCAAGTTTTTCGGGTAGGCCCTATCAAGACAGCTCTGTTCGGAGAAGCCTTTGACCACATATTTTTTTAAAAGATTGTAAGCTTCGAATGAAACAACACGTTTTTCATGAAAATAAGTTTTGTTAATATGCTTTTTTGCTTTATTATAAAAGTTGAATAAACCCATAAATTCAATATACTGTATAATTGTATAGTTGTAAACACAATATGTTGTATGGAGATCAAAATGAATGGTTATAACCTCACTAGTCTTAAAGAATTTCTCCCATTTATTGATGAAACTAAATATCTGTATCTTTTTTTTATTATTATATTTATTATTGTTTTTTGGATTCTTTCAATAATAGTAAAATCATCATCTAAGAAAAAGAAAATTGAAGTTCCTAAAAATCAACCAAGCTTAAATGATATTGTAGACACCAGAGACATCAAAATAAGTGATGATAACGAATTTGTAGATGTTTTAGTGGCTATTGAAGAAGAAATGATTGCTATAAGAGAACTTTATGTTGGAGGATATATAAGTAAGGGAGTATACATCTCTGAAACAGATAGGCTTTATGAAAAAGCAAAAATTTTTGGAATTTAAACATACAAATATAATCATTAAGAAAAAAGTATTAAGGTAGAAACCTATGACTAACTTTATAGAACATTTATCTTCAAAAATTAAAGAGATTGTTTCAACAAAAGCAGTTTCAAGTGAGTCTGACGATGATGAAAGATTTGAAAATACACTTGTTGACATAAATATATATTTAACTCAAATGGGCTTGAATGAGCAAATAATAAAAGATTTCGAAGTAAAAATAACACAAGTTTTTAATGATAATTTACAAGATGGCAAGCCGTTAGATGAAGCCTTTGCAAAAGCTTTTGAATTTTCAAATTCAATACTTGAACAAACGATACAATCTGATTCAAAGGTTTCTAAAGAAGATTCTAATAACTATGATTTGAATTTTGCAAATACTGCATCTTCAACTAATACTTTATTGATAGACCAGGCAATAGCAAAGGGGATGACAGTTGAAGAGGCGATTAAGTATGTAAATAATCAACAGATTACAAATACTGAAACATTTGGACCAAAAATAGTAAATCATTCTGAAAATTTGAATGATCCATTACTTAGTTCTTCAATGTCAAAAGAAGAAATTGATTTAAGTAAAATTGAAGCTGACATGGATGCACAAGCATCAAACTCCAGAGTAAATGAAGCTGATAAAGAAGATGGACTTATTAAAGATTTTGATTCTGATAAAAATCATTTAAATGATGAAGATGAATTAGGTTAAATATTCAAACAAAAGTAAATAAAAATGAAAGAGATTACTAAAAAATACAAAAACTTCCTTTTTTTTTTAAAAAAAAAAATTGATGTTGATGAAATTAAGTATTCAAAAAAATCATTAAATGATTTGTTTAATTACTTTGGAACCGATAAAGGGTCTAGTGTTATAAACCCATATTCTGACGAATCCATGGAAATACATGGTCATGGTTTTGCAAAATATTATGAAAAAAAGTTAAAAAAATTTAAAAATTGCCATTTCAATATGCTTGAAATAGGTACGTGGGAAGGGGCTTCAACAGCAGCTTTTGTTAATTTCTTTCCCAATTCTAAAATAATAGGTATTGATAAAAACTTTAAATTTAAATTCAAATCGAAGAGAATAGATTTTTTCAATTGTGATGTAACTAATTTAAAGGATTTGTATAAATTTTCTTCAAGGTTTAGGAATAATTTTTTTTCAATAATTATAGATGACGCCTCTCATTTCCTCACACACATGATATTAAGCTTAAAATTTTTTTTTAAGTATTTAGATAATGGAGGGTATTTCATAATCGAAGACTTTAATGCTCATAGTTACTTTCAAGATTTAAATGATTCTGATGATTCAGAAATACCTATGAAAGAAATACTTTCGAATATAAGAAAGAAAAAAAAATTTAAATCAAAAATACTTTCTTCTAAGGATCAAGAATATCTGTTTGAAAATATATCTGGTATTCATTTATATAAGGGAAAGACAAAAATTTCTGATATTGCTTTTATAAAAAAGAGTGGTTAAAAAAACCTTTAGTTTGCCAATTAGAATTATTCTAAGTCGATAAACAATTAATTTGAAATTAGATGTGATTAATACTATCATTATTTTATTGAAAAAATATTTTGGCTAAACATATAAATGATGTGGTGATTCTTTAAACTAGATTTAATTTAGTGTTTTAGGAAACATCTCTGAATATTTAAGAAAGGATTAATTAATGGATGATGTCAGTAAATGCCCGGTAATGCACGGTTCAGCTACCAATAACAAAGGTGTTAGCACCTCTAATAAAGATTGGTGGCCCAATCAATTAAATCTAAACATTTTACATCAACATGACAAAAGATCCAATCCAATGAGCCCTGGGTTTAGCTATAGAGATGAGTTTAAAAAACTAGATTTTAAATCACTAAAAAATGACTTAAATGAATTGATGACAGACTCAAAAGATTGGTGGCCTGCAGATTATGGTCATTATGGCCCTTTTTTTATCAGATTAACTTGGCATGCTGCTGGTACATATCGGACTTGGGATGGCCGAGGTGGAGGTGGAACTGGTGATCAAAGGTTTGCACCTCTGAATAGTTGGCCAGATAATGGCAATCTTGATAAGGCAAGACGCTTGTTATGGCCAATCAAACAAAAATACGGTAGCAAAATTAGCTGGGCAGATTTATTTATTTTGGCAGGCAACGTAGCGATTGAGTCGATGGGTGGTAAAACTTTCGGTTATAGTGGGGGAAGACCCGACATTTGGACTCCTCCAGAAGATATCTACTGGGGTAAGGAGAATGAATGGCTTCAAAACGATCGCTATACCGGAAAGAGAATCCTAGAGACACCTCTTGGAGCTGTTCAGATGGGATTGATTTATGTGAACCCTCAAGGACCCGACGGTAAGCCAGATCCTCTAGCTAGTGCACACGATATTAGAGAAACATTTTCCAGAATGGCTATGAATGATGAAGAAACAGTTGCTCTTACAGCTGGAGGCCATACTTTTGGTAAAGCGCATGGAGCTGCTTCTGAAAATAATGTTGGTCCTGAGCCAGAAGGTTCGCCAATTGAGCAGATGGGTTTTGGATGGAAAAATGCACATGGATTAGGTAAAGGGGGTGATGCTATTACAAGTGGTATAGAAGGTCCATGGACATCTAACCCCACAAAATGGGATAATGGTTACTTTGATTTATTATTTAAGTATGACTGGGAATTAGTTAAAAGTCCTGCAGGAGCCTTTCAATGGCATCCAATCAACCCCGACAAACAAGACTTGGCTCCTGACTCATCTAATCCAAATAAAATGGTTACAACAATTATGACAACAGCCGACATGGCTATGAGAGAAGATCCCGAATATAATAAGGTGTCCAAACGCTTTCATGAAAATCCAGACTTGTTTGCAGATACTTTTGCGAGGGCTTGGTTTAAACTTTTACACAGAGATATGGGGCCTAAAACTAGGTATCTTGGTCCTGAGGTTCCAAAAGAAGACCTCATATGGCAGGACCCAATACCAGAGGGAAATAAAGATTTCAATATTTCTAAAGCAAAAGAATTAATTAAATCCGCTGATCTAACTATTCAAGAGCTAATAGAAACAGCTTGGGCAAGTGCATCCACTTATCGTCATACTGATATGAGGGGTGGGGCAAATGGTGCAAGAATTATGCTTTCACCCCAAAAAGATTGGGACGTCAATAAGCCAGATCAATTGAGAAAAGTTTTAAATATTTATAAGGATATCGCAAAAAAAGTTAATAGTTCGACAGCTGATATAATTGTATTAGCAGGTAATGTTGGTATAGAAAAAGCCACAGGTGTAGATGTTCCATTCATTGCTGGAAGAGGAGACGCACTTCAAGAACAAACTGATATTGAATCCTTCTCTGTCCTTGAACCAATGGCTGATGGCTTCAGAAATTTTCAAAAAAGAGACTTTTCTGTAAGTCCAGAAGAAATGCTATTAGACAAATCACAACTAATTGGACTTACGGCTCCAGAAATGACTGTGTTAATTGGTGGTTTCAGGTCTTTGGGGATAAGCTCATCTGGTAATGAAGGTGTATTTACAAATGATATCAATACTTTAAGCAACGACTTCTTTATTGACCTCTTAGACATGAGTATAGAATGGAAACCAGCATCCAAGAACACTTATGATGGATTTAAGAGAGGTACTAGCGAGAAGGTCAAAACAGCCTCAAGAGTTGATTTAGTGTTTGGATCTAACTCGCAGTTAAGGGCAATAGCCGAGGTGTATGCGTGCAATGACTCTAAGCAGCTATTTATTAATGATTTTATTAGTGCATGGAATAAGGTTATGAATGCAGATAGATTTGATTTAGAAAACTAGTTGGATAAAGACGGCCTGTAGAATTATTTATAATTTCAACTTTTTATAAAACTACCTGAAAACCCTCAAACATTGGATGCCCTAGATATATATCTTTGTGATCTCCAGCATTTTTATGAGCCGTTTTGAAAGATTCTGACTTAGTCCAATTTACGAAATGTTCTTCTGATTTCCAGGTGCTGTGAGAGGCATAAATCGTAAAGTCATTGTCTTCTTTTCCTTTTATTAAATTAAAGTTTATAAACCCTTCTACATCATCTAGAGTTGAGTCTCTGTTTTTCCATATGCTTTCGAAGATACGTTCTTTTCCTTTTACAATTTGGAATCTATTCATAGCTATGTACATTTATATTTCTCCTTAAAAATAAATTGTATGTTATTTCTTTTTTTTCAATGATAGATTTATAAATAGCAAACAAGTTACTATTCATTAAATAAATAAATAGAGTTCAATTAATAAATTTTACTTATAATAGCAATGCTTGTATTACTTATAATTAAATTAATACCTTTATAAGATGGAGAATATATGAAAAAAATTATCTTTTTTTGTTTGATAGTTTCTTGTTTGAGCTCTCATACCTTTTCAAATGAAAAAAATACAAAATCAAACATAGAATTCGTTTATAATAATCTTTTGTCTAGATATGATTGCATAATTGGTCCAAATATCAATAACCCTGAGTGGGTATGTAATATAGATGCACCAAAAGGGTGGGCAAAATTTTATGGTGAAAAATTAAAAAATATTAGGAAGAATAGAAAGAGATATGCAGTTAAATAACATATCTCTAAATTTTTTCTACTTCAACTAAGTTGTCTGAAAAAGTAGGGGCATTACCCATGTCTGCTAAATTTGCTGAACTTATACTGTTCACAGTACCTTCATTATGTTGTCTCCAGTAACCAAGCGTTGAAACAACTATACCTTGAGACACATCATTTGTTATTTTGGCAATACCTTCATAACTACCTCTATCATTAAAGACTTTAACATTATCCCCAGTTTTAATGCCTCTACTTTTTGAATCAATTAGATTTATAAGAACAAATTGATCACCTTGAACTCTTTGTTTATCATCCATATTAGCATAGCAGGAATTTAAAAAAGCGTGGCTCTTTGGAGAAATTATATTTAAAGGATATTTTTTTGCTAATTTAGGGTTAGTTTCTTTTGATTCAAAAGGAGGAACATAGTCTGGAAGTGGAGGTAAATCTTGTCCTGGTTGATAATCATCATACATTTGTCTAAATGGTCCAGCCACAAAATTCTTAGCATCTTTTAAAAGGAACTCACATTTTCCTGATTCAGTAGGGAAATTTCCGTTTTTATGGGGTGCTCTTGTGTCTTTACATCCAACATTTAATCTAGCAAATCCATTTTCTTTTAATTTTTGAAGGGATATTCCTTCACATGCCGGAGACTCCCAATCAACATAATTTTCCAAACACTCATTATCACTCCATGAAAATTGTTCTTGTTTTATTCCCATTTTATTTGCAAGACGTCTGAAAATTTCATAATTTGGAATTGCTTCTCCAGGTGCATCAACACATTTTTCATTATAAGTTAAATATAAATGCCCCCATGATAAAATCATATCCTCATGTTCAGCTCCCATTGTAGCTGGAAGTAAAATATCTGCATATGAAGCTGTATCCGATATAAAGTGTTCAGCCGAAACTAAAAATAAGTCTTCCCTTTTTAATCCTTTGATTATTTTTTCAGTTTCTGCAGCTTGAGTTACTGGATTAGCATTCCAACACATCATTGACATAATAGGCTTGTCTTTTTCAATATTTTCTCCTAATAAAGCTCTGCCTATTTGAAGTGCATTTACTACTCTTGTTCCTTTTGGAATAAGATCTGGTCTGCATATTACATCAAATTTGTATGGATGTTCCCAAACCGGAAATTGAGTTATTCCTCCACCTACATATTTCCAAGAACCCGTTAGGGCTGGAATACAAGTAACTGCTCTTATTGTTTGCCCCCCTCCATGATGTCTTTCTAATGCTACACCTATTCTAATTCCAACAGGTTGTGTTGTAGCAATTTCATGAGCTAGGGTTTTTATGTCTTTTTCATCAATTCCAGTAATTTTTGATGCCCACATGGGATCTTTATTTTTTACGTGTTCTTTTAGTTCTTCAAATCCGTTGGTAAAGTTACTAACGTAATCTTTATCAACTAAATTATTTTGTATTATGTAGTTTATTAAACTTACTGCGAGTGCACCATCAGTTCCAGGTTTTGGTTCAATATGCCAATCTGCTTGCTTAGCTGTTCTAGATTTATATGAATCTATAACAACAACCTTCGCACCTGATTTTCTAGCTTTTTGAACTATAGCCCAGTGATGAAGATTTGTACTAACACTATTACATGCCCAGATAACAATATATTTACTGTGAATATAGCTTTCAGGGTCTAGGCCTGCAGTAGGGCCTATAGTTGTCAACCAAGCCGTGCATGAACCTTCACCACAAAAAGTTCTCTCACAAACTGTAGCACCTAATGCATTGAAAAATGAGTCACCACCATTTAATCCATGGACTAGGCCTTGATTGCCAAGATAACTGTACGGAATGATGCTCTGAGGACCATATTCGTTAATTAAGGATTTCCATTTGGTTGTAATTGTTTCAATTGCTTCATCCCAACTAATTCTTTGAAATTTATTGCTGCCTTTTTTACCAATCCTTTTTTGGGGATATAATAATCTATCAGAATGATAGTGCCTTTTTTCATAGTCTTTGAGCTTTACGCACAATACACCGTCTGTCATTGGGTGTTCAGGATTACCTTTTACAGAAATAAGCTTGTTGTTCTCTACCTCATAGATCATTGCACATGTATCGGGGCAATCATGAGGACATCCACCGTAATGTTTTTTTACAGAATAATCATCCATTTAAAACTCCACATAAATTAAGACTAAACTATTTATTTGAAAATAGGAATAAAAAAATTATTTTTGATGGTTTTAGAAGTTTCCTTTTACAAATCTATTGATTATGTGGTTTTTAAAATATTTTAAATTTAATATTTCTTTCGTTGATGTCGAAAGTAATTCGTTAATTTTACTTTCGTTACCTTTTTGGTGAATATTTATTCTTAACCATCCAATAATTGGTTGAAAATCACCATTTTCAAGCATAGTATTTAAATCTGGAAATTGATTTTTTATTTCGTTTAAAAGTTGAGCAGCAATAAATGCTCCCACACTATAGGTAGGGAAATATCCAAAGTCTCCTCCAAACCAATGGATATCCTGTAAACATCCATTTGTATCACAATCCACTTTCATTCCAAAAATTTTCAAAAATTCGTCATTCCACAAATCGGGGAGATAGACTTCATTTATATTTTCATTTATTATTTTATATTCAATATTAAATCTATGAATGATATGAAGGGGATAAGTTACTTCGTCAGCGTCAACTCTAATAAAACTTTTTTTTACTCTGTTTCTACTTTTAAAAATTTTTTGAGAAGTCCATTCTTTTGATACTTTACCAAGTTTTTCTTGTAAAACCTTTTCAAGATATTTGCTAACTGGTAATGATTTAATAATCTGTTTTTCTATAAACAGTGATTGACTCTCATGTAATGACATCCCGGCTGCTGAACCAATAGGTTGATGAGCCCAGTTACTTGGAAGTCCTTGCTCGTAAAGTGCATGTCCAGTTTCATGCATAAGTGCATCAAAGCATGAAAAAGCATCATTTTCGTCAAATCTTGTCGTTATTCTTACATCATCTGTACTTCCACCGCAAAAAGGGTGCATGCTTTTGTCAATTCTTCCTTTTGAAAAGTCAAATCCAAGTTTTTTCATAAATACTTTAGATAGGTTGAATTGTTCTTCCTCCGACAGTTTTTTATTTGCGTCTAAAAGATTAGTTTCATTTTTTTGATTTTTTTCTATGATTGGAAGTTTCAAATTAATAAATTTCTCGATATGATTGAATAGTTTTTTTAATTTTTTAGAATTAAGTGATCTATCATACTTTAGTAGTAAACAATCATATTTAGATAGCTGTTTTTTTTGTGAAAGAATTTCTGATTCTTCTTTAATTAATTTCATAAGTTTATTAAAAGAATCTTTAACAATTGTGAAGTCCGACTTTTCTTTGGCTTCTCTCCAAAGCCCCTCGCATTCGATTGATAAACTCGTTTTTTTTTGAATTCTATCGAACGATATTGTTTCAAAATATTCAAATTTATCTTTCATTAATTCTACATTTATTCTGTCTTTGTGATAAAGTTTTAGCTCTTCAATTCTATTAAATAAATCATTTTTTTTTATTTCGTTAAAAATTTTCTTTTTATAATCGTATAAAACTTTAATCTGCTTTTTTCTTTGATTTCTTGATTTAGCAGGCATATAAGTTGCCATATCCCAACTTAAAATTCCATTTATATCATTAAGAAGACTTTGCTCCTCGAAAAGATTTTTTAGCTTTGAATAAGTCATATTAATAACAAATATATGGGTTTCTATGGGAGCATTCTAGAATATTGTGTTGATAATGATTAAGTCGATTGTATTTAGAGAATTTATTTTCTCTGTTAAGTAACATTTTGTTTTCTGCAATATCAATTATGTTTAAATACCAAAACATGAATTCTATATTATCTATTTCGTCATTTTTTAACATTGTTTCAAGTTTTTAAATAATTTATACAAATCTATTATTTTTTAATTCACAATTAAGTTCACCAATACAAATATTCTTTATTTGCATAAAACAACAAGACGCAATTTGTTCAAATTTTGAAAATGATTTTTCGCAATCAAAAAAATATTGATATGTTGGTTTTGTGCTCATAAGATAAGTAAGTAAAATATGTAATCAGATAATTAAATATAATGAATTCATTTTTGATATAATTGGTAATTTTATTTATTAAAAGATTTTTTTTGATATTAATACTCAAATATTTACATTTAATTAATTAGATTATTATTTTGAAATTTTTTTTTTAAACTTCACTTCTTTTTTATTTACATAAAAAAAATGAAAATTATAAATCTTTACATAACAATATTTTTAGTCAGCTTTAATTTTCAATTTAAAGCATTGTCATCAGACAAAAATAAAAATGAGATAGATCAAATTTACGATGAGAAAAATTATGCAGGTCCAATGGGTATGGGTTTAGTAAAATCATTTAAAACCAAAGTTAAAATTATATGTCATTATAATACTGTAAATGGTTATGAAAAATTGGTTTTAGATAATACTCAAAATTGCCCAAAAAACATCTCAGAATAAATTTATTTTATTTTATTTGTGATTTTTTTTGCCTCTTCAGATAATAACCAATTAAGTGCTCCATTTTTAGTAATTTCTTGAATAAACCTTTCCACTATATCCGTTTCTATGGCCCCTAACTTTAACCAGAAATCATTGTGTTTTTCTCCAATTATAATAATATTGTTATTTATTCCAATCATTTTTTTTTTCTGAAGAACATGAAGTTTTCTTCTTGTAGTTTCTAATGGAATAGAAGTAACTCTTGAAATACTACTAACCGTTAATTTATTTTTTTTATTTATAATTTTTTTTGAATAATCTGAACCAGCTAATAAAAATAATTCGTTCCATGACTTTTTATTTAATTTTTCTTTATCCTTTTTTTTATTGTAAATAAAATGGCTGTTAATGACTTGCATTATTATGTAGCTTTCATAATCCTTATAATGTAACTCTCTAATTTTTCTAAAGTGCTCAATTAAAAACATTTCCCAACTATAAGCCATATTCTCAAAAGATTTATTCATAACAAGATAATAACCCATTTTGGGGGAGGTGAGTATTTTTATTGTAATTTATGATGATACTATATTTCTAACTTTAATTATCTGTAGGGTTTAGTAATGATTTTTGATAAATGTATTATCTGTAATGCTAAAAATATAAGATTTTTTAAAAATTATAAAAAAAATATGATATTAAACCTAGATAACAATCTTGACAGGTTTTATCTTAATTTAATACTACAGAATGATGATTTAGAGATTGTTGATGTTTATAAATGTAAAAGATGCCAACAAAAAAATATAAAAATTATTCATAAATCTACGGGTAAAAATGAGCAATTATGGTGGGAGTATTATTCAAATTTAAAATTAATTGAAAAAGAAGTTGATGACATCAAAAACAAAATACATAATTTAGATTATAACGATAAGGAAAATGATGCTGTTAAAAAAAAAAGACAACTATTACTTCAGGAGTGTGAAATTCAAAAATTAAGAAAAGATAATTTGAAATATACAATGATGGCGAGTTTATCAATAAAGCTTCAAACGGTATTATAAGTTGTATTTTTTAAAATGGACCCCTGCACTCAAGGCCTATTAGGAGCTAGCTTATCTTGTTCTTTCGCAAAAAAGAATGAACTTAAATTAGCATTTATTTGTGGAGTCATTGGTGGCTTGGCTCCTGATCTTGATATACTTATTAAATCGGAAAATGATCCTCTTCTAGCAATAGAATATCACCGTCATTTCACACATTCAATTTTTTTTGTTCCTATTGTTAGCGCCTTTTTAGCCTCTTTCTTATTTTTAATTTATTACAGAAATAAGGTATCCTTTCGAAAAATTTACTTTTTTTCAACCTTGGGTGTTCTCACACATGGTTTGTTGGATTCTTGTACAAGTTATGGAACAATGTTATTTTGGCCAATCTCCAATGACAGAGTAGCATGGAATGTAATATCAATTGTTGATCCCATTTATTCATTAATACTTTTAATTTCGTTATTATTTTGTCTTATTAAAAAATCAAGGTTGTTAATTAATGTTGGATTAATTTGTTCCTTAATTTATATACAATTTGGTTTTTTTAAATATGACCAAATAGAAAAATATGTAATAGCTTTGTCTGAAAAAAGAGGTCACAAAGTAGAGAGAATCTTACTTAATCCAACTATAGGAAATAACTTTCTATGGAGAAGTGTATATCAATATGAAAGTAAATATTATATTGATGCTATTTACATGCCTCTTTTTGGAGATACTCTAATGAAAGAAGGTGATAGAGTTGAAGTTATAGATAAAGAAAATGTTTTTTCATCTATTCCCAAGGAGTCAACACAGAGAAAAGATATATTAAGATTTGCATTTTTCTCTCAAGATTTTATTTACATTCATCCACTTTATAAAAATGTAATTGCTGATCTTCGTTATGGAACTTTACCCTATGATAGCAAATCGTTGTGGGGTATCGAGATTGATTTGGAAAATAATGATAAACATGTAAATTTTAAAAGTTTAAGAAACTTTAATAAGGAAAACTATGATGAGTTTTGGAACATGTTAAAAGGAAATTTATAAAAAATGTAAATTATGTTGAATCAATTCAAAACATCTTTGAAAAAAGAGGTAAATAT
>NHDS01000003.1 GCA_002167215.1 Pelagibacteraceae bacterium TMED65
TGAAGGTCGCCGCAGGCCAGGAGCCGCGGTCCGGGCCATTGGCGGATGCCCCGCATGGGGGCAGCGCGCAGCAGAAACGGATCGGTGTACTGAAGTAGCACCCCTTTTGAAGCCCAGCCCCTTTGCCGCAGCGCGTTGCGCAGGCCAATCACCGAAAGATCGGTGAGTCGCAAACTCCAAGGCTCATCAGCAATCTGGGGCCCCACCTGAATCAATCCAGGTTGCTGCCAGAGCGGTTGGTAGGCCCCGTGATGGATCAGCAGGGTGGGTGTTCGCATGGCATTGCACGACCCAGCGATAATTGCGCTTCGTCGTTTGGCCTTGCAACCCATGCCCGCCTACGACCTCACGGCGCCTTACAGCCCCAAGGGCGACCAGCCGACGGCGATCAAGCAGCTGGTGGAGGGCGTCAACGGCGGGCAGCGCTATCAGACGCTACTGGGTGCGACAGGCACGGGCAAGACGTTCACGATGGCCAACGTCATCGCCCAGACCGGCCGGCCGGCCTTGGTGTTGGCCCACAACAAGACCCTGGCAGCCCAGCTCTGCAATGAACTGCGGGAGTTCTTCCCGGAAAACGCCGTTGAGTATTTCATTTCCTACTACGACTACTACCAACCGGAGGCCTACGTTCCCGTCAGCGACACTTACATCGCCAAGACCGCTTCGATCAACGAGGAGATCGACATGTTGCGCCACTCGGCGACGCGCTCGCTTTTCGAACGGCGTGATGTGATCGTGGTGGCCTCGATCAGCTGCATTTATGGCCTGGGGATTCCGAGTGAATACCTCAAGGCGGCGGTGAAGTTCGAGGTGGGGGAGAGCCTCAGTATCCGCAGCCAGCTGCGGGAGCTGGTGAACAACCAGTACAGCCGCAACGACACCGAAATCGCCCGCGGCCGTTTCCGCATGAAGGGTGACGTGCTGGAGATCGGCCCCGCCTACGAAGACCGGCTGGTTCGAATTGAGCTTTTCGGCGATGAGGTGGAGGCGATCCGCTACGTCGACCCCACCACCGGCGAGATTCTCCAGAGTCTGGATGCGGTGAACATCTATCCGGCCAAGCACTTCGTCACCCCCAAAGACAGGTTGGATTGCGCCATCAGCGCCATCCGCTCAGAGCTGCGGGAGCGTCTCGATTTCCTCAATGGCGAAGGAAAGTTGCTGGAGGCCCAGCGGCTGGAGCAGCGCACCAAGTACGACCTGGAGATGCTGGGTCAGGTGGGCTACTGCAATGGGGTGGAAAACTACGCCCGCCATCTGGCTGGTCGCGAAGAGGGCACACCGCCGGAGTGCCTGATTGATTACTTCCCGGATGATTGGCTGCTGATCGTGGATGAAAGCCACGTCACCTGCTCGCAGTTGCGTGCGATGTACAACGGCGACCAGGCCCGCAAGAAAGTGTTGATTGAGCACGGTTTCCGCTTGCCCAGTGCGGCGGACAACCGGCCGCTGAAGGGGGCTGAGTTCTGGGAGAAGGCACGGCAGACGGTCTTTGTTTCAGCCACCCCGGGTGATTGGGAGATGGAAGTAAGCAGCGGCGAGGTGGCTGAGCAAGTGATCCGTCCGACGGGGGTGTTGGATCCAGTGGTGGAGGTGCGACCCACCACCGGCCAAGTGGACGATCTGCTGGGGGAGATTCGTGATCGGGCGGTCAAAAACCAGCGGGTCCTGGTCACCACGTTGACCAAGCGGATGGCTGAAGACCTCACCGATTACCTGGCGGAAAATCAGGTACGGGTGCGCTACCTCCATTCGGAGATCCACTCGATCGAGCGGATCGAGATCATTCAGGATCTGCGCCTTGGGGAATACGACGTGTTGGTGGGGGTGAACCTGCTGCGGGAAGGTCTCGACTTGCCGGAGGTGAGTCTGGTGGCGATCCTTGATGCTGATAAGGAAGGCTTCTTGCGGGCCGAGCGCTCCCTGATCCAGACCATCGGCCGAGCGGCACGCCACGTGGAGGGGGTGGCGCTTCTCTACGCCGACAACATGACTGAATCAATGGCCAAGGCCATCTCCGAAACCGAACGGCGCCGGGCGATCCAGCAGGCCTACAACGACAAGCATGGTGTTGTGCCTACGGCAGCAGGCAAGAAACCCAGCAATTCAATTCTTAGTTTCCTGGAGTTGAGCCGCAAATTGAAGCAAGATGGTCCCGATGCCGATTTTGTGGAAGTCGTCGGAAAGGCTGCCAAGGCGCTGGAGAACGACCCCGATGCCGGCTTTGCGTTGGAGGCGCTGCCGGAATTGATTGATCAGCTTGAGGCCAAGATGAAGGAGGCGGCTAAGAAGCTTGATTTCGAAGAAGCCGCCAATCTGCGTGACCGCGTGAAGGAGCTGCGTCAGAAGATGGCGGGCACCCACTGACTTGGTTTGATTCAGAAATGATTTATGTCAACCAAACCGTTGCTTATTCAGTTTTCGATCAGTGGAATCAATTTTCACCACTCATCTGGGTTGGTCTTTTCCTGCCGTCTGTCACTCTCGCATTCGCTTAGGAAGGAGTTTCTGCCGGTTTAGCCATTTCCGCAACCACTCGCCTGTTCCCTACCTTTGGCGACGGCCAGGAAAGTTAAGAGTGAGGTGTCCCAAGGGTTCGACACGCCGCAGGGATTTATCTAACTTTTTTCATGCACATCTTGGATATCAAAAGTATTTTTCAACGCGTAGGTGATAGTAAAACGGCAGTTGTGTTTTTTATATAGACCAACTAGATAATAAACAGATTCTGTTAGGACGCGTTATGAAGGTAAAATCGATAAATTGGAGAAATTTTTAGACTAAAAACACAGAAAAACTATACTCAATTTAATTACAGAAAATCATTATCGGTTATCTTCAATACCTGACATATCCGTTAATCATATCGCCAGCACAGTTATGGTTGAATTTTGTTGACAAGAACATTAAAATCAGCGAAATATAAAAAATCAATATTTGTCCTTAAAAAGCAAGAAATCGCATCGCTAGGGGTTTCAACAATGGGCTCTCGATCGTTAAAAGAAGTGTTAAGTAAAACTTTGCAATTGTGTTGCGTGTCCATTATTGAAAGAATCTTTAATATCATAGATTCAGCATATATGTCATCATCGGAAACTGTTTGTAGACGACCTGTACCATCCAGATGAATTACTCCAGGATATTCATTTTGGTAGGAACTATTGAATTTGCCTACCAGATTCATATAGGGACTATAGAGTTCAGTTTCAAATACTTCATTGACGTACTTTGAAAGAAGAACAGGTGCAAAAGGCCTGTACCATTGCCTATGTTTTACTTTTTCATTAATAATGTCTTTTATGGATGGATTTCTTGGATCTGCCAATATACTCCTATTGCCAAGAGCTCTTCTTCCGCTTTCGCTAGATCCAGCGTATATCGCAATAATCTTTTGGTTAGTTAACAAAGAACAGACTGTTTCTAGATCGGTTTGTTTAACGCTTATAGAAGCATCTTCGCGATTAATAGCTGATTTAATAGACTCATAATTATAAGACTTTCCTAGATAAGGTGATTTCATTTTGGCCCTTAATTTTGAGCTCAGCAGGTTGTATTTGCTCAGTGTGAGTTGGGCTGCTCCAATACTTAAGCCTGCATCATAAGGAATAGGTGGCACAAAGATCTTGTAATTTTTTTGGTATAAAATTTCTGCCATTTTACCTAACATTACAGAATTAAGCGCTACTCCCCCCGAAAAAACTAAATTCTGAGATATTGAAAGATAAGGTGAAATCAACCGTGTTATAAACTTTTCAGTAGCCAATTGAAAGCTGGATGCCAAAGCATACGAAATATCTTCACTTGGCTTATTTCCGAATGCACTTATGAGGGATTGAAGAATAAAATTTTTGTTTGGATGGGAGATTAATCGACTTGCAAGTTTTAAATGAACATGCGGTGAATACATTGCTGCCATTGCCATTACAGTTCCGCATTGATTGCCACCAATCTCAGAATTTACTGAACCT
Organism: Pelagibacteraceae bacterium TMED65; assembly: GCA_002167215.1. The sequence goes on from NHDS01000003.1 coordinate 3,972, forward strand.
AGTATGTACGACGTACAGGCATTGTATGCTTCACCAATATTAAACTCATTGATAGATTTTTTTTCAAGTAAAGATATTTTGTCTTTATTAAAGTGCCATACACAGAAACCATCAATTTGCCAGGTTGGGCAGGTTTCATTACCAGTAATAGCACCACAGTTGCCTAAATCAATACCGCCACCATCGATAGTAATTACTAATGCATCGTTTACGTTAGTCGAGAAGAAGCCGTGTGCAGCATGACATAAATGATGAGAAACAACGTGAAACTTATCTGGATCTATTTGTGACAAGTCTGCTTTTGTAAAAAGTAAAGGGTTGATCCATTCACCAGCATATTTTAGACATTTTGGGGATTTCCTATTGAGTACAAATTGTTTGGATTCATTTGTAAGACAACCATTATCAGTAAGTTTAATATCTTCATGAAGGTAGTTCTTTATGGCAACTTGAGGGTGATTGATGCTTGTCACATGAGATGGAGTACAAATAAAATCACTTTCAAGTGATGCAGGCAAAAGGTTGGTTATTCGTTCAAAACAATCTGATGGACCTTCTTTTACTCGTGTATATCGCTCAGCTTCATAGTGGTAACATTCAGAATTTTCGGAATCCAAATAAAAGAAGGAACCATCCTTATGTTGAGGACCATCAAAACCTATTGCCCGGACCATATGAAAATTTAAATAATCATCTTATTATACACTATTCGAGTAAAAGCTCTACGCCGATTTTCAATAGATTTTAGGGGTCGCCTTCGCTTAGAATAAGCAGGTAGCAACTTACTATGAAACCTAACGACGATCTACTCAACAACTGGCTCAAAGTAAACTCAAAGTATATTGTTAGCGCTAGAGATCTTTCTGGAATTGAAATCTCTAATATTGATCTTCCTGGGAGTTATTCGCTACAAAAAGAGTTTTTCACTGGGCCTCTTAAAGATATTATGTATAGTTGGATTGAGAGGAGGACAGATACTTCGATTACGCCAAGTTTGTCTGGTGAATTTATAAGCAGCGGCACTCAATTAATAAGATTAAAAAATGCAATCGTCAATTGTAATTTGAACGATATAGGGATAAATCATGAGGGCAGGCTCATTTTATTGGATTCATCACATCATGACTTCAAATGCTACTCATGGATTTTAGCTAGAAATAATATTGATTACGTTGGTCAATATCTATCTAATATGTATCAGCAATCCCAATCTAATAAGATTGTATCAAGGCAGCCTGCCTTTATAATTAACACTAGGTGGTCAGCACATAATTTCTATCATTGGTTTCATGAGGCAATGCCAAGGTTGGTTCGTCTCGCGCTAAGTGGTTTTGATTTTAATCAATATTATCTTGTATGGGCTGGAAATATACCTCCACATAGTTATCATATAAAATCATTAAGTTCACTCGGTATTAGTTTAGGCGAATTACATCATCACTCAGGTTTTTGTATGTTTAGCAATTTGCTACATGCAACTTTCGTACATAGAGGTAGTTTTCATCCAAAGCAAGTTTCACTAATGAAAAATTGGTTTCAAAAATATTTGCCTGAGGACAGATCTGACGCAAAGTTAAAAGTTGTTTTGGTTAGGCCTAAAAATAAAGCTAGAAGTTTTATCGACAATGATAGTATTAAAGTTCTTGTCGAAGAACATGGTTTTCAAGCTTACGAATTTGATAATCTGAGATTATCGCACCAAATTAATTTGGTGCAAAGTTCTAGTGTAATAATAGGGGCCCATGGAGCCGGCTTGACTCATGTAATTAATATGAAGCCAGGATCTAGACTAATAGAAGTTATGCCATCTAATTCTATTCACCCTCTATATTGGTATTTAGCCTCTCAATGTAAAGTTAAATATTCTATGTTAGTATGTAAAGTGAATAATCATAAGCAACAGATGGCTTTACAATTAAACTCAGTACTAGATCATCTATACTATTAAATGACTAAAATCATTGGTTTTTTTGACAACGGAATAGGTTTTAGAGGCACTACAAGAGCTATTATTGATTATTCAAAAGCATGCTTCGATCTTAATAACAATATAAAGATTAAGTTCTTCTTTATTGAAAGATTAGCACAAAATAATCATTCGATTGCTCTTGAAATGCTTCGATATGGAATTGAGATTGAGCCAATTAAATGTCGCGATGACTTAAAAAGCCAGAAGCTAGACTTTTTATATCACGTTTCTAGTTCATATGGAAACAAAAACGAATGGCTAAAAGAATTGCCATATCCCACTTTCCTCCATCAAGTAGGTTACAATCCTCCTGACGTTAATACTTCAACATATTTTGCCTATACAAGTTATTGGCAAAGTTGTTTTTTAAGCGGAGGTAATTCGGATGTATTGCCCTATATAATCAATGCAAAAACTCATTGTTTTACTTGCTCTCAACCACAAGCGAGGCAGTATTTTTCACTTCCAAACGATGCAATAGTTTTAGGACGACATGGTGGACTTGATACATGGAATCTACCATTTGTCTGCAATTCTGTTAGAGATACAGTAATCACAAATCCCAATATTATTTTCTTATTTTTGAATACACCTAAATTTATCTCCCATCCCAGGGTTATATTTATTGATGGGAGCTCTGATAACAAATTAGTCTCAATGTATTTAGCAGCATGTGATGCGATGATCCACGCAAGATGGGAAGGTGAAACCTTTGGACTAGCATGTGCAGAATTCCTTATAAGGAAAAAACCTATAATTACTTGGGCTGAATCAAGAGAAAGAAATCATATTTTGCTATCAGATAAATCATGTATATTCTTTAATACTGAGGCCGACTGCACACTTATACTAAGTAGTTTAACTCGTGATTATTTAAATTATAAATCATCGTTAATACCTGTAGATTATCTGAGTTCTACTTACTCACCCAAAGTTGTTGGACAAAAGTTACTTAGCTTTTTATGAGACAGACTTATTTTCTCAGGCAAAAAGCCTCGATGATTTTGTTCGCCTTAACCTCACGCTCATCTACCTATGTGATGTGCTAAAGTTGTGAAGCCTGGAAAAATTAAAAGATGCAGAACCTCACATCTATTGTGGAAACATATAATAAGAATGGAATAGTAAAAGTTCGAGATTTTTTTGATCCTAAAGAAATTTCCTTATGCAAGGATCAATATAATGAGGTTTGCAAAACAGCAAGCGATGAAATCAGTCGGGATGAACCAATAGTCGTTTTGTGGACCCATGTTCAAGGGGCTAGTAAAAAGATTGCTAAACTTTCAGAGCTTCCATCCTTCGATAAACTTATTAAACAAAAATTAATCCCTTTCTTGAGTGATTTTGTTGCAAACTCCTACCCATCAATTAATTCTCCTCGCCTGCAATTATTGGAGACAATAGTCTTCAATAAGCCTCCGCAAATCAGCAATACTTTAAACTGGCACCAAGACGTTTCTTATTTTCCGCTACAACCTAATAATCAAATAGCTATATGGTTTCCTTTATCTGTTGTGACTGAAGAAATCGGACCTATGGTTTATGCACACGGTTCTCATAAGTTAGGCATAAGGGGGTCAACTAATCTCCATACCAGATCCCCTTTTGACGGTGAAGACAGAGAGTTAATTCCTGAAGATCCTCGTACAGCTGGTTTGCAAGTTGTTTCATACCCTTGTGATGTTACTGATATGCTAATTCATGACGGATATACATGGCATTACTCAAAACCAAATATCTCAACCGACTGCCAGAGGATGGGAGTTTCGGTCAGATTTATTATAGAAGCTGCTTGTTTTGATCCAAGGCCGGGTCAAGGTGCAGCTTTTACTAAGCAGATAGATGTACAAAAAGGAGAAGAGATACGTTCATCTTGCTTCCCTATTTTGTGGGAACAATGAGTTTGCAAAAAAAGCCTATAATTGGTGTACTTGGCTCAAATGGGTTTCTAGGTTCTGCACTTATAAGAACATTATCAAAGACTAATCATATTTACATTGGTCTCAATAGAGCTATTTATCCCGATATCTTTGATTTCAACCATTTCACGGATATTTTGAAACTCAATAATGTTACACATTTAATCAATTGTATTGGTTTTAATGGTTATGAAAAGTGTGCCAGCAATCCAGTCAGTGCATTTAAGATAAATACGCTATATCCGAATCAGCTTTCTTTTTACTGCAATTTATACGGTATTAGATTGATACACATAAGTTCAGAGGCAATATTTCAATCTAATAGCAATATTAACTCTGATAGGACTGCTCCACTTCCAACGACCTTGTATGGGCAAACTAAATTGTGCGGTGAGGTGACAGGCCAATTAACATCTACAATTAGACTTCCAATGTTAACTTCAAGGTATCCAAATAATCAAATCATAAGCAAGCTCTTGTGTTTAGTTAAAGATAATAAACCTATCAAAGTATCAAATGATGTCTTTACAACACCTGTGATAGTTGATGATTTAGCTGGAAGAATAATAGATTTTACCTTAAGCACTCAATTTCAATCTGGTATATACCATGCTTCGTCTAACGTGCGCCTTTCCTTTTCCGAGATTGTTCGTATCTACGCCGACTTCTTCGATATCGATACAAGTAACGTAGAGGATGTCAGTGAAGATACATTTGAAAATATTGTTCAAAAACCAAAGTTATTAGGTTTGCTTTCGAGCAATAAGTTACTTACTGTAGATTTTAATCCATGATTAATCTGATTGATAAATTTATTCATTATCCTTTCCAAGACTTGGCAGCTCTAGATTCTCTCGGATATTATGCATAAAAATCCTGATAATTATAATTCGTGTAGAGTAATTATAGGCTTAAATAGGCTGATTGCATATACCAGTGGGGCGACTAAAGACTCTAATACCAGTAGTGTTATACATGTAAATGAGCTATCTACTTTATATATTGATAATGGAGTAAATGTTGTTGAGATATCCGAAGATCTTCAGGGGCCAAAAATAAACAAACGATATAATGGTAATTATTTAGTCAATTCGTCTTATATTTATAGTGTCTGGAAGCGTAGTGTATATAATCAATATTCCTTCGATTTATATGAAGCTTTATTGGCCAGCCGCATAAAAGCTGCGAAAATAGTCATTGAATATTATAACATCCAAAAACTAGTATTTTGTGATATACCACACCATGTAAATGAAGTCGCATGGCATTTGGCTGGGGAAATATATAAGCTCGACATGTATGCTATTACCTGTACCTACGGAGGACATAATGCTGCGCTAATTAAGCTTATAAATGATTCAACTAATAATTTGATGAATCCAGATGAGCATTTTATAATCCCACCCTCTCATCTTAGCGAACAAGGATTCCAAATAAATAAGCCCTATTGGGAATGGGTAGGCAGTCAACATGATTTAAGGCCGCCATCCAGAGTTACTTTAGAAGGCTACCAGACTCATCAAAGTGATTACCAAGATAATGTAAAAAGAAATAGATATAACTGGGCAATAAACGATAATGAATCATTGATTCATTATCAAGCTGACTTAAAAAAATCCTACTCTGAGCATTGTCAAAATAGCCCACCTGTTAATAATAACTCAAGTATTCTAATTATGCTTCATTATGAACCTGAAGCCTGCGTAAAGCCATTATCCGGGTATTATGCAAATCAATTAATTATGGTCGATGAGATTACTCATATTTTTCGAGACACATCTTACCAGGTTATTATTAAAGAGCATCCTGAAACATTTTGTTCTGGCTTTTATAATGATGAAAGGCATGTTTCTGCCACAGCTCGACACAAAAAAGATTATTCATTAATGGAATATTATGGATGTAAGTTTGTAGATATAAAGGAGCCACTCGAGACGTTAATCTGTAAGTTCAGTGTCAAGCTTGTTTGTAGCTTAACAGGCACTTGCTTGATTGAGGCTATAAAGTATGGATGTAAGAGTCTTGCATATGGTAACAGCATATATCAATTGCATGATGAGATCCTAGATAAGGATCAGTTAAAAACCGCTATAAAAGAACTCGAGACTAAAAGTTCTAGTTTTATTGATATTGTTAGCATAAAAAAATTCTTTTTCTATTATCCGGGCGACCACTTGCCAAAGCAAGATTGTGATCAGACCAATATTAATGTTCAATCTACGGACTATATTGACAACTTGATTCATTTTCTTTCAACCTTTGACTGATATATTAATTGCGGTTTCTAGTCGATCAATGTCAACACTATAGTCTAATCCTACAGAGGGGTAATAGTAGCGATGAATCATTTGATTTGTATCTAGACTTTCATTCTCTGGTGTATTAGTTAATCCAATAAAACGTCTTCCAAGAGCCTTTGTCACACGAAAATAATAGTCATCTAGATGTGAATTTGGATACAAAATACATGAAGATTGATCAGAGTAAGGTGCTCCAATAGTGTTACAGAAGGCGGCACCATTGGGTCCAAAAACAATATCTGTGTATTTTAGAAGATGTAAGACAAATTCTAGTGGGTATATTTCGGGAGAGATCGTTGTAAACCCATGTTTTGAGAGTATATCTTCAACTTCTTCACCATTTACTAACTTTCTGCGGGATAAATTTTGCCTCGATAAGTAAACTCGATTCGGAATCTTGCCAAAGATATTTATGATTTCCCTCTCTATGTATGGTGAGGGAGGAAAAAGTGAATTAATAATACGTGATGCTATAAAAACTCTTTCATTAAAATTTGGAATTAGTGGAACAATTAATTCATCTATTGAAAAATAGCTGAAAGGAAGCGTTGATACTATAGATTCAAAATGTGTTCCTGTAAGTGATTTTCTTATTAACAAGTTTTTGCAGGTATCTATCAGTAAAGTAGAAGAGTTAGTGATTTCGTCTAGTTGAGTCATTGCTAACCATATTCTTGGAAGAGCATCTATAAACCAATGCCCTAAATTAAATGTTTGTTGTACCGAGGCAAGTGTAGCTCTTTGAAGTTTTTTCGGTTCATGACTTGTACTTTGCAGCCACTTAAATAGAGACTCTGGTGAATTGTGTGAGCACTCTTTAACAATTTTGTTGTTCTTGTCAAATACCGCGATTGACAAGTTGCTGCATATTATTTTGGCTTTTTTAATAATATAGTATTTGCAAAAAGATTCGTTTTTAGTATGGTCGTTTCTTGAACCATAAGGTTTGAGTATGTCTATTTTATTTGTTGAAAGATTCAGAAACTTCTCTAATGAGTGATCTCCTAAGGGGAAGCTACTCATATTATCAAATTTGTCTTGATACTTAGCTGAATATGAAAGTGAATCTAGCCTGTTAGGAAGTATATCTGAATAGATTGATCTATCTAATCCGATTTTCTTAAGAATTTCATCCTGATCAGTCGAAAAAATCCAGGTCCCAATTTCAGAAGACTTATGTAGTTCTTGAAATGCTTGAATGTTGTCAGGATTTGATGAAAAATATTCCATATTCAGTTGATAGGCTTTCCTGAAAAATAAGATCCAGGTTGAAATCGCTTCGATATATTAATAGATTGTTTTTCGGTAAAGGCAGATTCAGAGTCCTCTAATTTTATAATTCTAAAATCTAATGATACCAGCGTATAACCTTCGTTATTATTTACTGATCCATGCAAGCGATTAATATGATCAATAAATGTAAACTCCCCATAATTTTGCGTGAGTGGGTCATAGCCATTTTTCGCTATATTTTGTATTTGCAAGGCCGCAGTTCCCATTGAATGTGTTATTGCTAAATTAATATTTAATTCTTCTTTAGGATGATTGTATTCATTGTCGGTGTGAAATCTAGACAACCAGGAATGATTAGGAAGCCCAAATCTAACACATGGAATTTTCTGGTAGTAAAAACCTTGTTTAATCAGAGGATAGATTTCATTTCTCAGGAAGTCCAGGTATAGACCTTTGAAGGACTGTTCAAAGTTGGAATAAAATATTTTATGAAGAAGTGAGGATGAATCGTTAGCGAATGGCGATCCATTTGGCATTGCATAATATTTATGCAACTCGGATATTGGCGAAATACCATAGAGATTTTCAAAATGTTGAAGCCAAGGATAGTCATCTGTGGAATAATTAAATTTACTATTGTGGTCCATTTTTCAGTATCAATGATCCATTATACCATACAGCTAAATTCTAAGATTAAATGCATAGTCCATCTTTACTTTCTCGGGGCTTCAAGGTCACTCAAAAATTCAATATGATAATATCGGATGTAGAACTGTTTAATTAGATGCAAAAATTGATAAGTACTCCCGAAGCCGGACAACTTAGGCGATCTCTACTGACAGTCAAGTCTCATAAACAATTTATCAGTACTATCGAGCATTTATTAGCTATTTATCATATCTACCAGCAATATCATCGAAGACCGTTTTGGTTTCACGATGTATTTTCATATTATTTGTATCGGCCAATTGGCGCTTTTAATATCTTGAGTATTGTTTTTGCTTATTATTATATGAAGGTCTACAACAAGCGATCTGGTACTGATATAGAGCTGTTTATAAGTTACGATCGACTACACGATTCTGCCCTTAGATTTGCATTTTATCGAAATATTAAAGTTGTGAGTTGTTTTGAGGATCATAGCAATATTGATTTCGACTTGTATCAAGAAATATTATCTGAAATCAATCCTTGCTTAAGCATTGAGATTCAAAATATTGTTAATCATATGAGAGCTCGATATACATCTTTTGATTCAGTTGTTGTGTCTGCACTCTCATTGCTGCGTTCTTGTGCAATCAATGAATGGATTACGGCTAATCATATTTTATACCCTATTCGTAGTTTAATTTATTCAATTGCTATAAAATCGTCGGATCTCTATGTCTACGATTCTTATAACCTTTATAATACAGGTCATCTTGGATACACGTGGGACAGTATTACAAAAATTAAAACTGCTAATCCTTCTGCTGCTTTTCTAATTTTAAGAGACTTTGGCTCAGAAGTAATCTATAGTTCTTTTACTTCTAAGGAATATTTTTGGAGTGATATTAATATCATGTCTCTGTTTAGTCCATTTCCATTATATTTAAAATCTGTCTGTAGAATTACATCATCAAATACGGTTGAACCGTATCCCAATAACGAGATTCTTGGTGAACAGGATCTGGCTAAAAGAAGATCAATACCATCTCAGAGATTAATATCTTCATTTTATCCAATTTCTCGTCAAACCTCTAGATCGATTAAAGATCTATTGCCTTCTAGATTTTGTAATGATGGTTTTATTACATTGCACCCACGGACTCACTATTTTAAAGGCGGCAACGAGGGTGCAAGAGATACCTCTATTACTTCTTTTAAGGGATTATGCTTAAAACTAATAAGTAAGGGTTTCAACCTGGTTTGCTTTGGTATTGACAATCGACTCGAATTAGAAAGTGAAAACTTCATCCATGCCAACTCGAACAATACGAATGGTTCTGTTGATATGATTAATCTAATTAACGAATCATTTTTACATATTGGATCAAATTCTGGAACCACACATATCGCTGCACCTTTAGACGTGCCTCTAATATATTATGATATTCCCTGGTCATATCGATTGACCCAGAATAGATCTACTTTCTACCATAACAAAAGAACCATATACGCTGGTTCTTTTCTATCTACCTACAAATGGTATAGACACATGGCTTATGTGTATTCAGAAGAATCAATCTTGACTGATTCTATTCCACAAGATACAGAATATGTAGACGATTTTAATAACTCTAGTCTCTTCAGTGTCGTCAGTATGATTCAAAGTAAGACTCTCCTTTCTAGAGAGGAAAGGCATTCTAAGTTATACATAAGTTCTCACGAATATAGACTAGCATACGATTTCTATCTTTCTCAGGAACGTTTGCGAGATCAAAGATTTCCATTTATTCACCCTGTAGATCTTGTCAATTTCTATTAACTCTGAGCCTAAGTCTTCTTGTAGCTTTTCATATATCACTATTTGATGTTAGTGCTAAGATTATAAAAGCCTATGACATCATGTAATGAGAGTTGTTTCACTTCTTCCTTACTCAGTCGGAAATTTATCGGAAGAAATACATCAGTGCCTATTTTCATGTTTATTTCTTTCTAACACTGATACCTACTATGCTTTGCCCTACTATTTTCTGAATTCCAGTTTCCTACAATACAAGTCTTGCAACTACGGCCTGTTTCTTCTTGTTGATTATATAAACTACTATAATCTTGGTTTTGCGAAGGCTAATATATTTAAATTCTTGTATAGCTTTTACTTCATTTTTTCACGTATCTTGTATTTAGTAATGAGATATATATTTTGCAAATTTCATGTTTCTAAATCCATAGTCGATAATTTTAAGTTTTGGTTTTCGTTCCCTCGGCTGGGATATTCCAGCTTGTGGGACTGCGGGTATGTACAGCATTCTGATGAATATATAAGAAAAAAATTAGATGAATCACCTATTGATTCAATCCTATCCGCATCTCTTGAGTGTTTGATGAGTGATGCTAAATCTTTCATTGACAATTATCTATTTGATCAGTTTAAAGATATTGGAAATCCAGTTATTGTCTTACATACTCGCAGTTCTTTCTATCACTCTGATGGCAATCGCCGAAATCGTAATATGTCTCTTGTTAATTACTTGTCATCTATTCAGTTTTTAATTGATCAAGGTTTTTGTGTCGTACTATGTGGAGATAGGCATAATTTGATTTTACCAGCCGGTGTTATAGATTTAACCCGAGATGATATACCCGCAAAGACACGTGAGCTTCTTTTAGTTCTTTATATTAGCAAGGCATTTCTTTATATAGGTACTCAATCTGGTCCCGTTGATCTTGCATATTTATTTACTATTCCCTGTCTTCTTTTGAATTGCATAGATGTTACTCATGTCTATGCTTATAGGTCACCAAATATTAATATTATTAAGCCAATCAAACCTAATATATCACTTGTGCAGTGGATTGACTTAATGCCTTATGACATTCTTCAGAATCTTAACTCTATAGCTGATAGTACTGTCTATGGTTCATACAATGATTTTGAGTTAGATCCCGAGTTGATCTATTCTGTTATTTCGTCAATAGTTACTCCTAATAATAAACAGAATTCCTTATTTAATTCCAAAATATCCGACCAGAAAGTCTTGGCTGGGGATCGATTCTTTCATTTAGACCGTAAGTTAATTTCTGATAAATTTTTTGAGCTTGTTCGTACCTGGGATTCACAAATAAATGCTATGCCGGGATATAAACGTATCCTTCAAACTTATATGAATAGAGCAGTTGTACGCTTTTATTTTACAATGGCTTTTGACTCCAGTTCTTGGTATCTTCCTTTAAGTAAAGTTGATTAGTTTATCGATTCTATTGATTGACTGATTTGTAATCTGAATGTCTTCCTATGTCGATCCAAGATTCATGAAGCGGAAAGATCCTTAAATTTAGTCCTTTTGAAAGGCCTTCTTTGAATAGATCCGTCATATCTAAATATACATTATTACGCACTAACCTTATTAATCTTGGTCCTATGACATATATTCCAGCATTTATTTGAAATTGATATTTCGGTTTCTCTGCAAGGCTTTCAATTTGTGAACCTATGCTATTAATAACTCCGTAAGGAGATTGCCACTCATGTATCTTTACGGACATTAAGCCGTCAGCGGACTCTTTTGTTGATTGCTCAATGATATCAGAATAAGCAACATCAGTTATTACATCTCCATTTGTGACTATAATATTTCGCTTCTTAATTGTTTCTGGCAACATTGCTAGGGCTCCTGCTGTCCCTAATGGTTCCTTCTCATGCAAGTACTTTATACTAATGTCAAACTTGCTACCATCCCCGAAGTGATCGATTATTACTTTTGATAGGTAATTAACACTTATGAAAACTTCTCTAAATCCATTATTTCTGGCTCTCTCGATTAAGTGCTGAAGTATTGGTTTGCCTTTAATTGGGAGCATTGGTTTTGGGCAGTTGTCTGTCAGTGGTATTAACCTTTTACCTCTGCCACCTGCCATGATGACTAGAGCCTCATTTCTATCTATTTCTCGTTGTAATTGCTCTGCCACATGTAGCCCAATGAGCTTGCCGCTATTATCTACAATAGGCAGATGGAATATATGATTTATGATCATCAACTGATAGACATCATTGTCATTAATGACTTCATTGACAACAATAGGGCTTCTGTTCATTATCAATTTTACCGTTTGATCTAGTGATATTCCTTTGAGTAATGCCTTCCTTACGTCACTATCTGTTACCATCCCCTCTAGTTTCCCTTCCTTAGAAACAACTAGACAGAGTTGCAGACCGCCTGTATTTATGGTCCGTAGTGCTGTTTCAAATATAGTATCTGAATGTATTGTTATGGATTTCCAAACTAATTCTTCCGTTTTCATGAATTTTTGTAGAAGATTAATTGCTGCTTACTGTTCTCATTAAGGTATTATCATAGATAAATGATGTTTGTAATTTTCATTCCAAGATTTCGCATCGACATTTAAGCTCATCACCCATTATAAACCCTCGCCCTTCGCCTCCGCTCCTTTTGCTCTTATGGGGTCTGTGGGCGGCTACAGCACCGCTTTTGCTGACTCTGTTGGCCCTCCATGCTTGTGCTGTACAACTCCTTCGCAGTTAACCTACTTGACGATGAGATCCCACTCCATGTCATCTGCTTCCACTTTTTTAGAAATACACTCAATACACTTTAATTAAGATACTTATTCGACTTATTGATTATCTACCAAATTAATACTATCGTATCTAGGTATTTGCATGTATGAAAGTTTGCTTTTAAATCTTGGGTTAGATAGATTCGAGCGAAATCCACAAATAATTCCCATATCCTCTAAAAGTTCCAATCCTTCTTTACTATATGAATCAGCAGGATGTGACATGGATGTAATAGGTGCTTTCACAAACTGCTTAAGATGCTTCATATTTTTGTCGTATTCCTTGGCTTGTTCACTTATTGAAAGGTTTGCCAGTGGTATAGGGTGTGAATAAGAATGGAGACCGACTTGTTGACCTGCGCGAATAAGCTGTTCTAAGTGGCCATTAGTTATCCATAAGTCGGCAGCTAATTCCTGTATTGTTAATGAATAGTCGCTTATTAACTTGTCATTTGCTTTTATATATTCTTCCTCTAATAATACTTTGTCTCTTACGTATCTTAAGATGATATCATCTCTGGTGTAAAATGGAAATTTATTTTGGTAGTCGAGTTTATATTTTCTGAAGTCGTCACTGACTGTTATTTCCTCCTTTTTCAGCTTTGTATTGTTTAAAAATGCATTAAGATATTCATCAAGGCAGCTAAAATACTTAGTTCTGAATCTTCTATATATATCTAATCGGGGAAACTCTCCTTGGAGAGGGGCAGAATATATAAACCAAAAAGCTGATATCCCAAATTCTGCTAATATAGGCAGGCATATATCATATTGACTTAAAAGTCCGTCGTCCAATGTTATACACAAATCTGAACTTTTAAGCTTATTTTCTTTGGCTTTTCTCAACCACTCTTCTGCTGAAAGAAGATTTTTCTGATTAATACTAAAAAGAATCTCTCTAAACTGACTCTCGGATATTGATCCTTGATAGTCATGTGTTCCACCATTCTTATGGAAATGGTGAAACATCAAACCTGCCCCGTTTGTCTTATTAAATGAAGTTTTCACGCAATCTATAACTGTTTGTATGCTACATAATCAACATGTCTTACACCTGCGTATCCTTTGAACAGAAGTTTATATGAATCTATTTTAGATTTTACCGAATTTAGATCTTTATCATTATCAATAAGTTTCAAAAAGTGCGTCACTTCCGCAATAAAAGTGTTTATTCTACTTATTAATGGCAATCTTTTGCTATTAGACTTATTTGCTGAATCTTGCAATTTATTGAATTGACTTATCATTGTATCTGTCTCAAGACTAGAAGTTACCTGTAAATTTCTAAATAGTTTCGCTGTTTTATTTAGCTCTTCAATATAATCCTCGTAATCGTTAAAAGTCTGTAGGTTTATTTTCTCATCCTCGCCTCCTTTAAGCATCATCCATAAATTTTCAGCTAGTGTTGCACCTTTTTTCAGCTCTGAATCTTTTGTTGGGTTTGTAAATGTTGAAAGTCCTCGACCAGCATAGTCAATTCTTGGCCATGAACTGACATATGTAAGCCCTTCGTTTTTAAACATGTCAAGAACATCTTCTGCTGACGGGTCATCTTGCTGTTGTATTACCCATCTGTCGTAAATTATTGCTTCTCTTGTTCTTGGTACAGATTGTTGGCTTCTTGTTATGTCATCGCTGAACAAGGATTCAGCCGTTGCAAGGATTTCTTTTTCAGATACTCCGCCCAATTTGTAAATTGCGTATCTCTGTAGCATCTCTTGTATGCCACCTGCTGAATTTCTATCTCCGTATATTACGTAACCACCTGGCTTCGCAAGCCTCGCTAAAATATTAAATGCTAACGGTTTATTGCTGACGTGAGTAAAGACACCACGTGAATGAGCAATATCAAATTTTTCTTCGAGTGCTTTGATATCTATATCGTACAGAGAGGTATTAATAAAAGTATGATCATCGATGTTAGGAGCATACTTTCTAAACACCTCTTTAGCCCTTTCAAGTGCTTCATCATTCATTTCTATTAATGTACACTGTGAACCCCATCTAGATAGAGAGACCGTATGCTCGCCCGTTCCTGATCCCAGATCAATTACTTTTTTTCCATCAAAGAACTCAGGCGGCATACATAGTCCAAAGCGATATAAATTCTCTATTTTTGCGTTGTGTATGTTAAATGATTGATCGTCATTCAAGTGTGAAAAATATTCACTTGGCCTATGAGTTTTAAACGTTTGGAGGGTGTTGTTTTCAACAGTCTTGGAGTGTGTTAAATCCATTTGTTTTCAGTGTGTTTTGGAATTAGTCGAAATAGCTTTCTAACTTACTATCCCTAACTGTATCAAGGGTAGCACAGTGTATTCCGCCTCCCTGAGTATAAATATGCCTCATTCTAATAGGTATCACTGTAAAATTGTGCTTTTCTAATAATTTGATAAGTGACTCTTGCCTCTGGTCCACTATGACTGTCGACTGATTTACTGAAAGAAAATTAAGTCCTACCCATGGTGATGACATATCATGTAAGTTTGTGCTGAAGCCTAACTCTTCAATTTGTTTTCCTATTGGATCTCTAAATTCCTGCTGATATTTTAACTCTGCTTCCGACGTCGGCGCTACATCGGAAAAATACAGCTTATCCCATTTTTTGAATATTTCTGGGCAAGTCTCTTCGGTTACCCTTGTGTCATTTAACAAAACCAAACCAGGCTTTAGGCACATAACAGTTGAGTCTATGTGGCTTGACCTATAAATATCTCTCGTAGTATGTACATTATATTCTTCTCCTAATACACTTTGCAGCCACTTTGCGCCTAGCTCATTTCCTGAAGAAGATATCAGATACAAGAGATCTTTACCCATTCTTACTGTATTTGCAGCTTCAAAAAGTATTTCATTTTCCGCCAGTTTGTGCAATTTCTCAACACGTCCGTCAGTTAGTTTTTGATGAAGTAAGTCCTCGTCCGTCATTATTCTTGATTCGTGATCTCTAAAGTATGGTAGCTTTACCTCATAGTTAAGCATTGGTTTAGGTGCTGCTATCCATTTAAAACCTTTTTCAAGGTATTCATACCAAATAGAGTATAGGCAGCTTGGTTCATAATATCTTGATTCCATGTAAGATGGACTTTCGATTACGCTATTTCCCACAACTAAATTTAAGTCTCTTGTGTTATAGCAATTATTGCTTGTACTCATCCAATATGGCGTACTATGGAACTTAGTATAGTCGTACCCTTCAGGTCTATGAACAGTTACACCTAATGATTTCAAAGTATTTGCCAGACCATCTAAATCTTCCTCGACCTCATCAAAGAACCATTGTGGACATGCTTTGTCTGAAAGCTCAAGCGCCTTTGCCAGAGCTTCTTTCGATGGTTCTTGATTCCCTTTCCAGGTAAGCGTGGCTTTTGTTCCCTTAGCTGTTCCTACTATTATCTCCCTCAATTGGTCCCATTCATTGTGTGAGTTGATTTTCTGCATCATGCCTTAGATTCATATTCGTAGCTATCAGTATACCATGACACCTTTTTATGATATTCACCATATTTTGTTTTTCTTGACGACACCTCCATCTATGGTTTCCTAGCTTATAAAGACCAACCGTCATCAACAATTAAATTTTGACCATTTATTCCTCTTGATTCCTTTGAAAGTAAAAATATTGCTACCTCGCTAATATCTCTAGCAGATAGCATTCCTATATTGCAGCAGCTCTTTCTATATCTTCTAATAAATTCTTCAGGTTGTTTATCTCTTATGCCTCCTGGACTTATGCAGTTTACTCTTATACCTTGATTTGCATAATATTTAGCCAGCCATCGTGTTATCCCTATAATCCCAGCTTTAATACCTGTATATTCGATGGGTGAGTGCATCCCCAACTCAACATAATGCTCAAATTTAGGAGTGCTTACACCCTGTATTGATCCTAAATGAATCAGATTGCCTCCCAACTTGTTTTCTTGAAATCTTTTTATTATCTTTTGCGATATTAATATTGCAGTTCCTAATTGATTCTGCAGGTCTGTTTTTAACATCTCCTCACGCAAACATTCAATTTTTGTTCCCCATTCTGCTGATGTTGGATATGCCGAGTGAACTGCAGAAGTAATATTGAGTCCCGCGTTATCAATCTTTTGAAATAGTAATGCCATACCTTCTTCGCCGGTTATATCTATATTTAATAACAATATATCTGAACTTTCTTTTTTTGAACTTTTATTCCATATAGTCTCTAATTTTTCCCTCGATATATCACAAGCAATTACTTTTGCACCATTTTCTAGGCACTGACGAGCAACCTCTGACCCGATTCTTCCGCCTGCACCTGTTATTAGTACAGTTTCCCCCTTTAGAGAATATAACGTCACTTCACAAACCTCCTTTCATACAGCATTACTGCTATCCAGTAGTCAATCTCATTATCTATATCAATTGATCTTTCTTCCGGAACTTCACTTCCAGTTATTTTTATCCGTTTATCCCAGAGCCCGTCACACATCAATATTTTCTTTGGTTTTGCTGCGTAGGCTACAGTTGTCATGTCATAACAGCTTGGTGCTTCTTGCCTCCTTGAATAGACTTTTCTGTCTTCTTTATATTTATGGGATACTAGACATAATGACTTATTATCGCTTCTTACAACTTGGTTAAACCAAGGGCTTCTTTTTGCTTTTGTATATGTAACTGATAAATCGTATTTATTTCCTAGTGCATTAACACATGCATATACATCTTCTTCATTTCTCAGTGGTGCTGTTGGTGGAAGAGTAACAAATCTCTCAAACTCTCCTATATTCTTATATGCCCACTTAACCCCGTGTTGCCATGCACTCCATTCAGTACTGTCGTCTCCAGCAAATATGCTTGGTCTTTTGAGGTAAATTACACCTTGCTTTTCAGCTATAGAACCAATTTCATTGGAGTCTGTTGATACTATAATTTCACTATCGTACCTTAATTCTTTGGCAATATTTATAGAATGTTCTACCAACGTTTTGTCACCAATCTTTTTAAGATTCTTGCCCGGCAGTCCCTTTGACCCCCCTCGTGCAAATATGAATATAAAAGTTTTCACTACACTTAATCTCCCTTACCTTTAGCCTCTTTTATTATATCTAATACTCTTTTAGCTGCCTTCGCTGTGCATTCTAGATCAGTGGCGTTGTCATATTCTTTGATAAAGTGGTTAAATTCATCGAGATATATTTGCCTCATATCTCTCATTTCTTCAGTTCTCTCAGTAGCTTCCCCATTTTCGTCTATCAATACCGCTTTTTGTGTAAGTATATTGCATTTTATCTCCCCATTTGTGCTTCTTATTGAAAAACCCCTTTTTGCCGGTCTTGTGCAGAAATCTAAACGTATGCTTATATTGCTGCACATGCTCGATTCTAACCATAGGGCTGCATTATCCTCAACATCCATTTGAAGTCTAGACTTTTTGCTCTTATCAGCATATTTTATTTTCTTAATATCTTTTAGTAAATATTGTGCTAGATCAATTTCATGACTTAATTCTAGCAATGCTCCTCCTCCAAGCTTTTTATTAGCAGATACTGTTTCTCTGTAATCAACATCCTTTCTCCAGTCTGGCAGCCATGAGCCGCAATAAAAATCAGCGCTTATAATTTGAGCTAAATAATTTTCTTCTAATTTTTGTTTTACCCACTTTATACATGGTAAATATCTTAAAATGTATCCTACTTGTATTTTGATATTATTTTCATAGTTGATCAATGTATTCATTTGTTGCTCATTATAAGTCTCCACTGATATTGGTTTTTCTATTAATAGATTTATACCTTTACTACCTAATTCTACTGCTTGTTCTAAATGCATTGTCGCAGGCGAGCATATTATTGCTGCATCTGGCAACCAATTAATGGCGTCAACCATAGTGCTAATCTTACTATTAGTCGTATTTGATTTAATTTCTCTTGACCTTAGTATCCTAACCTCATAGGCTTTTTTAAATTCCTTCAATAACTTATAAAATCTTTTTCCAGCTTTACCATAACCGACAATTAATATTTTCAAACTTTTTTACCTCTTCGTATCTATAAAAAATTGACATGCATTACGTTATCGCTACCGGTTGCACGTTCAATTTTTTGTATTCCTTTTAAATGTTTGTCTATAGACTTATTTAAATAATGCTGAATTGGTAAGCTACCCATCATGGTCGGGGCATCAAATCTATCAGATTCAAGGTATTTCATTACTCTTATGTATTGTTCTGATTTAAATATATTTATAAATCTCTCTTCTGTAAAGTTACCTATATGAAATTTTGAGTATTTTGCATTGAAGAACATTCCTGAAGGAGCAACTAACCCGGAACCACTAATCTGCAACAAGAAGTTAGGTCCATACATTGATTTGTAGCTACAGTCTTTACCATCTTCGATTTTGCTCCATTTTACTATGATCTTTGTCTGATCATTTGACATATTTTCTGCCTCTTCGAGAAGATCAGTCAATTCTTCGTACTTTGTGTAATCGACACCTAGAGTCCCGTCAGTATCATCAGAACAATGTTTAATGACTGCGTAATCTACTCCTAAATCGATTCCTAGTTTTGCAAAGGGTTTTATTTGATCTGCATATTCCGGCATCAATACCATTTGTATACCTAGAGTTACGTTTAGTCTTTTTTCTCTCTTCAGTTTGACTGCATACCTTATGTTTTTCATTGCGTTATCAAAGACTTCAGTATGAGTTTTATCTTTGTACATGATTTCTGCATATCTCTCCGGTGTTCCAGCCGCTACTGTGAATCTTACCCATGTGAGGTGGGGAAGTACATCGTTTACCTTTTCTTCTGACCAATCCCAGGCATTTGTCGCATTACCGACATCGATTCCAAGACCTGACGCATGTTGGATGAAGGGTACATATGCTGGCGATAAAGTACTCTCACCATCTGAAATTAGTGATACACCCTTTACACCAATTTCAGCAAAGTCATCCAATAGATTTTTTGAATCTAATATTGTTATTGCTTTTCTTTCTTGTGGTTCCTGTACCATTGCATAACAAAATTGACACATTGCACCACAAGAGCGTGTCAGTGCCATATCCACTGATATTGGTGCTACTCGATCACCGTCGAGCCATGATTCAAAACGATCGTAATGATACGACAACTTATGGTTGTCTAGTATTAAATTACCATCACTTGTTTGAACGCCTTCTTGTCTTGTTTTCATTTCTTCTCTCCGGTTGTACTGAGGGTGGAATTTACACTTATACCTCTGAGATTTCTTAGTGAATTTTTATCTCCAATTGGTACGTGCCAAACCCTTATTTTATCATTTACTTTGAATAGCTGATCCTCTAAGTCTAACAATAACGTACCTCTTTCTGACGGACTTAACTTATGCAAAGTTTCAACTATTAATGAAATTGTATTATTTGATTTGTCGGCTTGTATCGACATAATTTTTAATTTGTCTCGGAAGAAATCTGGTAACTCAATTTTTTTTTCCATTTAGAAGGGTCCTACTATGGAAGATGGAGGTTGATCATTTACTTCATTTGATTCTATCATATGCAATTCGTTTTGTAAAGCTTCTTTGGTCTGAGTCGATACACGTAATATATCGAGTGTCTCATTGACTATATCCCTTACGTTAATATAATGTTCATTTGTAAGCCTAAACGACGATGGTGAGTAATCTGTTTTTTGGCCCATTATTCTACAATTCTCTTTGTTTATATCTTCCCCATCCATCACTAGGCTACTCAATATACACATAGATATACCACCGGTTTTACGACCTAATTCAATAAATATAATTCTTTTTGTCTTTCTAAACGATTTTAATATACTTTCGTTCGCTGTGTCTTTTAAATTAAACAAGTTAACTATTTCAACTCGTAGCCCGTACTTCTCTAGTAATTCCGCTGCTTTTAGGCATACAATCACATTATATGATGTACATACAATAGTTATGTCATCTCCCTGTTTGATAATGTAATTTTCACTACTTCTTACTACTTTATAACTTCTTTCCTGCTTGTGAATCCACCTATGTTCCAGTGATATCGTTAGATTGTTCCACCTACTAAAGTTATTTATTATGAATTCACTATCTTCCGGGAATACAGGCATAAACAAATTTATATTTGGTATCTGATTAAACATTGCCTCCATAGATTCTGAGTGACTAGGTCCTTGGCCCCAACCCCTGCCGATAACTAACCTAATTAGTGCAGGGGTTTTTTTTGTATTATTTGACAAGTATATCAACTTTCCTGTGTTATTTATTAATTGTTCCATGGCTAGAAATGCAAATTCAACTCTTTGGAAACATAAAATTGGCAGCATTCCATACATTGATGCTCCTATTGTCATACCTACTGATGCATTCTCTGAGCACGGTAATTCTATGCTTTGCTTACTATATTCCTTGCTTATACCGTCTATTGTACCAAAGAACCCGTCATCAATTCCTTCACATAATATGAGGCCATTTGAATTCTCATTCAAAAATTTTTTGATAGATTTGTTAATCGCTTGATCATGCATTGATTATTCCCTCATTGTCTGTACGGTAGTGTTTAATGATTTTACTTATCTCTTCATATACATTATTATAGTAGCTTAAATACCTATTATTATTTGACATTAACTTTGTTATTCTATCGTTTTCTTTCAGCTCTTTTTGCGTTTTGTAGTTTCTATCACCTTTATCGTAGTCAATCTTGTCACCGCAATGTTCATATATACGATTAGACTCTATTTCGAGAAAGTATGCATTTGAATATGATTCATGGAATGCTACTCCTATTTTCTCGTCTATATGTCTTAATTTGTCGTTATAACATATTTTGGAAGATTTTAGTCCATGCGATTTTGCAAACCTGATCATGTTTTCTCCTGATTGTCTTCTGCTTAGCTTTGTGTTGCATGAATACTTATTGTTTTCGCAAATAAATAGTATTGGAAGTTGCATCGTTGATGCAATATTAAGTGACTCATGAAATATTCCCTCCTCGCATGCCCCGTCACCAAAGTAGACAATAGTCGAGTTGTCCTCCCCCTGCATATTTTGTGCCAGTGCACTTCCCAATGCCAAACCCATAGAGCTACCTACAATTGGTATTGATGCTTCTAGTCCCATTGAAGGTTGTTTAAGATGCATACTTCCTCCCTTTCCATGCAGACATCCGTCTTCATGGCCGTGTAGCTCTGCTATTAACTCTTTAATATCACAATTTAAAGCCATATAAAGTGAATGAGACCTGTGGGTTGAAAAGAAGCGATTTCCTCTTTTGTTGTGCTTATCTATAAATGGGAGCCAATACTCTTGACCTATTGAAAGATGTACGGGACATCTCATCATTTGGTGCTTGTAATTATCGGCAATCGCAATTCCTATTGCTCTATACAAGATTTGTTTTTCGTATATTTTTTCGTATTCGCTGCTCATACAAAATTTATATGCGCTACATTTTGATTACTTATCTTGTCTAGATATCTATTTACTTGATCCATTCTGCAATTTACTCTACACTCTGAAATATCCAGATCATTATACACAAATCTAGCATTATCTAATCTTTTTTGCGATGACCATAAATTATAAAAATCCTTTTCATTTATACTCCCTAGGTTGAATCTTTCATCTAGTAAGTATGCACTACAGCTGTAAACATCCCCACTTGCCATTATATATGCCCAGACAGACGGGGTAGCCATACATTTGCAGTATCGTTCTTCATTTTGCGATATCCAATTGTTAATAGTATTTATCCTAAAGATCACTGAGAAATTCTCATCACTAAATGCTTCTAACTCTCCTTGCATGTCAAGGTATTCACTGTAATCAATATTCTCGTAAGTGTGTGTGTTTGAGAATTTATGCTGTGAATACGGCTTAATTACTACATAATCTGCACCAATATTTTTTGCTTTTATACATAAATTACTTATGCTATCCTTGTTGTCTGGCAAAAGCAGCGTCTGTAGCCCTATAGCACATTCTATATTATTTTCTTTCTTGTATCTTATAGCGTATTCAATATTGTCTAGCACTTTTTGAAAATCTTTTTTATTCGTCCTGTGTATATTCGAGTAAGTGTTTTCATCGCCACCATTAAATGATACTTTTATCCATGAAACATTATGAAGAGAGTTCTTGACGAATCTTTCTTCCAATCTTACTGCATTGGTCGTAAAAGAGACATCAATGTTGCACTCCTCACGTGTAAAGTTCACCATATTAGATATTTCTGGATGCAGTAATGGCTCTCCTTCTCCCGCAAACATAATGCTTTTTGTCCCATGTCCACTGATTGATTTTACCGATTGTTTGTATGTTTCTAAATCTAAAAATACTGATTTGTATCCTATGTAATCAACTGCACAGAATGTACATCTGTGATTACAAGCACCTACTGGTGACACCTCTATATATAATGGCATTAATTGTCTGAACTCTTTGCTGTTTACTTCTAACTCTGGGTTGTTATAGTATTTTAATACCGTCGATGAATGTTCTGGATGAAAAGCATATTTGTGGCTGTCAATCAGAAACTTGTCCATTGCGCCCATAGTTTTTGCAATTATACACTACTGCAGTGAGTCAAACCAGGTTCTAGTAGCTTGATTTATCGTTTCTGGTGTCCAGACTGGGGCATCTCTCCAATACTCCATATTTTCTAAGACTAGTTTTACTCCCTCTTCAAAACTTACAACTGGTTCGTAGTTGAGCAATTCTTTTGCTTTGCTGATATCAGAATGCGTAATTTCAGGTTCACCTGGCCTTTTTGGAATGTATGTCCTGTCTCCCCCTATAAGATCAGCTAGTTTATTGATGCTTTCTGCTTTTCCGCTTCCTAAGTTAAATATTTCATTTTCATAATTAGACACGGCTGCTTGGTATATTCCTTTTGCTACATCTGTAACGTACGTGAAGTCTCTTTTTTGGGTCCCATCTCCTACAATCGTTAAAGGTTTATTTGCAAGTCTTTGTGCAAGGAATACACCAAACACTGCACCGTATGTTCCTGACGTCCTTGATCTTGTCCCATATACATTAAAGAATCTTGTAGAGACTACTTTCATGCCGTACACCTTACCCCAATGCATTGTTATCTGTTCTCCTAGATATTTAGTCAGAGCATATGGGTATTCCGTTTGAATTGGAGCGTCTTCTGGTGTTGGGATTACATTTGTAATTCCATAGCATGATGACGAAGCCGCATAAACAAACTTTTTCAGCCTTTTGGGCTCACACTCAGACAGAACATTTATTGTTCCAGTTACATTTGATTCATAATATTCCAAGGGTTTTTCTATACTTGGTACTATATCTGCCAGGCTTGCTAAATGAAATACATAGTCGGCTTGCTTTAGTTCTTCTGTCCAACTCTCGTCTTTATAACTTATATCTGCATTTATAAATTTATAATTTGTATTCAAGTTGGCAATATTTTCAATTCTTCCAGTTGTTAAATTGTCTATTATTGTTATATCCCAGTTTAATTTGCCGAGCCTTTCGACCAAATGGCTCCCAATAAATCCAGCACCTCCCGTGATTATTGCTTTCATTTGTCAGTAATTTACCAAGCGATTATAGTTTATTAATGCCTATAGGCGTGTCCAATCTTCAATATCACCCTGTGATTTTTTTATATCGTAGCAATTATTGATTTTTGTTATCAGTTTATTTTTTTCTACCGGTGTGTTACCCAATTTTTCCACCGCTGCTGCTGTCATACAGCAACCCACTGCTGATATTGTCAACATGTCTATTCCCGCTGCTAATCCCGTTGACACCACTGCTAATAATGAATCTCCTGCTCCTGCGACATCTAAGGGGTTAATGCACAATGCCGGGAAAGCCTGACTTCTGATTTCACATTCATTATCTCTATAGTATGTTATATATCCTTCAGCCCCAAGTTTCATTATTAAATATTCAGCGCTCGTTTGTTTGATTAGATTCTGTGAGATTTGCTCGATACTCATATCTTTATCTTGCAATGCAAGTCTAGCTTCTTTCTCATTTGGTGATAACAATGTATATCCTTTGAATTTAGTTATCAAACCAACTTGACTACTGCACTGAACATCTCCAAATAATTTCAAATTATATTTACTTGCCAATTTTTTTATTTCATGCAGTATCCGCTCTGTAATCACACCGTATACAAAGTCGGATACTATTATTCCATCACTTACTTCCGCTACCTTGTTTAGCTCTTCAATTATCTCATTTTCCACCTCTTCATCAATTTTATGATCTTCTAGTCTGCTAACCCTGAATAGTTTTTGATTTTCTACTAAGTATCTTTTTTTATAAGTCGTTGGTCGTGTATTATCTGTTATTAATGAGTCGTTTATTTCCTGTGATTTAAGCTCATCTTTTACTTTTTTGGCTGTTTTATCATTACCCACAACGGATATGAGTCGGCACTCTGCTCCTAGAGCCTTTATATGACTAGCAACCACAGCTGCTCCCCCAATAAATTCCTTTCCCTCTACTTCTTTCACTACAAGAACAGGAGCTTCTGCACTCATTCCTAATGCTTCACACGCGACATAATGATCAACTATCGTATCGCCTATCACAATCATCTTGGTTCCCCTTAGCTGTCTTACCGACTCTATAAGCACCTCTCTCGTTATATTATGTCTCCTACATGCTTCCTTAAAGTCTTTAATTCTCTTTCCGATCAATTTCTCTTCAGAATTTGTAAATAATTCTGCTGACGTTACATTTATTTCCCCAGCATGGTAATAAATCTTGCATCCATTTGTTTTTAGTTTTTTCACCAAACCTTTCATATAATCTTTTTCCCGGTATTCGCTACCTAAAACTATTGCTGAGGGTTCTACTTTATCCAATACTTGATTGAGTTCATTCCCCTCAAGAATTAATACCTTGTCAGCTATACCTAGTAGGTCTACCGCTTCAGCTCTTTCTTGAGAGCAAAATGCATATTCTTCATTACCATTATCTCCTATCACTGCCACGATTAACCTATTGCCTAGATCTCTAGCATGTTTTAAATATCTGATATGTCCTGGGTGGATTGTACTGAAATGTCCGTATGTTAATGTACATCCCTTTATTTCTTCCAACCCTTCATCACTTAATTGGCTTATCTCTATCACGTTCATGACCTTAACCATCCTTTGTTGTCGTTGTTCATTTTAGTTGTTCTTTACTCATTCTTTGATATTACGACTTTCAGTCAACCATTGCATACATATATGTCCTACTATAAGTTGAAGATCTTCAGCGATTTGCATGTCATTGATTTCAAAATGTATGCTATGGTCACATATTTGAAGGCATTTTCCGCCACTATACCCTAAAATAGCAAAGCTTTTCATTCCTATCTTTTTAGCGTAATTAAGCGCTTTTACGATATTTTTTGATTGTCCACTTCCTGATAAAACAATTAGTATATCTCCTTTCTTTGCCTTTACTTTTAATTGTTCCTGGTATACGTTTTCATATCCTGTATCATTTGCCAAGCATGTGAGTATAGCCTGATTAGAACATAGTGCTTCAATATTTATACCTGGTCTTTTTTCTCCTGCTCCACAATTTCCTACCCCATAAAACCAGTCATTCGCTATGTGAATTGCATTAGCCGCGCTTCCCCCATTCCCGCAAATATATACGTTTCCCTTTTTTTCCCAGGTATTTTTAAGTTCTTTAGCCATATATTCAATTTCTTTCATTCTTTCTATATTCATGGCTTTTTTAATTTTCTCAATATACTCTTTCGCCTTTGTTAGGAATTTGTTTTCTTCTATGTTCATGATTCAAAAACCTCGGTCATATGTCTCGCTCTTTCGAGATTCTTGTAAGTACCTATATCAAGAAGGTATCCATTTGTTTTATATGTATATATTTGACTTATTAATTTCGGTATTACTTCTGTGCTGAAATCTCTAATCTCCCCCCATTCAGCCAAATCTTTCAATAAACTTTTGTCTATTGCATATATTGCAGCGTTTGCCATGTTTCCCGGTGGGTTGTTCTTTTTTTCATGAAAGTCTGTCAATATTCCCTTTTCATCTATTTCTACGATCCCGCATTCCTGTGGATTATCACATTCGAATAACATCATGGTCATCATACATGGATTTGGTCGCTTTTTGTGAGCTTCTAAAAACTCAGAAATGTTTGCATCAGTCAAGTTGTCGGCATGAATCAATAATAGTGTATCATATTCAGAATACGTTTTATGTACTTTAAGCAGAGTCCCCGCCGTTCCTTCTAATTCCTGCTCATATTCTAAATAAATGTTACTAGGACTTCCTAGATCATTTTCGATATAGTTTTCAACTTGTTTGTGAAGATAGTGCGTATTGATTATGATCTTGTTGCTCACTTTAGCAAGTGTTTCAATCCATCTTCCTAGCATAGGCTTACCATCTATTTCTACCAGGCATTTTGGAATAGTGTTTGTCAGTGGTCTTAGTCTCGTTCCTAATCCAGCCGCCAGTACTAGCGCGTTAATTCGCTCCACGTTTGACTTTTTTGTTCTTTCTATTTTAAGGCGTCTCCTGCCATTTTGCCAAACCTGCACGGGTACTTAAGCCAACTGACATTTTTTTATTCATCTTCCGTAGAGTTGTTGCTTCATCTTGCACATTTTATACTTATCCATGTCAAATTATTTATCCATCTATTTGCGCGTAATTCTATCTTTTTCTTGCTATTGTGAATTGTTTGACTTCCTTCTTTGACTTACCTATCCGCTTCCTGCATCCTTTTTCCTCCACTCGTGGCGGTTTCGTCTTATGAGTTTTGTTTGTGTTGTCATATTTAGCTTTTTTTCTGGTCCCTTTAAAAATATTCTCTACAGCTTTTGATTTTAGAATATCATTTTTTTCAATTACATGCCTGTTTCGTTTTATTGTTTTTCACTATTGCCCTATTCCACCGTCTTTTATATTGGAGTAGCGTTCTGGTTGTTTGTTTGGTAGTATGAGCAAAGTACTTGTTACTGGTGCTGATGGCTTCATTGGCTCACACCTCGTAGAACTTCTCCTTGTTACTGGCTACGATGTTCGTGCATTCTGTATCTATAACTCTAATGGTAGTTTTGGTTGGTTAGATAGTCTTGCACCTAGTTATTCTGAATCTTGTGAGTTTGTTTTGGGTGATATCAGGGACCCATTATGTGTAAGAGAAGCTATGCGTGATTGTGAAATCGTATTCCATCTTGCGTCCTTGATTGGCATACCCTATAGCTATATTTCACCTGCCAGTTATATTGATACCAATATTCATGGTACGCTTAATATTTTACAAGCTGCTCGAGATTTAGAAGTAAGTCGTGTCGTTCATACATCTACTTCTGAAGCCTACGGAACAGCACAGTTCGTTCCTATTAATGAGTCGCATCCTCTGGTTGCTCAATCACCGTATGCTGCGACAAAAATTGCAGCAGATCAGATTGCTCTTAGTTATTGGCATTCTTTTGCTACTCCTGTAGCTGTCTTACGACCTTTTAATACTTATGGTCCTCGTCAAAGTGCCAGAGCAGTTATTCCTACTATTATTAGCCAAATTGTTTCTGGTCAACGTCAAATACGTTTGGGTTCCCTGTCTCCTACTCGCGATTTCAATTTTGTTGCTGATACATGCTCTGCATTTTTGACCATTTCAGAGTGTGATGCTGCAATTGGCCATGTAATCAATTCAGCTAGTAACTTTGAGGTTTCTATAGCTGATACTGCTATGCTAATTGGTGATATTATGAATGTTAATATCGAGTTAGTCTCTGACTATGAGAGGCTCCGTCCTGACTCCTCTGAGGTTAATCGTTTGTTTGGTGATAATCAGCTTTTACGAGACCTTACTTCTTGGGAGCCTTCCTACGGCGGACTTGCAGGCTTTCGTCGAGGGCTTTCCATCACTGCTGAATGGTTTAGCAACCCCACCAATCTCGCACGATATAGTCCATCCCGTTATTGTATTTAATTTATGATAAATTCTAATAACCAGATCGAGTCTGTACTTCAAGGCATCAAGGATGTTGTAGGTTCATGTTCTATTGACAACCCTATTAGTCTTCATGTACCCACTTTTCAGGGTACTAATGCTTGGTCTTATGTAAAAAATTGTATTGATACAGGTTGGGTTAGTTCTGCTGGTAGTTGGGTATCCCGATTTGAAGATCAGCTATGCACTGTTACTGGTTCTAAACATGCGGTCGCTGTCACAAATGGGACTGTTGCACTCAGGCTTGCTCTTCACCTCGTAGGTGTTCGTTCTGGTGATGAAGTTTTATTGCCTCCTCTCAGTTTTGTCGCCTCTGCAAACGCTATTTCACACCTTGGTGCAATTCCTCATTTTGTTGATGTTGATTCATCATCGTTGGGACTTTGTCCACTTGCTTTATCCTCACGTCTTGACTCTATTGCTCTCTGGTCAGATGGAGTGTTGTTAAATAGAGAAACTGGACGTCGGATTGCAGCTATTTTGCCCGTGCATGTGTTTGGTCTTCCTGCAGATGTCATTAATTTACGTTCTGTTGCCGATTATTGGCGGCTTCCAATGGTTGAAGATGCTGCAGAAGCTCTCGGCAGTCTAAGAGCAGATATACATTGTGGCCTCTTTGGGTCAATAGGAATCCTTAGTTTTAATGGCAATAAATTGATTACTACAGGTGGCGGTGGTGCTCTTATTACTAATGATGCTTCTCTAGCACTCAAAGCTCGTCACTTATCCACTACCGCTAAACTTCCACACCCCTGGGCATTTCATCACGATGAGATTGGTTGGAACGACCGAATGCCTAACTTGAATGCTGCTCTAGGTTATGCTCAACTTGAGCAATTAGATTTCCGTCTTCTTCTTAAACGTCAATTAACACAACGTTATGTAGAATCCTTTTCTAACATCGATGGTGTTGAGATTTTAGTTGATCCAGTTAACTGTCGTAGTAATAATTGGCTCACAACATTACGTTTTCTAGATGTTGATTCTAGTATAGCAAAACGATCTTGCTTGGAGCTATTGCGTCAGTCTCATGAAATTGGTCTTTTGTTAAGGCCTATTTGGTCTCCTTTACACAAAACAATTATGTATTCTTCTTGTCCTTCTGGTCCTTTACCTCATGCTGAGAACCAGGCTTTTCGTTTAGTTAATTTACCAAGCAGTCCCCAGCTTCTTCAGTCACCTTTGTAATGAACTCTATCCTGTTGATTGGCTCAGGTGGTCATGCTAGGTCCTTAATTGACTTGATTGAGACATCCTCCCATTGGGACATTTATGGTTTGGTTGGTTTAGCTTCTCAGGTTGGAAGCTCCGTTTTTGGATATCCAGTATTAGGCTGTGACTCTATGTTGCCTCAACTTCGTTCTGAATGTTCGGCTGCACTACTTGCCATCGGACATCTTGCTGATTCCTCTAGAAGAGAGCATTTAGCTGCTAATCTTTCTACTTTAGGTTTTCATTCGCCTACCAGTGTTTCACGCCATGCCATCGTTAGCAAACATGCTCGCTTTGGATTAGGGACTGTTCTTTGTCATGGTGCTATTGTTAATGCAGGGTCCTTTATTGGTGATCATTGTATCATTAATTCACGTGCATTAATTGAGCATGATGTTCATATCAGTGATCATTGCCACATCAGCACAGGTGCATTGGTCAACGGAGGTGTTCGCATTGGTGCTGGTAGCTTTGTTGGCAGTGGATCTATTCTTCGCGAGGGACTGGATCTCCCAGCTAAATCAGTCATCAGCGCTGGAAAGCGTGTGATGGGATGGCCTTTGACTAAATAATGACGCACCCATCCACACTTATTATTGCTGAGGTAGGCGTAAATCACAACGGTGACCTCGATCTTGCCAAAGAGCTCGTTGATGTTGCTTTACTTGCTGGTGCCGATATTGTTAAATTTCAATGTTTCCACGCCAATAATTTAGTCACTTCTTTTGCACAGAAGCCTTCCTACCAACAAAAAGCCCTTGACAATATTGACAGCCAACTACCAATGTTACAAAACCTTGAACTTACACCAGATCAACATTTGCAATTGTATCTGTATTGCAAACAACAGGGCATTGAATATCTTTCTACCGCTTTTGATATGGCTAGTCTTCAGTTCTTGGAGTCTCTTGAGCTCCGTCACTGGAAGGTACCCTCTGGTGAAATTACTAACCTTCCTTACTTGCGTAAAATTGGTTGTAATCGTCAACCAGTTATTCTTTCTACAGGTATGTCTAGTTTAGGTGAGATTGAAGCTGCCCTAAATGTTCTTGAGCAGGCAGGTACAAGTCGCAGTCATATCACCGTTCTTCACTGCACTACAGAATATCCTGCCCCATTTGATGAGGTTAACTTACGTGCTATGACTTCTATTGGCAAAGCCTTTGGTGTTTCTGTGGGTTATTCTGATCACACCGAAGGAATTTTTGTCCCTATTGCAGCAGTGGCTATGGGTGCGACCATTATTGAAAAGCATTTTACTTTAGATCGTGACTTACCAGGTCCTGATCACAAAGCCAGCCTTGAACCTGACCAGTTTTCATCCATGGTTCAAGGTATACGTGCAATTGAACATGCTTTTGGTGATGGAATAAAGCGTCCCACGGTTAGTGAGCAGTCCAATCTTCCGCTAGTACGTAAATCGATAGTTGCTGCTCGGTCTATTTGTGAGGGTGAGCTATTCAGTGAGGCAAATCTTACTACTAAGCGTCCTGGGACCGGAATTTCACCCATGGAGTGGGATCACTGGATAGGTCGTCCAGCTCACCGGGATTTTTGTGTTGATGATTTAATCCAATGAAATTTTCAGCACGCAAAATCTGTGTTGTAACTGGTTCACGTGCAGAATATGGGCTGCTAAGTCCACTTATGCAGGGTATTCAAGACTCCCCTTTTCTTGAATTACAGCTGATCGTTACAGGTATGCACTTGGCTCCTGAATTCGGCCTAACCGTTCAGGCCATTCAACTGGACGGTTATCATATTGACCGAAAAGTTGAATCTTTGCTCAGTTCAGATACCTCTGTGGGTATTATTAAGTCTATTGGCCTTGGTGTCATTGGTTTTGCCGATGTACTTTCTGAGCTCCAGCCGGATTTGTTGGTCATACTTGGTGACCGTTTTGAGGTTTTTGCTGCTGCAACAGCGGCTTTGATATCTCGAATACCTATAGCTCATATTCATGGTGGCGAACTTACTGAAGGATCCTTTGATGATGCTATTCGTCATTCCATCACCAAGATGTCCCATCTCCATTTTGTAGCTGCGGATGCCTATCGCCAAAGAGTTATCCAGTTAGGTGAACAACCTGACCTGGTCTTTCGCGTTGGTGCTCTTGGTATTGACAACATAAGACGGCTTTCGCTTCTAAGCCGTGCTGAATTAGAGAATCAACTTGACTTTAAATTTGCTCCGCGGAACTTGCTGATCACTTTTCATCCCGTCACTCTCGAGCATAGCTCTTGCTGTGATCAGCTTCAGCAGCTTCTTCTAGCATTAGAGCAATTAGATGATGTTGGATTTATTTTTACGTCCCCTAACGCAGATACTGATGGTCGACAACTTCTCGGTCAGATTACTGAATTCTGCGCGTTCAATCCTATGGCTCAAGTTTTCACATCGCTGGGCCAATTGCGTTATTTCTCTTGTCTTAGTCATGTTGATGGTGTAGTCGGTAATTCTTCAAGTGGCCTTATTGAGGCTCCAAGCTTTCGAGTTGGTACAATTAATATTGGCGATCGCCAGCGTGGCCGTTTGCGTGCCCCTAGCATCATTGATTGCCACGCTGATTTTGTTTCGATATCTCAGTCTTTAAATCGACTTTTTTCCCCTTCCTTTACTTCAATTCTACAAGACTTAAAAAATCCCTACGGTGAAGGAGGGGCTTGTTCGCAAATTATCAATATCTTGGAGACAACACCACTCGACAAACTTCTCAAAAAGAACTTCTTTGATGTAACTGTGCCTGCGTAGCATTGTTATAAGGTTCTCTTGTTTTCGTTCATCTTTACTAATTTCTGTTGGGCGCTTTACTTTTTTCTCTTACTTACTGGTTGAGATTGCTTTAGATATGTTTTCATCCTTGTTTCGCCTTTGCTTATCCAAGAGTAATATTCATTCTGTTCGCTTCTTTTATTGCTTCTTCTAGTTCATTTCTAGAGTTGTTTGCAAGTAATAACGAGTGAGTACTTGTTGTTCCTGTCTCATTGGTATGTATTTGTCGCTATATTCCGCTTAAAACTGCTTCTCTTCTTGTACCTACTTTGGGTCATCGTTTGAACTCTGGACCTATGCGCCCATCCCCGGCCCCTCTTTAACTGGTGACCAGATTGTCTGCCTTGCCCCACTTCTTCTCATGTCTCAGCATTCACAAGCGCTCCCTAGCCCTTGAGTCCACCAGTTTTTGTGACCTTATTGACTTATGGTGCCTCTGTAGTGCATGCTTATGAAGTGTTGACGGATACCCCAAGACCCCAATTGCGGATGTAGCTCAGTGGTAGAGCATCTCCTTGCCAAGGAGAGGGTCGAGAGTTCGAATCTCTTCATCCGCTTTTTCTTTTTCTATTTATCTTATATTTTTTTGCATACTAATCGTTTTTAATTTTTTAGTCAATCTTTTAACTTATTCTCTCCTGTTTGGCTCTCTTCATACTGTATTTGCCTCATAGTATTATTATTCTTGATTCCTTAAGTGCTCTTAATGTTTTTTTGCTTTTTCTCTTGTTGTTGTTACTGTTGATCCCCCTTTCTGATCTTCCTTCTGCTTGTTTCTAAACATTTTTTCTGCTTTTCGCTCTTGAGCCTGTCCACTCCCTTGCTCTTTTACCGATTTTTTTCTTTTATTTCTATAGGTGTTTAATCTTGGTTTTTATGCTTCCTGTCTTGTACCTGTGTATGTAGTAAGTTTTAGCCTTCTCGCAAGTATTCCATGAATCGCTATGTCTAAAACAATGTTTTTTCTTTTCGTATCAGAGCATATTCTTTAAAGCCTTCCTCTAATACTGCCGCTGATGCAGCCACGCTGAACTTTCTTTGAACTTCTTGCACTGCTTCTTCTCGTAATTTCCCTAGACGAGTGGGATCGTTCAACAGTTGCATAAGGCATTTTGCAAGGTCATCGCTGTCACCACACTTGAAGCGCACCCCCGTGCGGCCATCGTCGATGAGTTCGCCGGCGCCCCCCACTCCGCTGCTCACCACGACCAGCCCTGAAGCCATCATTTCTGCGGCCACAATCCCGAAGGCTTCCGGGTGGATGGACGGGAAGACACCCACATGATGCAGCGCATAGAACCGTGCCAATGCATGGCGTCCCAGCTGGCCGACGAATTGCACAGCTCCATTCATATTGTGTTCTAGAAGACGCTGTTCAAGCTGTTCGCGGTATCCGTTTTGGAAACTGTCGCCGGCTATGGAGGCTTGAACGCTGATTCCTTTTTGCTGAAGCTGGATCAAGGCCTCAATCAAAGTGTGCGCTCCCTTGCTTCCCATTAGCAACCCCGCAAAACATACTTTCAGCGGTCGACTCCGGCTTCCATCTGGCTGCAGTGGGGTGGGCATTCCCACTCGATCCACGCCGAAGAGTTCGCTGCGTACGCCGGGGTAAACCACCCTCGCTGTTGAGGTTGGAAGACCTGCGCTTACAAGTGCCGAACGTACGGCCTCTGAGGCTGCCACCAGCCGGTAGCGATCGCTATTCGGCCATGCACTTGGATGAAAGGGTGCATGCACAAAGCCCACGTGATGCTGCACTATGCACTGCGTCTCCAGAAGCGGCGGGAGCAGTTCGGGTCCGAGCAGGTCAAGATTGCCCAGCAGTATTCCATCCCACTGTTGTCGATTGAGCCTGGTCCGGATGAGCGTGGCATTGGTTTCATCGATGGCCTGGCGCTGCTGCGGGTCCTGCAAGTGCCGCACGCCACCCTCGTAACTGCCTTTGAGTTGCAATCGCCGGTCCACCGCCTCCCCGCTGGGGCCTAGGGCGCTGCTGGCACCCAGATGGGGTGCATCGCTACTCAGTACCTGGATGCTGTGGCCGCGTTCTCTCAAACCCCAGACGAAATCAGCAATGGACCGGCCATAACCCCCCAGCTCTTGGGGGGGATAGAGGTTGGTGACCACCAGCAGGTTCATGCCAGCTTTTCCTCCAGCCAACGGATCACCTGCTGGGCATCCACGCCCTCCATGCAGTGATGGGTTTCGACCAGGCACCCATCGTTGCGGAAGCGGTTGTCGCTGCAGAGTGAGCAGCTGGAGCTGCTGACGGTCCGCGTCAGGCTTGAGCTGCGCGGCAGCCACAGCCGAATCGGACTGGCCCCGACCGCTTCAGTGTCATTGCCCACGATCGCCAGTGTGGGCGTGCCGACGCCGGCCGCCACATGCATTGGCCCTGCATCCACGCTCAACACCGCACGGGTCAGGCGGGAGGCACCCGCCAGTTGAATCAGGTTGGTGCGGCCGCGCAGATCGATCAGGGTGCCCCGGTGGTTGGCCAGGAGTTGCTCTTCGCCGTCGCCAGCGTGGTAGTCCAGCCGTTGCCGTGCAGGTGGCGCTCCCACAAGACCAACAGTTATGGAGCGGTCAGTACACCAGCGCAGCACGGCGTCCCAGGCTTGGAACGGCCAGATTTTGGCGGCCCGCGTCGTGGTGGTGTGGATGAGTAGCGGAGGAACCTCAAAACCTGGCTCTTCCCAGGGCAGGTCGAGGTCGCCGAGATCGTTGGCATTGGGCTCCAGAAAAGCCATGCGGCAGAGCAGCTCGGCGATGTAGTTGCTGGTGAATTGCTCGGCATAGCGCGCGAGAAAGGCGGGGGTATCCCAGTCCGGATCAGCGAGGAACCGCTGGTGTGGCAAGTCACCCCAGGCCAATGGTGCCCGTCCATCCGCGCGCAGGCTGCCCCCTGCCACCCAGATGGGTTGCAGCCAGCTTGTGAGAGTCTGGGTAAGTGGGTTGAACCCGTCGCAGTTGATCGCCAGGTCGAGCGGACCAGCTTCTTTTTGCCGTTGGTCAGCGGCGTTGGCGATGGCCCCCAATCGGCTCAGCCCGTTGTCTTCTTCGGCATGGGGCTGATCCCAAGAGATCCGCCAATCGAGGGGTTGGTTGTCCCCGCAGAGGGCCCGTTCGAAATCGGCTGTCGCTTCGCTGCCCCAGAAATCAATCTGAGCCTGCGGGTAGCGGCGTCGCAGCAGGCGCAGCAAAGGAAGGCTGACCACGAAGTTCCCCAGCTTGCAGCTGCCCAGAACGGCGATGTGGGGTGCTTGGCCCAGATCCCGGCCATCGAAGCGCTGCACGCGTGTCACGGAATTCATGGGCAGATCTGGGCCCATGTTCTCAGGCAGCAGTCGCGCTCGGCTTCAAGGCTGTAGGTCTGCAGGATGGCGTTCGATGCCGCCAGGCGCTCTTGGATGACCGCTTCAGGGGCCGCATCAAAGCGGGTCAGTTCCTGCTCTACGCCCTTCAGCAGGCCCAGCAGATCGCCGAACTCCACCACCTCCATGTGGGGCAGAGCGAAGTCGCGGCCGGCGAGCCCGTGGTACCCCACAACGAGGCAGCCGCAGGCGATCGCCTCCGCCAACGGCAGCCCGAAACCTTCCGGATGGCCGCAGCTGAGAAACAACAAGGCCTCTTGCAGTGCCTTGGCGACCTGCTCGTGCTGCATTCTGGGCAGTTCCTGGAACCTCAGATGCTTGAGCTTGGGGTGCTGGCTTGCCATCAGTGCCACCTTGCGGGCGTGATCCACGTGTTTGCGGCCTAGAAACACAACACGTCGGTGTTTCACAGCGGGGGCATGAAACAACGTTTGATCAATGCCATTGATTAACACCGCGCAGCGATTAGGTTCGATTCCACAACCCTCCACCAGCAGATTTCGGCTGTCTTCGGAGACTGTAACGACGGCATGAATGTCAGGTTGTTGGTAAAGCTCCAAGGTCTTTAGATTGCAATCCCCATGGAGTCCAAAACTATAAAAAGCATTTTGATTGAAGATTACTTTCGGAATCCCTGGCCAGTAATGGGGGGCACTGCTGAGCCATGTTTCGGGAAGGATTAAAAGATCATGATCGGAACTTGGGTTGCTCTTCTGATAAGTCTCCAGATCCATGACAGGGGCTGAGCTTTCGAACCAAGTGGCGCGAAACCCTGGCTGTTCTTGTAGGACGTAGGCCTCCCATCCCCCCTTGCGCAGGAGCTCGACCTGACGATAAATCTGTTTCACACCACCGATGGGATGGTTGGTGTCTGGATAACAGACAAACAGCAGTCGACGGCGATCCATGTCCGTTAGGTGGTGGGGAGGAGTACAGCAATCTTTTCCAGCACACTGGTGATGCGCTCGAACTGATCGTCCGCAAGGCCACTGGCCTTGTAGATCTCCCTCAGCTCGTCGATGTTGAATGTTTTGCGATCTGTCTTTTGACGCTCTTGTTTCAGCAGATCAGCCAGTTTTTTGAGTGCGTTGATTCCAACAATTGGCTCCAGAAAGTAAGTTTGCATCGTGTCGTTCAGCACCATGGGATCTGTGCAGTCTCGACTGATCTCCCATGGGCCATCCCAGGGAGTTTGGCGGGCGTGATCACCAAACAGTTGAGCAGACGTTGCCATCGGCCAAAGCGGTTGTTTGGCGTCCGTTTTGGCGTGACTCCGTTGCAGGTTGAGTTCTTTCCATAGCGCTCTGTACTGCTGGCAGACGCGATCCCAGTGGAACAGGGTTTGAATTCGTGTTGCCCCAGCATCTCCCATGGTTTGGCATCGCTCGGGGGATTGAAGGAGTTCGCTGAGTGCAACCTCCAACGCCTGGTGATCAAGCACCACGCCGAGGCTGTGCAGCCCCACCGTGCTGTCGTAATCCTTGAAGCCAAGGGCAACGTGCTGATCGATGGACGTTGCTGTTGCTTGGGTTTTGAGCAGATCTCGGCAGGGCACCAGCCAGCCAGTGTGTCCGTGCTGCACAAGATCGCGGTATCCATTCCAGTCGCTGGCGATCACGGGCAAACCACTGGCCATGGCTTCCAGCACGCTTAAGCCAAACGTTTCCTGCAGGTTGTCGGCAGGTGAGCAAAACACGTCAGCGGCCGCTAACGCGAGCTGTTTTTCTTGATTGGTGGCTGGAGTGAGCCCACCAAGACGTCGCACACTTAACCCGGGAAACCGGCGTGCGAGTTCTTCGTAGGCCTCGGCAATGGCCTCGTTAAAAAGATGGCCACACTCGACTAGCACAATCTCGTGTTGATCCGAGAGCCGCTCCAGGGCTCGATACAGCGGCAAGGGATGCGCTTTGCTGTGGAAGCTCAGCCGACCCAGAAACAGCACCACGCGGGCGCTTTTGGAAAGGTGCAGTTGTTGCCGCGCCTGATCGCGTTGCTCCTGTCGACTGCTGAAACGTCCCCGCCATTCGAAAACGCTCGGGTCAATGCCCAGAGGAATCACCGGTAGTTGAGGGCCTTGTAAGGCTGGTAATGGCGTTCCGAAACGGCGTTGCAGCCGTTCTTGCATGCAGGCCATGGCAGCTCGCACCACCTGCTGGGCTGAACGAGAGGTGCACACCAGTGCGTCCCAGGGTTCCAGGGGAGCTGTCACCAGTTGTTCCAACCCTTGCATCACGCCATGGGAGCAGAGGGTGTGGGTGACTCCCGTTAGGGAGAACCGTGTGCTGGGATGCCCCGCGCGCAACCAGCA
>NHDS01000004.1 GCA_002167215.1 Pelagibacteraceae bacterium TMED65
ACGTTGATAGGCTGGATGTGGAAGCGCAGTAATGCGTGCAGCTGACCAGTACTAATAGCTCAATTGGCTTGATTTATGCACTGAAAAAAATTTTATAAAGTGATTGTTGATATTAAAATATTAAAAACAAAATAGACTATGCAGAAAAACCTCCATCAACATGAATATTTTCCCCGTTAATATAGTTAGACCCATCATCAATCAAAAATTTGAGCACTTCATAAATATCTTTTTGATTAGCCATTCTTTTTAAGGGAATATTTTTAAGATAATTTTTTTGAAATCTTCTACTATGTTTATTAAACACTCCTCCAGGAGATATAAGATTGGATCTTATATTTTGTGAGGCAAATTTTTTAGAAAGCCATTTATTTAATCCAATTAAGCCTGCTTTTGTGGACGTATAACCCAAAGTACTAAAAAAATTTTCTTTTTCATAAATAGTGTGATCTGGACTATTTGAGCCATAAATACTTCCAGTTGTAATGATTTTTTGTAATTTTTTTTTGTCATTATGATATTCAAAAAAATATTTAATTGATAAAAAAACACCTGTTAAATTTATATCTACATTTTTTCTCCAATTGTTAGTATTAAAATAATCTTTTTTTTTAAATTTGTTTTCTTTTAATGCCGCCTCAGTTGTATATGCAGCATTATTTATTAAGCAATCGAATTTTCCGTATAATTTTTTTAATTTTTCAAAAAATTTTTTAATTTCCATTTCTTTTGATAAATCAAGTTCAAATTTTTTATTTTTAGATTTAAGATCAGTTTTTAAATTATTATCTGCACCGCAAATTATGCTTATATTTTTGTCTTTTGCTAAATTTTCAAAAAAATATTTACCTAAAGTGCCACTAGCGCCAATTAAAATAACTTTTTTTTTAGTCATAAATATTCATTTTATATCATCTATAATGAAAACTAAAATAAATGATTATTTTAATTAATTTTAATTATTACACATTTTCCGGGTAAGATTTAATAAAATCAATTTTTTTAAAAAGTGTTATCGCAGTATCCTCAGATTTAAAATCTTTTGTATCATGGGCTGTCATTAAATTAGTATTATTTCTAATTTTGTAAATTATCTTGAATAAACCACTTTCCTCAAGAAAATTATCATAGCTCATTTTGAATGTTTTTAGATCTTTGTTGTGAACTGAAGAGTTTGTATGTTTAAATAGAGGATCACAGTCTTGAATTATTAAGTGCCCATTATTGTTTAATTTTTTATGGATTAAGTCAAATTGTTTGAATATTTCATCTCTATCTAAAAGATATAAAAAGAAGCCACATATTATTAAATCAAATTTTAATTTAATTTTTTCAATTTCTAGTGAGGATAACTTAATTAACTTCAACTTTTTAAATCTCTTTCTACCAGAACTTATAGCTTTAGAAGATAAGTCAATTCCATAATTTACTTTGGAGTTCAAATTTATCCGATACTCGTTTAATTTTATTCCGTTTGCACATCCAATTTCAAGAATACTATTTGGTTTAATTTTGTTAATTTTGATTAAATCAATTATTCTATAATCACTTTTTGAACTATTAAAAAAATCTAAATTTCTTACAAAGTATTTATCTGCTTCCTTTTTTTTAACTATTTTAATATTACTAATTAATTTTTTTTTCATATATAGTTAAATAATATATACATCATATTTAAATTTTTAAGAAATATGAAAAATGAAAATTAAGTGAATTTTTAACATAAAATTAATTTGTTTTACAAAAATTGATTGATGATTGAACAATTAATTTAATTGTGATTTAACAAGCTATGCCAAGTCTTTTTTCAAAAAATAATTTTAAAAAACTTAGAGAGGATGATATTTGGTATGCAGAAAATGCCTTCTATCTTAGATCTCAACCAAATAGAATAATTCAATTAACAAATTTATATGAAATTTATAAAAGAATTTTAAAAGTTAAAGGTGATATTGTTGAGTGCGGTGTATTTAAAGGTGCATCATTCATAAAGTTGTTAACTTTTGGGAAATTTTTAGATTCAAAGATGAGAAGAAGAGCATTTGGTTTTGATATTTTTGGGAAATTTCCTAAACCCAAATTAAAAGGTGATAGATTATTTTTAAAAGCTTGGGAGAAATCAGCAGGTAATGGTATTAATCATGACGAATTAAATAAGTATTTAAAAGACAAGAATTTTAAAAATTTTAAACTTATAAAAGGTGATGTTACAGAAACAATTCCAAAATTTATTAAGAAAAATAAAAAATTAAAAATTGCATTATTACATCTTGATATGGATGTTTACGAGGGTACTAAATGTGCATTTGATCATCTTGCAGATAAAGTTGTCAAAAATGGAATTATATTAGTCGATGATTTCAAGATTGTTCAAGGCGCAACAAAAGCAACAAAAGAATATCTTAAAAAGAACAAGAAATTAAAAATTTATAAAGTAATGTTTTATAAAAAACCCAGCTTTATTGTTAAAAAATAAAATTTACTCTCTAACTATTATTTTATAAATATCATTCTTTTTAATTTTAACAGGATTATTTCCTAGCCTAAGAAGATTAATACCATTCAAAATTTTTTCATAGTCTTTCTTTGTGTCAATGTTTAATTTTAACAAATTATCTTCTAAGTTTGAATTCAATTTTAATTCTGAAATTTTTAAGCTAAAATCTTGAATATTTTTAACTTTAAAAATTTTAAAAATTAAACCAAATCTTTCTGATAAATCAAAATTTGTTTCAGATTTATTTAGATTATCAAAATTAAATTTAAAAAATTTTTCGAAGAATAGAGCAACAGCATGACCATGACTTACATTAAAAAGAGATGTAAATGGATAAGAGGTTGCATGGGGTGCTGTCGTTTTAGATATACTTATTGCTTTACCGGCTAGATTAGCAGCAATACTCATTTCAGAAGCATTTTTAAAATTTGGAGTTTTTAAAAATTTTAAATAATTTTCTAATGAAATATTTAATGATTTTATTGCAAACTCCAAACTTTTTTCATTAGATTTTTTTGAGACCAAAGACTCTAGTGCTTGTGCAATGGCATCAAACCCAGCTGAAGCTTTAATATTACTAGGAGCAGAAAATAGAAATTCAGGTATCAAAAAGAAATTATCTGGAATTAATAGCTCACTTTCAAAAGAGTACTTAATTTTATTTATGTAAATTACAGCATTTGAAGTAACTTCCGCTCCAGATCCAGCAGTTGTTGGTATAACGACAAGTTTCGTAAATTTTTTTTTAAATGGGTATGAATAATTTATGATTAGATTTTTCAAATCTTGACGATTTTCTGTAACATTGGCAATCTTTGCGTAATCAATTACTGCGCCACCTCCAATAGCAACTAATAAATCTGGCTTAAATTTTTGTACATCATCAATAATTTTGGTCAATTCATCATATATTGGAATACTTGATGTTTTTAAAAAAATAAAAACTTCTTTATTTATTTTTATTTGATCAAAAATCTTTTTTGCACCTGAATTAACAAATGATTTTTTGCCACATAAAAAAAATACTTTTTTAAAGGAACTGTCATTAACAAAATTTTTAAAATCCTCTATAGAATTAATCATTTATTTCATGAATATTTTTTTTACTTTTATCAAATTTTTTGGCCTTGGAAGGTCCTTAACTTTATTACTACTTATTTTGACTTCAAGAAAGTTTAAACTTTTCTTATTTAAAAAATTTTTAATTTTTTTATTTAAATTTGTTTTATCTGTAATCTGGTAAAAGTTCTTAAAGCCTAAACTTTTTGATAAATTTTTAAAGTTTACATTTTTCATGTAAGTGGATTGGCCTCCAACCGAGTCATGAGCGTTATTATTTAACAAAATATATTTTAAATTATGGTTTGAAAATTCTCCTAAGGTTTTGATAGACCCTAAATGCATAAGTAATGATCCATCTCCATCAATACATATTGTTTTATTTTTTGAAAAAAGGGAATATCCTAAAGATACTGAGGATGTATGGCCCATTCCACCCACCATATAGAAATCTTTCCCATTTTTTGAATTATAATTTTTTCTAGCGTAAAATAACTCTCTTGAGTTATATCCAGTACTAGAAATAATTTTGGTTTTTTTATCTATAACAGACAGTAATGATTTAAAAAAAAATTGTTTATCTAATTTAAAAGTATCTCTAGGTTTTTGATTTTTTTTTGACTTTTTTAAGGTGCCTTGCTCAATCAAACACGCAACTATCTCATTATTTTTTTTTGCAATCTTTATTTGTTTGTTAAATTTAATTAAGTCATCTTCTTTCTTTAGAACTGAATATTTAATATTTAAAAGTTTTAATATTTGGCATGTAATTTTCCCTTTTGCTTCATGTTGTGGTTCGTCATTTTTATTAGGCGATCCTCTCCACCCAATTATTAAAATTAGCGGTATTGAATAAACTTTTTTGTTGGCAATTGAAATCAAAGGATTTATCGCGTTTGCTAACCCAGAATTTTGCATATAAATGCAAGGAATTTTTTTTGTGGAAAGGTAATGACCTATACCTATAGATACTGCGGCACCTTCATTAGCAGCAATGATATGTTGTCTTTTTGGTAAATTTTCTAATGAAAAACTTAATTCTTTTAATACGCTATCAGGCACTCCAGTAAAAAAACTACAATTATTTTTTTTTATTACTTTGATAAGAGAATTGACATTTAACATATATCTTAAGTCTATTTAGCTATTTTTTTTATTTTTTTCATTATGGTTTTTGAAATTTCATCAGTTGATTTGCTAAAATCATTTTTAATTACAATATCTGCATTTTTTGGAAATTCTGGTATTAAATCTTTGCCCCAAATAAATTTGCTATTTTTTCTATAATGTTTTTTTTTTGAGAATTTTTCTATATCTTTGATATTTGTCTTTAAATAAATTTCAATGTAATTTTTTAGAATTTTCTTATTATAAGATCGGAGTTTATTGAACAAACCGATTACTGCAAAAACAACATTTATTTTTTGGTTCGAAAAGTATTTTAACAAATTACTATATTTATATCCTAAATCTAGTCTGTCTAAACTTGTGTAACCATTAAATTTGAATATATTTCTCAAATCATCTCCACTGATTAAAATTGTTGGTCCAAATTTTTTTTTTATTTCTGGTGTAATTTTTTTTGCTATTGTAGTTTTACCAGATCCAGATAAGCCAGTAATCCAAAAAACAATTCCTTTATTTTTTTTAAATTTTTTCATTTATCTAATGTTTACAATTTTATCTATTACACTCTTAATTCTTCTCTTTGACTCACCTAAATAATCAATTTTCTTAATCAAACTTCTATTTGTTTTTTTTATATCATTATAACCATTTTCAAATTTCTTAATATATCTGACTACATCATCAGAATTATTCGCAATATAACCAACTTTTTTTCTGTCTCTAAAGTAATCTAAATTTGAGAGTCCAAATTTTTTTAATACACTCTCTTTTTTTGAAAAAAATATTATTGGTCTATTAGTCATAAAAGCATAAGTATAAGCAGTCCCTGATATATCGGTTATAAGACATAAGGATTTTGAATAAATCTTAAAATAGTCATCGCTCATATCTAAAGAAAAATTTCTATCTTTTTCAAATTTTTTTTTAATACTTTTTATAAGTTTTGAGTCTCTATTATTTGGATAGGGACGAAAAATTATTTTGTAATTAGTTTTTAAAAGTAATTTATTAATAATCTCATTTAAATCATTTAAAATTGTAATTTCTTTAATATGCCTAAAATCTGATGGTGCAATTACTATTTGCTTACTAAATCCTTTTATTTTTTTAAACTTTTTAACAAGATAATCTAACTTATAATATCCAACACAAAATATTTTAGGA
Organism: Pelagibacteraceae bacterium TMED65; assembly: GCA_002167215.1. Next base: position 5,849 of record NHDS01000004.1, read on the forward strand.
ATTTTTTTATTATTGTCTGTATTATATTTAATAAATAAATTATCAAACATTCTTTTACTTTTTTGACCTGAAATAAATATATAATTATACTTTATTAATCTTTCAAAAAGTTGTTTTTCTTTTTTTTTTTCAACAAGAGGCGCTGTTGATATATCATGATGCATATAAATATTTTTTGATTTTATCGGAAACTTTTCACAAACATTTAAGCTAAAAAAAATATCAATATTGTATAACCATCTCATTAAAAAACTCTGTGAAACATAAAAAAAATACTTACGTTTATAATCCTTAATTTCATGCCCATGTAAGATGATATAATTTTGATTAAAATATGAAAATAAATCTTCCAAATAATAAATATGATTTAAGGTTAGATTTTTTCTTGGATGATAAAAAAAAATTATTTTTTTTTTCATCAATTTATAGAAAATAATGATTATATTAATAATAATAACAGAATAAAAAGTTCTCAAAATATCTACTAGTCTATGGTCAAACATTTAATTTATTTACCGATTTTAACGACAATCTAAAGCTTGAAATTTTTACATTATTTATTATTAATGTTCATAAATTGAACAATATACAATTATGAATAATAATCCAGATCATTTTGAAGTATTAAGAAAAATTGACAATTCAAATAAGATTACTCAAAGAAAATTAGCGAGCGAGTTAGGTTTTAGTTTAGGAAGATTAAATTACTGTATTAAAGCCTTAAAAGGTAAAGGTTTAATCAAAATTTCAAATTTTAAAAAAAATCCAAATAAGATTAGATATATTTACATACTCACACCTAAAGGAATTTCTCATAGAACACGTCTTACAGTCTCTTTTATGAAACGAAAATTTAAAGAATATGATCAACTAAAAAAAGAATTACAGGATATTAAAAAAAGATAGTTTATTAAGATGAAAAAGAAAAAATTAAAAAAAGTTCTAAACAAAGCACAAAAATATATTCCAGGGATTTCTGGTCTCTTAGGTAAAAGACCGGACATGTATCTTAAAGATGGAAACTGGCCAACATATTATTCAAAAGCAAAAGGAGCAAATATTTGGGATTTAGACAATAAAAAATATTATGATTTCAGTATGTTTAGTGCCGGTACATCTGTTTTAGGTTACGCAGACTCTGAAGTAAACAAAGCATCTATTAATGCAATTAAATCTGGATCTATATCTACTTTAAATCCTCCGGAGGATGCAGAGTTAGCAGAATTACTTATCAAAGATCATAAATGGGCCGGAGGTGTAAGATTCGCAAGATGTGGTGGAGAAAGCATGTCGATTGCTATAAGATTAGCAAGAGCATTTACAAATAAAGAGAAAATACTTTTTTGTGGTTATCATGGATGGCATGATTGGTATCTTGCAGCAAATCATCAATATAAAGGTAACCTGGATTTTCAATTACTACCAGGACTTAAGCCACTAGGTGTACCTAAGGGTCTTAGGGGAACTGTTATTCCTTTTAGGTTTAACAACTGGGAGGATTATGAAAAAATTATTAAAAAAAATATTAAAAATGCAGCAGCTATAGTAATTGAACCGTGTCGTGAGGGTTTTCCAGAAAAAAAATATATGATTGCATTAAAGAAAATAGCAAAAAAAAATAAGGCCGTATTGATGTTTGATGAAATTACTTCGGGCTATAGACTTAATACTGGTGGAGCACACAAAGTTTTAAAGATAGATCCTGATATGGTAATTTATGGAAAAACAATTGCTAATGGAATACCAATGTCTGCGATAATTGGAAAGAAAGATATTATGAACTTTGCATTAAAAACTTTTGTTAGTAGTGTGTTTTGGACCGAGAAAGTAGGCCCAGCATCCGCTTTAGCTTTTATTAAAAAACATAAAAGATTAAAAATTGGTAATAAATTGACCCAAGTAGGTAAAAGAGTTAAAAAAATTTGGGCAAGTGCAGCTAAAGCAAATAATCTTGAGATTGAGATATTTGGAATAGATCCACTAGCAAGTTTTAAAATTAAAAGTAAAAATTGGCCAGCTGTTTTAACTTACTTTATTCAAGAAATGTTAAAGCTCAAAATTTTAACTACTGATAAATGTTATGCTAACTATAAGCATGATGATAAAGCCTTAAAGATTTATGAAAAAGCGTGCTTTAAAGTATTTAAAAAAATTTCAAAGATAATAAATAATCGTGGAGAAATTTTAGATGAATTGGAGGGCCCACCCAAAGAAATGGGTTTTAACAGGCTTACCAAGTAGTTATAATGTATGAAAGAACCATTTTTGAAAATCGGGTCCAGAGTCATTAGCAAATTTCACAAGCCATTAATAATTCCAGAGCTAGGTATAAATCATAATGGGTCTTTAGAGACAGCTTTTAAAATTGTTGATGCAGCTCATAGAGCTGGAGCTGAAATAATTAAGCATCAAACACATATTCCTTATGATGAAATGTCTGAGGAGGCTAAAAAAATTAAACCTGGAAACTCGAACAAAAATATTTACGAGATTATTTCCCAATGCTCTTTAAATGAAGAACAAGAATATAAATTATTTAAATATGTAAATAAAAAAAAAATGATTTTTTTGAGCACTCCGTTCAGTAAACTTGCTGTCGATAGACTGGTTAAGTTTGGAGTTAAAGCTTTTAAAATAGGTTCTGGTGAGATGGATAATTATCCATTAGTTGAGTATATAAGTAAATTTAAAAAACCAATGATTATTAGCACCGGTATGCATTCAATTCAAAATGTAAAAAAAGTCGTTAACTTTTTAAAAAAAAAACAATCAAAATTCGCTTTGATGCACACAACAAATTTATATCCAACACCTGATCACTTAGTTAGACTGGATAGTATCAAAGAATTAATGATCAATTTTCCAAAACATGTAATTGGATTGTCAGATCATACGAAATCTAATCATTCATCTTTCGGTGCAGTTGCTCTGGGTGCATCCTTAATTGAAAGACATTTTGTTGATAAAAAAATAAGAGTAGGTCCAGATGTTAGCTCTTCTAATGATGAGATAGAATTAAAAAAATTAATAGAAGGTGTTAATATTATTTTTTTACAAAGAGGTGGAAATAAATCTTCTTTAAAAGAGGAACAAGTAACTAGAAATTTTGCATTTGCTTCAGTTGTAGCAACTGAGAATATTAAAAAAGGAGATAAGCTTACAAAAAAAAATCTTTGGATTAAAAGACCTGGCACAGGATATTTTAATGCAGAAAAATTCAAAAAATTATTAGGAAAAAAGGCAAAAAAAAATATAAAAAAAAATTTTCAATTAAAAAAAGATGATATCTCGTAAAAAAAAAATTATTTTTGTAACAGCAACCAGGGCTGATTTTGGAAAATTAAAATCTTTAATTAGTATATTAAAAAAAAGTAAGGATTTTGAAGTATGTCTTGTTGTGACAGGAATGCACGTAATTCCTAAATTTGGAAACACATATAAAGAGGTAATTAGAACCTTTGGCCCAAATATTATTAAATTTACCAATCAGGCTTTAGGAGACAGGCTTGAAATTATTCTCACAAAAACTACTAATATTTTTTCAAAAATAGTTAAAAAAATAAAACCTGATTTGATAGTTCTTCATGGAGATAGAGTGGAAGCTTTATCTGCAGCCTTAGTTGGCTCTTTAAATCATATTCTTACTGCACACATTGAAGGAGGAGAGGTTTCTGGGACAATTGACGATACAATCAGACATGCTATTTCAAAATTATGTCACGTTCATTTTGTTGGCTCTAAGAAAGCAAAAAAGAGGGTAGCTAAAATGGGAGAGATAAAAAAAAATATTTTCCAAATTGGATCTCCCGATATTGACGTTATAGCAAATAAAAACCTCCCTAAAATCTTCAACGTAAAAAAAAGATACAATTTTAAATTTAAAGATTATGCTATTTTATTATGGCATCCTGTTACATCTAAAATTGACACTTTAAAAGAAGACACAAAAAAAATATTAAAGTTCATAAAAAAATTAAATCAAAATTTTCTAATAATTTATCCAAATAATGACCCCGGAAGTAATTTAATCATCGATTGTTATAAAAAGATAAAAAATAAGAAGTTTAAGATATTAAAAAATATGAGGTTTGAATATTTCTTAAGTGTATTAGAAAATGCTAAATTTATAATAGGAAATTCAAGCTCTGCCATTTATGAAGCCCCAATGTTATCAACTCCAGCCATCAATATTGGTGACAGACAAAACAAAAGAATTAAAAGCAGGATAATTAAAAATGTTGAAATTGATGAATTGAAAGAGAGTGATATTTTCAACTTTTTGAAAAAATACAAGAGCTCAAATAAAAAGTATTATGGTCAAGGTGATAGTGACAAGAAATTTTACAAGATTTTAAAAAAAAAAAGTTTCTGGGAAGTTCCAAAACAAAAATTTTTTTCGGATATCCATTAACGCATTTTTTATGAAAAAAAAATATATTGCGATTATATGTTCTTTTTACAGCATTGATAAAGGTTATTTTTATATTCTTAGATCAACCATTAAAAAAATATCTGAAAGTTTTGATAAAGTATACGTCATAAATTGTCAAAATTTGAGATTTTTTCCTAGCTTTGCAAAAAAGGTTTATATGGAAAAAGATTATAATGAGACAAATTTTGAAAAGGTTTTCATGCCAAAAAACTTTGTTCTTTTTAATCCAAAAAACTCTAAAGATTTTTCAGATTTTTTGAAAGACAAAGAGGTAATTGTAATGAACCACATTAATAAACATTTTTTTGATTTAAAGGTTCAATTTTTAATTAAAAAACATAAATTAAAGCAATTTCAAATAAGCAATCTTGGTGTTGAGGGTGCTGCTCCAGAGATTACCTCTAAAAATCATTTTTTTAAATCTTTCATATATTTCTTTAATCAGCAATTATTTAATAAACTTACTGTATTATTATCAAATTTTGGCATAGTCGCAAAACTAGATATCAGATTTTTTAGTAATCTCACTCACTTAGAAAATATAAAAAAAAACAAGTTAAAAAATTTTTTACATAAGAAAAAATTCTTATGGGCAAACGAAATTAAACTAGTGAACAGTATGGCTTATGATATTTTTTTAGAAAATGAATTACACATTTCCGAAGACTATATTGTTCATTTAGATGCTGGATTAAACAATCGACATGAAGTCGCTTTAAGAGGTGAATGGCCAAAAGAAAAAATTGAGCAACACTATTATCATTTAGAAAAATTTTTAAAAAAGCTATCTAAAGATTTTAATAAAAAAGTAATTGTTACTATTCACCCAGGCTACAATATTGAAGATCACCAACCTTATTTTAAGGATTTTAAAGTTTATAAATATCGAACCACAGAATTTATATTCAAATCATTTATGGTTACTGCATTTGATTCAAGTGCAGTTACAGATGCAATTTTATTGAAAAAAAAACTTTTAGGTCTCGATTCAGATTTTATGTCTAAAAATGAAAGGTACCATACCAGTATTTATCCCAAAAGAGTTGGATATTTACTTTATAACACGAGAAGTGATTATGATTATAATAAGGATGTGCTATTGAGAAAGATGGATAAAAATATTTTGAATTATAAAAAATTCGTATCTAAATACCATTGTTTTAATCCCTTAAAAAGTGGATCGCAAGATATTGTAGACACAATTAAGGAAAAGTTTTTTAAGTAAAAAAATTTTGATTTTAGGAGTTAATTTATAGAAAACTTTCATAAACAAAATCAACTTGTTTAATGTAGAACTGAAATAAATACTTTAAATAAGATATTATTTGACTAATAATCTGATATAAAAAGTATTCTAAATTTATGACAAGCGAAATATTAAATTTTTTTAATAATCAGCCCATACAAATAAACTTAATGAATTTTGTGTTTAGTTTATTAACAGTTTCAATATTAAGTTTTTTTATTCAAATATTTTATATTAGGTATTCTTCAACTCTTTCAAATAGATATGGATTTTCAAAAACATTTATAGTTTTAGGAGTAACAACTTGCATTGTTATTATGGTGGTAAAGAATTCATTAGCTTTATCTTTGGGCCTAGTAGGAGCACTTTCGATAGTTAGATTTAGGGCAGCTATAAAGGAGCCTGAAGAATTAGTTTATTTATTTTTAATTATTGCTGCAGGGTTAGGTTGTGGCGCAGGCCAGTTAAAAATAACTATTATTGGAATTATTTTCTCCTTAATCATTATTTACTTATATTCTTTAATCTCTAAAAAAGATAAAATTGATTATCTAGATGTAATTAATCTTGCATTGATTATTAACGAAAATATAAACGATAAGGAAATAAACATTATAGTTAATGATATAAAAAAAATTTCTGATGAAGTAAAATTTGTTTCAATGTCACGAACGATATCTGATACAAATATTAATCTGGATATTAAAGTTAAGGACTTTCAAAAATTAGTAGATTTAACAAATCTGATAAAAAAAAATCATAAAAATTCAAAAGTTATAGTTGCCCGAAATAATGAATTGAGTTTATGATTTTTATAAAAAAATCTGAAAAAACAAAAAAAAAATTTAATTTTTTTAATAAGTTTTTGTATTTTTATTTTTTCTCTACGATTATAATAAGTTTTATTTTTCTCGTTTTCTTTTTTACCTCTTCTTTCGTAAATAAGAAAACATATAAATTTTTAGATCATTTTTCAAAAGCTGGAAGATTTGAGTATATTTATATTTTTAATATTGCATTCGATGCTATTAAAAGTAATTTTTATAGCATAAAAAAGATAAATTTAGATATTGATTTTAAAGATATTTTAATTCTAGAAAATCATAGAAGTAAATCAATTAAAGCTGGTACACTTGGAAATTCAGATAATATTCCTCAAGTAAAAGGAAATGCAGTTACAGAGAATGGAAGATTTGAAATTGACATAAGATTAAAGGGGGAAAGAAAGATACACTTTAATGACAAGATAAGCTCTTCCTATAAAGTTGATTTAAATAAGGATAGTTATATTTTTGGTTTAAATAGTTTTTCACTTCAAAAGCCGAGAGTAAGAAATTATATCCATGAGTGGTTATTCCATGAAATGGCAGGGGATTTCGATTTAGTAAAAATGAAATATGAATTTATTGATCTAGCAATAAATGGATCAAACCAAGGCTTGTATGTAGTAGAAGAAAGCTTTGGTAAAGAAATGATAGAGAGAAATAAAAGAAGAAATGGTCCAATTTTTGCATTAGATGACAATATGGTCAACTTCATATCTAATTATAAAGTAGATGAGGACAATCCTTTTCTTGAAATTTATGATAAAAAGTTTTGGCTGCAAAAAGAAAATATTCTAGTAGTGAAATCAGCATCTCAAAAATTAAGAGATTTTACAAATAACAAAAAAACTCTCGAACAAACTTTTGATTTGGATAAATTTGCAAAATTTTTTGCAATTATTGATGCAACTTACACTTTTCATGCTTTAAGTCCTGGAACATTAAGATTATATTATAATCCAGTAAGCGGTTTATTTGAGCCAATACCTTTTGATGGACAAAGAAGTGTTCCAAATTACTCAAAATTTAATACAGACTTTAATTCAGATCAAAACAATAGCTTATTAATAGACTATATAAACAAAGGTGGATGGTGGATTGATAAATTCTTTCTTAAAGGTAATAAAATTAATGAAATTTTTTACAATAAGTATGTGGACAATCTTAAAATAATAAGTTCAGAAGATTACTTAAATAAATTTTTCAAAGATAGAAAAAGTCAAATTAAAAGGATAAACTCATTTATTTATTCAGATTATTTTTATTATGCAAATGGAACGAATTTTGGGCCTGGTATATATTATTTTAAAAAAAAAGACCTTTTTTATAGAGCGGAAATTATTAGAAAAAGAATAAGCAGTCTTAATAAGAATGTTCAAATAATAAAAAATGAAAATGGAAATTATCTCATAAAAATTTTTTTCAAAAATTGTTTCAAATGTAAACCATATACAAATTTAACAAAAATTTTTGTAAAGAATGCAATTTGTTCAAAAAAAAGTTATGAAAAAATTAATATACCAGTCGGAAAACAACTTGATTACAAAGAGGATACAATAATAAAACTTAATCATAACTTTAATCAAATAAACTGTACACACTTCACCTTTTATGATTCTCAAACTGATAAAATTTTCACGAAAAAGGTAAATGATTTAAATTCTTATCAAAAATTAGATAATGAAAAATATTTTGAGAATGAAAAATTTAAAAAATATTTTAATAGTGCAAATAACATTTTAACATTAAAAAAAAACACTATTACTATTGATGAGAATATATTCATTCCAGAGAATTATTTAGTAAAAATTTTTAAAGATCAGGAAATTATTTTGATTAATAATGCTTTTATTTTTTCTAATTCATCCTGGCAGGCAATTGGTGAGAAAAATAAAGAAATATTGATAACAGGGAATAAAAATAATTTTGGTGGTGGTCTTATAATTAAAGAGACCAGAGGTAGATCTGATTTTAAATATGTCAGATTTAAATTTTTAAATGGTCTAAAAAAAAGTTTTTATAGTGATAAAGAAGAAATTTTATATACCTCTCAAACATACTACTTAGAAGGCGATAAGAATAATTTCAAAGAGAGAATTATAGAAAAAAATAATAAACCAATTTATGATTATAATTTAATGGGATCCATAAATTTTTTTAATACAAATTTAAAGTTAGAAAATGTAAATTTTGAAAAAATATCTTCAGAAGATGCAATTAATATTATTAATTCAAATTTTTATATAAAGGATATTAATTTTTTAGAAACAGGATCAGATTCTATTGATTTTGATTTTAGTGAAGGAATTATAGAGAATGCAAATTTTAGCCACATAGGAAATGATGCAATAGATTTCTCAGGATCAAAAGTAACACTTAAAAATGCTAACTTTTTTAGTGTGGGCGATAAGGCTATTAGCGTTGGAGAAAATTCTGAGGTGAAAATATCAAATATTTTTGCTAGGAAATCATATGTAGGTATAGCAGCCAAAGATGGATCTAATGTTTTAGCAAAAAATATTATAATGGATGGGGTTAAAATACCATTTTCATCTTTCATTAAAAAATTTGAGTATGACAACCCAACGCTTCATTTAGAAGGATTAGACATAAAAAATTATCATGAAAAATGGATAGTTGATAAAAAATCAAATATTTATTTTGATAATATAAAAGTTGGTAAAATTGCGAAGGACATAATACCCATAATTTATAGAAAAGATATTGAGCTTATAAAATGAGAATATTTTATTATATTTTTAAAATTTTAATAATTTTATTTATACAAACTATAAATGTTTATTCTCATGAAATAGAATATACTAATAGCTTTCAACTTAATGGAAAAATTAACTTTTTACATGAAATTGAAGCTGTCAATGAAGATGGCAACTTCAATGCAGTAATTGAAATACCTGCAGGAACTAATGAAAAATGGGAAGTATCAAAAGATGGCACATCAATAGCACTAGAATTAAAAAATGGTGTTCCTAGAATAATTAATTATTTAGGATACCCCTTTAATTATGGTTTTATTCCTAAGACAATAGTTTCAATTGATGATGGTGGTGATGGAGACGCAATTGATGTAGTAGTGTTAAGTCAAAAAAAATTAAAAAAAGGCATGATAGTTCCAGTAAAAGTAATTGGTATGCTTTTAATGAAAGATAAAGGAAAAATAGATAATAAAATTATATCAGTTTTAGTAGATTCAAAATTTGAAAAATCGAATTCAATTAAAAAATTAGATAAGTTGTACCCTGGAATTTTAGAAATAATCAATATGTGGTTTGAAAATTATAAGGGTATAAAAATAGTAACCAGTGGGTTTGTAGGAAAAAAGGATGCTAAAGAATTTTTGATGAAAGGCCAAAGTTTTTATGAAAAAAATAATTAATAATGTTAAAAGATATGAGAGAAAGTGGGTATTTAAAAATATTAATTCATTAGAGTTAATTATTGGACTTTTAAGATCAAAACTTTTATTTAATTTTCAATACGAAAAAAGAAAAGTAAATTCACTATATTTTGATGATAAAAACTTATCTTCAATTAGAGAAAATTTAGACGGTGTTAGTGAAAAAACTAAATATAGGATAAGATGGTATGGAAATAAAAATATAGTATCAAGTGCGAATTTTGAAATTAAAAAAAAGAAAGAGTTTGAAACAAACAAAAAAACTTTTCACTTTAATGATATTAATGATCTTAATATTTTAGAAGATACGAATATAAATCACATAGAAGAATTAGTTAATCATAAATTTAATATAAAAAAAAATGTTTTTGCTATTCTCACGACTCATTATGATAGAGAATATTTTATTTCAAATAATAATTTGATAAGAGCAACAATTGATTATAATTTAGAGAGTAGAGTTCTAAATAACAAAGTTGATAAAAATATTATAAAAAATTATCACCATTATATCACACTAGAAATAAAGTATGATACTAACTTAGATCATTTTGTTAGAAACAATTTAGAAAATATTAATAATAGGCTTTCAAGAAATTCAAAATTTGTAAATTCTGCTTTAACAGAAGCTTTTTCTTATTCATAAAAATATTAATATAGTTTAAATTTTTTCCCAAAGAATTGGATGGTCTTGTAAAATTTCTTCTCTTGCTTTTCTACCAATGATAATTTTTAGATACTTTGGTAAAATTCCTCCAGCAGGACCCTTTACGTCTACATCGCTTATTTTTATTTTCTGTCCGCTCTTTATCCTCTTTTTAGCATAGAGACACTTTTTTTGTGAATTAATAGTTATATATTCATTTGGTTGAATTTTTTTTATTCCATCACCTAAAATTAGATTTAGATTTGCTTTTTCTTTTTTGTTTAAACATTTTAATTTATTGAGTTTATTCCACTTATTATAAAATTTTTTATATTTTGTGAGTTCTTCCATTTCCTTTTTATCAGATGATAAAATATGATCTGGCCCTTCCATTTTTTTGTTTAGAGTAAAATGTCTTTCAATCACATTTGCACCTCGTAAAATAGCTGTTTTTGATGATATAAGATCAGTAGTATGATCTGAAAAACCAATGGGTATATCGTACATTTTTTTTAGAGTATCAATAAACTTTAAATTTACTTCGGCATAAGTTGATGGATAAGATGAGTTGCAATGAAGAAGAATTAAATTTTTATTACCAGTTGATTTTACAGTTTCAACAGCATCATCAATTTCAGATACTTTAGACATTCCCGTTGATATGATCAACGGCTTTTGTTTTTTTGCGACATGTTCAATTAATGGAATATTTACAAGATCTACAGATGCAATTTTAAAAGCCGATACTCCAAGTTTATCCAAAAAATCTGCACTTTCATAATCAAAAGGTGTAGAAAAAGTTAGCACACCTTTTTTCTTTGCATAATCGAAAATTTTTTTTTGTATTTTAAAACTTAAACTTAATCTACTAAAAAGCTCACTTATACTTTCTTGGGTACCAATAATTTTTTCTGCATATTTTTCTGACTTTACAAATTTAGAAACTCTACTATTAGGCAGAAAAGATTGAAACTTTATTGCATCACAATTTGTTTTTTTTGCGTTATCGATTAATTTTTTTGCGAGCTCAAGACTACCATTATGATTGAGTCCAGCCTCAGCTACAATGAATGTTTTATGGCCTTCACCAATATATTTGTCATTTATTTTTACTTTTGAATTTAGTTTTACCGTGTTAATATTTTTAGTTTCGTAAGTAAAATTACTGTATCTATTAATTAGACTATTTACTAAATCAAAAGATTTATGAAAAATAATTTGACTATCAGCGTAATTAAATTCTCCACCTGCACCTACAGAAAAAAGATTATCAAAACTCTCAACAAAACTTTTTATTCTTGCTACCTCACTTTTATAATCTGCGAATTGAACAGGATATACAAAAGGTTCATAATTGATTGATTTTCCAATTAAATATTTATTATCAATTATTCCGGTCATTTTCACTTGATTTTCTACAAGTTTCATAATTTTTTTTGGGTTCATTTTTGAAAAACTGTCACCTAACGAATAGGTTATCTCTGCAGTTAAAAAAGATTTATTTTTTGGTGCTACATACTTTGACATTTTTTTTGTTTCAGTAACCCTATTAAATAATAATCGTTCAGAGTCGAAGTAAAGCCAATGATGATTTTTAGGTAATATCTCTTTTTTGTTATAAAAAAGGTATACCGAACAAATCCCTCTGAATTTTAATTTATTTTGATTTCCTAATAATCTTGAAGTTATACTTATTGGAAGAGTTGATATCAAAATTTCATCATTACCAATCTCATATAATTTTTTGTTAGTTTTGATTTTTGTTATTTTTTTTTCATTATATGCAAAACCTGTAACGGACTCATTAAATCTAAATTTACCACCTTTTTTTTTAATAAATTTTTCAATTCTTTCATAAATACATCCTGTCCCATATTTGCCAACAGCAGCATATTGCTCATGATAAAAAGGTAAGATTTTATCTCTAAATTTTATTCTGTTTGGAGCCCAATCGGGAGTCATATTTTTTGTATCAACTCCCCAAATCTTTTTAGGGTATTTCTCAAAAAACATTTTTCTTAATGTTGGACCAACGAAAGAGTCTATATATTCTTTATAATTTTTTGCTCTAAATCTTTGATCTTTTTTATTACAATTCTTAAGCTCATTTTTAATCTTTAATCTAAGTTTTTTTTCAAATTTATCTAATGCTTGCCTTGACAATGGATAATCATAGTATTGATCGAAATCCTTACCTTTGACGTTCTTGCAACTAAATTTACCCTCAATGAGTAGATCACCAAAGTGTTTTTTCCAAAAATTTTTTAATAACTTTTCTGGCGTATGAAATATATGTGGTCCAGTATCTACAATAAAATCTTTCCATTTCCAGGATCTACATAATCCACCTGATGCATTTTTTTTTTCTATAATAGTAACATCCCAGTTTGCCTCTAGTAATTTCCATGCTGTAATTAAACCAGTTGGACCTGCGCCCAAAATAATGGCTCTTTTTTTTGGCATTTTTTAATCTTTTACCTTTTTTTTTAATATTTTAATTTTATACCTATTTATCTGTTTAAAGCCCCCATATCCATTTGAAATTCCGTAAATTTTTTTTGGGTAATTAACATTATCCACAATAATTGAATTTTCTGGACTTAAAATACCTCTTTTTACAAGATTGAATTTCTTAAAATTTTTGGATTTCTCTAAATTAAAATTATTTATCTTTTCTGTCGAGTAAATATTTTCTAAATATCCATCATAAGCTGGAGTAATGTCTAATCTATACAAATCAATCTTTTTACTGACTGCTTTTAATAAAGCCTTTTTTTCAAAAATTCCTTTTCCTATATCAATTATAAAAATATTTTTTTTAAAACTTTCTACATGAAAAGGCTTAATCAAAGATCTTCCGTTAGTTGCCCCTATGATAATATCAAAATTTCCTAAATTTTTATTCAATTTAGTTAAACCTTGAGATTTAGCTATAGTCGCTTTTGGCCTTATGTAATTGATTGTATTTACTAAATTTCTGAGAACCATCTTATTTCTTCTATACAAAAAAACACTTCCACCGCTCTCAACAAGTTTCAACGCAATTTTAAATCCAATATTTCCAGATCCAAGAATTAATATTTTTTTTCCTCCAATCCCTCTTGGGTCTTTAATGAGAATATAATTAATTAAAGTTTCACAAGCTTGAACAGTTAAATCATTTCCTTTGTATGTGAAAATTTTACTTTTTTTAATTTCATCTTTAATTGATCTTTCAATATTAATGAGCTCAGGTTTTTTTTTTGAAAAAACTTTTTTTTCTATATCAACTAAAACTAAGTCAACTTTACCATCTACTAGTTTTGCGATTTTTTGAGCTGACTGATTATTAAAGATAATTGCACCAAAATAGATAAATTTATTATTTTCCTGAATATTAGTGAGATAAAAATTATTATTTTCTTTTTTAGCTGTGTTACCGAAATAGAAAACCTTTTTCTTTTTTGATTTTTTAATATATTTAATTCTTTTTATCAGTTCTTTATACATAGTTATAAATTATTTTCTTCAACAGAAAAAACTTTCCCATCCTTTACTTTAAATATTTTTTTACATTTTTGAAAAACTGATAGTCTATGCGAGATAATTATGATCGTAATATTATTGCTAAGTTTATATAAATCGTTCATTATTTTGCTTTCATTTTCCGTGTCAAGAGAACTAGTTGGTTCATCAAATATCAATATATTTGGTTTGAAATATAAAGATCTTGCAATACCAATTCTTTGTCTTTGTCCACCAGAAAGTCGAATTCCTCTGTCTCCTACAATAGTTTTATCTTTATTTGGCAACGTATTTATAAAATTTTCAAGTTGAGCAAATTTGATTGCATTTTTAAAATTTTCTTCATTGAAATTTTCCGGCAACTCTCCAAAAGCAACATTAGACTTAATAGTGTCATCTAATAAATAAATATCCTGCGGAACATATCCAATTTGTTTTTGCCAATTATTTTCTGTTTTATTGATATCAATATCATCAACTAGTATTTGTCCAGATGATGGTTTTAGTAAACCACAAACTAAATCAATTAAAGTACTTTTTCCAGCACCAGAAGATCCAACAATACCAATTATATCTTTATGGTCAATTTGAAATGAAACGTCGTTAATTATTTTTTTTTTAGTTTCAGGATAATAATATGTTAAATTTTTAATTCGAATATTTTTATTAAAAATTAAGTTATCTTTAAATTTAGCGCTAGCATCTTTTCGTCCCTTAAATATTAATTCTTTCATTTTTTTTAATTCACTTACAATTAAGTTATAAGACGGAACATTATGTTTCATTGTTGCTATTGAGGAAGAAATGGTACTAAAAGAAGGTATCAACCTTATAGATGCTGCAGCAATCAATGCAATTAGTGGAATAAATTCCTCAAAAGGTCTCTCAGTTAAAATGAAAGATATAGAAATTATTACAATTACCAATATAGCCATCAATTCTAAAAATAACCTTGGTAGGGTAATGATAAAGCCTTGTATAAAATTATATTTTTCAATTTGTTCAATATTATTTTTGAAAATATTTAGTATAAATTTTTCTTTACCTAGAATTTTAGTTAATTTTATTGACCCCAAGCCTTGGTTTACAGTTTTTATTTGTTTAGACCAATATCTCTGAATTTGCTCACCTCTTAATTTAGATCCTTTTCTAGAAAGAAAAAAAAATCCAACAGAAAAAAGTCCCAGAAGCAAAAATATTAGAAGAGAAATTTTATAATCAACTATTATTAAAGTAGCTAAAATTGTTATTATAATCAAAAATTCTTTTATTAAATTTATATAACTTATTATGTATGTAACTGCTCTTCCCACATCAGATGTGATATGTCTCACAAGATCAGCAGAATTTTTTGTAATATGAAATTCATAATTACACTTAATGTAGGAATTAAACATATTATTATAAGTTTTTGTTCTGATTATTTTTACAACATATCCACTAAAAAAATTTACAAATCCTATGTAAATATTTTTAAATAAAAAAATTACTAAAATTAGTATGGAGACGTAAAATGTTAATTGTTTATTATTAACGTTATTAATAAAGTCAAAATTTACAAAATTTGGTAAGTTTTGTAATATTCTTTCTGGCTCCACAATTGCAATTGCGAATATAGGTATTGATCCAATTCCAATCATTTCCACTAGTGTGCCAAGTAGTAATAAAATGAATAATATATATAGATTTAACCTATCTTTATTATCAGTGATTTCATAAAAATTGTTTAACATGCACTTAGATCCATTAGATAAATAAACTTAACAATAAATATATTCAAGATATATATTATAATATCTACTTGTTCAATATTTGAACATTATTTTATTTATTAGATATTTCTAATTAATTTTGAATATATTTTTAATTAAATCACTTTTATCTTTTGAAACTGATAAATCAATAACTTCACAATTTGAAATCATTTTTAATTTGTCTTCACCAGACAAGAAACTCAATTTGTAATTTTTTGCTCTACTTTCTCTAAAATTATTTTCCACATATTCTTTTAAATTATTTTCTTCGGGCAACTTCAAGCTGATATTAGAAATATAATTATTAGATATAAAAAATGCATTATGGCATGCAATATTTGAACCAACAAAGGTAAAATTTTTCTTTTTCATTATATGAACTAGCGCAGGTAAAGACATTCCATAACAAAGATTTGAATAATGATAATTTGTTCGGTTAAACTTCTTTATATTTGGAACAGTAATTTTTTTATTATATCCAAAATTTGGGTTATATTCAGCAACAAAAATTTTACTTATATTTTCTGGAATTTTTTCAATTATCCAATAGTCAATTCCATCTATGTCTAGACTAAATAAATCTAAATCTTTCAATAGTTTTGTTTTTTCTAAAACATCATTTATATTTTCTGTCGATACTGAACTTTGTATTATCTTTAGATCTCCCTTCCATAAGTTTGTTGATTTTGATACCTTTTTTTCTAAATTATCAATCATGTCTATAATTGCACCCCTCGAGGAGTATCTTTCAAACAAATATTTTGTATTGCTTTCATGATAGTCACCTACACCAATTTCTATAAAAGATGGTTTTTTAATTTTTAAAGAATAAATTAAATAATCTATGATACCATCCTCTCCTGTTTGAGAAAAAACTTTATAATCTGCTTCATGTAAATTTTCATACTTTTTATAATTTTGTCTTGCTAAAGAAAAATGAGAAGAACCAATTTGTAATTGATTTTTTGTATTTTCTTTTGCAATTAAATTTCTGAAGAAATTTTTAATTAGATTTTTCATAAGTTATTTGTATATTGATTATTTATTTTATCAAATATTTAAAATAGAATATGCTTTTTTAAACCATGACCAAATTTAAAAACTTCATAAAACAAATCTTACCACCTTTCATAACAAGTTTTATAATTAAACTTAAATCAGAAAAATTAGTTAGCATTCAAAAACCGCATAACCAATCATTAGATATTTACTATGATGAAAAAATGGCAAAAATTTTAGAAAATTGGGGAAAGAGAAATACTTGGTTAGAAATTCAACATCTTTTACTCGATAAAAAAGGAAAAATTTTAGATATAGCTTGTGGAACTGGAACAGTAATTGAAATTTTGAATAATAACGGACAGCAAAATATATTTGGTTGCGATATCTCAGATTTCCTTATTAATAAAGCGATAGAGAGGGGTATTAGTGAAGATAAACTAAAAGTATGTGATGCAACCAATATGCCATATGAAGATGATTTTTTTGATTATTCATATTCAATTGGTTCTTTAGAACATTTTACAGAAGATCAAATTATAGAATTCTTAAAATCAGCAAGAAGAGTTACTAAATATTTTTCGTTTCATCAAATTCCAATGTCAAAATCAGATAAAAATGAAGGTTGGATTTCACCATTGCAAAGTTACTTTAATAATTCAAAACAATGGTGGATAGATAAATGTAATAAAGTTTATGATGATGTAAAAATAATAGACTCGTCTTGGGAAGATAAGAGATCTATAGGAAGATGGTTAATTCTTAAGAAATAAAAGATTTTTTTCTTTCAAAATTTTTTGTATCCCAACATCTAAACTAATTTCATCCTTAAACCCTAGTTTAATTATTTTACTAATATTTGGACATCTTATATTAGTTCCTCCTTTCATTTTACTTGATTTAATAATTTTAAGGTTTTTACCCATTTTTCTACTAATTATTTTTACGAGATTTTTAATTTTAATTTTTTTTTGAGTGCCTATATTGTAAATTGATAAATGACTACCTTTTCTAAAAATGCAATCAAAAGCATTAATAAAATCGTCGATATGAATAAACGACCTAATTTCATTTCCAGTCCCATAAATTTTAATTTTTCCATTTTTTTTTTTAATTTTTGATATTTTTTGAATTAATTCAGGAATTACATGCTCGTTTCCCATATCTTTTCCATAAACGTTATGTGGTCTAAATATTATTAATCTTTTGAAATATTTTTTACCAAAATTTGTGCCGTATAATTCTGTTAATATTTTACCACCTCCATAAGTATATCTAGGATTAAATATGTTTGGTATTTTAAGAGGCTCATCCTCTCCTGTTGGAACTTTAAATGGTGTTTGGTAAACCTCAGAACTAGAGGCCAATATCATTTCAGGAATTTTAAATTTTATGCTTGCATCAAAAATATTAATTAGCCCTTTTACCGCTATATCTAGTATTTCCGTTGGCTTTGAATAAAAGTATTTTGTACCATTCACGTATGCTAAGTGAATTACTAAATCAATATTTTTAAGCGATTTAAAAATTAATTTTCTATCTCTTATATCACCTTTTATAAATTTTATTTTTTTTGATATTTCTTTAATTCTCCTATTTTTGCCTCTAGAGTTATTGTCAAGTATCGTAACTTTATGTCCTTCATTAACAAGATATTTACAAATATTTGACCCAATAAACCCTGTACCACCTGTAACAAATATTTTTTTTTTCATAGTTAGGTAGTGATTTCCCAGGTATCAATTTTATATTTGTTTTTCGGTATTTTAAGTCTTTTATAATTTGCATGGGGAACAGCCACAATAATTATATCACTTACATTAATTAACTTTTTTGAAGAAACAATGTTCTTATCTTTTACATATTCATCCGAAATTACATATTTATATTTTTTTCGTTCTAAAATTTTAATTAATTTTTTAGATAAAGAGTCCCTAGTATCGTCGACATCCGATTTGAAGGCCAAACCTAATATTCCAATTGTTTTACGTTTTAAATTATATTTTTTTTCCAAATTTTTAATTATATAAATTGGAAGACCCTCATTTATTTTTAAAGAGGCATTTCCTAATGTAAATTTATTTTTAACAAAATGAGATAATTGCATTGTATCTTTTAAGAGACAAGGTCCCGCAGCAAAACCTGCAAATGGCATATTTGAGTTTCTACTATATCCATTCATCATAGATTTTCTAATTGAGTTAAAATTCACATTGAAATCATTGCATATCGTATAAAATTGATTGCTTGTTGCAAAATTGATATATCTCAATGCGTTAGAAAAAAGTTTAATTAATTCTGCCTCAAGAATTGATGTTACAATAATTTTTTTAGTTATTTTTTTAAAAAATTTTATACTCACTTTCAGAGATTTTTTATTATATGCAGAAATAATTTGAGGTAAGTTTGGTAATTCGATCAAGGATCGTCCTTGTAAAATCCTTTCTGGACAATAAACTAGATTAGAATTTTTACCTTTTAAGATATTTTTTATTTTATTAGTAATGCCTGGATAAACAGAACTTCTTACAAAAATTATCTGATCTTTCTTGATAATTTTTTTTAAGAAATAAAAAAATTTTAGAAAATTTTTAAAATCTGGTTTCAAATCGTTATCAACTGGGGTGCCTATGCATACGATAATTATATCTGCCTCCTTAATAAAACTATTATCATATCCTGCAATAAAATTTTTTTTAAACTTCGAAATAAGTTTTTTTGCACCCAATTCATAATATGGAGCTTTACCATTATTTATTTTTGTACAAATATCTAAATTTTTTTCGTACAAATAAATATCTAAATTTTTGGACGCCAAATATAATCCAAGAGGAAAACCAACGTGACCACCGCCGCCTATTATGCAAATTTTTTTTTTAGCCATTAATAATTATATTCTCATAATCTTTAGCGTAGCTTATTAGTCTTTTTTTTAAATTTTTGTAAGCAAAATTTATATTAGTTTTTTCATTTTTACGATTATGATTTTTCCAGGTTTTCATCATTAATTTTTTAAATTTATTACTGTCATTTACATTAAAATATAAACCCCTTTGAGGTTTTTGTTCTTTATGAACATTAATGTTCGATAAAAGAATAGTTTTGCCCATTGACTTAGCTTGTTCAACTGAGCTACTCCAACCCTCAAATTTAGATGGATTTAGCACTGCCACGGAATGATACATTAATGATAGAACATCTAAATAATTTATTGTACCAAGATACAAATAATTTTTCACAAGTTTATTTGTTTTAATAAATCTTTGTAATTTTGAAAAATATCCTGATTGTCTATGATCATCTTTATATCCTGTTGAAATAATACAAATTGACTTATCTAATTTGACGATTTTTTTAAGAGTTTCTAAAATAAGTATATGGTTTTTGTGAACCCAATATTGATTAGGAACAAAAAAAAATTTATTAGGTATTTTATATTTATAAATTAAATATTTTAAACTTTTAATTTCTTTTTGATCCGGTAAATTAAAAGTAAATCTATTTATTTTGGAATTTACAAATGCTTTATTTGATATTTTTTGTATATCTTTTTTTACATCAAAACTACTTAAAAGAATTTTGCTTGAACAATTTCCACAAAAAAAGGTATTTATATTTTTCATAATTCTATTTTTTAGAGAAAAATTATTTGGATAATAAATATATTGAAAATCAGGTATCCATGGATAACTTTTAATTTGAGATTTTTTCCCTAATGGTAACAAAGTATGTGATAAAGCATATATTTTATTTTTTACCAAATAGCTCTCAATTTTCTTTGATTTACCCAAAAAAAAAATACGAAATTTTTCGATTATTCTCTCAGTAAGAGACATATGAGAGAATAAATTAGTTTTAAGTATCTTTATTTTTTTACTTTTAAAGTCTGCATTAATTTTAAACCTTTTTTCAAAAATCAAAACGGGCTCTATTAAAGAATTCTTATTAATTAAAATGGCTTCAATCAAATTTACTATAATATTGTAACCACCAAGCCATTTTTGACTTGCAAAATTTATAGCAAATGCAACCTTAAATTTTAAATTTTTTTTTGTACCACTTAGCATAATCATTTAAACCTTCCTCAAATTCTATTTTAGGAGTCCACCCAAATTTTTTAGCGGCTGATATATTTGCCACCATTATTGAAGGGTTAGAGTCAGAAATAGTATTAAATTTTACCTGTAATTTATTATTAAAAAGGTTCTTTAAAATATATATTACATCTTTAATTTTGTATCCAGTTCCCGATCCACAATTAATTATATTTACGCCTTGAAATTTTTTTTTAACAAATCTTGAAATTAAATTACACATATCAGATACGTGTAGCCAATCTCTTACTTCATTTCCTGTTCCAAAAAAATTATTGTTATTAGTGCTTAATTTTTTACAAGCATCAAATATAAATTGTCTTTGCAAGCCTCTACCAAACAGTGAAGTAGTTCTCGCAATCAAAAGATTAAATTTATATTTCTTTGAGTAAAATTTTAATAAATCCTCACTCATTTTTTTGTTAAAAGCGTAATGAGAAGTTGGATCAATTACGAAATTTTCTTTTATTTTCTTTCCATTAATTGTTTTATAAACTGCAATAGTAGATAAAAAAATTACACTCGGTTTTTTTTTTAGCTTTTTAATAAAATTTAATATTTCAATTGTTGTATTAACATTTTTTTTATAGTCTAACTCTGGTTTTAAGCCAATCACTCTTCCCGCGCAGTGCACAATAAAATCTATATTATTAAAATTTTTTAAGAGAGTGTTAGTTGTTACTTTTTTTTTTATCAGTTTTCTAAAAGAGTTTTTATGATTAAAGGACATATTTTTACTGGAATTTCCTATTCCATATACAATCGAATTCTTTTTTAATTTAACAGCTAATTCTCTCCCTAAAAATCCGTATGCGCCTGTTATAAGAATTTTTTTTTTCATTAATTTTTTATATATTTCAATTAAAGTATTTAATCAAATTTTTATAAAATCTTTATAATATAAACATTTAATCTATTCCTTGAAAAGAGTTTTAAAATCTATATATTGTTCAATAATTGAACAAATTTCATTTAATTAGCAAATTATTCAAAAATGAAAAAAAAATCTGTAACATGTATTATTCAAGCACGAGTTTCGAGTACAAGACTCCCTGGAAAAGTTCTATTATATGGATATAACAAACCTCTGTTATTGCACCTAATTGAAAGGTTAAAAAAAGCAAAATTTATTAAGAAAATTATCATTGCTACAACTATTAATAAAGAAGATGATTTAATTGTTGATTTATGTAAAAAAAATAAAATAAAATTTTTTAGAGGAAGTCCATCAAATTTATTAGATCGGTACTATAAGTGCTCAAGGAAATTTAATGCTAAAGACATTTTAAGAATTACATCCGATTGTCCATTAATGGATTATGAGTTAGTGGACAAAATAATCAAAAAATATTTCATATTAAAAAGTGATTTTATAAGCAATGTTCATCCGCCTACTTTCCCTGATGGATTTGATGTAGAAATATTTAATTTTAAAACTTTGAGAAAAACTTTTTTAAAAGCAAAAAAAGATTATGAAAAAGAACATGTTACCCCTTATATGTGGGATAACAATAAGGAATTTAAGGTTGATAATTATGTAAATGAAAAAGGAAACTTTTATAGTAAATTTAGGTTAACACTTGACTACAATGAAGACTATTTCGTAATTTCTAAAATATTTAATTCATTATATAAAAAAAATAAATACTTTAAAATCGAGGAAATTATTAATTTTTTAAAAAAAAATAGACAAATATTAATTAACCAAAAATTAATAAAAGTAAATTGGTACAGACATCATATAAACGAGCTTAAAACAATTAAAAAGATTGATACAAAAAAATATAATTGATCTGTGAAATTTAAAAATAAAAGTTATAAATAAAATAATGAAAAAAAGAAAAAAAGTTTACGTTGGATTGTCTGCAGATATTTTACACGAAGGACATATCAATATTTTAAAAATTGCTAATTCTTATGGTGATGTAATAGTTGGTTTACTTACTGACAAAGCAATATCTTCTTACAAAAATATTCCCTATCTTGACTATAATAGAAGAAAAATAGTTGTGCAAAATATTAAATATGTGAAAAAAGTTATTGCTCAAAAAACTTTAGATTATGTTGAAAATTTAAATTTAATTAAGCCAGACTTTGTTGTTCATGGAGATGATTGGAAAAAAGGTGTTCAAAAAAAAACAAGATTGAGAGTCATAAAGACATTAAGAAAATGGTCAGGGAAATTAATTGAACCAAAATATACAAAAAATATCTCATCTACTATTATAAAAAATAGATTTTCAAAATCCAAAAACTTTCCTCAAAATAGAACATCATTATTAAAAAGATTAATTGAGTCAAAAGACATAGTCAGAATTCTAGAATCTCATAACTCCCTGACTGGGTTAATTATTGACAATATAAAAGTAGAAAAGAAAAATTCTATTATTCAATTCGATGGAATGTGGTCCTCAAGTTTGACAGACTCCGCAACAAAGGGTAAACCAGATAATTCCTCTTTAGATTTTTCATCAAGGATTTCCTCGTTAAATGACATGATGGATGTTACCTCCAAATTACTTATTTTCGATGGTGATAATGGTGGAGAACTGGAACATTTACCATTTCTAGTTAGATCTTTGGAAAGAGCAGGTGTCTCAGCATTGATAATTGAAGATAAAATAGGTTTAAAAAAAAATTCACTTTTTAAGGATCAGTCAGGAGCGAAACAAGATAAACCAAATAGTTTTGCAAAAAAAATTAAACAAGTTTGCAAATCTAGGAAATCAAACGATTTTATGATTATTGCTAGAATAGAAAGTTTCATTTTGGGTAAAAACATTAATGATGCCATTAAAAGAGCAGAAATTTATTCTAAAGCAGGTGCAGACGCTATATTAATTCACAGTAAAAGTAACACAACTAAAGAAATTTTTTCATTTGCAAAAAAATTTAAAAAGAGCAAACATTTTAAACCTTTAGTTTCTGTACCATCTACATATTCAAAGGTTCGTGAGGGAGAACTAATAAATAATGGATTTAAGATTGTAATTTATGCTAACCATCTATTAAGAGCTGCATACCCATCAATGGAGCAAGCTGCAAAAGCTATTTTAATGTATGGAAGATCATTCGAAATCGAAAAAAAAATAATTCCTATTAATAAAATAATTAATTTAATCAAAAATAATTAAATTTATTAATGAAATTGATGACAAATTTTTCTTTATATATAAAGTTTTTCATTTATGAAATTTATTATTTCTTTAAAATTTCAAAGTACATCAAAATGGTCCAAGATTATGGATTAAAAAATTTACTAAAAAAATTATTATTCAATTCAATTATAGAACCAAAAAATTCTCACGTTATGCAATATTTAAAAGAGAATAAAATCCAATGGGATAAGATAAATTTAAGTGGTAAAAAAAAAAGCATAATGATTACTGGCTTTGTTCATCTACCTATTTATTACATGATGAGCTCATTAATTGGGAAACTCTTACAAGAAAAATTTAAATCTGATATAGTATGCATTTTAGAGGAAGGTGATTATTACGGTGAGTCAATTTATAGAAGCTTTAATATAAAAAATTTCGTATATTTAAAACATGGTAGTTTTTTCAATCGTCTCCTAAAGTTTAAAAAATCAATCAAAATTTTATCAAAAATGAGAAATATTGATGAATTTTTAAATTATAGAGTCGGATCAGTATATTTTGGAAAAATAGTTTATGATCATTTTTTAAGACACACTGGAAATTGTTCAACAGATACTTTTGACTTTAAGATACATTATCTATTTTCAAAAGCTTTAGATTTAGATGATAGTTTTAAAAAAATTATAAAAGATAACAATTTTAAATATTGTGTTCAGTCTGAACAACAATTTATACCAGGTGCAATTGCATATCAAAATTGTTTAGAAAAAAAAATTAAGATTTTTTCAAGAAATAAAGGACCTAATTTGGTTACAATCACAAAGTTTTCTAATGAAAATGAAATTTTTACACCTGTAGATAAAATTGATTATAAATTCTTTTATAAATTTTTTAGAAAATATAAAAAAAAAGCATCATTATTAGGTGCTAAAATAATTCAAAACAGAATAAATGGAAAAGATAATTTTAGTCAAAAAGCTTGGGGTATTAAAAATACTTACAGGAATTCAATTAGCTTTAAAGGTTTAAAAAAAATATACAAATGGAAAAACAACAATCCTGTTGTTTGTATTTTTAGCCACTTATTTGTAGATGGAAATTTTTCTGAAGGTAGAAGGCTTTTTAAAGATAATTTGACATGGCTTAAATCAACTTTGGAAATTATTAAAGATTATAATCATATAAATTGGATAATTAAGCCTCATCCTCTAGAGCACGAGTATCCCAAAACCTCAACAACAACTGTACAAGAAGTTTTGAGGTATGAAAAAAAATATAATCATATCCGTTTATTCGATAACAGACTTTCAAATCGAGAACTCAGTAAAAATATAATTTCAACAGTCTCTTCGCATGGCACAGTTTCTTTGGAATATGCTTGTCTTGGTATACCCTCGATAGTTTGTGGTAATACTAAATATAGCAAACTCGGCTTTTTAAATGATGCAAAAACAATTAACCAGTATAAAAAAATGCTCAATAATGTCGATAAATTAAAACCATTAAATAAAAAACAAATTATGAAAGCAAATGTATGGGTTTATATAGGGGGTAAGCTGGTATTAGTGGACAATGAACTTATTCCTAATAATGTTACTAACCAGGCAAAATTGCCTTATTATGCAAAAAAAGATTTTTGGCTAGCAGCTATCAAAAAACAAAAAAGATTTAATTTTGAAAAAAGCTATTTCAAAAAAATGTTTTTTGAACAATTGAGTCACAATCGAGTAAATATAATTAATTACAAGTTTATTGAAAAAGATTTTAAAACAAAATCTAAATTTAATTCTTTTTAAATAAAAGGAAACGATTTATTGTCAATTTTGAGGAGTCACTTTTAGAAACAGTATTTGTATCGAAAATAGAAGATATTAATTTGTATCTTTTTTTATTTATATTTATTATTTCATTTATATCTTTATCTTTTAAAAAAATTATAGGATTTTCTTCCTCAAAAAAATAACTTTTATTATAATTTTTTTTTGAAATTACATAATCAAAAATATTCTTATTTTTTTTCTTTAGAAGTTGAATTTGTGGATAATGAATTAAAAAAAAACCATTTTTTTTCAAATATTTGTGACAATTACTAAAGTAGTCAAGTTGTTTCAATTTTGTCAAATAATTAAAAGTATCTAGACTAAAAATTAAATCAAATTTTTTTTCTAACTTAGGAAAAGATACATTTAAATCACAATAATAGAAATTCTCTCTTTTTTGTTTAGAAAATTTTATAATTTTTTTTATTTTTTCTTTTCTTAATTCAATCCCATAAATATTTGCACCTCTTTTTTGAAATTCTAACAAGTTTTGACCCTCTCCAAAACCAACATCTAAAATATTTGTTTTTTTAAATTTAAAATTATTATTTTTTAAAAGCCTAAATAATGTAAAGCTTGCACACATATCAAGGTTTTCAGTTTCTAACTTATTCCAATAATTTTTAACTTCTTTTAATAACATTTTGTTAGTTTTATTTTGAGTTTGTTATATATATATTAAAATAATTTTATCATGAATATTAATACTTTAAAAAATAAGATTTCTGGAGTTACTTATCATTACGTAAGAGAATTTAAAAGCAATAAATTTAAAAATATTAATTATTTAGAACTTAAGAAATTTAAAGATCAAATTAATTATTTGAAAAAAAATTTTAATGTTATCAAGTTGGAAGATATTCTAGAACTAAACAATGATAAAAAGAAATATAAAAAACCATTTGCATTTTTAACATTTGATGATGGTTATTACGATCACTACAAGTATGTTTTGCCTGTATTGGATAAATTCAAATTGCAGGGATTGTTTTTTCCACCAGTAAAAATTTTTGAAAAAGAATTTATATTAGATGTTAACAAAATTCAGTTTGTAATTGCATCAGTAAAAAATAAAAGGAAATTATTATCAGAAATTGAGAACTTTTGCTTTAAAAGATTTCAAATTGATCTAAAAAAAATCAATTTTTCCAATTTTAAAATGAATGACAGATACGACACTGAAGAATTATCTTTTATTAAAAAACTTTTACAATTTATTTTACCAAAAAAAGTACGTTATATAACAAATGACTATTTATTTAAAAAATATGTTACGAAAGATTATGAAGAATTCAGAAAAAAATTATATTTGAATGAAGACAATATAAATGAAATGATTAATTTTGGAATGCATTTTGGTTCACATAGTACCAATCATGAATGGATGCAATATTTAAATAAAGATGATCAAGAAAAAGAGATTTCTAAATCAATTAATTTTTTATCAAAAAAATTTAAATTAAACAAAGATTATTACTCATTTTGCTATCCATATGGTTCGTATAACAAAAATACCATAAGAATTTTAAAAAAATATAAATTTAAAATAGGATTTACAACTAA
The DNA here is from genome assembly GCA_002167215.1 of Pelagibacteraceae bacterium TMED65. The sequence continues at coordinate 33,250 of NHDS01000004.1, forward strand.
ACCATATGCATTTGAAAGAAATAAAAAAAATGACTTATACTCTTTTCCTAGATTTGACACTAATGACTTTAGGCAATAATTTTTTTTTTAGATAATTAATTCCATTTTGAAAACTTTGAAAATATTTTTCGTTTTTTGAGTTAATTTTAATTTTAAATTCATTTTCGATAGATGTTAGAATTTTCACATGTTTCATACTATCCCAGTTTTTAAAAATATTCATTTTAATATCTTTTTTTTTAGCTATTAAGTTTTTTTTTAAGTTGTCGTTAATTTTAAATTCCTTTTTAAAAATTTTGAGTAATTTTTTTTCAATCATTGGCCAAATTTTCTAACTTTTTAATATTTATTTTTCCACTTTTATTTAATGGAAATTTTTTTAAAAAGACAAAATTACTCGGAATTTTATATTGTTCAATTTTATTTCGTAAAAATTTCTTTATTTTTTCTATATTCATATGTTTCCCTTGTATAAATGAAACAATTTCATTTTTAAAAAGATTTGTGTAAGTGTTATTAAATCCATATTCTCTTAAAAAATAATTTATTTCATTTAATTCAATCCTGTGTCCTTTATATTTTATTTGATTATCTAGTCTATTTTTGAAATAAAAATTACCTCTATAATTATTGGCATAATCTCCTGTTCTGAAATATCTTATATTATCAATAGTAACGAACTTTTTTTTTGTTTCCAAAGGACTATTTAAATATCCAGAGGATATTTGTTTGCCTGAAATTAAGATTTCACCTTCCTTCTTTTGAAATTTTTTATCTTTAATTAGACTTAATTTTGAGCTTGGAATAGCTTTGCCTATTGACATTACCCCATCAGATAAATTTTTAAAATTTTTTTTGGTAATTTTACAACAAGTAACAGAAACAGTTGTTTCTGTAGGTCCATAGCAATTAAAAATTTTTATTTTAGAATTTTGTTTAAAGATTTTTTTTACCTGATTTTCATAAAGTGGCTCTCCACAAAATAAAATTTTATTTATAAACTTAAAATTTTTTTTATTTAAACCTTTGGAACTATCTATATAGTCTATTAAACTAGGTGTACTTACTAAATATGAAATCTTGTTTTTACTAATCATATTACCAGGAAAAATCATATCGAATTTACTCGGCAAAAAAAGTTTACCCCCTGAGCAAATAGAAGTGTAAAAATCACATACAGAAACATCGAAACTTATAGAAATAAATTGTGAACAGTGTTCGTTCACCTTAAGATTAATTTTTTTTACTATCCACTCAATATATGCATCCAAATTTTTCTTAGATATTATTACTCCTTTAGGTTCACCTGTGGTTCCTGATGTAAAAAGAATATAAGCATTTTTTGATATCAAATATTTTTTTTTTTTATTGTTTAATCTAAAATTTAAAATTTTTTTTTCATCAACTAATTTTGTATTTGATTTAAATTTCATTTTTTTCTCTGATGAAAAAAAATTTGCATCACAAATTTTGACAATTTGTTGTATCTTTTTTAAAGGCATATCTTTATTTATTGGGACGTAATATCCACCAGCCAAAATTGTCCCAATCATAGAAACATAATCAAATTTTTTTTTTGACTCTAATATGCATACAACAGGAGTTTTTCTTCCACTTTCTTGACAGATATAATCTTTAAATTTAATGCATAGATTATAAAATTCTTTATAGGTAATTCTATTATTTGCACTTTCAAACAAAATATTATTTGGATATTTTTTAACATTTTTTAAAAATAATCTTATAAACTTAGGGTGTGTCATTTTATTTTTTTTTAACTAATGCATATTTATTTTTTTTGAGCATTTTATTTCCATACTTTAGAAAATCTTTTAAACTTAAAGAGTAACTAAAACCATATTTTAACTCGACTTTATTAATTGTTGCTCCTAGTCTTTTAAGCTTTTTAAATGCTGAGTTAAAGTCAAACTGCATCTCCTCTGGGCGACTTGAATATTTAACTTTTATTATTTTACTTTTTTTTCCATGTAAAATTTTTTTTTTCAAAATGATATCTTTTCTATAAGGAACTTTATTCAAATACTCTAAATGTATAAAAAAAGTTCCTGCTTCATTAGCATCACAACCAAGAAAAACACATTTAAAATTATTTTTTGTCATTAAATCAAAATCAGAATTTCGACCTAAGGATATACTAGGATCAATTTTCCTTTTTAGAATCTTTGCTTTAAGTCCTAGCGCAATATGACTATGAATAAGTCTTTTACTCCTAATGTTTTTGATTTTAAAAAATTCTTTGACTAATAAACTTGAAGAATAATTATGTTTTAGGGTATTTATATTGAAAATATAATCTTTATTTTCAAAAGTGTAACTTGGCATAATGATTGTTCCATTTGAACCTATATATTTAATTAAAATATCTAAAAATTTTTTGGAAAAATGCCTGTCTATTATTCCAAAAGAGGATAATTTCGAATAAACTAAAATATGATCATTTTTTTTAATTTTTAATTTTTTAAAATGATTAGTGATATTTTTTTTAAAAGTGTTCATAATAAACTTAAAAGATATATATATTGTTTTAAAAGTTAATTAAATTTTAAAATATATTTACCATTGTGAAAAAAAAAATTACGATTATTGGCGGAGGAATCACAGGCGTTGTTATAGCAATATATTTATGTGAAAAATATGATGTTACAATTTATGAGGGCGGTAATAGTCTTGGTGGAGTTTTAAGTGATATCAATCACAAAAATAATTTTTTTCTAAATGGCTGCCATTATTTAAACGTAAAATCAGATTGGTATAAGAAAGTTCATTCTATTATTAAAAAAGATTTGGATATTTTCAATTATACTACCCATAGTTTTACTGAATATTTAGATCATCAAACTATCTCATCAAATAAATTTGAATGTCCTGTAATTAAAAAAATTAAATTTAAAACCACCAATAAATTAAAAAATATAACTTTATCTGACAGATTTGATCTTTATGATAAAGATATTAGTATTTTTTTAAAGGATATTGTTAGAAAATTAAAAATCAATCCTGATGATTTAATTTATGATAATGCCATCAATTTCCAATTAGATAGAATTACCAGTATTGAAGACGAGAATAGGATTAAAAAGCTTAAAGAAAAACAAATCTATGATCAAATTTATGCTTTAGAGTCAAAAAAATTAAAAATTTTTCATAAAGCTGCATTACCAATAAACGGTTATAATGTTATTTTTGAAAAATTTAAAAATTACTTAATATCAAAAAATGTAAAGATTTTTTGTGGGAAAAAAGTAATTCCAATTTGGGAAAATAAACATTTAAAGTTAAATTATAATAAAAAAATTATAGATAGTGAAAAAATTATTTGGACCGCAAATCCTGTTGGGTTAATATATAAATATTTTTTAAAACCTTTGGAGTCTAAAAGTTTTAGAGTAAAACAATTAGATTTTGAGTATGATAATAATTTTTTTAAAAATATTTACATACAAGTTTTTTCTAAGAATACGTCTATTTTTAGGATATTTTTATACAAATCCTCTGGTAAACAAAAAATTTCAGTTGAATGTTCAGATTTTATGAAAGAACATTTTGATGAAATAATTAAAAAATTGGTGAAAATTTTGATTTCATTTAAAATTGGTTTTATTAAATCAAATCTTAAATTTATTGGATTATCCACTTCATCAAGACATGATATATGCACTGTTCATGATTTTGATATGATTTCAAAATTTAGAAACTCAATAAAAAAATCCAACCTTATCACATCAGATTGGGAAGTATATGGAAGAGATGCAAAAATTAAAAATTTATTAATTAAATTAAAAAGAGAAAAAATTATCTAATATTATCTTTACTTTGAAAATATAAAAAAAATAAATTTTTTAGGGTTCTAAAGATTTCAATTGAGGGTATTTTAGATTTCCCTTGTTTTCTATTTTTGAAATTAATTGGAATCTCATTTATTTTAACACCATGTAAGTGTAGTCTATAAATAGTCTCCATAAAAAAACTATAACCTTTTGAATTAACAATATTTAAATTAAAATTCTTTAACTTGATCAGATTAAATCCTCTATATGATGTGGTAAATTCATTACAATTTAATCCTAGAACTTTTTTAATTAATTTATTTCCAAAAATACTTAAAACTAATCTGAAACCACTCATTTCGCATTTTCCTCCTTTAATGTACCTTGAACCAATTACAAAAGAATTATTATCTAATTTATTTAAAATTTTTGGTATCTCATCAGGGTCATGAGAGAGGTCAGCATCCATAGAAATAAAGTTTTCATAACCTATATCTTTTGCATATTGATATGCAAATTTATGGGCAGTATCTAAACCTGCCTTACCATCCCTCAAAATTACTCTTAAATTTTTAAAATTTTTTTTTAATTCCTCTAAAATTTTCCAAGTACCATCTGGACTTTTGTCATCTATTACAAGAATGTCTATATCAATTTTAAGATTATTTAGTTTTTCAATAAGTGTTTTTATATTATCTTTCTCATTATATGTTGCTGTAAATATAAGTGTTTTACTCATAAAAAAAATTAGTTTAATAACTATAACAAAAGTATTAGAAATAATTTCGGATTATTTATATGAAATATAAAAAAACTGCAATTATCTTTGGAATTACAGGTCAGGATGGTGCTTATTTATCACATTTTTTATTACAAAAAGGATACAGAGTAATTGGAACAACGAGAAATAAGTCAAGTAGAAATTTACACCGTTTAAAAAAATTAAAAATAATTAAAGAAATTAATCTTTTAAAAGGTGTAGCTACTGATTTAAATTTTTGCAAAAAAACTCTAAATTCAAAAATTAATGAAATTTATTATTTAGCAGGAGAGTCTTCGGTAGTGAAGTCTTTTGAAACTCCAGAAATTTCTCTCAAGAGCAACACTGAAGGTATCTTAAATATTTTAAGAATTTTAAAACACAAACAATACAAGGCTAAATTATTTAATGCTGGGTCAGGTCAATTTTACGGTGACAATAAAAAAAATTTTTTCAATATTCACTCAAAAATAGAACCTCAAAGTCCATATGGAGTATCTAAAGCGGCTGCCTACTGGTTAATTAAAATTTATAGAGAAAGATATAATATTTACTGTTGTACAGGAGTTTTATTTAATCATGAGTCTCCTTTGAGATCGAAAGAATTTGTAACAAAAAAAATTGTTGATACAGCTCTTAAAATAAAAAGAAAAAAAGGTATAATATTAAGGCTAGGTAATGTTGAAATAGTTAGAGATTGGGGATGGGCGCCCGACTATGTGAAAGCTATTTGGCTCATGATGCAAAGAACAAAGCCAAGAGATTTCATAATAGGTTCAGGGAAAACATATTCATTAAAAGATTTCGTAAATGAAGTTTTTAGATATTTGAATATAAGTAAAAAAAATCTAAAAACTAACGTGTCAAGATATAAGAGAAAAATTGATTTAAGAAGTTATAAAGCTAATATTGCAGATACCCAAAAAATATTGAAATGGAAACCTAAATTAAGATTTAAAACAATCATTCATAAGATGATTAATAATGAATTATTTTAAATTAATATTTTCAAATAAGTCTATTTTAAGAATATTTCAATTAGAAATTTTTAAAAAATTCAAAATTGAGGGAGATATTATAGAATTCGGAGCTTCTGAAAAAATTGACAAAAACTTTTGTAGTCCCAATTTAGATAATTGTAAAATTACTTTTTCTAATATTAATCCCTCAAATAAGGAATATCTAAATATTGATTTACAAAAAAACATCTTTTTAAAAATTAGATTTGATTACATTATTATATTTAATGTTTTAGAACATCTTTTGGATCCCAATTTAGCTTTAAGAAATTTATCTACAATTTGTAAAAAGAATGGAAAAATCATTGGTTCAACTCCTTTTCTTTTTAGAGTTCATGGGGCACCAAAAGATTATTCAAGATTCACAAAAGATCACTTAGTAGAATTATTAAAATCAAACAACTTTAAAGATATAGAGATTATTGAGCTTGGGACGGGCCCATTTTTAGCTTGCATTTCTTTACTTAGAAGTTACCTAAAATATTTGCCGGTTATCTATCAATTGTTAGTTTTGCTGTCTTTATTTTTGGACAGATTGATAAGATTATTCATTAAAACTGATCCCAAAAAAATTTATCCAATTGGATACATTTTTTTTGCTACGAACAATTAAAGTATGAATTTGGGTTTAGGAAACAATTATAATATTATGAAAATATTCTATCCAAAATTAAACTTATGAAGTTATTTTATTGGTCACCTTTTTTGTCTAATATAGCTACAGTAGATGCTGTAATTAACTCAATTAATTCAATAAAAAGATATGATAAAGTCAAAAAATTTGAAACTTCAATCATTGACTCCGTTGGAGAATGGGAAGAAAAAAAAAATAAATTATATGGTATAGATGTAATTAAATTATATCAAAAGAGTTTTTATAATTTGTTACCTAAAGGAAGTTTTTTCAAAAGCAGGATTTCTCAATTAATTATTTTTATCTTAAGCTTTAATTCATTAAAAAATTTATTAAAAAAAGAAAAACCAAAATATTTGATATCCCATCTGATCGTATCTTTGCCATTGGTTTTATTTTTTTTATTTAAATTTGAGACAAAATTAATCATAAGAATTTCGGGCACACCAAAACTCAACTTATTAAGAAAATTTCTTTGGTCTTTATTTTCAAAGAAAGTTCATATTATTACTTGTCCTACCAAATCTGCTATGAAAAAAATTGAACAATTGAATATTTTTCCAAAACATAAACTTAAATTACTTTATGATCCAATTTTAAATATAAAATTAATAAATACTCAAAAGAAGGAAAAAATAGACAAAAAATTTATTGGGGTAGAGTATATTTTAGGAATTGGCAGGTTAACAAAACAAAAAAATTTTAAATTGTTACTGAACTCTTTTAAAGAAATCTTAGTCAAATATCCAAAATTAAATTTAGTTATCTTGGGAGAAGGAGAAGAAAAAAATAATCTTACAAAACAAATAAAGGTTTTAGACTTAGAAAAAAAAGTTTTTCTATTAGGATATAAAAAAAATGTATTTTGTTATATTGAAAATTGTGATTGTTATATATCTTCTTCTTTTTATGAAGATCCAGGTTTTACCTTAATCGAGGCTGGTTTTTTAAACAAATTAGTTATTGCTGCTGATTCAAAAACTGGTCCATCTGAAATTTTAGATAACTCAAATAATGGATTGTTATACGAAAATAATGATAAAATCTCCTTAAAGCATAGATATTTTACTTTTAAACAAATGAAGATTAGTGAGATTAATAGTAAAAAAATAAGTTTAAAAAAGTATTCTAAAAATTTTACCTTTTTCACTCATTTTAAAAAAATAAATCAAATTTTATCTAATTAGAATAATAAGAAAAAGGATCTATTATTTTTTTATTTTCGATTTTTTTTGTTAATTTTTTAAACTTTTCTCCTTTTGAGAGAAATAGAAAAAAATCATATTCTTTTATTTCTTTGTCATTTAATTTGTCTTTAGACTTTAAAAATGGATCAAAACCTTTTGTGAAATTAAATAAACTTTTAAAATAACGATAAATTTCTAATTTTTGAGAATTTCTTGTATCAGCAACTCCATATTTATAAGTAAGGCCAACTATGCATAATTTTACTTTTTTTTTTGTTATTTGGCTTTTAGCAATAGTTGAATTTGTAAAATCTATTACATATTTTTTCATGAAGTTATTTATCTGTCTGCCCGATAAAGTTACTTTAGATTTGTAGCCCTTTTTATTAGCTACATGAGTTAAATAATAAGGATCAACTGGCAAGCAATGTCCACCTACTAATCCTGGATTGAATTTCAAAAAATTCCATTTTGTTGAGGCCAAACGGATTACCTCATTAAAATTTAATTTTAACTTATTACAAATAATTAATATTTCATTGAATAAAGCTATGTTTAAATCTCTTTGTATATTTTCAATACCCTTTGCTGTTTCAGCTTCATTTATATTTTTTGTAAAAATTATTTTTTTTGAAATTTTCTTATAAACATTAATTAGTTTAGTTTTGATTTTTTTATCTTGACCTTCATAAGCAAGAATTTTATTAATATTGTTTAAGTTCTTTTTTTTGTCACCTGGATTAATTCTTTCAGGGCTATAACAAATACTAATATCTTTATTATTAATTAAATTTGTTTTATTTTCTAATTTCTTAGTACATTTTTTTGTTACACCTGGGTATACTGTAGATTCTAAAACAATTATATCGTCTTTTTTTATAATTTTTGAAATAAGATCAAAACTTTTTTCAACATAACTTAAATTTGGTCGATTAGAATTATTTATTGGAGTTGGAACACAAATAATGAAAAAGTTACAATTTTTCAAATCTTGAATTTTGTAAGAAAATCTTAAATTTTTTTTGATTAATTGATTTTTTTTATACTCATTATTTAAATCATTTCCTTTAGTAAGACTATTTATTCTATTTTTGCTTATATCGTATCCAACGGTTTTAAATGTACTTGAAAGTTTAAGGCAAATAGGCAGACCAACATAACCAAGTCCAAGTACACATATTTTTAACATGAAATATTTATATCGTTTATGAATTAATATTGATATATCAATATAATTTTTATGCAAATATTAATTACAGGTGTAGCAGGTTTTATAGGCTTCAATCTTTCGAGGTTATTATTAGCAAAAAAAAATATTAAAATTATTGGTATTGATAATATTAATTCCTATTACTCACAAAGATTGAAAAAAGATAGAATTAAAGAATTAAAAATGAATAAAAATTTTATTTTTAAAAAAGTAGATTTAAAAAATTTATCTAGTCTAGAAAAAGTGTTCAATAGAAAAATATCTTTAATAATCAATTTAGCAGCACAGGCCGGTGTAAGATATTCAATAAAAAAACCTAGAGAGTTTGTGAATAATAATATTTTAGGTTTTTATAATCTTGTTGATTTAGCTCGAAAATATGGAATTAAAAAAATAATTTATGCCTCTTCAAGTTCAATATATGGTGATTCTAAAAAATTTCCTTTAAAAGAAATTCAAAACGTAAATCCAAAAAATATTTATGCTCTTTCGAAGAAAAATAATGAAGATTTAGCATCAATTTTTTCCAGTCAATACAATATTAAATTTATTGGTTTAAGATTTTTTACAGTATTTGGCGAGTGGGGGAGACCAGACATGTTTATGATGAAATATTTAAAATCTTGTTATGATAATAAGAATAAATTTTATCTAAATAATTATGGAAATCACACAAGAGATTTTACTTATATTCAAGACGCATGTAATTTAGTCGAAAAGATAATTTTTTGTAAAAAGAAATTAAAATCAAATGAAATTTTTAATATTTGTTCAAATAATCCAGTGAAGCTTATGGACATAATAAAAAAGATAAATAATCTTACTTCAAAAAAACCGCTTTTATATAAAAGAAAATTACAACAAGCAGATGTTGTAAAAACTCACGGTGACAATAAAAAAATATATAGAATTTTAGGAAAAATAAATCTTACATCTATTGATAAAGGACTTCAAAATACCTTATTGTGGTTTAAAAATTATTATAAGTTGTAGAGTTTAGAAATCTCATCTTCAAATTTTTTAATATGTTTGTCAAAAGTGAAATTTTTTAAGTTTAATTTTGCTAGTTTTGTTTTTTTTTTGATATTTTTGATTATTACTTAAAAAGCTAAGTATTTTATTTCTTAAATCGTTTACATCATTATTATAAATTGTTCCTGCCTTTCCATTTAAAAGTATATCATTAATACCACCATGACTTTGAGAGGATATTATTGGTAAGCCAGCGTTTATTGCTTCAACTACAGAATTTGGAAATCCTTCGAAATGAGAAGAATTTATGTATAAATCAGATTTGGAAAGATATTTATAAGGATTCGTTTTATATCCTAAAATTTCAACTTTATTAGGGGTATTAATTTTTTTAATGTAATTTTTTAAATCAAGTTTTAATTGTCCATCTCCAATTATTCTTAATATAATTTGAGAGGAGTTTATATCTTTTATAGCGTTTATAATCTCAAATATATTTTTTTCTCGTGACAGTCTACAAACAGTAATTATCTTTAGTTTGAAATATTTTTTCATTGGAACATATTTTTTTTTTGTAAAAATTACTTTTTTTAAAGATGGTGGAAAAATAGTTTTTGATGATATTTTGTATTTTGTTTTTAAATACCTACTCATATATTTGGAGTTACAAATTATCAAATCAAATTTTTTATAAAAAAACTTAATTAAAATTCTCATAATAATTTTTTTTAATCTATCTACTAAACCAAAATAAATTTCTAATTCTTTGAGCGGGGTTCTCTCAATCCCTACAAGCTTTAAATTTAAACCTTTTTTTATTGATATTGCACATAGCAGATTTGTATAATTTATATTTGAAATAAGTATATTTTTATTAAATTTTCCTGTTATTCGAGATAAATGTTTTTTTAAATCAGATATTGAAAATAAAACTCTTGAAGCAGTAATTTTAATTACTTTAATTCCATTTTTAACCAACTCTTTTTCATAAGCACACTTATTTAAACATATAACAAAAATATTATATTTTTTCTTATTTAAATTTTTACACAATCTAAAAACAGAATTTCCAGCACCACCTTTGCCAAACCTTGCCAAAAAAAAAATAAGATTAATTTTCATAAAAACTAATTACAATTATTTCTAATAAAAATAATGTAATGATCACCATTCAAAATAGTATAGTTATTAATATTTCTTTTTTTTGAGCTTTAAAAGACATATCTTTGTTCTTATTAAATTAGCTATTTTATAAAACGTATAATATAAAAGCCTTCTATTATGAAAACTATAATTATAATACCAGTATACAACGAAAAGAAAAATATTCACTATTTGTTGAGTAAAATTAGAAAATTAAACAAATTTCCAATTTTATATATTAATGATAATTCAAATGATGGCACCACTCAAGAAATAAAAAAATTACAAAAAAAAAATAAGAATATTTTTCATATGTTAAGAACAAGTAAATCAGGTATAGGCTCTGCACATATGGATGGATTAATTTGGTGTTATAAAAAAAATTATGATTTAATTGTTACTATGGATGGCGATGGAACACATGACCCAAAGTACATAAAAAAAATGATTGAAAAAACTAAAAAAAATCACATCACAATATCTAATAGGTTTTTAAAAAAAAATTCATTAAAAACATGGCCTTTGTTAAGAATATTTATAACTTATTCAAGATATTATTTAATTTTTCTTCTACTTGGGATTAAATTCGATGCTTCTGGTGCTTTTAGATGTATTAATAGAAAAAAAGTAAATCTAAAGGACTTGATTTTAAAGGATGATACTGATTACAGTTATTTTTGGAAGAGCATATATATGCTGAGTTTAAAATATGACATAAAAGAGATTTCAATTGATCTTCCATATAGAAAACAAGGGGATTCAAAAATGAAATTAAAACATATATTCAGTTCTTTAATTAAATTGCTATTTTTTTCTTTTAAAAAAAAATAAGATAATCTATTCAAAATATTAATTCTAAAATATAAACTAAAATAAATGCAAAATAATATTTGTAATAATTGTAAATCAAAAAATTTAAAAAAGGTATTTAGTTTAGGTAAATTAAGTTTTTCTGGACGTTTTGGAAAAACATTAAAAGAAAACATACCAAAAGATAATTTGAATCTTGTAATTTGTAATTCTTGTAAACTAGTTCAGTTAGATAGATATTTTGATCCAAGATATCTTTATGGCAAAGGATATGGTTATAGGACTGGAATAAACAAGACCATGACCAGTCATGTAAAAAAAACTGTTCAAACTGCTATTAAATCTGTGAATATTAAATCTGGTGATTACGTTTTAGATATAGCTAGTAATGATGGTACTTTATTAAGCTTTTATCCAAAAAATATCAAAACTGTTGGTATAGATCCATTAATTAATAAATATAAAAATTATTATAAACAAATTGATTATAAAGTATCTTCTTTTTTTCAAAAAAATAAAATTTTAAAACTAAAATTAAAAAAATTTAAAATTATAACTGCACTTTCTGTATTTTATGATCTAAGAAATCCAAATGATTTTCTTAAAGATGTGAAAGAAATATTAGATGATAATGGTATTTTTATACTAGAGCATGCAGATTTATATAGCATAATTAAAAATAATGTTTTCGATACCATTTGTCATGAACATCTAAGTTATTTTTCATCAAAAGTTATTGTTGAAATGGTAAAAAAAAATAATTTGAGGGTATTTAAACATGAGTTCAATGATATAAATGGTGGTAGTTCCAGATATTTTATTGTTCATGAAAAATCCAAATATAAAACTCAAAGTTCAGTAAAAAGAGTTTTAAGTTTAGAAAGTAAAAATAAAATTGAGAAAATAGAGACTTTACAAATTTTTTTTAAAAAAATTTTGTCTATATGTAATGAACTTTCTAAACTTATCAAAAAAATTAAACAAAAAAAACAATCAATCCATGGTTATGGCGCATCTACAAAAGGAAATATTTTATTACAGTTCTGTCGTTTAGGAAAAAAAGAAATTGATTTTATTGCAGATAGAAATCCATTAAAATTCAATTTATATACTCCAGGTACAAAAATTAAAATAATTTCAGAGAATAAATCAAGAAAAATTCAACCTAATTATTATTTAGTTTTGCCCTGGCATTTTAAAAATGAAATTCTAGTCAGAGAAAAAAAAGCGCTGAAAAATAAAGTTAAATTTATTTTTCCATTACCAAAATTAAAAATATTTTAGTTTTTATTGACTATAAAAAGTTTTAAATCTTTTAAATCCACTTTTATTGTCATTTTTTTTAAAAAGTTAATTTTCTTAAGTAATTTCCATAAAATTGCAAAACTTGGAAAAATTAAAAGTAATTTTTCCAATAAATACCCAAAACTTACATAGCGTGGATCATTTATTTTTTTTAGTATTTTTAAATTTTTTTCAATTAAGATTTTTTTTAAGCTTTTTTCTGAAAAATAGAATAAATGAAAAGGAATTATCCAATGATAATTATATTTTTTTATTTTAGGATAAATTGTATCCATATCGTAAGTTGTAAAAGCTATTATACCGTTTTTATCTAACATATTATGCATTAGTTCAAAATCTCTAAATGGATTATTAAAATGTTCGACCACATCAGCTAAAATAATCAAATCGTATTTATTTCCTTTTTTAGAATGTTCCTCAATAGTCTCGTTAAAAATTTCTAAATTAAAGACGTCTTTTGAGTATTTTACGCCATGTTCAGATAATTCTAGACCAGTATACGATTTAACTTTTTCATTTCTTTTAATTAGATTACCAAGGACTCCATAATAAGACCCGATTTCTAAAACTGATGAATTCTTATTTATAAATGGAAGTACTTTAGAAAACATTTTTTCGAAATAATAATTTTTATATTTAATTTGACTTATATATTTTTCATCAACAACCTCTGAATATTTTTTTTCTAAACTTCTATTATCAAAATTATAAATTAAATCTGAAAATATCAGATCGCATCTTGAGCAAATATTCAATTGAGGTTTAAAAACAGTATCAGAAGTGCAATTGAAATTGATTTTTTGTGAACCATTATAAGAATTTGAGTGATATAATATACTAATTGGTTCATTGCAATTTGGATTTGGGCATCTTGACATATTTTAAGATAAATTATTTATTTCTTCGAGTTACATTTAATGTTAGTATTGATTAATTCAAGAAAAATTTTCATTTATTATTGAATTTCACGATAATGCGAGAATTTAATATTATAAAAAATAAAAAAATTTATATTGCTGGACATCGCGGGATGGTGGGAAGCTCTCTTATTAACTACTTAAGAAAAAATAATATAAATAAACTAATATATTTAGACAAAAAAAAATTAAATTTACTTGATAAGAAAAAAGTTGAAAAATTTATAAAAAAAAATAAGCCTGACATAATTATCAATTGTGCGGGAAAAGTAGGAGGAATATTGGCAAATTCAACATATCCTGTTGAATTTTTAAATGAAAATATAGAAATACAATTAAATTTAATAAATGCATCATACAAAAATAAGATTAAACACCTTATTAATCTTGGAAGTTCATGTATTTATCCTAATAATTTTTCAAAACCCATCAAAGAAAAGTATTTATTAACTAGTACTCTAGAAAAAACTAATGAAGCGTATGCTCTAGCAAAAATAATTGGACTGAAATCCTGTGAATTTTATAATTCACAATATAAAACAAATTATCTTACTTTGATGCCATGTAATTTGTATGGACCAAATGACAATTTCCACACAAAAAATAGCCATTTTATTCCTGCCTTAATAAAGAAATTTGTTGACTCTAAAACAAATAATAAAAGATCAGTCGAGATTTGGGGATCTGGTATGCCAAGAAGAGAAATTATGCACGTAGATGATCTGGCGTACGCAATAACATTCATAATTTATAAAAAGCTTGTAAATGATAAATCCCTTTTAAGATTAATAAAAAAAAATAGCCTTATAAACGTAGGATCAGGTCGAGAGCTAACAATTAAACAGTTTGCAAATTTGATTAAAAAAATAACTAAATCAAATAAAAAACTAAAGTTTAATAAAAAATATCCAGATGGAACTAAAAGAAAAAAATTAGATTTAAGTAGAATTAAAAAATTAGGATGGACACCTAAGATCTCCTTAAAAAATGGATTAATCGAAACAATCAATTGGTATAAAAAAAATAGATAAAAAATGTTTTGACTATGAATTAAAGAATAATGAGTAGACTAACTATGAAAATATTTAATTTTTAAAACTGTGAAAAAAAATATTGTTTTTTTTATTCCTTCAATTGAAGGAGGCGGTGTTGAAAAAAATTTTTTTTTGTTACTGAAATATCTCACAAAAAAATATAAAAAGATTTATGTAATTTCTGCTGATAGAAAATTACCACAATATTTAAAAGATATAGTTTTAATAAATCCTCGATTTAAATTTTTGTCTGAAAGTAGAAGATTTTTTAAAACTGCTTATTGTCTATATCTATTAATCTCAAATTTTGCATTTAAAAAAACTACAATTTTATCCTTTCAATCAAATGTATCGATCATAATTGTGTCGAAAATTTTTAGTTTCAAAATAATTGCACGGCTAAATACAAGTTTGAAAAAGTATATCAATAACATTTTTAAGAGATTTTTTTTTAAATTAATTTACTCTAAAGCAGATCAGATTATTGTTAATTCAAAAAATTTCAAAAAAGAATTAGACACAATTAATATCAAATCAAATTTGATATATAATTTAATTGAACCAAAAAAGATTAAAAAAAAAAATAAAATTTTTTGCTAAATTTAATGGGCTAAAAATATTGAATATAGGACGTCTAACACACCAAAAAGATCAAATTACTTTAATCAAAAGTTTAAATTTACTAAAAATAAAAAATGTCAAATTCAAATGTGTGATTATTGGAAGAGGTATCTTGAATAATTTTTTAAACAAAAGTGTAATTAAGTATAAATTGGAAAAAGAAGTTTTATTAGCGGGCTACAAAAAAAATGCTGAAAATTATATTTCTCATAGTAATATTTTTATTTCAACATCTAGGTATGAGGGTTTACCAAATGTTTTGATAGAAGCACAAAAGTACAACATACCTATTATATCAAGTGATTGTCCTACAGGTCCAAGTGAAATTTTACTTGGTGGAAAACTTGGAGATCTATTCAAAGTTGGAGATTATAAAATGCTTACTGACAAAATATTAAAATTTCATAGAAATAAAAAAGATTTAAAAAAAAAATCTAAATTAGCAAATTTTTTCTTGTTTAGATTTGATCCATTATCTAATTCATTAATGTATAAAAATCTTATAGATAAAGTTAAATGAGGAAACATAAAATTTCCATAATTACTGTTACAAAAAATTCAGAAAAGTTTTTGAATGATTGTATTTTAAGTGTCAAAAATCAAAATTATAGAAATTATGAACATATTATTGTGGATGGAAATTCTTCAGATAAAACTTTAAAAATAATTAAATTCTACAAAGGTAAGGTAAAATTTTTCAAAAATTTAAATGACAAAGGTTTGTATGACGCTATGAATTTAGGGATCAAAAAATCTTCTGGTAGTATAATTGGCATATTAAATTCCGACGATGTTTACTTTAAGAATACTTTGAAAATAGTAAATACTTATTTTAATAAATACGAAAATTTAGATTTTTTATTTGGCAGTGTATACAAACATAAACTCTTACATGGTTTTAATCCAAAAATAATCAATTGGAGCTTTGGTTTTTACACAACTCATTCTGTAGGTTTTTTTATAAAAAAAAAATCTCAACTAAAAGTAGGTTTTTACAATTTAAAATATAGATATTCTGCTGATTATGATTTGTTTTTTAGAATGATAAAAAAACATAAATTAAAAGGTATGGCGACCAAAAAAAATGAAATATTTGGAAAATTTAGATTAGGTGGATTATCATCAAGAATAAGATTTATTGACTATCTAAAAGAATGCAACACGATTAGAATTGATAATGGTCAAAATTTAATCATTGTCTATTTATTGTACATTTTAAGAATAGTAAAAAATATAAAAAAAATTATTAAATGAGAATTTATTTATGTATTTTGTTAAGTAAAAAAAATTCAAAATTTTTAAAAGATTTACTAAACTCTATAGAAAAATTAAAAAGTATAAGTTACATAAAGTTAACTTTTGTTTTCGTTATTGATCAAAAAATAAAATATAAAAAAAACTTTATAAAAAAGATTATCACAAAATTTAACTTTATTATTTTGGTTTCAAATAAAGATAGTATTCCTTACTCTAGAAACTTATTTTTAAAATTCTTAAAAAAAAAAGATTATGATTTTGCAGGTTTTATAGATGATGACTGTATTATGAATAATAATTGGTTATTTAATATGAATAAATTTATAAAAGAAAACCATGTTTCAGTGGTAGGAGGTCCTCAAAAACATTTATATTCGAATAAATTTTTCAAATTATGTTATGAATATTTAGAGCCACATAGAGATCATGGAAGCAAAGTAGAATGGGTTGCTACTAATAATTGTTTTTTTTCAAAAAAAATATTTGAGTTGAAAAATATAAAATTTAATGAAAATTTAAAAAATTTTGGTGGCTCAGATCAATTATTTTTCAAAAAATTATCAGTAAACAACTATCTAATTAAATGGAATGCTAAATCATATGTAATTGAAAACATCCAAAAAAATAGAGAAAATTTAAAGTGGTTTTTTAAAAGAAATTTTAGGTATGGATATTCTGGAAATATTATTGATGAAAGTATTTATCCGAGAAAATTTATTTTTATAATAGTTTTAAAGATTTTATATCTTTTATTATTTTCAATTTTTTTTTTAATTTTACCTTCAAAAAAAAATTTAATTAAATCAAATTTTTTTTTTGCTAGAGCTTGTGGGAGATTAGCAGGATTATTTAATTATAAACCAAAAAAATATATATAGTTTATTGCACAAAAGTAAGACAAGAAATAAAAACTTGATATGAAGTTATTCTTACCTAGTAATAACTCTATTTTTTTTTTGTCGAATAAACTTAAGAATATTATAAAAAACATAGGTTCGAAATATTTCTGAAATATAAAAATTCCTGAACCAAAAGTAACAAGTAATAGAATTGTTAAAACTTTATTTTCCAAACCTTTCTCTGAGAAATAAAAAAGAAAATAAATCCCAAATACCGCTGCTATAAACAAAATAATATTATTATTGAAAAAAAAGTTAGATATTTTTAGAAAGATCCCTCCGCCAACAGAACTATTGTATTCAAAGTTAATAGCTAAGCAAAATACAAATATTATAGTTATTACAAAATTTTTATTTAAAAAATAATCTTTTAATTTGATCACGGGTTTTTCATCATGATTAAGAAAATATTGAATTATAAAAGGTATTAAATAGAAAAACATTATTGAACCAGAAATTAATATAGATGAGGTAAAGTTTGTTGTTTGTTGAGCTAGGCCAAACAATAAGAGTGGATTTTTTACAGTAAATAATAATCCAGGAAATCCAAGTATTAATAAAAAAATTGAAATTTTGATAAACGTGTTTAGAGGCAATACTTTATACATATAAACTAGCAGATATATAAAAATAAAAACATAAAATTGTTTTGTGTAACAAGCT
Organism: Pelagibacteraceae bacterium TMED65; assembly: GCA_002167215.1. The sequence continues at coordinate 51,469 of NHDS01000004.1, forward strand.
AGAGAAAAAAAGATTAAGCATTTTATAAGAGTAAAATTACTTTTTTCTATTCTAAAATTATTTAAATAAAAAATACCTAATGAAAAAAAAATTAATGCTGTAATATGGTTGTTCCCCCAGATAGCAGAGTACTGAAAACTAGGAAAAATTAGGATTACTAAACTTAAAATAATTAAATTGATCTTTTTGAGATTTCTAAATCGATTGTCTAAAATTTTGTAAACAAGTATTGGTAAAATAAATGATAAAATAAAAAAAATAACTAAATAATTTTCTAATTTTTTAGCAAAGGGTATCTGAGAAAAAATTATATGATGAAGTGGATAATTAATGAGTGTAACATCAACACCAAGAGTAAGTTTTATTAAATTAAAAAAATTATCCCTAAGCAATTTAATATATTCCCAATGAACTCTTAAATCACTAACAACCCCACCATTTTTTGCTTCAATATCGTATAAAAGTAAATAATCATTTAATATTTTAGGTCCAAATATATTAGATAAATTGATTTTGAATATAAAACTTATTATTGGTGTGGTAATAAAGAAAACAAAAAAAATAAAATAGTAAAAACTTTTAATATTTTGATTCCTAATGAAAGTCAAAAAAGATTTGATATCAATCATTGTACCTTATTTTAAAAAAAAAAATTATTTAGAAAAAACATTAGATTCTATTTCTCTTCAAACTTATAAAAATATTGAATTATTAATAATATATGATGATCATGATAAATCAGAATTAGATTATGTAAAGCAATTATTGAAAAGTTACAAAAAATTAAAATCTAAATTAATTGTTAATTACAAAAATTTAGGAGTTGGGATTTCTAGAAATAGAGGTGCAAAGTTAGCTAAAGGTAAATTTTTAGCTTTTTGTGATGCAGATGATATTTGGAAAAAAAATAAACTACAGTTACAATTAGATTTTATGAAAAAAAATAGACTTCAAATATCACACTCAGGTTATGATATAATTAATGACAAATCAAAGATAATTGGTTCATTCGTTCCAAAAGATATTTTAACTTTTAAAGAGCTTATCAAAAGTTGCGATATTGGACTGTCGACTGTAATGATATCTAAAAATTTATTTAAAAAGTTTTATTTCTCTAAACTAAAAACTAAAGAAGATTATTTATTATGGTTAAAAATTATTCAAAAATTAAAAGCAATTTATGGCATAAATTTGAAACTTTCTTCTTGGAGAAAGACAGATAATTCTTTATCAAGTTCAACAATACAAAAATTTTTAGACGCTTTCTACTTGTATAATTATTATTTAAAATATAATTTTTTTCTTTCAATATTTTATGTTTTTAGATTGACCTTATATGCTATAAGAAAAAATTTTTTAATATATTTTTAATTTTTGATGGAAAATCTAACATTAATTATACCTGCTAAATATGAGTCTACGTCTTTACCAAAAGTTTTGGAAGAAATTGATGATTTGAATATTAAATGTAAAAAAATTATTATAGTACCAGGTTATGATACCAATACTATAGAAGTTGTCAAAAAATTTGATTGTGAGATATTAATTCAAACAGGTGAGGGTTTTGGTAACGCATTAATTGAAGGTTTAAATAAATCTCAAACAAAATATTCATGTATATTCAATGCTGATGGATCTTTTGATCCAATTTATTTAAAGGATATGATGAAAAAATTCGAAGAAAATTATGATTTTGTGTTCAGTACAAGGTATACTTCTCCGGGTGGGAGTGACGATGACACCTTTCTTACATTGATTGGTAATTATTTTTTCACTGGTTTATGCAAACTATTGTTCAAATTAGATATTTCAGATGTTTTATATACTTATGTAATGGGAAAAACGGAAGTGTTTCAAAGATTACAATTACAAAATAATGATTTCACTTTTTGTATAGAGTTGCCAGTAAAAGCAAAGTTTTTTTCATATAAATTGTGTGATTTTCCCTCATATGAAAGATCAAGAATAAGTGGATTTAAAAAAGTAAATGAATTTAAGGATGGTTTTTTAATTTTAATTTCTATATTAAGATTATTTATACTTAGAAAATGAAAAAAATTGCTTTAGTGACTGGAATCACAGGTCAAGACGGTTCTTATTTAGCTGAACTTTTATTAAAAAAAAATTATGTTGTTCATGGATTAATTAGAAAATCTTCAACATTTAACACTAAAAGAATAGATCATATCTATATAGATCCTCATAATAAGACTAATTTTTTTCTACATTATGGAGATTTAACAGACTCAAATAGTATTTATAATATTATTAATAAAATAAGACCTCATGAAGTGTATAATTTAGGTGCTCAGAGTCATGTAGGGGTATCATTTGATAATCCAGAGTATACATCTGAGGTATCAGGAATTGGAACACTCAGATTACTAGAAGCTATTAGATTTTTAAGAATAAAAAATATTAAATTTTATCAAGCCAGCACATCTGAGTTGTTTGGTGAAACCTTTGGAAAAAAAATCCTTAGTGAAAAATCTAAGTTTTATCCAAAATCACCTTATGGTGTAGCAAAGTTATACTCATATTGGATTACATCTGTATACAGGGAATCCTACGGAATTTTTGCATGCAACGGTATTTTGTTTAATCATGAGAGCCCAAGAAGAGGAGAAACTTTTGTAACTAGAAAAATTACAAGATTTTTGGCTAGAAAAAAAATGGGAAGTAAAGAAATTTTATATTTAGGAAATTTGAACGCAAAAAGAGACTGGGGACATGCAAAGGATTATACTGAAATGCAATGGAGAATCTTACAACAAAAAAAACCTGACGACTTTGTTGTTGCTACTGGTCAAGCTTATTCTGTAAGACAGTTTGTAGAAATTGCATCAAAATATCTTGGTTTTAAAATTTATTGGACAGGGAAAGGTTTAAAAGAGGTCGGTTACATTAAAAAAGGATCAAAAAAAGAGATTATAATTAAGATCGATAAAAATTATTTTAGACCAAATGAAGTTCAATATCTAAGGGGTGATGCTAGAAAAGCTTATAAGATATTAAATTTTAAGCCAAAATTTACTTTTAAGGACTTAGTTAAAGACATGATAGAAAGTGATTTAGCTGAGGCTCAAAAAGATTAGACATTTAATAAATGTTAGAGATTGATATAATTTTAATTTCAATTTTTTTATCTTTTATCATGAATTATACTTTTTTAAGGTATAATTTCTTTTTAGATAAAAAATATTTTCCACATAAGTCTCTTGTTAGTGAAAAATCTGTTCCAGTTAGCGGTGGTTTTATATTTTTACTAATTACAGCTTTTTTTTTTCAATTTGAATCAAGTTTTAATTATTTGATTTTATTAATTTTTTTTGTAGGAGCATTATCGGATTTAAATTATTTAAAATCACCATTAAAAAGATTTATATTACAAATATCCATTATTTTTGTTCTTATCCTTTTGAGTAAAAATTATATAACCTCTATAAGAATTCCTTTTTTTGACAGTTTATTAACATTTTCATTTTTTAAGTATTTTTTCGTAACATTTTGCTTATTAGTTCTCATCAATGGTTCAAATTTTATTGATGGAGTAAATACTTTATTAATAGGATATTTTTTATCTGTAACATACATAATTTTACTTTTGATTTCAAAATATGATTTAAATATAGACATACAAAATTTTTATGTACTTTTTACAGTACTTTTAACTTTACTTATAATAAATTTTTTCGAAAAGTTTTTTTGTGGAGATGGTGGATCATATATAATTTCTTTATTAATCGGATTTTATTTGATTCAAATCTCAAAATTAGATCCTATTATTTCACCCTATTTTATTGCTTGTTTATTATGGTATCCAGCCTATGAATGTTTATTTTCGATGGTAAGAAAAAAAATTCAAAAGTCAGAGGTTAGTGGCCCAGATCAAAAACATTTTCATCAACTTTTATTCATTTTTTTTTCAAAACATATGAAGTTTAAAAGATGGATAATTAGTTCTTTAACAGGTTTATCAATCAATCTTTATAATTTATTAATTTTTTTTATTGCTTATTTGAATGTATCTCAAACAAAAATTCTAATATCATTAATATTTTTTAACTTAGTTTTATATACACTTACTTATATTTCATTAAGAAAAATTAAAATTTAAAATTATCTTTTGATATTACTTAAACCTAAAAAAAACCAAAATAATAAACCATTAAAAGTTGCAAACAAACTTCCACTAGGTAAAAGAGGAATTAAAAAAATTATCAAATAAAAATTCGTAGAAATTTTAAATATATTTTTTCCTTTTAAATCATCAAAAAATTTTCTTTTTAAAAAATTAAAAAGAAAAAAAATAAAGATTAGATATCCTAACAAACCTTGTTCTGATAATAATTCAAAGTGTATTTGATGTGGATGTGATGAACATCTTTGATTAGTAAATTTCAAATTTTCTCTAAAATATTTTTCTTTTACACAAGCAATTCTAAAGTTTTTATTTCCAATTCCATTAAGTTTATGATCTTTAAAAATTTGGATAGCTACATCGTAATGTGCAAAGTATTTTATATTTTCAAATCTTTGTAAAAAAGAAGTTGGATTTTTTACAATAAGAATTCTTTGAAAAAATTCAGTTTGTTTTGATAGAACACTTGGAAATAGTAAAATTGAGGATACAATTAACGTAAGTGTAAATAATAATATATTTATCTTTTTAAAAAAAATTTTTTTTTGTTCAATACATATAAAAATAAAGAAAAATAACAAAGTAGATTTTAAAAAGGCGGATCTTTCACCTGTCATTAGAATACTTAAAAGTACAAGAATTATTAATAAATTAAAAAATATCTTTGATTTATCTATTAATGTATCTTTTAAAAAAAAAGTTATGGTTATAAATCCAAAACTAAAAATAAATGTCCCAATTACATTTTCATCATAAAAAAAACTTGTAATTCTTCCCCCAATACTTTTAAAACCAATTAAATTTGATCCACTATATTTCTCTACAAATATATCGATTACAATTATACATATTGTTAACAACCAAAATTTAAAAATTTTTCTTTGTTTTTCATCATTGTCTAACAATTTTGGAATTGCTGGAAACAAAACTAAAAATTTCAAAAATAGCAAAGAACGTATAATGCCATCAAAGCCCCATGCAGTAGGATTGATAAAATAATTAAAAATTGAATTTAGACAAATGTAGATATACAATAATAACAGTATTCTAAAATTACTGTCATTTAACCATTTAAAATCTTTATTTTTATAAATATAGTTTAAGAATAATATTAATATTAAGAATAAATATAAATTTATAAAAAAATTTCCAATTATTATTGCCACCGGAAGTGAAGCGAATATAAATATAGTAAATTTATCAACAATTTTAAAATTTTTAGATGTCATTATAAGAAATAAAAAAACTATTAATTTTTATACTGATTTTTAATTTTTACAATAAAGTTTATTTGTAGTAATAGTTTTATTACAATCAATAACTAATAATGAAATCAAAAAAAAAATTAGATAAAAAAAAATTAAATTTTATAAACAATACATTCTAAAAAATTGATACAATTTAAATAATTTTTAATGACAAATATATTAGCGCTTTATTTAGGATATATTTTAATTTTATTTTCAATAATTGGATTTGGATCACTTTCATCGAAAATTTTGTCTGTAAGACTATCAATTGGAGAATTAGGCCTTAGCGGTATATTATTTATGACAATTTTATCCTATCTTACAAATTTATTTGTACCTCATGGTTTTATTCACAATTCCCTTTTTTTGACATTAGGCCTTTTAGCATTTTTTTTAATATTAAAAAAAAAGTTATTCCAAAAAAAAATAAAATTAACTTTACTAGTTTCGTCTATTTTATTCATTGGCATTTTAATGTATAAAACCCATGATGATTTTTTCTACTATCATTTTCCCTATACAATTTCATTAATTGAATTTAAAAAGATATTTGGTTTAGGTAATTTAGAGCATGGATTTCGTACACCATCTTCCATATTCTATTTTAATTCTTTGTTTTACCTCCCATTTTTAGAGAAATCTTTAATACATAGTGGGGCTGTATATTTTTTAATTTTTTCAAATATATTTTTCATTCAAAAAATATTTAATCAATTAAAAAATAAAAGATTTGACTTTATATTAATATTATCACTCCTCTCGTTATTATTTATAAACACAATTTTTCACAGATTAGCTGAACATGGAACTGATAGATCAGCATTAATTCTTATTTTTATTTTAGCTATTTATTATCTAGAGGGAACAAATAAAAAACTGAATGAAACAAATTTTAAACATTATTATCAAAAAATATCTATCACAATACTTCTTATAATTTCACTAAAAAGTTTTTATCTGATTTATACAATCTTGATTTTAATTCTTTTTTTTGAGTTTAGGAAAATCTTATTCAAAGAAAGCTTTTATAAGAAAATCTTTTTTGAGAGGGTGAGTTACTATTTTTTGATCGGAAGTGCAATTTTTATATTTACGACTTTCTCAAATTCAGGTTGTTTGATTTATCCTGCCAGCTTTACATGTATAGATTCGTTTTCTTGGTCCATACCAAAAAAAGAGGTGATAGAAATGAAAACTTGGTATGAGCTTTGGTCAAAAGCTGGGGCAAGTCCAACTTATAGAATAGATGATGTTCAGTTTTACTTATCTGGACTTAATTGGTTTCCAAACTGGATGCAAAATCATTTTTTTAATAAAATTTCAGATTTTTTATTATCTTTATTTTTAATTGTAATAATTTCTTCAATTTATTTAGTTAAATTTAAAAAAATAAAACTAACTGAAAAGAAGTTTTATTTATTCTATGCTACAATTATACTTTTACTTCTTGAATGGTTTTTAAATCATCCTGCTTTAAGATACGGTGGTTTTACACTCATTGCACTATCCATTTTTATACCTTTAAGCATTTTTATTGAAAGGAGACTTAATCTAAACTTAAAATTAGAAAAAAAAATAACTTTTCTAATTTTTATCTCTTTTACAATCTTTTCATTAAAAAACATTGACAGGATTTTTAAAGAGTTTGATAAGTATAATTACAATCCTCTTATTAATGCTCATTATTTTATAAATGACAATACACAGCATTTTAATGAATTATTGTTTAAAGCAGAAAAAAAAAGAAATATTGATGGAAAAGAATTTTATATTGTTTTAGATAAAAATTTAATTAAAAAGATTCAGTAAAAAAATGATTAATAATATTATTGTAGTAACAGGTGGAGCAGGATTTGTTGGTGCAAATTTGATAGAAAAACTTTTAAGAGATACAAAATATAAAATTATGAGCATAGATAATTATAGTTCTGGTTCAAGTAAAAATCATATTAATAATAAGAGAGTAAAATATATTAAAGATTCAACTTCTAACATTTCAAAAACACTTAACAAGTATAAAAATAAAATTCATACCATCTTTCATTTTGGTGAATTTTCGAGAATATATCAAAGTTTTTTAAAAATGGATGAATGCATCACATCTAACTCGATAGGAACTCACGCCGTTTTTAATTTTTGTTTATCAAATAGGATTAAGCTAGTTTATTCAGCTACTTCTGCAAGTATAGGAAATAAAGGAAAAGATAAAAATTTATCACCCTATGCTTTTACAAAAGCAAAAAATTTAGAAATGTTAGAGAATTTAAAAAATTGGTTCAACTTAAAATATGAGATTTTATATTTTTATAATGTTTATGGACCAAAACAAATATCTTTAGGACCTATGGCAACTGTAATTGGTATTTTTGAAAATCAATATAAAAATAATAAGCCTTTAACAGTTGTAAAACCTGGTAATCAGTCTCGAAGATTTACTCATATTAATGATACAGTAGATGCATGTTTTTATGCTTGGAAGAAAAATAAGTGCAGACACTATAGTATTTCAAATAAAAAAAGTTACACAATTTTAGAAGCAGCTAAAATGTTTGATACAAAAATAAAATTTTTAGCACCTAGAAAAGGTGAAAGATATGCATCTGCCTTAACAAATATGAATTTATCGAATAAAGTTTATAAAATATTCGGTAAAATTTGCCTCAAAAATTACATTAAAACCATCGTAAATAGTAAAAAAATAAAGACTTAAATAGTTTACATTAAAATTATTTTATGTATAAACCTTCTGCCGGTGATTATTGCGAAAGAGTTATACCCGACACCATTCCGAACTCGGAAGTCAAGCCTTTCTGCGCCGATGATACTTTGTCTTAAGACATGGGAG
>NHDS01000005.1 GCA_002167215.1 Pelagibacteraceae bacterium TMED65
ATAAATTAATGGATTTAAAATGAACAAAAAAATTTTTTTTAACATTAAAGGTTTTATGCTTTAGTAAAATTGTTGGTTTATTTGAATATATTGCTTGAAATAATGCGTCTGAACTATGTCCCACCACAGCCTTGGAGCGAGATATTAAGTCTAAAGTTTTTCCGTAAATTATTTTCCTTCCTTCAAAATAATTTTTATCGTAAGTGTATTTTTTAGAACAACTTATAATAACTTTAGTTTTATACTTTTTCTCTAAAATATTAAAAAATAAATTTATATCTTTAAGAAAAGTATTTACATTTGAAATTTTTTTCATTTTCTTATCAAATAAAAATTGATCTCTAGAAAAAAAAAGATTTTCATCCACATAAACGATAAAATTTTTTATTCGAGGCTTTTTTTTTGAAGATTTAATCCAAATACTAGGACAATCTAAATATTTCGTTTTTTTGAAACCCATTTTTATAAAATTTTTTTTGGTTTCCGTTCCGAAGCCAACATAGTAATTTGGTTCATAATCATATTTCTTCATTGATAATATCAATTTTCTAGTTGCGACTCTAATATGCCTTAAAGTGTTTAAAAAAGTACTTTTTGACAAATTAGATTTAAACCAAGGATCATAGTCAAACCATATTGTTTTGATTTTATATTTTTTAAATAACTTTAGATCAAAATTATTAAATTTAATCTCATTAATACTTCTTTCTCTTAAGAACACTAAATCTTCTGACTTAATTTTTTTTACATAATTTTCAAACTCATTTTGACTATTAAGATAAATTACATTTTTAGGAATTTCATTTGACGGTGTACTCTTATAATAATTTCTTATTTCATCTTTTGTAAAACTAATATTTTGTGTACTTAAAAATTTTAAATTAAATTTTGGATTTTTAAATTTTTTAGGAAAAACCATTTCCATTTGTTGATTTGCAAATGGCTGATCGATATAAATATAGAGATTATTTTTTTTCAATTAAATTAATAAAATTTTTATAAATCTTTATTCCTTCGCTTCCACTTTTTTCAGGATGAAATTGAGTAGCAAATATATTTTTATCAGAAACACTAGAACAATATTTAAAATCTAAATAATCCACATTAGATGAAATGATCAAGTCATCAGCTGGCTCCACGTAAAAAGAATGGGTGAAATAAAAAAATTCATGATCTTTAATATCTTTAAAGATTTTACAATTTTTTTTTTTAATAATTTTGTTCCATCCAATAAATGGAATCTTTCTTTTTTTTCCTTGATAATCATGTTTAATTTTTTTAACTTTTCCTTTAAATATATTTAATCCAGTATGATTTCCAAATTCACTACTTTCAGAAAAAAGAATTTGCATTCCAACACAAATAAATAAGATTGGTGTTTCTTTTTGCACAAAATTTAAAATTAATTTATCTAATTTTCTTTTTCTTAATTGTTCCATTACCTCACCAAAACTCCCAATCCCTGGAACAACTAATGCATCAATTTTTAAGTTGTCATCAAAATTTGATAAATGAATAACATTAGAATTGCACTCCTTCAGTGCATAAGTTACACTTTGAATATTAGATGTACCTGTATCTATAATTCCGATTGTTGGAATATTAATCATAATCTTATTTTAATTCCTCTTGAAATAAGATATTTTTTTAAATCTATTATAGAGGTTCCAGTTTTATCACTTTCTTTAAAAGATTGACTAAAAAAATTACTTCCTATGAGCTCTTTATCCCTAATTGGCTCATGGTAATGATAGTGAAACAATGATGCGATTGATATTGCATCAACATTGCAAAAATTAAATAATTCATAAATATTATCAAATGGGCCAGCCCCTCCATGCGCTACAAACTGAACATCTATTTTTTTTCTTAATTTTTCATAGAGATCTAAATTAAAGCCTTTCTTTTTTCCTTCCATTGGTATTTCAGTCACAATAACTTCTCCAACACCAAGATTTTGAACTTTTTCAACCCATCTAAATAGTTCAATGCCTGTTCTTTCTCTTCCAGTTTCAATTAAAATTTCATATTTATTATTAATTTTTACGGTTTCTATGCTTGATGATATAGTTGAAGATCCATATTTTTTGACAAGATTTTTTAAAAAAATTGGGTTCTTAACTGCTGCTGAATTTATAACAACTTTATCGATTCCAATTCTTAAAAGCTTATCAACATCTTTTTCATCTCTTATACCTCCCCCAGAGGAAACATTCACAAATATTTTTTTTGAAATTTTTTCTATGATTTTAAAAAGCACATTTCGATTATATAAGGTGGCAACAATATCTTGGAAGTGTATTTCATCAATTTTATCATAGTAATATTTACTCGAGAAAAATTCTGGATCTCCCAAATTTCTTAAACCTTCTAGATTTATTCCTTTAACGAGAATACCGTTTTTAACATCAAGTCTTGAGATTACTCTTTTGTACAATTTAATTTTATAAACTCTTTTTTAAAATCCACTGATTAGATTTTTTTTGCCAAATATGGTCAGGTCTAAACTTATCGCAAAGTTCAAGAAATTCCTCTTTCTTCATAGAAATATAATCATAAAATTCATTTTCATATCGCTGAGGATATTCTCCATCAAATTTCTTTATTAAAGCTTTTCCTTCATCTTTCGTGATGTGTCCATGTCTGACTTCTTCACATGAATCGGACATAGCCCTTCCGAAACCAAATTTAATATAGCTTGTGTAATGAAAAAATCCGTCAATTTTATCGTCCAAACTTTGATATTTAGTATAAGTTCCCTCAGTCCGTTGTGGATTTGGACTAAAATCTGTATTTTTAACAGCGAAGTAATACATTTCTTGAGGTATCCACCTTAGAAAATATCCTAAGTAGTAAAAATTTATTTTTTTCTTCTTTATTGTTTCGATATTTAAGGGTCTATAACTTTCTAAATCATTTAAAGTGACTCCTTCATCTAAATATTCCCTGATTTGTTTACCTCCTAGATATGCATCCTCAAATTTTTTTCCCTCCAAAGGATCCATCTCGAACCCCCCTTGACTACCGCTTTCAGCAAAAGTTTTAGCTTTATGTGAAACTTCTTTACCTCCTTTACCTTGCATTTCACCGTAGAATATTAATGGAATATTAAACTTTGCAGCAATTTTAGTAGCAAACATTTTTTGACCTATGATAAATGGCTGAAAAGGATGTAAAAGCCTTAATACCGCCTCTCTAGTTACAAGCTTATGTATTTTAGGATTTGGGGTATAAAGATAATTGTCAAATCCACCCTTGTGTAGCCAACTTTGAAAATTTTTCCATCCCACATCAGTATACAGATGCGGTGACCATGTTACTGTCAAAGGATTCATTTTATACTTATGTTTCAAAATATAAGCTGCATAAATACTATCTTTTCCTCCTGATCCCGGAACAATACAATCATATTCTCCGTTATTTTTTCTATTTGCATCACATAACTGCTTTAATTCTTCTTCTCTTTCTTTCCAGTTAATAACTTTTTCATCAAACTCTTTTTTTACAAAATGACATCCGGCACAAACTCCATTTTCATCAAATTTAACAGTTTTGTGAATAGTCTCTGGTGTATGAAAAAATTCATTTTTTCCTGTAGTTCTTTGATTAATTAAATTACAATTAACACAATATCGAATTTCTGAAGGCAACCCATTATTTGTTTTTTTTTTCCATTATTGCTCCTTTTGAATAATATTCATATAATTTAGCCAATTTCCAGTATCCTGCCATTCATTATCTTTGATCGGAAATATTCCAACTTTTTTTCTTTTTTTTTGTAACAAATTTATAACTTCATTCATTCCAAATTTTTTTGATTTAGGAAGGAAATTAAATACACTTGGCTCACATACATAGAAACCAGTATTTGCTAAAACAAACTTCTTTGGTTTTTCCTCCATTTTCATAAGCTTTCCACTCTTTTTTTCTAATTCACAAACCCCGTATGGTATTTCAAATTTTTTAACCGCAGCGACTAAAGTGATAAAATTTTTATTTTCTTTGTGAAATTTTATTAAATCTTTTGGATTTATCTTAAATAAATTATCACAGTTAATTACAAAAAATGTTTTTTTTACATTCTTTATCTTCTTCAAAGCTCCGGCTGTTCCTAGTGGACTATGTTCTTCTAGATAATTAAAGTTATATATTTTTCTAAGTTCATTTAAATAAGATTTTAAAACTTTATGTTTTTTATTTATTGAAATAGAAAAATTTTTAAAACCGTTAGATTTGAATAAGTCCATTATATGTATTAAAACTGGCTTTCCTTTTACAGGAATTAATGGTTTAGGAAGAATGGATGTTAAGGGTTGAAGTCTTTTTCCTTGTCCACCTGCCATAATCATTACTAAGTTTTTTTCTTGACCTATATTTTTTTTTAATGAATTTTTGTAAATATTGAAATAGTTAACCACAAAACGTTTTTTGTTTATAATTGGTATCAAGGTAATTGTTTTTTTTTGAAGTAGTTTAAATGCTAAGTTTTCATTAAAATTTTCCGAAGTCAAATATGTGCTTCGAGAGTTAAATATTGAATTTATTTTTTTTGTAAAGTCTTTACTTTTTAAAATCTCTCTTCTTATATCTCCATCTGTCACTGTACCAAGATATTTATTTTTTTTGTCTACTACAATTAAACATTGCAAACCCGTTTTTTTTAGTTTTTTTAAGGCATCAGTGATTGTTGACTCTCTTTTGATTAAAAGTTCTTTAATTATTTTATTCATATTAAATCGTTTTTAATAAGACTATTAGACTTTACAAATTTAGATTTACCAATTTTTATATTGTTAACTACAACTGAATTCGATCCTATAAAAGTATTATTTCCAATTTTGCACTCACCATTAATGGTAACATTTGTTGAAATATGACAATTATCTCCTACAACAACATCATGCTCTATTATAGCTCCAGTGTTTATAATCGTATTTTTCCCTATTTTAGCATAAGCATTAATGATAGCTCCATGCATTATAATTGTTCCTTCTCCAATTGAAGATAGTTTTGAAACGTATGAGTTGTGTGATTTAACAATTGGTAATTTAAAACCAATTTTTTTTAATTTTTTAAAAATTTTAAATCTTGACGTATAATTCTTAATTTGACCAATGCCAATTAAAGCATGTTTCACTTTCTTAATTATGTTTTTTAAATCATCATCTGAACCAACAATATTTCTTTTACTTGAATTTTTATCAATAAACCCCAAGAACTTATATTTTTTTTCAGATAGTAGTACATCTAAGCAAGATCTAGCATGACCACCTGATCCAATTATTATAATTTTTTTAGCCATTAAGTTTTGAGATAATTTTATTAAGCTGATTAATACTTAGAGACGGATAAGAAGGTAAACATAAACTTCTATCTACCAAGTCAAGAGCATTACTAATTTTATAATTTTGAAATTTTTTAAAAGGTTTTTGTAAATGATTTAGTTTCCATATAGGTCTTACTATTATTTTATTTTTAAGAAAATTTTTTATCAATTTATCTTTTTTGATTTTTTTTGTATTTTTAATTTTTAAAATATTCATCCAATTATTGTTTATAGAATACTGAGGTGTATCAGCTAATTCAAAATTATTAATTTTTTTTATTTTTGATAAATAATAATTTCTTATTATTTCTTTTTTTTTTAAGAAGAATTTAAATTGCTCTAATTGGCTTAAGCCTAAAGCTGCAGAAATATTTGTCATACGATAGTTATAACCAATTTCATTATGGACAAAATTTATAGGGTCATCCTTTGCCTGTGTGGTTAAGTATCTGGCTTTATTTGCAAGTTTTAAATTATTTGTTAAAATTATGCCTCCACATCCGGTTGTAATAATTTTATTAGAGTTGAAAGATATAGCTCCAAATAAGCCTTTTGTACCTGTGTGGTCACCATTTTTATACCTTGATCCTAAACTTTCACTCGCGTCTTCTATAATTTTTATGTTTTTTAATTTGCACTCTTTTACTAATTTATCAATGTCTACCGCGTTCCCCCAGACATGGGTCACAACTAGTGCAGAAATTTTTCTTTTTGTTTTTTTATTATAAGTGAAATTATTTTTTTTAAATGTCTGATCTCTAAGAAATTCTAAAGTTTTTTTTGCGTCTATATTGTAATATTTATCACAATCCATAAATATTGGATTACATTCATTATAGATTATAGTGTTTATAGTCGCTACAAAAGTTAGTGTTGGAGCAATAATTTCATCTCCTGGAGATATGTCAGATAATTTTATACTTATATGAAGTGCAGATGTGCCAGAGTTACATGCTATTGCATGCTTAACACCAGTTATTTTTTCAATTTTTCTTTCAAACTTATTTATTAAATTACCGCCAGTTGACACCCATCCTGTGGATACGCATTGTTTAAAATATTTTAAGGCTTTTTTATTTATAGATGGAGGGTATAAATGTATCATTATTTTATAATAATTAATTTCAATTAATTTTTAAAAATTAACTTTAGTATTTTTTAAGTATCTCTTTAATATAAAATTTTTCTAAATTTTTAAATTTTTTAAAATAAGATTCTCTTATTTTATTTTTGAGTAATTTACTATCAGAATTATTTAGATGTTTTTTTAAATCATTCTTAATTATTTCAGAAGTAAATAATAAATTTTGATTAGAAATAATTCTTGGCACTTTATTTTTTTTCATAGTTTTGAAGGTAATTTTGTCTAATTTTGATCCAAGTTTTTTAGAAACTTTTTTTAGATAGTAATTTGGATTAGCTATAAGTGTTTCAAAAGGAATAATAACATAATCAGATTTATACTTTTTTGAAAGTTTAAAAAGCGCTTTTAATGATTGATAATAATAGACTTCAATTAAATAAATAGCTTTTTCATAATTGTTTAGTTTAGAATAATGATTAATATTTCTTTTATCCACTTCATAAGGCAAATTAATCTTATATTTTTTTGAGTAATAATTAATTCTTCCATCTCTGCTATCAATCCTTTTAAATAATTCAGCCCATCTTGCCATTGAACTTAACATAAATAAATCTGAGGGGTTTCTAAGAATAATGATATATAATAATTTTTTCTCAAATGCTTTAAAAACCGGTTCTGCATAAGGCGTTAACGTATGAGTCATAAATTGTAAAATATTTTTAGTTTTTTTGACTTTTTTCTCTGCAATCTTATCAGTCATTTTCAACCTTTTAATTATTTCCTTAAATCTTGGATGATTTTTTATTGACGAGAAGTCTTTATTTCTAAAATTTGCATGTCTTAAAATAAAGGCATCAAAGTATTTTTCATTATAAATTTTCTTAATAAAATCTGCGCTTATAGAAGTATTTATTCTATTTAACTTATTTAATGCACAAATTCTCTCAATATTTGAGTCATATATCCATTGTTCAACATTTTTTATTCCGGATATAAGATTACAAATAAGAGTTTTTCCTCCTCCTACCATTCCATCTGTAACAATAATTTTATTTTTTTTATAAATATTAGTCTTAAATGTATTTCTCATTATAAGTTATTTTTTCTGTTGCCAAAAGATGCCTCAAGTTTTTTGATTTCTAACATATCCCATTTTGGAAAAGGAATATCTTTTTCTAAAAGTTTATTTCTTGTTTTAATCAATCCATCCCCTACAAAATTCAATAAGTTTGATGTTGAGATGGCATCAACATCAGTTTTTTTTAAAGTTTCATAAATGTGATTAAAATTTCCTGTTCCACCTGATAAGATAATTGGTTTTTTAAAATTATCAGGAAGTAAAGAAAGAATTTCATAATCTAAACCTGTTCCTGTCCCGTCTTTAGTAATTGAATTTAAAAATATTTCTCCAAATCTTAATTCGGATATTTCTTTAAAGATATCCTTTGGTGTTTTTTTTATTTTATTTTGCCCGTTGTCTGAATATACATAATAATCTTTATTATCTTTTTTTAAATCAATACCAATTATTATAGATTGTTCTCCAAAAGTTGAGCTAATATCATTTATCACTTCGTAATTTTTTAAAAATTCTGTATTGACCAAAATTTTATCAGATCCATTTGTAAGAAAATATTTAGCATCCTCTAGAGATTTTATACCACCACCAACAGTTATAGGAACAAAGCAAAGCTCTGATATTTGCCTTACATTTTCTATAAATTTTTTCTTATCTTTTTTTTCTCTCGAAATATCTAATACAATTAATTCGTCAATATAAAATGAAATATTTTTAAAGTTATAATTTTTTTTAAGCCAATTAATATCTCCAACTTCTTGTAAATCAAAATTTCTACTTTGGCAGAAAAAATCATTACTATAAAGAAGTGTGAAGATTAATCTTTTCTTAATCATTAATACTTAATAAAATTGCTTAAAACTTTTAAACCACTTGACTGACTTTTTTCAGGATGAAATTGAACCCCAAAAATATTATCATCTTGAAAAGCTGCTAAAAATTCGGATCCGTAACTGCTTAAGGCGTAATTCTTGTTATCTTCTAAATTCATCTTATAAGAATGTACAAAATAAAAGTTATCACTACTGTTTATATCTTTAAATAAAGGGAAATTTTTTGATAAATCGGTAATGTTGTTAAAGCCTACGTGGGGAACTCTTAAAACATTTTCCTTGTCAAATTCGAATTTTGTTACTTTATTCTGTACAATTTTAAGACCCTTATTGTACCCATCCTCAGTACTAGAATCTCCAAGTAATTGCATGCCTAAGCATATACCTAAAATTTTCTTTTTCTTAATTAAAGCTAAGTTTTTTAATTCATCGATTAATTTTAATCTTTTTAAATTGCTCATTGCTTGCTTAAATGAGCCAACTCCAGGTAGCACAATCATTGAGTAATTTTTAATTTCCTCTGCTTTATCGCTTAGCTTAAAATCAACTCCAAGAAATTTAAATGCATTTACAACAGAATTAATATTACCCATTCCGTAATTCACTATTACAACTTTCATTAATAATTAGCGTGGTTCAAATTTAGGTACCCACCTACCATTAATTTTTTTAAAAAGAGATTTGTTTACGTGGGTGTCTAAAACATTATGAAATTCATCTTTTTTCATTTCATAATAATCTAAATACTGATCCAAAAATTGTTCTGGGTAACTGTTATCATAAATCTTTACTAAATTTAGAGCCTGATCTCTTGTCATTGCGCCTCTTCTGATCTCAATTCCAGCATCTTGCGTTGCTCTTCCAAAGCCAAATTTTAAATACATCAAATAAGTATGTAACGCGAATAAGGCTTGATCGTTTTGTGCAAAATTAGTAAATGTACCGACATTTGTTGTTCCGCTTTCTTCAAAGTCATACTTTTCTTTAGCAAATAAATAGTTTCTATATGAATCCCAGGGCTCGAAGTAACTCCAATGAGTAAGTTTAATATCACTTTCAAATAGTTCCTTTTCATCGATTCTAAACCAATATAGTTCTGCTTTACTTAAACCACTTTCTTTGCAGATTTCTTTATAATCACCCTCAAAATAATTCTTTATGATATATTTTGGATCAAAAAATGGCTTGTGTTTATTTTGAGTTGAACCACCATACTCGATTTCACCGTCCTCAGAGTAAAAGATCAATTTTATTTTGTGGTTAAGAGCAACTCTTATTACAGAGGAAAAAATTGAAACTAACCAACCATAGTATGGCGAACCTTTTTTTATAAATCCTAACTTGTTCATTTTTTTCATCGCCTTACTATTTTGAGTAATATGAATATGCTCAAATCCTTGCCTTACAAAATTTATAAGATTTTTCTTCCCTAGATTTAATTCAAGTGGTGGTCTAGAGGTAACAGTTAAAATATTTAAATTGTATTTATCTTTTAGTTGATAAGAAACATAAGTGCCATCTTTACCTCCACTTACAGGAACCAAACAATCATAATTCCCTTTCTTGCTTTTTTTAATATCATTCAATATTTTAGTAAGTAATTTCTGTCTTTCTAACCAATTAAATTTTTTCTTTTCTTCTGTCCACTGACACGCATTACAATGACCTATTTCATTAAAAGATATTCTTGGTCTTGTTGACATATTTAAACAGTTTTTACACCAATAGTAGTTAGTCATTTTTTTAAAATAGATTATCTTTTTCTGTAGTTTTTTTAACATCTATGAGATTTTTGAAATCCTCATTAGATTTTATTAAATTTTCATAATTATCAAAGCCGCTAATAATTCCTCTATGAAGAAAAATAATTTTGTTAAATCTTTTAATTACATCATTTTTATGAGCAATCATTATTACCGTAATTTCTTTTCCAAAGTTTTCTAAAAAGGCTAGTATTTCGTTTTCTGTTAAATTATCCAAAGAATTAGTTGCTTCATCTAAAATCAAAATCTTTGGATCATTGTATAAAGCTCTGGCAATACCCAGTCTTTGTTGTTGTCCTCCTGACAATTTTATTCCTCTCTCTCCAACTTCTGTATTTTCTTTATGTGGTAATGACTCAACTACTTTTGATAGCTTTGTTTTTTTAATTAATTCTTTTACTTTATTAATATCTATATCCTTTTTAGGAATACCAAAGGCTATATTTTCTTTTATTGATCTTTCATTAAAAAAAATAGATTGAGGAACGAAACCCAAAATTTTTTGCCAATTATTAAGATTTGAAATATTAATTTTTTCATTATCAATTAAAATTTCACCACTACTTGGTTTAAGTAGTCCTAAAATTATATTAATTAAAGTTGTTTTTCCAGATCCACTTAAACCTGTTAACGCTATCTTGTCGCCTCGTTTTATTTCAAAACTTAAATTTTTTACTATTGATAAATTTTTATTATTGTAATCAAAGCTTAAATTATTAATTATTATTTTATTAAAATTTGAAAAATTTGTATTATTTCTAAGTTTTAAATCTTTTAAATCTTCATTTTGAATAGATTTTTTTAAATCTTCAGATATTTGGTCAAGGGCAGGTATATGATTTTTAATTATAGTAAGATGATAATAAATTTGTTGAAATGCAGGAATTATTTTATAAGAGCATATAATAAATATTGATAAGCTAATTATAATTTCATTGAATGTTAAATTTAAACTCCTGCTTAAAAATAAAATGATCAATACAGTAAATACAAAAAAGAATAATTCGATTAAATATCTTGGAAATTTTCCGATTATATCTCTATTAACTTCGATTTGCACTAATTTAGCAAAAAGTTGATCATAAATATTTTTAAAAAAATCGAACTTGTTCAAGATTTTTACTTCTTTAATGCCATTTAATCCTTCTTGTAAAATTGAATATTTTTTTTCGGTAATTACACTTTCTGTTTTTCCCAAATTACCCATCTTATGTCTAAATAATCTAAAAAAAATCATGTAAGAAGTTAAAATTAGAAAAATAGAAATAACCGCGACTAATGGTTGATATATTATCAAGCCAGTAAGTAACGGAAGAAGAAAAATTATTTTTGATATTATAACAAGCGAGGGTTCTAGTACAAAATTAGATACTCTTCTCACAAGTTCAAAAATATTATTCATAAGTTGCGATGAGGAAGAATTAATATGGAATAAATAATTTTTCCTCAAATAATATCTGAAAAGGCTGCTCTCCATTTCTCCTCCGGTTGTTAAAGAAAGCTTAGATGTAAAATAAATAGTAGCCAAAACAAAAATACTATTGAGTGCAATTGTAAATATTAAAATATAGCTAAATGTTTCTAAATTTAAAAAATCTGTATTCAAATTTAAAATATTTGCAAATCTTTCAATTATACTTACGCCTGAACTAAAACCTTCAGATCCCAAAATCGAAACAAACTCAATTAAAAAAACTATTGTAGTTATTTCAATTAAACTTGAAAATACCATCAAAAACAAAAGTATTGAAAGCCTAGTTTTTTGCTTTTTATTTAGGATATCAAATAAGAAATTTATTTTTTTTATCACGAAAATTTACTAATTAAAGTACTTTTGTATTTTTTTAAGATCGGCTTTTGTGTCTACAGCGTAAATTTTTGTTTTAAGTTTTACCATTAAAATTTTATACCCTTTTTCTAAGAATCGTAAAATTTCAATATCTTCTAAATTTTCTAAATAGGTTTTTTTTGTTGAATTAAACTTTAAGAGCTCTTTTTTGTTGAACGCGTATATGCAAACTTGCTTAAAGTATTTAGCTTTGCTTTTTTTATTTTTAAATCCTGGAATTTGAGAACGTGACATATAAATCAGCTCTTTTTTTTTATTTAAAACTAACTTAGGAATATTTATATTTTCAACTCTTTCGTCCTTGTTTAAATCAGTATATCCACAAATCACTTTGTTGAAATTTTTAATTTTAGCTTTAATAATTTTCTTTATATCTAAAGGGTTTATCAACGGTTCATCGCCTTGAACATTTATATAAATATTTGCTGAAATTTTTCTAGCTACTTCTGCAACTCTATCCGTTCCCGTTAAACATTTTTTTGAAGTCATTAAAGATTTATATCCATTATCTTTAACTAATTTATGAATTTGCTCATTGTCTGTCGCCACTATTAGTCCAACTTGTTTTCCAATAATTTTTTTACATTTTTCAATAACCCTCAGAATTAACTCTTTTCCTTTTATTTTCTTCAAGGGTTTTCCAGGTAATCTAGAGGATTTGTACCTAGCTGGTATTATTATTAAAACCTTCATTTATATTTTAAATAGTGGAATTTTATAATTTGTACTTGTTAAGGTTTTAATCTTTGGATTTTTATTATATCTAGAGATTATTTTCTTTAATAAAAAATTAGTTTCATCGGTTGAAGGATCATTTTTTTTATAACCATCAAATCCTGCCAAATATATTGCTTTCGCTTGGCCAGAAATAGCTACTGAAATAGCATAAATTATCGCTAGTGGACTTGGAATATTGCAATAATTTTTATTAATTAATAATTTTTTTTTATTGTTAAGCCTTAAACCAAAGTCAAAAATAAATTTATTTTCAATATTAAATAGATTTTTAAGCTTGATCGGCATCATTGATAGCGGCATTACCATATTTACTCTAGATTTATTATGAAGATTGACGTCAGAAATTATTCTATGAGGATGGCAAATTGCTCTTAAATTAATCAAATTTTCAGATATTCCTAAACTTGTATTAACACTAATAACGAACAAATTATTTTTGAAGATGAATTTTTCTATTTTTTCTTTATTTCTTTCAACTGATTTACCAGGTCCAATTATTAAAATCTTTTTAAGTTTAAGATCTTTAGCTGGTAACCATTCACCTTTTCCTTTACTCAAATATGTAGCATTTGGAAAAAATAGTTTATTAATGTTATATTTTGTGCTCTCTATATTTTTTAAATTATTGATGATTTGTAAGTAATTTTCTTTTTTATAACGTTTATCAGACAACATTTCTTGAATGTAAGTAGGATGAATTTTATATTTAGCTGCTAGAGCATAGTATTTATTGCTTCCCCATTTAAAATTTTTATGAAGGTCTATAAAATACTTATTTTTAATCTTGTTTATAAGTTGTAAGTCTCTTGGATGATAAGATTTTATTATTTCTTCAGTTTTCAAATTACCAGGCCCTCTTCCCATACCTAAAATAGTACAATCTATCCATTTAAAATGATTATTGATTGCGAAAATTGAATTTTTTAATGCTAAATTTAGATTATTATGCGCGTGTAAACCTAAATCACCTTTCCAATAAGTTTTAAATTTAGTTATTATTTTGCTAAATTCTTTTATCTTCAAACTCCCTAAACTATCTGCAAGATATATTGCTCTTATTTTTTTAGTTTTTAAAAATTTACAAATTTTTGAAATATTAATATCTTCAATTTCAGAAATTTGCATTATATTCACAAATACATCTATATTTTCTATTTCAAGCCAATTAAAACACTCTTTCAGCTGAAAAACTTCGTTGAAATGGCATGCAAACCTTACAAATTTAATTTTAGAATTTCTTTTTGGAAATAATTTTTTTAAATACTTAAGTGAATTTTCTTTATTATTTATAAGTTCACTAGCGTTTATCATTACTCCTAAATTTAAATTTTTTGGAATATTAAGAGAGTTTACTAATTTATCATCTGTGTATGCGGTCAATCCCATAAGATAATTTTTTTTCAAAAATCTAAATCCTAGCTCTATGTAATTGATGTTTGTTTTACTTATTTCTTTAATATAAAATTTAATAAGGCTTAAAGAAAAATCCCAGTTATTGTAATAACCACCGTCTCTTAATGTGCAATCAAGAAGATTAAATCTATTTTTAAAACTCTTCAATTTCATCGAAGATACCAATCAAGTATTAACAAAAAAAATTATAACTCCCCTTTTTTTCTCATTTCTTCTCTGATTTTTGTAGCTGAGATTTTTTGAGTCTCTTCGTCAAGAATTATTTCCTCAATCTTGTAACCAACTCCTCTTCCGTAACATATGTTGGTTATATTAGGCACTAAAGAAATTTTTATTCTATCTTTATAATCCTTTAAAGCTAACTCAATTTTTTTTTTAACCTCTTCAAAATTGAAAGGATTGTCTCTAACTCCTTTTACATCACGCACCATAATATTTACTTGACCTGTCTTTCTAAATATTTCTATAAAAAGTTTATGATGACCTTCATGCCAGGGTTGCCATCTTCCAAGCATCTGAGCTGTTGGTTTTTTATTATCCCATTGATACTTATCAATTTGATCGGCAATCAAAAATTTGTAAAGATCTGCGTTCTTTTCTTTTACTATGAAATTAACCTCATTTTCTTTAGGCTCTTCAAACATTTTATTTGTGTCTTCGTACTTGCTTTTTGAAATTGTGTTCATCCAAATTATATAATCTGCTTTGAAGTTTTCTCTAGTTTTTCTAGTTGGGCATATAAAGTCTGCGATAACATGTTTCCCGCTTGCTAGTGCTTCTTGGGAAAGCTTATTCATCCTGTCTGCCTGCCTTACTCTTCCTGCCAAACTAAAATCCCAATCGTTAGCCTCTTTTCTAATTTTGTCTGCATTTAACCATACAGCACCTAGTACTTGAGCCAATCTTTCACTTAAATAACTTTTACCGGAGCCTGGGAAGCCCATCGTTAAAATTTTTTTTTTGGTCATGAAATTACAATCTTTTGATATAACTTTTTATAAATAATATCAATGTTTATTGGATGTTTAATTAACTGCCTTAGACTCTGATAAACTAATTAATCTTTTTCTTAGTTTTTGCTCAAACTTATTGGGTGCTTCCATAATATAGTTTTTATCTTTTCCTAAAAGCTTAAAGTATTTTTTTTTTGGCATTTTATATAAATCTAAAAATTTTTTTTCAAATTTATCAAATGAATGTTTGTTAAAATATAAATGCTTTTTGATAGGAAAGTCTAAGTCTCTATGGCCAGATAAATTACAAGCTAAAACTTTACAGTTTAAACCTACTGCCTCACGCAATAAAGTTGAATTAGTTGCAACAACTATTTTACTTTGAAGTGCAAGATAATAACTTGAAAGTTCTTTAGGCCTTGGAATCAAATTGAAATTTAAATTTTTTAAATAAAAATTATAAAACGATAATTCTTTTGATCTACCTGGTGAGTTTTTTGGATATTTTCCTGCGATGATTACTTTTAAATTATTATTATAGGCAACTTTATAAACAAACTTTGCGAGTTTTCCGTAAGAAAAACCTGCTTTTTTAACATGGTCTAAATCATCTATGGATTGAAAATCTCTATTGAAATCTCTATGAATTTTATAATTTTTATTAGGAATTTGTATATCGCCCTCACTAATCAGGCAAACGTCATATAATTTTTTTTTGATATTAATTTTGCCTTTTTTTATATTTGATAAAACAATTGATGACTTAAGTGAACCAGAAATAAAATATTTCTTTACAGAAATTTTTTTCTTTTTGAAGTAATTTAGATCATATTTTGAGAGACAATGAAACTCAGGTATATATTTTTTTTTGGTAAACTTATATGGCAAATATTTTATTTCACTTGTTGCTTGTTGAATTGCAATAAATCTAATATCTCTCTCAAGAACTTTTGACACTAAATAAAAATCTTGTGAATTATCAATATGTGTAACTACTACTTTAGAATGAAATTTTTTTATTAAAATTATCAAATAATTAATTTTAAGACTTCTCCTAAAGAAATTTTTTAAAATATAACTTATAATATCAAATGAGATATAAATTTTTTCAATTTTTTTAAGTCTAGTGGATATTATACCTACACTATCTTTTAATAAAAGCCCTCTGAGACAAGGACTTTCACAATCAAAAATCAAAATTTTTTTTGGATCGGGATTTTTAAATATTTTTTTAGTAAGAAATAAAAACTTTAATAAAAAGAAAATTTTTCTTATCATGGTTTTACTAAATATTTAAAATAGTTTATTAATGAAAATATTTAATTATTAATATTTTTTTAAAATATAATAAGAAGTACCCAGTCCATTGTACCCTTTGAAAAGATACTTAATTTTTTTTTTTATCAATTTATAAGAACAATTTTTATCATTAATTACTTCAAGTAAATTTATTATTTCATCTGACATATTTGAAAAGTTATTTAAGGTATTTTTTTTTATATTCTTAAATAAGTATGAGATATCAAAATTAAGTTTCTTTTTAAGATTTTTAAGCTTTTTCAAATTTTTATTTGAAGCAAAATTGTTTTTGACTTGTAAAATTTTGTTTATTTCTGTAATTAAATTTTCAATATTTTTACTAATATTTGAATTTTTGATGCCTGCCAAATGGCTATATACTTTCTCATCTTTGCTATGCGCAAAAATTGATCTTAAACGGTATAAGGATTCTATATTTTTTTTTAAGTGTATATTTTTTAATTCAAAATTTTTTGTTGCTGAGTCAATTCTAATTGGTAATTCAGCTTTAGGTAAACTTGAGTAGTACTTTAATTTATATTTTTTTATCCAATTATTTAACTTTATAGTGGATAAGCCGTCATAAGCCTGGTTAACTAAATAATCATTTATTATTCCTCTGTAAGTTCTCATTCCAAACTTTACAGACCTATTAATATGTTCTGAAAATAATTTTTTAGCATATTCATATACTTTCTTTTCATCATTTTCTGAAAGTTTTCTAATAATGGCTCTATGCAGTAATCTTTGTATTAATCCAGCATCTTCAACAAAGCCAAGAATTATATAACCGCCTTTTTTTGTTGAATTAACTAATTTTTTAAATAAACCTTCCTGGTCATAAACATGATTAATCACACCAAAAGAAATTGAAATATCGAAAAAGTTTTTTTTTACTTTGTAGTCTTCTATGCTTATATTTTTAAAGCTTATATTTTTTAATCCTTTTTTTTTCTTTATAAAGTTGGCGTATTCAATTGATTTTTTTTGGAAATCAATGCACTCTAATTTACCTCCAAATTTATTTATAACTAGATCTACTTCTCCTGTTCCACACCCTAAATCAATAATTTTTTTGTTTTTAAAGAGCTCTGTTGGAAATTTTAAATTTTCAAATAAATTAACATGTAAATTCAAATAATTATTCAAATCTTTATTATTTTTTATATTAATTTTTGATGGACTTTCTTTTTTAAAATCCTCCATGACTCTATTTGAAAAGATTTTATTTTTTTTCATTTTTAAGATTTGTAAATATTATAAGTCTCTTAAATAATTCTACTTCTTTAAATTATAACTTGTTTCTATGCACTGTTTGCAGATTTTGTATTTCTTATAACCGCCTGGTTTAGTCAGCGTTTTTCTAAGATCAACAAATTTTTTATTATTCCAAATTTCTTTAATGCTATTTTTATAAAGATTTCCCATCGGCATTTTAAGCGCTATATGAGAACAACATGGAATTACATCTCCATCTCCTCTGATGGTCATTCTTTCTGATGGTTGAGTACAAATAATGCTTGCAGGGTCTGTTTTAAGACGTTTAGAGGATTTTGGTATTAAGTGAGATTTACTATGATCTGATACGGGACTTATAAACTCCTGTATTGTCAGATAATCTATTTTATCTTTCCAAAAATTATACCAATTGGGTATCTCATGCTCATTATCGCTTGTTTTTACAAAGGAAATTCTAGTAACAGGAAAAATTTTTTTCATCTTTTTTTTTAATTCTAAAAAATTAATTATGTTATTAAAAACTTGATCATATTTTGCTCTATCTCTAACTTTTTCAAAAACATCTTTTGAGTATCCATCAAAGCCTAATAGTAATCTTGTTAAATTAGAGTTAAGTATCTTTTCACTATTTGATCTATTTAACAACACAGCATTAGTATTCATGTGAATATCAACAACTGAGTCAACTTCGGAAACGATTTTAATTTTATCGTAAATTTTCTTATCTAGTAATGGTTCATTTATCTGATTCATCGCAACAGCTGGTATTCTTAAATCTGAAATTTCTTTTATTGATTTTAAAAAAAGCTGATCTTGCATTCTTTCTGTTTGCTCATAGCCAACTGATTGAACACACATAGTGCATCTAAGATTACATTTTGAAGTAGTTTCAAACAAAACAAACATTGGTTTATCAGTTGTTTTTTTATTCCAACTATCTCTGTATTTTCTAAATTGTTGAGGACTTTTATGATTTCTCTCTATAAATTCATTTATGTCACCGTGTTTACAATAATCTGTTACTAAAGCTACCATATTATTTCTTTCTTATTTCAAAAACGTGATAACAGTTTTTATTATTATTAAAATAAATATTAGAGTAAAATAGAAAAAATAATAATATAACTGGATAAAGAATTATCATCCAAATTAATTTAAAAGCAATTCTTAATATAGATGGAAAAAAATTAAAAAGCCTCACTAAAAAGTGAAGTATAGGCCTTGTTTGTACGTCATAAACTTTCCAAGCTGTACCGCTCAAACCACTGCTAATTTTTTGTATCTTGAAGCCATTTTTTTCAAAAAAATTCTTCCAACCTTTAAGTGTCTTGCTGTAATTGGAAATTTCTTTGTATCTTCCATTATCAATTTTATTAAAAAAAGCTGGAAAGAAATTTTTTTTACTCATTTTATAACAGATAAAGTTTTTTTTGACAAAATCATCAAAAACTAAAATTAAAATTTTTCCATTTTTTTTTAAATGTTTCTTTGCTCCGAGTATACTCTTTTTTAAGTCGGTCAGCCCATGTGCAGTATAAAAAAAGATTAAATCAAATTTATTTTTTTTTTTTAATTTTATGTTTTCCAACTTTGAATGAAAAGAATTTTTTGAAAAACCTATTTCTTTAATTTTTTTTACATGATTTTTTTTTGCATCTATTGAAAGAAAAGGTCTGATTAATTTTATCGTATTCTTAATCTTAATTTCTTTTGTATGCGTATCAAATATATCTTTTTTGTTTAAAGCTACATCTATATACCTGTCAAAGTAAAAAGGAAATTTACCTCCAGCCATAATAAAGCTAAACATCCCATCACCAGATCCTAATTCAAGATAATTATTTTTTAATTTATGAACTTTATAGATTAAATAACTTGTAAGGGTATCATTTACAGCATCAAATGGTTTTAAGAAATAAATATTTAGATATCTCCATAATCTACTAAAAATAAAATTCATAATTATTTTTTCAAAATAAAAAAATTATTTAATAACAATCCATCAAGATCGCTTTTTAATAAAACACTGATTGCATCCTTAGGTGTATTCACAATTGGAAATCCATGTAAATTGAAACTTGTATTAAGCAATGCTCCAACGCCAGTTATTTTATGAAACTCTGAAATTAATTGGTATAATTCTGGATTTTGTTTTTTTTCTAGAATTTGAGCTCTAGCCGTCTTGTCAGCAGGATGACATGCTGCAATCATTTTTTTATATCCTAACTCTGTAGTTTCAAAGCCTATTGTCATGTGGGGAGACTCAATCTTTTTTGGATTGATCAAATATTTCTCACTAAATTTTTTTAAAATTACAGGCGCAAATGGCATCCAAAAATCTCTATTCTTAATAGCTGAGTTAATTTTTTCTTTGATTTCTAAAAATCTCGGATCGGCTAAAATAGATCTATTCCCTAAAGCTCTTTGTCCAAACTCCATTCTTCCTGCGCATCTAGCGATTATTTTTCCTTTTGATAAAAAATTGGCAACTTGCTTAAGAGAATGCTTCTTATAAATATTAAATTTTTTTTTATTTAATTTTTTTATAGATTTATTTTCTTCAATATAATTATTAGATGGACCTAAATACAAATTTGAGATTTGAGGAAACTTTTTAAAACCAAATTTCTCACCATTTTTTTTATGAAGTTTATCAAGTAAGAAAATTCCAGCACTTAATGCCATTGACTCATCGCTAGCTGATCCGCCAACAAATAATCTTTTTACACCATGTATTTGTGAAATTTTTCCCATTGCTTTAATATTCAGAGCAACTCCTCCTGAAATCACAACATTTGATATTTTAAATTTTTTAAGACAATTTTTAACCCACTTCACAAGCAATTCCTCTACCCAGGTTTGGACTGCCCAAGCAATACTATCAAATCGCTCTCCCTCTAATCTAGACTTAAACCAAAAATAACTATCGGTTGGTTTTTGTTTCCATATAAATTTTGTTCCCTTGACTTGTAAAGTGCTTCTAAAAACCTCTAATGCTTTTTTACCGTATTTCTCCTTGCCGTAAGGTGCCAAGCCCATTAATTTATATTCATGTTCATTTGGTTTCATTCCAAGTAATAGTGTCATATACCGGTAGATACGAGCTATTGCGCAAATATTTGTTTTATAAACTCTTCTGTAATTACCGCTTTTATCAAAAATTCCTATAGTTGAATTTAAACCATCTCCAAATCCATCAATAGTCAATGAAAGTACCTTTTTATCTTTAAATGGAGAAATATAGTAAGAGTAAAACGCATGACAAGTATGATGATCTAATCTGATTACTCTAGACCTGTCTATATTGAAATAATCTGCCACCATATTCACTCTGTCAGTAAGATATTTTTTTTGGATATCTTTTTTTTGTAATTTTTTTTCCAATATTTTTTTGGGTACATATCAAAATTAATTTTTTCAGGAAATATATCTATTGGGGATTTTTTAAATTTATCAGTTTTATCGATTAAATAAGGCTTCCAGATTTGATTTTGTTCTTTGAGGTAATCTTCTACTGTCCATTGATTTTTTCTTGTAATTGTATCATCAAAAGGACTTATAAAACTTGCTAATGCAATATAGTCTAGGTCTGAAGTTTTAAGTTTTGCTTCTTTTAAACAATATTTAATTGCATTTATCGGGAAGACAATCTCATTTTTTACACGCGTAAATCTCTCTTCGTGAGTAGCAGCAATAATTTTATTATCAATAATTATAGAAGCTGAGGATGGATAATGAGTATAAAGGGAAAGAATTTTCATAATTATCTAAGTTTTAATTTTTCTTTTGAAATAAGATTTATCACTCTATCTAAATAAACCTTATTAATTTCTTCATTAATCCAAATATTAAGTATTTTGTTGCTTAAATAATCAGCAACAGGAAAATGACTTTTTTTTCCACCAAAAAAAAGGTCTAATCTAGGATGCCAGCTACTCACTTTAAGTTTATTCTCTAATAATTTTTTCAAAATATGATTTCTATGAGCTTCATTCTTAAAAAAAATATTATATCTCCAAGGTATTTCATTTTTTTTTAATTTATTTGGTAATGTAAAAAAATTTTTTCTTAAAATTTTTAATTTTTTATTTAAATAAAAAAAATTTTTTTTTCTAAAATTTACAATTTTTTTAATATTTTTTTTATCTATTTTCAGCTTTCTCAGAATTTTGTTATCAAATTTATGAAGTAGGTTTTTTGCATCAATTAGAACTTTTTTTTTATATGCATCCTTAATTTTTGACTTTTGATCCTCTATAAAAAAATTATTATAAATTTTAGTATGATTATCATTAATAATTTGAATTTTTTTTGTAGATTTTTTATTTTTTTTTTAAGTTTTTTGTATAACTCTTTTACTCTTTGAAAAAAAATATTATCATCTGTAACAATTGCTCCTCCTCCATCAGCATCAATAACTTTACCTTTGCCAAAGCTAAATACAGATGATATTCCAAATGAACCTACGGGTTTTTTTTCCGATTTTGTTCCTAAAGATAATGCTGAGTCCTCTATTAGATGAATATTTTTTCTTTTACAAAAATTTTCTATTTGATTAATTTTGCAAATTTTACCGAAAGAATGAATAGCTAATATTGCTTTTACTTTACTATTAAAATTTTTTTTAATATTTTTTAAGCTTAATCCAAAATTAGATTTGTCAATATCTACTAACAAAGGTACATGGCCTGATAAAAAAATAGATAATGGAACGTGATGACAAGAAATATTTGGAATCATAATCTGAGATCTTGGTTTTAATTTTAAACTTTTTAATGAAAGATATAGTGAGGTTGTTGCATTTCCAGTCATTAAAACATATTTTCTCCCGCTTAATTTTTTTAAAGCTGAAGTAACTTCTACCATTCTCATTATGAAACTTTGATTATTTTCCGACTTCTTGGGATCTATTAATATAACTTTCTATTTTTACTTCTCTTCCATTAATAAGTGCTGACTCGCTTTCTTCCATTTTTCTCGGATAGAAACAATTTTTACAAGGTTTTATCTCTTTGAAACCATCTTTTTGCTCATGTTTATTTCTAACATTTGAAAACAATTTTCCATGCCATATATCGTGTATAGAACTTTTGTTTGCGTCTCCGATATCAATGTCCATAAAATCGTCAGAGCTGCACATTGCAGCCATGCCATTTGATCCAATAACTATCCTCTGGTAATGTTGAGGACAGGCGAAATTATCTTCATAAATAATATCTTGATCTTTGTGTAAATAATCAATCAGGGGATTAAAAGCTATTAAATCAACAAGAGGTTTAAAAGTATTATAAAATCTTTCTGGATTCTCTTTTACAGCTGGCCAAACACCTTGAATTTTTATTAATGGTTTTTCTAAATTATTTTTTTGTTTAAAATTAGCTATATCAGTCAATTTTTTTAAGGTCTCATCAAATTTCAGTGGTTTTCTGATTTTGTTATAAACCTCATCCATGCCATCAATAGAAACCGTAATTAAGTCGACGCCAGCATCAACTAGTTTTTTGAAGTATTCAAGATGAAGTTTGTATCCATTTGTAAGGAAAGAGATTTCTTTAATCTTTTTACCTTTTGCATATTTAGCTATTTCAATTAATTTAGAATGTAGTGTTGGTTCACCAATCCAACTCAATCTTAAAGAATAAATTTTTCCTGCAACTTCATCAATTATTTTTTTTGCTAAATTTAAATCCATCTGTCCTCTCTTAAAGGGCAACACTCTTTTATCTAAAAATTCTTGTGTAACCGTTGGGCACATGGGACAACTTAGATTGCATCTAGATACTGTTTCTAAATCAACTAATAATGGATAATCTCTGACTGTTCTATTTTTTGGAAGTTCTTCCCAAAGATTTCTATATTCATTGTACTCTTCCTCCCAACCTTTAGAAATCTTTCTCTTAAAAGCGTCAATTCTATCTTTTGTTTCTAAATCAAACGAATGACCTTTATTTACTGGTGAGTTTTTTTTTGCTTTCATAAAAATCTAAATTTTTACTTTGTAATACTGTGTTAAATTTCCTCCTAAACTAAGTTTAAACCAACCTCTAAAAGGACTGTTAACGCCCTCTAAATCTACTTGGTTTATATCATATTTTTTATTTAAGTATTTAAAAATTTCACAATGACCAAAAACACTTTGCCAAGACTTACTTATTTTGGGATTGCCTGCACCAAGATAATAGAACGCTTTATCTTTTTCCAAAATATAAAAAAAGGTATACAGAATATTACCAATCTTATCCTCAACATGAAACATTAAACCTTTGCCTATTTTAACTATATTGTTTAGTTCTTTTTGTAATTCTATTAAGTATTTTTTAGAAACTTTCTTTTGTTTTGAAAATAAATTTTTATAAAATTCAATAAAAACAGACAAGTCTTTGCTAATGGTTAATTTAGCTTTCTCTTTAATAGCTGCTCTATAATCATATCTTCGCACAGTTTCCATATTTTTATAAACTTCAGTTTCTAAAAAATTATCTAAATTTTTTTCATTTAAACTTATAAGACTTGTAAATCTATTTTCTATTAAAAATCCTTTTTTGTTTTTATTGTTATAATTAAACCATTGAAATGGCCTGATATCTTTAAATTCTGGACTAAATTGTATTTCTATACTTTTAAATTTTCTCGTAAGTTTTTTTATCAAAAATTCTGTAATATTAAATTCTTCACTTCTTCTTTTAGTTTCTATTCTTGAAAAATCAGTATTAAATATGATGCCACCATAAATTATTTTATCACTTAAGATAACTTTTTTTTTATCTTTAGATAATGTTAAACAAATTACTGCTTTAATTTGTGATCCTAACATAACATTCCATATTTCATATTTTATATTAAGAGCATTCAAAAAACTTGTATTTGAAAATATGGTTCCTTGTTTAGAATTTGAAACAATTCTTTCATATTCTGCAATATCTTTATGTTTGTTGAAAGTATATTTATCAGACACGATGTACTAAATTTTTTTTCTCAAAATTCTTATATAATTTTAAAATCTTATTCTGATTTAAATCTAAAAATTTTGCTATTTGATTTAAAGTTCTTTTGCCGTTTGACAGAAATAATATCCAAAGAGTAATATCAATATTCGACAATTTTTTTTTAGGTAATATTCCTCCTCCAAGTTTTGGATATAAATTATATTTGGAAAGCATGGGTTCACATTTTGAATTATTTGATTTGTAAATAACTTGATTTTCAATTTTTTCAATTAATTTATGGTAAATCTTAAGTGTTTCAAAAATATTTTCAGGTTTTACGAATTTAAGATTATCTTTTGAAGTATGATATTCTTTAAACTCATAATATTTATCTTTAAAAACTGAACAAATATTTATTCCAAAAAATTGAGAAGAATATTGTCTCTCATCACTTCCGTTAATATCAAATGGATATTTTTTACTTTTTAAATTTAGCTCTTTAAATAATTCATTTACAATCTCATTAATAAAATGATCACTTTCATAACTTTGTTTGTAACTAAAATCTCCTTTTCCGCCAACATTGGTAACAACCAAACCTAAATCAATTTGTTTCATTTTATTTTCGTTTATTTTGCAATAAGAAATAGCACCAATTGTCTCTGGCAAAAATACTATACGATAAGACCAATATCTGTTTTTTATCGATTTTATAAATTTAGCTAAATAAGATGTTAATATTACTCCGCTCAAATTGTCATTTGCCATTGATGGATGGCATATATATGTAGAGATTAAAATCTCTTTTTTAGACTTACCTTTAATTAATATTTCACCGTAGACTAAATTTCCCTTTTTAAATTTTGAGTCAATTTTTACTTGAAATTTTTTCTTACTAGACTTTACAAAATCGAAAACTTTTTTTTCAACACAAAAACCCCAATCTCTTTTAAAATATGATGTTTTATAAGGAATGGCATTTGGAAGTTTTTCACTATAATGTAATTTCTTTATCAGTCTTTTTGGTGAAATATATCCATTGAAACGAGTGCTGTATCCGACTAAATTTAAATTGCTTTTCTTAAAGTCAGCAATTTTATTATTTTTAGAGTCTTTAATCCAAGCATCTTTAATAAACCATTCATATGGAACTTTCCAATCATAAACCTTAGTCCCTGATGGAATCTTTTTAATTTTTATTGATGTTATCTTTTTTAATTTTTTAAGTGTAGCTAAATTTCCATCGCCGGTAAGACTTCTATTGAGAGGAAACATCTCTTTCAAAATATTTCCAATTTCATTGGACAGATAGGTTTTTATAATTTTTTGAGCTGGTGTCCTCATATTTATTTTTGAATTATTTATAAATTTTCTTATTTTTTTTAAATCAGTTTCGGTATTTATATCGAATTTAAGATAAGGAAAGTTTATTCCATATTTTGAAGGATAGATTTTAGAATGAAAAAGATTTTTTTTTTTTCTAAATATACCTGTAACGTGTTCTCTTTCATTCTTGGATTTAGAAATAGCATTAGCTTTTTTTAATGCCTCATAAGTAAAAATTTCAGCTCCAAATCCATCTGCATTTAAATTGTTTCTAATTTTCATATTGTTGAAAGCATAATCAATTTTTGAATTTTTAAAAAAACTAATAAGTCCATCTATCATTACTGGGTCTATGAGTGGATTATCTGCACATACTCTAATAATGTTTTTAGATTTATTTTTTTTGGCACATTCGTAGTATCTTTTAAGAACATCGTTTTCTTCACCGGCAAAAATTTTATACCCAGATTTTCTTGCAATTTTTATCAGAGACTTTTCATTATTTTTAGATGTTGCAACTATAAATTTGTTTATCAATTTACTTTTTTTTATTCTAAACAAAACCCATTCCAAAATCTTATGGTTATCCAAATTAGCAAACATTTTATTTTTAAGCCTTTTTGAATTTGATCGAGCTTGCACAATAGCGGTGAATTGCATTACTTTATTAAATTCCAATTAATAATCGTGTCGTATAAAAGTTTCTTTTTTGTCTTTTTGCCTATTACTTTTTTAATAAACATAGGGCTTAAGCCAACTCCAGGTCTTTTACATGTCAAATCATTTTTTTTTATCTTGTGATTTTTTTCTAAATCTTTATTTAATACAATGCTTCGTCTGGCGTTTTTTCGAGATTTTAATTCTGACTTTAAAAAATTCTTATTGTTGGAACCTAAAGTTCTTTCAACTAAATTAATCTTTTTAATAAATTTTTTTAGATCATATTTATCTAATGAATGATAATGGTCATTTCCCTTTTTTTTTTTATTTATCGTAAAATGTTTTTCTATTACTTTTGCACCTAAAATATAAGCTGTGGTAAGATTTTGCATATTTTTTTTTGGGAGCGTGTGATCAGAGTATCCTGAGATACAATTAGGAAATTCTTTTTGTAATGAACTAATCATTCTTAAATTTGCATCACTATCTTCTGTTGGATAATTTAAAATACAATGCATCAGAACTATTTTATTAACTTTTTTGCTTAAAATTTTTACAGCTTCTCTTATTTCGTTTAAAGAAGAAGCTCCTGTCGATAAAATAGTTATCTTCTTTTTTGACGCTACTGCCTCTAGCAAGGGTAAATTTGTAATGTCAGAGGATGAAATTTTAAAAATTCTTAATAATGGATTTAAAAAATTAACTGCATCTATATCAAAAGGTGTAGATAAAAATTCTATTTTTTTTTTGGAACAATACTGAGAAAGAATTTTATAATGTTTTAGATCAAACTTGTCATACTTAGAAAATAGCTCAAATTGACTTTTTGTTTTCTCTTTTTTAATATCCCAATAATACGGTGAATTTTTTATAGCAAGTTTTTCAGCCTTGTAAGTTTGAAACTTTACTGCACTAGCACCTCCGTCTTTCGCGGCATCAATCATTCTTTTAGCATTTTTCAGTGAGCCCTCATGATTTACTCCAATTTCAGCAATAAAATATGGTTTTTTTAATTTAAACTGTCTTAAAATTTTTTTACTCATTTTAAAATTTGTGTTTTTTTTTAAATCTTTTTAAGTGAGATTTCATATTTTTTTTATTATTTGTTATGTTGCTGTCGTGTTTTCTATATCTATATAAAGGTATAGGAAGCCTATAAATTGAATATTTTTTTAAAAATCTGAACCTTAAATCTTTATCTTCATGTACTAAAAATGTATTATCATAAAGACCTATATCTAATAAATTTTCAATTCTAAATAATATTCCACAACCGATAGGGTTTACATCAGCGTTAACTCTTTTTAAAAAATTTTCTTTATCATCTACTAAAAAATAATCGCATGCGACTGCATCCATATTAGAATTAGTTGATAAAAAGTTATAAAGAATATTTAAAAACTCTTTATTAACATAATCATCAGAGTCAACTCTTACTATAAATCTACCCTTTGCCGCTTTTATCCCTCTGTTAATAGAATAAGGCAGTCCTTTATTTTTTTTATTTGTAATTAGTTTGATATCATCTTTAAACAAACTTAAAGCAAACTTGGTTTTATCTTTGCTTCCATCATTTATAACAATTATTTCATAGTTATACTTTTCAATACTTTGATCTAATAGTGATCTTAAACATCTTCCAATGTATTTTTCTTGGTTATAAACCGGTACAATAACCGAAATTTTACTTTTAAATTTCACTTAGGGCTTAAGGCCTAGGGCTTTTTTAATTGAAGTTTCGACTTTTCCTGGAAATGAAGTGTCCATTTTCACAAAAATTGGGATAGAAACTGATCTCTCTATTAATTTTTTGGATGATACAAATGTATTTTTTAAATTTGGATGTTTTTTTTTTAATTCTTTTATATGATGCCATTCCCCTGCAAAGTGCCAAGTGAATGCCTCTGGAAGTATTTTTGTAGAAATTTTATTTTCTAAAAGAATTTTTCTACACTTTTTCGCCAAACTTTTTGTTTTTACAAAAAAAATTAAAGCATCAGCAGAAATTTTACTTCCCTTGGGTATCTTTCTACTTTCAACGCCTGGTATTTTCTCTATTTTATTCCAAATCTTTTCATAGTTGCTTTTTTGTTTTTTTACAATATAGTGAAGTTTTTTTAATTGGGCTAAACCTACAGCTCCTTGCATTTCTGTCATCCTGAAATTGAAACCACTGCTTTTTCTTGTATCTTCCCATCTGGGAAAATTTGGATTATTTTCATGTCCATGATCGTGCCAAGCTTTAGCAAGCTGAAATTTTTCTTTAGACTTAAAAAGTAACATGCCCCCTTCTCCCGTAGTAATTGTTTTAGCAAAATCAAAAGAGAATGCACCAATATCGCCCCATGTGCCCAAATATTTATCTTTAAATTTTGCACCACATCCCCACGCTGTATCTTCAATTAAAGTAATATTTTTTTTTTTACAAATATCTCTAATTTTATCGATTTTACATGGCACACCTAACATATGAACTGCTATTACAGCTTTAGTATTTTTTGTTATTTTCTTAACTAAACTTTCAGGACACATGTTTAAAGTTTTGTCTATCTCCGTGCAAACTGGTACTGCTCTTGCTTCAACTATTGCCTCTACAGTTGCAACAAAAGTAAATGACTGAGTAATAATTTCGTCATTTTTTTTTAAATTCAATGTTGATAAAGCTACTCTTAAAGCGGCTGTACCAGAAGTAACAGCCAGAGAAAAATTAGAACTTAATTTTTTTGCAAATTTTTTTTCAAATTCTTGTACTTTAAATATTCCTTTTCTCTGAAGATCAAATCCCATTCTAAATAACGTTTTGCTTTTTTTAAAAATCTCTGAAACTTGCTCAAACTCTTTTTTATCAATAATTTCGTAACCTGGCATTTATGTCTCCATTGAATTTTAAATTTATTAAATTTGTTTTTTTAAGTCTTTTTCGTATTTGTTTTTTT
Organism: Pelagibacteraceae bacterium TMED65; assembly: GCA_002167215.1. The sequence continues at coordinate 29,424 of NHDS01000005.1, forward strand.
GAGATTTATTAATTTTACTTGATTTACCAATATATCTTAAGGTGAGTCCTGCTCTGTCATTTTTACTTAAATTTTTTTTACTTCCGTGAACTACCAAACAATGGTGTATCAGAATATCACCAACATTTAGTTCAGGGGTAAATTTTTTAAATTGCTTAAGAATTTTTTTATTTTCAAGTTCCTGGGAACTTCCAGGCGCATATGAACATTTATGATCTAATAATCCAACTTTATGACTTTTTTTATAATAAAAAATTGCTCCATTTTTTTTGGTGGACTCATCTAGCGCTATCCAGACGGTAACACCTTTTCCATTATTTACATTCCAATAAAAATTGTCTTGATGTATTGGTGCAGGCATTCCAACTTTAGCTGGTTTCGCGAATACCTCTGCACCGAAATTTTTTAAATCATCTTCAAGAATATATTTTACAATTTTTAAGATTTTTTTATTACCTCTAAATTTTTGAATATAAGGCCATTTTAAATGATGAACAGAGTTGATTAATTTCGATGTGTTCGCAAAGTGAATTTCTCTTTTTTTTTTAAAGTTTCTTTTTTTTTTATTTAGAAAATTAAAAAGATTTTTTTTAATTAAAGCTATCTTATTTTTATCAAAAAATTTATTTAAAAGGATATATCCATTTTCATCGAAACCCTTTTTAATCTTATCTAGTTTTTTTTTATTTAGTGTCATAATTTGTTTTATATTTAAGCAATGCTCCGCACTTCGTAAAGTTTACTTTTACAACTCTTCACTAATCATAATTTTTTTTTATAACGGAGTAAATATTAATTTTTTTCTTTTAATTGTTGTTTTAAAGTCTCCGATCAAAATATCAATTTTGTTTTTTTGTAATTTTATAATTTTAAAAATTGAGTCCGTAAATGGTCCAGACGATAGTTTATAATTAGTATTTATACAAAGTTCAAAAAAGTTTTGAGATATATAGCCTTTATTATCTTCCGACTCTTTGCATTTATTTACGAAATTTTTGATTTCCTCCTGGGATTGAACAAAACCTTTTAAAAAGTATTTCAATCCTTTAACAAATTGTAGCGAGTTAACAATACTTGGATTTTCAAATTTTTTATGGAAACAAAAAAGATAATCTCCTAATAATCTAAATTCTTTACAAACAAGCTTATTTTGTTTGTATTTTTCTATATTCAATATTGGAGAGTAGATATTAACATCTTCTCCAAGTTTTTTTTTAAAGTCTTTTTTTAAATACTCTAAATTGTTTTTATCAAATTTAATTACTGCCCACATTTATTTATTTTTCTCCAATTCTTTTTTTAATTCATCATATTCCTTCATTTTTCTTCTCATGAAATTAATCGTAAGTTTAGTTCTTTCAGCAATACCTCTTGGAGTTATTATGTATTGAAGATAATTAATTTTATTTGTTTTTTTTTGAAAATTTTTTAATTTGACTAATCCTTTTTCTTGTAATGCTTTAAGACAATAGTTTAGCTTTCCAAGACTGAAGCCTAGCTCTTCCGCTAATTGCCTTTGAGAAGCCTCGGGTTTCTTTTGGATCTTTCTTAATACCTCAAAATGATCTGGTTCTATTTTCATAACGTTCAAATTATGAACATTTTAATGTTCAAATTATGAACAGTAAAGCAAAAATATTGAATTTTTATGATATATATGATCTTTTTAATAAATATTTCTATATTTAGTGTTTTATAATGCAAAGAAAAAATAGAGTCTTATTTATTAAATGTCATTTTCAAAAGCTCTCCATGTACATTTTTTGACATATCATTTAATTTCTTATCTAAATAATTATCGTCATTATTATGTTTAGGCGGAATTTTAAATTTAAAATCTAAAATCTCCTCTAGGTCTAATTTTTTTTTAAGACTTACTAAATATTGAACGTCTGATAGTTTTTCAAAAGATACAAAAATAACGTTTTTATTATTTTTCATATTTTGAAGTATACCTTGATAAAACATGCACCACTGTTCGAGCCAATAATTTAGATCGAAAGTATCAAAAAAGGATTTTGGTTCATTCCAGCTTTTGTGATCAAGGCCGAATTCGTGGTGATTTAAATAATTCATATACTTTCTTGCAAAAAAATCTTTCTCTTGTAATTTTGAAAATAAATGGTGCTGTCTTAGTAGTGAAGCTGAATGCTGCACAGGATCTCTAAAGGGTATTAAAATTGTGGAGTAAGGAAAAATTTTTGTTAAAGCGTCAATCCTTTTGTAATTTAAATTATTTTTTGACAGATACCTCTCTTTTTTTCTTCTTCTCAATACTAAACAAATAAACTTTGGTAGTTCATAATCTAAGTCTCGATTATCTATTAATGAAAAAAACACCTCATCAAAGGATTCCGGGCTAGATAAATTATAATAAATTCCATCATTATGTTTTCTTTCAATTTTAGAAAAATCTTTTTTTCTATAAATTTTTGAAAAAAGATTCGGAGATAAGATGAAAGGCATATCCTCATAAAGTAAAGATGCAAATTTTTTTGAACTAAAAATAAACTCAAGTATTGCTGTTGTGCCTGCTCTTGGCAAACCAGTGATAAACACATGATTTTTATTGACAAAATTTTTATCTTTTTTATAAAATAAAATTTTTTCTACTTCATACAAAGATCTTTTTACAAAGTTGTTTCCTAAACAAAAGTCATGTATCAATTTTTCTAAGAAACTGTATTTATCCATTTATTTTTTTTCTTAGATTATGGTATATGAATAAGATAATTGAAGTTTCAATAATTCCTTTAATGCTTATTAAAAAGTTCGAAAAATTTTCTATTATTAAACTATTAATGAAAATCAATAAAATAATAAATATTAGTACCATAAAAATTTTAAAAGAACTTATAAGGAGTTTTTTTGAAAATAAAAAAATTTCTTTTTCATTTAGTCTTTCTCTTGTTTCACTTTTTTTAAATTGATTTATAAAATTTTTATAAACATCAAAATTCTCATTTATTAGTTTAGTTACTTTGAAATATTTTAATATTTCATATGATAATAAAATAAAAATAATAAGTCCTAAATGGTTCATTACTTAATATTTTTTTTTTCTTGCTTTTTTCTATTTATTAATCTTTTAATTGGAAACCATAAAATTCCAAATACAGCAGCCACTAATGCAACTATAAAACCTAGTGTGGCAAAAATAATTCCTGCTCCCATCCCTGGGCCCAGGTATGAATAGGCAGGATTAAGGAAAAATAATAAATATACTATTGCAATTAATTTTAACATTTTTTGTTACTAATTATATTTTTAATATTTTCAATTAATTTCTTATCTTTAATTATTCTGCTCCAAGTTATTATATAAATGTTGTTTTTATCATCTTTATTTATAAATTCCCATTCGATTTCCCCCTTATTATTAAAAAGTATAAGTCTGCCTTTATTATGCTCTTCGACTAATAAAGAACCGTCATCAAAGAATTCCATCAGCCCCTGTGTCACTGTTTTGAAATTGACATTTTTTAACTGATTATCAAATTTTTTTGAAAATTTTTTTGTTTCAAAATTGTATATAAGTATATTTGAATATTTCCCTTTTATTTTGTCTATCTGTTCATTATTATTAAATATTCCTATTTCATTTTCAGAAATAATATCAACATCGTGTTGATTATAAAATGGCCCCTTAATAAAATTTATAACTTTGTTAGTTGACGGTCGATAATGAATAATCGCATTTTGGTGTCTCGAACTTAAAAATAAATCTCCTTTCTTCCAAAAATCTGTATCAAACTTAGCCTCTTCAATGTCATTTAAATGTATTGGATCTCCACGTGCTGTAAAAATATTTAATGCGTCTGATAACTGAAAAATATTATTATCAAGTAATATTTCTACAACTGACTTTTGAAAAAGAATTTTACCATCTAAGTTTATTTTTGTAATTGCATCATCCTGGAATCCGAATTCAGTTAAATGTTTTTGCAATTTTTTTGAATACGGATATATTTGTGATGGCACCCAAATATTTTTATCATTCGATAACATTTTACTGTGATGAAATCTTTCACTATCATTCATCCATTCAAGTTCACTACAAAAGTTAATTTTAAATAAAGGAGAGTAGTCACTATCGCTAATGAGACTTCCATCTTCTAGTATTATTGGGTGTCTGTATTCAAATCTTATCTGACTATCGTCAAATTTAATTGTTGGATGTTCTATTTTATTCTTAATTAAGTCATTCATTTTATTAACATCATGACTGTATCTATGAAGAACTTTAAAATTATTTAAGTCTATTATATCAACTATTGATCTTTTTTGATTACCATCATATCGAGGAAGAACAAGCAATTCGTTACGATTTGAGTTTGTGTATCTTTTAAAAATTGACTTATTTCTTAATTCTTGAAGTTCTTTACTGCTATGTTCTCTTACCAAAGGTAAGTCTTCAGCATTATAAATTTTTCCATTGATAAACTTTAAATTTTTTGCATTTTTTGGAATTTCAGCGATAAAAACTGCAATATTTTGTAAAAAAGGGAATCTTTTTCCGTTTTTGTAGTGGTGACTAAGAAGTGAACCAAATAAAATTGAGCAAAAAATTAAAAAAATTATAATTAATAGAACTATCCAAATTTCAATTTTTTTAAACATAAATGCATGTTTAATATATAAGTTATCTCACTAATCCAAAGAAAATTTTTTTCAGTGCATAAATCAAGCCAATTGAGCTATTAGTACTGGTCAGCTGCACGCATTACTGCGCTTCCACATCCAGCCTATCAACGTAGTGGTCTACTACGGCTCTATAGGAAGAACTAGTTTTGAGGTGGGTTTCCCACTTAGATG
>NHDS01000006.1 GCA_002167215.1 Pelagibacteraceae bacterium TMED65
AAGGCGCGGGGTGTTTTTACGTTGGTGAACACAGCGCTTGGCCCGATAAAAACATCGTCTTCAAGGGCTACGTTTTTATACAATGATACATTGTTTTGGATCTTGCAATTATTGCCCACAGACACATCCGGGCCAATCATAACATTTTGCCCAATAACACAATTTGCTCCAATTTTTGAACCTGAGAGTATATGGCTGTAATGCCATATCTTTGAGCCCTCACCAATCTGGACACCCTCATCGATGGTTGCCGTTTTATCAATGAAGCTATGAGGTTGTTTTACCATCAGCAGGCTCCGGATTTTTATTTATTTGATTTTCTTATAGCGTCAACAAGCTCAAGACTCGGTTTAACCTCATCTAGACCAAAGCCTCGGCCGTTTAATATGGCTTCATAGCTCTGGGCGTGCAAATCAGTGAACCCATCACTAAACTCCAATGCTTGTCCATCTATTTTAATTTCTCTAAAGGTTGGTTTATCGCAATTTTTAGGGAGATCATCTCTGTTTGTCGAAAGTCTCCAGGTGATATCCGCTTGTGCGCATGTGAGCTTCCCAGAAGCGGTGTTGTTAGTCAGTCTGTCTAGATTGAACGCGGCCATCGGCCCAAAAACATGCAGCAGCATATCAAAAAAATGAATGCCAATATTGAATAAAACGCCGCCAGACTTTGACTCATCGCCTTTCCATGAAATATCGTACCATGGCCCACGCGATGTTATGTATTCCAATGACACTTGATATCTTTTGGTTTGGTCTTGCTGAACCGTTTCTCTTAAAGCGATGATTTTTGAGTGAAGCCGAAGTTGCAAAATGCAGAAAATGCGTTTTCCAGTCTCATGTTCTGCTTCGCGAAGCCTTTCAAGGTTACTCGGCATAAGCACAAGAGGCTTTTCACAGATAGCATTTGCTCCGTTGTTCAAAGAGAATCTACAATGAGTATCATGTAGATGATTTGGTGAGCATATAGAAATGAACTCAATGGGATTTTCGGTCGCTCTTTGTTTATAGACAAAGCGTTCGAACCGCTCGAATGAAACAAAAAACTTAGCATGTGGAAAATAGGAATCTAAAATGCCAACTGAGTCGTTTGGATCCATTGCTGCTAACAACGCGCCATTATTGGACTGAATCGCCTCAAGATGGCGAGGCGCGATAAAGCCAGCGACCCCCATCAAGGCGAAACATGGCTTAGACAATTTTTCTTGAGTCATTTTTCACCTAACCAGTCAAGCTTTAGCCGACCATAAATCAGACCATCAATACGTTGTCCTCTGAAAATAAACTGGTCTCTTTGTTTGCCCTCACACACAAATCTGTTCTTTTCCAGAACACGAATAGAGGCAAGGTTTGTTGCGTATACACCAGCGACAATTTTTTCGAGTTCTAATCGTTCAAATGCAAGACTAACCATTTTTTTTATCATTTTACTTGCAATACCCATACCCCAAAAAGATTTATCTCCAATGATATATGATAGATCCGCTGTTTTGTGATTAGGATTTATTTTTCCCAGCTTTATTGAGCCTATGTGTGTTCCTTCATAAAACAAACCGTAAAATAAATCTGTTTTGCTTTGCGCCATTAATGCGACATAATCAGACGCATCTTCTAGGGATGTCGTTCTGAATTGTTGCTCAGTGTGCTGCATAATTTCTGCATCATTCAACCAGTTAATATAGGCTGACGTGATATCATTGACAGTTACCGGCTTTAATTGAAACTTGGTTCCCTCAAGCGATAAAGTCATCGATTTTAACTGGTTCAGGTTACTATTTAGAGACATGATCCAACATTTCTTTTTGATAAAGACTTGCATAGGCTTCAACCATTGCATTGCAGGAAAAAGAAGTCAGAATCCTCTGGCGCGGATCAGCAGGTTTGACAACGTTGTTTCGTCTAGCGAAGATCGAACAAATCTGTTTTGAGACAATTTCTGCATCCGATGACGCACAAATATAACCGGTATTGCCTATGATCGCACGGCTATCACCCACATCGTTTGCAAGAACGTGAAGGCCGCAAGCCATTGCTTCCCCGATTACGTTTGGAAAACCTTCGCCAAAATTGGATATGCTTACAAGCAGGTCTGCCGCGTTATAAAGTTCAGCTATATTTTCGCACGCACCAAGACAAGTTACATTCGATGACGCCTCGAGTGTCTCGGTGTCCTTTCCAGCCATAACAAATTTATACTCTGGGCAAGCTAACGCAACATCGAGTAAGGTTTTATGCCCTTTCATCGGGTCAAGGCGTGCGACGTAAAGGACGACTTTATCTCCAGATGCGAAGCCAAGATTGCGGCGCAAAACATCCCTCAGCCTCGGCTCAGGTGAAAATTTATCCGTGTCTATACCGTTTGGTATTAGTTGTAAATTACTGGCGGAAAATCCCATGTTTTTATGAAAATCCATTCCCGCTTCAGAGTTGAAAATGGTGGCTCTGGAAAAATGTGATGCCAAGCCATTTAACCGAATTTGACGACCATATCTCGCGCTATCCATGTTTGATGCACGAACGGAATGGAATACACGCGGTGGTTTTAAGCCAATAGCCAAAATTGATGCGAGCAGATTGCCTGCATACATCCAGCCTTGAATAATATCCGGCTCAAGCTGACGTATCTTTTTCCACAATTTAAGAAACCTTCGTGGAGACCCTAATCCCTTTTCGAGGGGGCAGACATAAGTTTCAAGGTTTTCAAATTCTGGCAGTGGATTTGGCGCTGCAGAGAGCGAAATAATAGTTGGTTTAAACCCCCTATCTCGCAATCCGCCTGCAAGCAGCGCAAGTTGCCGCTCAGCACCCCCTGTTCCAATTCCCGAAGTGATGAATGTAATTTTTTTTTTCATTCTCACTCAATCACCGAACAATATTGAGCCATATTTTGAAGAGACTTTTTGCACATCGAACCCACTGGGCAGTGATGAGCAAAGTTTGGCTAGTCTTGGTGTCCCTCGCTCACTCCGGATGCGCGCGATATTATCTAACTCCTCGACAAAGGCTTTATCTGTCGCTGGAATAGTGAGATCAGGAACATCCTTCGTATCTTTCATTTGCTGTAAACTTTTACACTCACGAGAGGCAATCACCGTCTTTCCGAGCGCAAGGGCCTCCAGCGCAACATTGGGAAGCCCCTCCCACAATGAACCCAAAAGAACGGCATCTGCCCTCTTCATGTACGGGAATGGGTTTTTTTGAAAATTCATGATTTTTACGCGGTCATTTAAGCCATGATTACTTATCTTTTTTTCAAGATCTAAGCGTTCTGGGCCATCGCCAAGTATGATCAAATTGGCACCTATCTCCATTAGACTGAACCAATCAATTAGGCGATCCATTCCTTTTTGCGTCGACAGACGCCCTACGGACACAAAAAGCGGCAATGATGGGTTGTTGAATTTAGGGAAGATCATCTTTTTATTCGCAAGCCTATGGATTTCCCTAACATCAACCGGGTTAGGAATCACCACAATACGCTCGCTTTTGACGCCAAAATCTACCAGCTGTGATGATACATACTGTGCGTTACAGACCACATGGTTGGCCTGATTATATAAAAACCGATATCCGACTTTGCCGATCCATTTTGCTGCCAAAGAGTCAATAGTAGACGCCGGGCTATTTGCCTCCCTTAAGACAACCCGCCTTGGTCGATGACCACTTAACCAAAGCGCTAACATCAGCACGAAATTAAAATATCCCAATGTTGAAAAAATAATTTCGGGTTTTTCAACTCTGAATAGTCGTATCATGGGAATTAACGCTTGTTTTGCGGAAAAACAATTTAGATTTTTGAGATGGCAAACACTTGGCAGTTTCTCAATGAACGGCCCATTTTCATTCAGAACAACACAAGTGATTTCATGCTCAACCGCAAACGCTTTTATTAGCGTCATCATAACTTTTTCCGCCCCACCACCAGAAAAATCAGGCAAACAAATAAATATCTTACCGTCAACCATCAGGTGCCCTTAGCTTCAATAACTCGTTAAATTCAAAATCAATTCGTTGTTGCCAATCAGGTAAAGTTTCCGCGATATGCAACACATTTTGCGACATCGCCCCGCGTCTTTCTGGCGACGCGGCCAATTGAGTCACAACTCGCGCCAACTCTTCATGATCGGCGCCATTTTTAAGACGATAAACTGCATTCCAACCGAGTATCTGATCAGTCACAACATCAATCCCTGTCGACTGTCGAGATGAAGGTAGAACAATACAACAACCTGCTGCGATGGCCTCAAGATTTGCATTGCTCAAATTTCCATATTTATTTAAAGACACATAAATATCTGTTTTTTCTAAAAATTTTTGCACAAGGTGGTTTTCCAGCCTGCTGGTAATCTCGAAACAATTTTTGTGTTTTGACCTATTTATTTCTTTTCTTAAGCCTGCTTCTAAAGACCCAGTTCCTACCAGATGGAACTTAAATTTCTGCCCCGATTGGCCTACAACTCTCATCATGGCCTGGACAAAAACATCCGCCCCTTTAGCGCTCTCCAACTTACCCAGAAATGACACTGTTACGACACCGTAATCATTATCATTTTCATGCCTTCTTGATATTTTTGGCAAACCATTAAGTAGGATTAGCACCTTAACGCGTTGGTCCAATGCTGAAGATAACCACTTCTCGACGCCACTTCCATCTTGTGTGCAGACGACCATAGAAAATGGAGAGCGGTAGCACCAACGAAGAACCCTCTGAGCTATAGATGGATTGGTCGCGTTAACAGCGTCACGCATTGCTGGGTAAACACCCATCAAACGAAATACAACGGGGCAGTTTGTCAGTCGCGCAAAAATTGCCGCGGCCCATACGTTACCGTGGTCAAAATAGACTATACCCGGTCTAAACAAAAAATAATGTTTACAAATTTGGATTAAGTGAGCAACTTCACGCAACATTTTATAGATCGGTTTTTTGTTGCTCTGCGCGTGATTTCTCAAAACGGTCACTGGTTTAAAAAATCCATCAAAACAAATATCTTTGTTTTTACTCAATTTTACACTCGAAAAACCATCCTTTGCAGTAAGGATCAGCTTAAATTCGACTGCGGATGAATTTAATTTTTCAATCATTCGAAATATTGTGGGAACGCCAGTCGGACTCCATTTTCCTTCGATTACAGATTGCTCTAAACCATTAAAAAGTCGGCAGACATACAAAATTTTAGACACTGAGAATATCCCGAAGGTGTTGGCAAATTTTTTCTCCAGCATCGCCATTACCATAAATTGGTGAAAATTTGGGTAGCTTGGAACTTTGAAGTTCAGAGACTACATCGACCAACCGTTCACATTTTTCAGGTGACAAAAGGCGGTTATGACCTTTTTCAAGAGTCTCCACCCATTCCGTTTCGTCACGAATCGTTAAGCATGGTGTTTCCGCAAAATAAGCCTCTTTTTGCAGACCACCCGAGTCCGTGATAACGGCAGAGGCGTTTCTTAATAATACAATTGTTTGTGCGTGAGGTAGCGGATCGACAATTCTAGAACGTCCCAAGTTTAAATCTAAATTTTGAATAGATTTCTTTGTTCTAGGGTGCAAGGCAACGATCACTGGCACTTTGCCATTTGCCAACACTGACAGCCCTTGGACTATTTTTCTTAGTCTTGTCGGTTCATCTACATTTTCTGCTCGGTGAAATGTTACAAAATAAAAACTGTTTCGCTCCAAGCCAAATTCCCGAAGAATCAGCTCTTGGTTTGTTCGCGCCAGACTTGCGTTAAAGGCATCATACATCACATCACCAACCATAAAAATTTGATTTTTGATGTTTTCTGACTGCAAATTTTTGCATGAGTTTAGCGATGTGCAAAATAAGTAATCCGAGAGTTTATCCGTTAAAACTCGATTCATTTCTTCGGCCATGCCTTTGCGGTAGGATCTGAGGCCAGCTTCAATATGTGCAACAGGAAAATTAAGCTGCGCAGCCGTTAATGCAGCCGCTAATGTTGTGTTTGTGTCGCCATATACCAAAACCATATCAGGGCATTCAGCATCCAAAATCGGTTCTAAGTTTTTCATAATTGCAGCAGTCTGTGCCGTATGTGATGATGACTTGACGCTCAAATTATATGTAGGCTTTGGAATATTGAGTTCACTGAAAAACTGTTCGGACATGTTATAGTCATAATGCTGTCCAGAATTAACGATTATTTCCTCAACATCAACCAATCGCTTTAGGAGGTTTGAGAGCACAGAGGCCTTGATAAATTGTGGGCGAGCGCCCAGTACGGTGATGATTTTCTTCTTCAAAACTTCCTCACAAGCCTGAAAATCTCCGGTTGAACTCAGTGAACAAATAAAAAAACGAAGATCACTCAATTCTGCTGAACTGAGATTTGCAAATTTCCATTTTCACGAAATTTTCATAGTTTTCTGTATGAAAAGAAATAGCGTTTCTGGCTAGTGATTTTCTAAATATTGTTAAATGATATGGTTGCACTGAGTAGTTGTGCACCAGATCCATCCAGTAACTAAAAAACCGCTTTTCAAATTTGTGCCAAGCAATCTTCCCAAAGGGAAAAAATATTAATTTAAACGCAAACCTCAACGGTATAATCCAACTCGGGCTAATTACTCTCTGATTTGTCGGAGTTGTATCCCAAACCCCTCCCCAGTTGTTTTTTTTCAACATCTTTTTATACAGATTTTGATTTATTTTGAGACTAAGAGGAACACCTGCCCAAAACTTAAGATATTCATCTGACCAAAGTGGAAGCGCCCAATCAAGCTCAAGAAAGTCATAAACTCGTTGGCCCGAAATTACGTACTTTGACTGCCTATTCAAAAACTCTAAACGTTCCCACATAGTGAAAGACGCAATATTGGGGTCTTTTAAAAGCCCCTCATCAGCAAGACTTGCAGACAACAAACTCACAACTCTGGCTTTATCTTCTTGAGAGAACTTGTTTTCCCATAGATTAAAATGTTTTTCCATAAAGGTTTGAGTGAATTGACAAACCTTTTCCTGACCCACCAAATCATCCTGAAGAAAATTGGGAGGGATATGCCCTCCCGTTATAAAGTCTCCTGAATTGCCATTAACAATCAACGCATCACGTTTAATGACATCCGATGAAAGCAACAGATTGACGGGATGTAAGTCTTGTTCAAAAGGTGTCGAAATAAAGTCGTGGCAGTATGTTATGTAATCGTTATGCAAAGAAGACTTAAAAAAGTCTCCCTGACTGCTTGCTGTGATTGGTACAAAATGCCATTCAACCCCAAGTTTCTGTGCGATTTTCTTTGCGATCATAGCTTCAAAATTATTAGGATGACCATACGAAAACGTAAGAACGTTATCTGTTTTGAGATGAGTCAGCCCAGATAACACCAACCTGGAGTCCAAACCAGCTGACAATGGGATAACGATTTGACGCCCGTTGGCTTTTTGCTTCAAATCATCCAGCACTTTTAAGGTTGTATCGGATAATTTTTTTAACCAATACCCCTCGCTTCTGAATTGCGTCGGTTCTACAGGCAGGAATTTGTGATAATACCACCTGTCAAGTTTTGTCTGATTTAGGATTACAGCTTCTCCAGCTTGCAAAACGGAAAAGTTTGTTAATACACTTCTTTTTCCGATCACATATCCTGACATCGAGAGGGACAGAAGGCCTTCCCCGTCTAGTTCACACAACCCAGCTACTTCTGCTAGATCTGCTGCGTGGTTACCAATTCGCCAGCCCGAGGCATTTTTTGCAATAAATACCTGAAAAGACCCTACCCTGTCGGTGGCCGCAAGGACCACTTTCTTGAACACACAAATTATTCCAAAATGACCGGCAACTGATTTAAGCCAACCTGTAAAAGTTTTAACAAACTCTTTTTTTTCCACTTTGCTTAGCTTTTCAATCAGTGTTTTACATTGTGACTCTGACGCGCTGCCAACGATAAAAAACACTGCACCAGACAACGAAAATTTCAACCATTTATTCCGACGGTCAAAAACAACAAAGTCTGCATCGGACTCAAGTGACATGTGCACCTAACGCACCATCCTGAGGACTTCAAACACCTCAGCAGCTTCCACACCACATTCAGCGCCGCGGAGCCGCAACTGGTGCTCCAGCGCCTTTGCTGATCTTGGATGCGGCCAATCACGAATTTCACCCTCGTAACACACAAGTGCATCAATAGCGGCTTTCACGTCATCTTCAGTCAGGCGTATATATAAATGCGGCTGTAGCCGTTTGTTTGCCGGGCCAAATTCTGTTGACGACGACACCTCACAGGCCAAAACGTCTAACGGCTGGGTACCGGGAAGTGCGCGCGTCGCAGTCATCACGGCGCGCTGCGTTAGATCATGATCAATATTGATGTCACCATTGTGGTGCGTGAAAATTAAATCAGGTTTAGTTTTTGTTAAAAACGATTCCACCTGCTTAACAATATCCAACAGTTTGACACTGTCCATCGAATTATCTGGAAAATTTGCAAAATCTATTGTTGTGGCGCCAAGCCTGTTGGCGGCAGATCTTGCCTGATTTTTTAATGCCAGCAGAGACGCTTTGTCTACTGGGCCGCGCGATGTAAGACCAGTTGCCAGTATGAAAATGTGAACCGATGCTCCGGAACGCGACAATCTTGCAAGGCTTCCACCACATCCAAGGACTTCATCATCAGGGTGCGCCATGATGGCGGCAATGTGTTTTTTTGAACCCAAAATCAACGTGATTTTACCATTTTGTTCATTAATCCAATGATTAAATACAACAACCTAATTTTTTTAAAAGACAATCTATTCAAACAAACAAAGAGAAATCAATTACAAAGAATAATTGTAAAAACCGCAATAAATTCTCACCGCGCAACTCACATTAAAATACAAAATCTCTATAGAGAGATCAATTATTAATCAATCTTTAGAGCCAACTTCTGCAACCCATGCAAAACATACATCATGCGTCTGGTATCAATTCAATTCTTCAAAATTATTATCAATAGGGGCCACCAGGCTATTTAATCTAAATGCCAGACTTACTAATACTTTTCCATGGTTTTTAACAGTCCCCGCTCAGCAACAGCAAAACAATATGCATTCCAAAGTTAACCACAATGGCAACCCTAGTTACACACAGGTGCCATAAAATTTGGCTTGAATATTGAATGATCAAATAATGCAGATTTTTAAACTAAAGGAGCCATATTGAGTTCATTGAAAATAACATCATCCCATAAATGATGTGCAAAATCAGACTTTTTGAGGTTTAAAATGACACTGAACATCTTGATTTCGACGATGTGTCAAAGCAGGTATTTAGAGACATCATCTCGGCTACATTTAACCCATATGGGAAGAGCAATTAAAAATTCAGCTAATTTTTTTTCGAACGGAAACAGCATTTTCGCTCAATATCGACTTTTGCCAACCTGACATTGCGTAAGGCCACTCGCCCATCATCCGAGAGAACAACCCCTTTATCATATGGGCCTCTGTGGTTTTGTAGTTTGAGTATCGACTCAAGCCTGCGATGTCCATTTTTAACGTGTACCCGTCCATCGAATATATTTTACAAACCCTATGCAAATTTTGAAAAAATCATCTTTTTTCTATTTTTTTAACGCCGACAGGAATTGACGAACCCTTGGATTTCATCAGCAATCAACCCACCAACTTTCCTTGTTTTTTCTGAGATATATTTATTACAAAAAGCGCTTCTGTTGGTTTTTCTGGCATCCCATAATTCTCTAATTTCGGCGATGTCTTTCTCTAAAAAATATCTTAATTCCTCGTGAAAATCAGTCGCATCTCCATCAAAATAGAACAAAGCATTGCTAAATTCTTCCGCTAATGGTGGATTGATAGGGAGGTGCGCTTTCCAATTGATAAATATCAGTGGTTTGTTCGAAGCAAAAGCCCAGCCAAGAGTGCTTGTTGCACCTGACGTAATTAACATTTGATAGTCTTGGATAATAAATCTAGCATCTACGCTTGAACTAACAACTGTAATATTTTCAGAGTTACTTGCATATGTTGTTGCCAAGGACGGTTCGGTGAATCGCCTATATTCTTCAGGGTAAGGTTTGAAATCTAATTTCACTTTAGTCCGTGAAAGAGCTTCCTTAACTAATTTTGCCTCAATGTTATCGCTAACCCAATCTCCAGCACCTGAAACTAACGGCGCAGAACTGTTGCCATTCAAAAGAAAAGTTGAAATATAAAGAGCCTTTGCATTCGTCTGTGACTTTCGCGCGCGCCTATTCGTCCGAAACACCCGTTTCGGTAGCCCTGCAGCAAAGCGTTTTCCTCGAGAATATGACTGCTTTTCAAGATGAGTGGCTGCTAGTTTCGTGTGAGTGACAGTTAGGTCAGATAATGCATCATCATATCCAGCTGATTTAATCGACACTGCATCATTTATTTCATGCGTAATACCATGATGACATGCTATCAAAGGAATCCCAAGCCTTGAAGCAACAGAGCTTAGAGCTCTCCCTTCAATTGACGCCAAGGCGCCCGAAATGATGTAGTCAGAAGACCTCAGTTCTGTCAAATTTAGAAAAAAATTTTCATATCTGTGCTTATTTTTGACAGCGTCCGCGATACGGTTTGTTATTTGTTTGGCACAGTTATCTACAAGTGACGGAGGCACCCACTTGCAAAGAAAAGGCTTTATCTCACCCGAACATATCGTCATCATTTTTGTTAACGAGGTGTGAGACTCTCCTCCAATTTCCGTTGGAGATGGGCATGCTACAAGCACTTCACCTCGCATGAATAAATTAACGGTAACTTCTTGTACTAATTCGTTTGGATTATAAATTAAACCACGTTTTTTGAAGAGATTTACATTTTTCAGAACAAAACTCGTTGCGTTAAAAAGCCTAAATAGTACCCCTTCAACACCTGCTACCCCAAGCCTACGCCAAAAGCTAACTCCATCGACCGTAAGACCTGAAAAATGCGGCAGAATCAAAGGTGCTTTTACAGTTTTGGTATTATCCATACCGTCAAAAATCTTTGGCCACAAAGAAACAAGGTTCCTATCTCTCGGACCTAATTTTTCAAAATCAATGATTATCTTGGTTCGTTTAACGTCTTTTTCATCAAGACATCCCGCTTTATAAACTAAGTTCATGGCCCCAACAAAACTGGAACTGACTAATAATGCATCAGATTTACATACATAATCTGAGCGGAGTAATTGCCTGCTGATAGATAATGATGTTGAATGGACGCAATCGCGAAAACTAGTCAAACGTTCTGGAGTCCAAATTTTTTCTAAATTCTGGCCATTAAAGGCACGTGAACTCAAAATAGATGAAGCGGAGGTGTATATTTTCGTAGACTTTGGTAAGCTGTTCTGAAACGCCCATTCAAGCGCTGCTTTGCTATCGCAAAACACTATCGTATCTCCGTCAACTATATTGAACTGACCCGCCACTATCATTCTCCACTTGCAACAAAACCAAAAATATTCTGAGCCAATTTAAGTACAGAAAATCCAAGAGGTGACGACAGTTCCTGATCCAACCGCCTACGTTAGACATATCTGGCACATGAACGTCTATGTGTGTTTCCCAGCCTCGCATCGCTTTTTCAACCACTTCAAATCTCTTGGCTAATAAACCATGTTTAAAGCGTGCAGAAATATAGCTTTGATATTTCGAAGGTTTTAATATGCCAAAGCCATCCGAACAAGCTGCAACCAATAAGCAGACTTGCCAGTAGCTTTATGAAACCCATTTTTCACAAACAGCTTCTCTGACATTTCATTTTCAGGATGCACAATGGCGCAAAATTTTTGACTTCCAAACAGTTTCGTATATCGATTAATCGACCCATTCAGCGCAAAGCTCGCAAGTCCTGTTCCCCGCGCACCTGCGACAACATAAATGTCCACGTAAACTAACTCATCTTTTTTTTCCAATCGCACCTGGCCCGACGGCACATCATCATCCAAAATAATCCAGATTTGCGTGAGTGGGTCGGCAAGACGAGACCGAAACCACTCTGCATGTTCTTCTCTTGAAATTATGCGTTTAGTATCTTTTTTCCACTTCAGACTATCATCAAAATTGACCCACTCATGCATTACAGCGATGTCGTCCAAGGTTGCCAGCCTGATATCCCGTTTGACCATCATCAAGCTTTCATATGTCCACGCACCTCAAAATCAGACATTACTATTTCGCCTTTTAGGAATTTTGACGGATCAGGCGCGTGAATTGCAATTGACAATGCTTCAAAAGCTCTTTTTGCTCGTTCGAGGGTCATATTGAAAATTTTTGGATCATCATGCGCGAGACAAAAATTTAAACCGGATGCGATCAACAAATTTTGAGCGACAAACTCTTGTCGCATTAGGGCTAGAACCTTGTTTTGCTCAATCGGCAAATTTTTGAACGCAACCCTTGGCCACCACGCTTCGCCAGTGTAACAAATTATTTTACCAAGACCAAAGTCTGAAATAGCCGTATTTAGAGAGGTCATAAGCCGGTCACCAAGCGTGTGAATGCGCCTGACACCGTCGGTTGTTTCAAGTTTTGTTATAGTCGCAATAGCTGCAGCGATTGATGCGAGTTCCCCGCCAAATGTAGCTGAGAAAAATATATTTTCCATTTTTGACATAATTTCTCGTTTTCCAACAAGAGCAGATAACGGGTATCCATTGGCCATGGCTTTGCCAAATGCAGCCAGGTCAGGGGTCACATTGTAGTAGGCTTGCGCCCCGCCCATATCAATACGAAAACCTGAAATAACCTCATCAAACACCAGAACAACACCGTACAGATCGCACAAACGGCGCACCTCTTCCAAAAAACCTGGCTGAGGGATGGCCTTTCCTGTGGGTTCAATAACCAATGCTGCTATGTCGTTTTGGTGCGCTTTGAGCAAATCCGCCAATGCGCTTGCATCATTAAAAGGAAATGTCAGACTCAAATCACGAACGTATGCTGGTACCCCGAGATGTTTTTCGGTTGTCCCGATGAACCAGTCGTGCCAACCATGATAGCCACAGGCAATGATCTTATCGCGCCCCGTGTGGGCCCGCGCAAGCCTTACCGCCGCAGTTGTCGCGTCAGAACCATTTTTTCCAAAGCGTACCATCTCTGCACAGGGGATAAGTGAAACAAGTTTTTCTGCCAATTCCACTTCAATCTCGCCGCTCAATGACAGGCTAGTGCCGCTCGACAATTGCCTCACCACGGCGGCATCAACAAACGGATCGGCATGTCCCAGCACAACCGGTAGCAGCCCCATCATGTAATCAATATACTCGTTACCATCTATATCAGTTATGATTGCACCTGAGCCTGATTTCGCATAGATCGGCGCTTGCCCCAGGACCCAGCCAAGGTAGCTTTTTGAAAATGTCTGGCTGCCAACCGGAATTGAATGAAGCGCCCGTGACAGATGTTGTACCGAACGTTTGAAACCTGTATTTGATCCGACTTTTGCATCAGAAACAAAATTGATCTGTCGTCCAGTTATACCGCGGTTCCACATCAGCAAATCACTGTTTTGCGTGAGCAGTGAAACTATGCCTAACCAACCCAAATGCTCAATGTTATGTTCGGCTAGAGCGCAAAAAAACTCATAGTCAGAGGCTGTGTCTAACGTCCAGCGCAAATGCGCAAAGTTTGCCGCTGATTTAAAATGCCCTACCCTGAAATTGCCCGTTTCAACCGTCATGCCAGAACCTGTTCGCATGAAAGGTGTGACATGTTCACGTGACCAGGGGTCAGTGCATTCACGAGCCGTTTTTGCAAGAGTCTCAGCAGAAAAAATCTCGATATCAAGGCCGTCTGGAAAACTGCGATCAATCACATTACTAAAGTAATCATAGTCGCCAGCAAAAAATTCAGTGAGCGCCGCATCAATGAGTTGCCCGTCCATTAGTGGGCAATCTGCCGTCAACCTGACAATGACATCTGCTGAGCTCTCGACAGCGGCAGCATAAAACCGTCCGAGAACGTCATGTTCACTACCTCGAAAAAAGTCGATACCCATTTCAGTCAATGCGTCACACAAAATGTCATCAAGTGAGTTTTCAGTGGTAGCAACAATAATTTTATCTAGTTTTTGGGCTTTCTTTACCCCTTCAATCATGCAGCCAATCGCTGTACTGTTTGCCAGTGGCAGCAACACCTTCCCCGGAAGACGACTTGATCCTAACCGAGCTTGTATAATCGCAACTATCATATTAGGGGTAAGATCTTGTTCGAAGGCTTTTTACTGGATATACGACTGTATTTTCGGGACAGCTTTTAGACAAGACATTTTCGCCATCCAATAACATTAACATATCATCAAAGAGGTTTATGCCAGAAGCGATCGCAACTGCTAAACTTCCACTAGCTCGAGGATTTACTTCTAATATGATAGGGCTACCGTCAGTCGCAAACATATAATCGATATCAAAGATCCAACTCAATTTCATATTTTCGACGATTTTTTCTGCAACATTTATGATCAAATCATGACGCTCGATTAAATGACCATTATTTGGGCTGGCTGACTCCAGGCGTCTTCTTGAGAGAGCGTGAACAATCTGTCCGTTCCACGCTAGCACATCTAAATCACACACCGGCTCAATTAATCTATCCATAACAATATATTCATCCAATGGATTTAAAGTCGGCAATATATTATTCATAAAAAAGACAGGATTTGCGTGGATTTCTCTTGTGTTGTTGTAAAATAGCTGATCCTTAACTTGCTCATCAAGCACAAAAATACCACGGCTACCTCTAGCGTTAGGCAATTTCACAACGACGCTCTCAGATTTTTTCATGTAATTTTTAACAAGTTCAGAGATCTCTGCCAGAGTACTGGTCCGCGCCCAATTTGGCGTTCTTATGCCAAGCTCCTGAAGCTTTTCATAGGTTGTCGCCTTGTTGCTAATTGTAAGCAATGTGTCGTAATCATTACATGCTACAGTCACATTGTTTCGCTTGAATTTATCTTTATGACGCGAGAGGCTTAACGCTTCTACATCGGACCAAGGAAAAACCAACTCGATAGAATGCTGTTTTACCAATTCAAGAATGCGGTCTGAATAATCAGGATCACTGCCATGTGGTACTGTTTGAAATACGTCACAAACATGCCGTGCTTGAACGTCATTCGACATATCCACCCCAACAACAAAATAGTCAAATCTTGAGGAACTCTTCAACAATTCAATAAATTGAAAACTTAGCCCTCCACCAATACAGGTGATTAGAACTGACTTATTTTTACGCATTAGACAAATCCTCTGGGGCAACAGGGCAAAAAGCTGACAAGTCACGCGAAAACTTATTATTGAGTATCTGATTGAAATGTTTTGCGGGAACCAAACCTACAGGATTTTCAAACCTCAAAAACCCGACATTTTCCAGCGACACGCACTCACCTTTTTTGACGGCTTTGATGGTTGCTAAATAGCGCCCCATCTTCACTCCGGTTTTTTGAATTTCAGGGCTTCGGACGAATTCGGGTGAACCGAGAAGTTGCTCAGCATTACGGACACCTAACACCATCTCTTTGAACTCAGAGGGATTAAGAGATACCTTGTGATCAAAACCTGAGCGGTGTTTGTTTAGCGTAATATGACACTCTATTATTTCGGCGCCTGCCAGCACTGCTCTACTCGCTATATTTGGCATTCCACTATGATCTGAGTAACCAGTCACACAAGAGAATTTTTGTTTCAATAAATTTATTTGCGAAAGATTAAGCTCGTGAAGCTTTGGAGGATAAAGAGAGACACAATGCAGTAAAGCAACAAAATCTTTTTTTTGTTTTATTATCGGGTCCAGCGCTTCTCTGGTGGCCTTTAGGTCTGTCATTCCAGTTGAGAAAATCACTGGCTTTCCCAATTTGACTATTTCGTCAATCAACGGCGCACATGTAAGAAGCCCACTCGAAACTTTATAACATCGAGGATTAATTTTCTGAATCTCTTGTAAAGTCGCGATATCTCCAACAGTAGTAAAGGGCTCAACCCCTAATTGTCGAGCGTACTCAAAAGCTTGACTAGTTTGACTTAATGTTAATTTGGCCTCCGAAAAAACTCTATAACTTTCAGTTTCAGAGGAGTAATTCAAGTCTGGATCAATTGTTTGTAATTTTACAGCATTTGCACCTGCTTTAGCGGCCACTTTAATCAGTTTTTTGCAGGTTTCAATGCAGCCCTCATGATTGATCCCGATTTCTGCTATTATCCATACGTTATTTCCAACAAGTTCACGCAAGCGCATTACTTCACCAATTTTGATGCAAGAACAATATATTCTTGCTCTTTATATCCCAGCAAATCATGAGTTGTTTCGCCGATTTCATCAATTTTGAAGAATTCACTCGTAATCATTTCAAATGTATTACGAACAGGGCAATAGACTTGTATTGGAGGTTTATTTCGACTTCGCCCCATGTAAGAGTATGTGTCTTCAGATATAAGGTCCGAGTAAACAGCAAATTCACTTTTTGGCCCGTTTATATCCAGAAAAACTCGCCCATCTTCACTCAAAACCCTGTCGAATTCAGCTAAAACATTTCTCACTCTAGTTTTTTCTGAGAGCAACGACAAAACTGAAGCACAAACTATTAAGTCAAATGCCCCATCATGGAAAGGCAGGCTGTCACTGCACGGATCAATCAGAGAGCCCACGAAATTTGATGGTTTTATCGATGTTGACAATTTCTGACTAGTTTTTGAGAGAGCAACGTCACATGTATCAGCGTAAACTAACTCGCTACTGTACTTACTTAAGGCAAGTGAATTCGCACCGTAGCCACATCCGTAATCTAAAATTCTCAGCTTCTGGCCTTTGGATAAAAATGCTAAAGAGCGCACCAACATTAGGTTTGGATACAACTTATCAGAGCTATCTTTTCTATGAGAGGCTCTGTAACTTTGCACTACGTTTAGGTCAGCAAGATTTGGCATCGTGTTAATATCCCGCAGCTTTGTTCACAATATTTAGTAAAGTATCTCCGTGGCAAAAGCGGCTAATGTTTTCACGGATTAAACGGTTACTCCGAAACCTATTGTGGTCTGATAATCCGGCTACATGTTCGGTTACTATGACATTATTATATCGGAAAAGCTCATCATCATGTGCCAATGGTTCTGGATCAGTCACGTCAAGGCCCACCCCAGCAAAAACACCATCTGACAAACCTTTTATGATTGCGTTCAAATCAACCAATCCACCCCGGGACACATTGACAAAATAACTACCTGATTTAAGACTGGACACCAACTGCTTATCAAAAATTTTTTCTGTTTTAAGGGTGAGCGGCGCACAACAAACGATAACATCTTTATCTAATACAGCTTCGTTCAATTTTTCAGGGAAATATTGGCTCTCGATGAACGAGAACATATTCAAAAGTTCGTTGTCAATAATTGTTACAACCATTCCAAAAGCATGCAACCTTTGCGCAACGTTTAAGCCAATGCCACCCCCGCCGACAACTAAAGCTTTTTTGTTAAGTAATTCTATTGGCCGAGGCATTGATGCCTTATCTTCACCTCGCGCGAAGCGATTTATATTGCGGGTAAGAGACAACAACAGCGCGACGGCATGATCTGCACATTCTGGACCCTGGATAAGTTTACCATTGGTAAATATAATGTCACTATTAACGAACTCTGAAGTGAGAAAACTCTCTACACCTGCCCCCGGATTATGGATCCATTTTAGCCTTGGTTTAGCCAACTGGAATAAATCAGGTGAAAAGAGATTCCTCGGGCACCCAATCATAGCGTCCACATTTGGAATCTGAGAATAAATGTCCTCTTTAACATCAGGAACTGCTGAAATTTCACATAAGGGTGAGAGCTCGCCAATTATATCATCGTACAAGTGAGGCAAATTTTGAGGAACAACAAGAAGAATTTTTTTACGATGTTTTCGTTCAAAAGCGATGCTCTGAGACATTATGCTATAACTCTTTCTTTAAATCTTCGTAGAAATTTATATTCACATCATTCGCTAAAAACCATACAAGCCCTTATCAGCTAAAATGTTTTGGGCTCAGAATAGTTCCGTCCCGAAGTATTTAGAAACCTAAAATTACCCTACAATGGTAATATCTGAAAATAGGCAATTTTCTTTTCAGTTAACTGTAGTACCCACGACGGTTTAATTCAGCGACAATTCTGGATACACCTTTACCGTCAATCAAGCGCTGGCCTTGATGTGAAATTGCCCGTGCTAAGCCAAATTTATTGGCAATTAATGCATTTATTTGACTGGCGATATGTTTGGGTTCTGGCCTGGCGTATAAGGCACAGCCCTCATAATGCCAATTCATGCAAAGCGATCTATGGCTTTTGCTTTGTGGAACAAGAACTGTTGATATGCCCGCATATAAACGTTCGGCATGAGACACCCCCGGCGCGCCAATTGCGATGTGGCACAGAACTGGTAATTCAAGCACTGATTGGCAGTTTCTGATAATTTTAGATTGAGGAAAAGCGCTCAGAAGCGTCTCAACAATTTCACATTGCTGAAAGTGCGGGCCTATGAGACATACCGGTTGAACATTCTCTTTCAATTTTTGATCAAAAAGTAACGCGTTCAGAGCAACTGCTGTCATGTTATAAGAATCAACAGCTCCAAAACCAATTAGACAATTGATCGGATGTGATTCTGACGTAAAAGCGGCTTTTACCTGCTGTTTGCCCTTGGTATCAATGGGCATAAAGGCAGGGCCTGAAAGACAATTTTTATAAGCCTTTGCCCGAGGCTGACAATTGACGATCATCACATTTTCCGAAGATGACCGAACGTCGCTATCATGAAAATAAACAGCAGGCACATCTGCTGCCGTAATCTCCTCATACCTCACTTTATACGAGTCACAGATGATGAAACTGTCGGTGTCAGCGCCAATGATTGATTTCAGCTTTACTATGCTATCAATCATTACCTCTTCAAAAACGTCATCAGTTTTTGAGAACCGCTCTTTAACTACGCTTATAGTTCCCGGGTCGACAAACCATTTAACCGGCCCTTTTAGTCCTTTTCGCAATGCCAACATACGGGACAAATGTCCACTGCCCGCTGCAGGGTCTGTTGAAACTCTAACATAAACAGTGGGAAATGGTTTATGTTTCATTCAACCATCTACAACGGCACGGACTAAAGCAGAAATTGTTTCGATATCCTTGTCAGTGAGACCGTAATACATCGGTAAACTCAACGTAGATTTATAGTATGTTTCTGAGCCATCGAACATTCCTGTTGAGAAATCTTGGCGGTAATAGGGTTGACGATACAAAGGTATGTAATTCACTTGCGTGCCAACGCCAAGCTCAGCAAGTTCGGACATAACCTGTTTCCGATGTTTCCCGATGCGGTCAAAATCAAATGCTGGGGCAAAAAGGTGCCATGCATGTGTTACCCCTTTTGCGAAGGAAATTTCTGGCAGGCGCACTATATCCAAATCGCCCAAACAGGCGGTATAAATTTCCGCAACTTGCTGTCTGCGCTTTATATTTGCTGCAAGTCTTGAGACCTGATTAAGACATAATGCACAGTTAATATCACTTAACCTGTAATTATATCCAAGTTGATGCATTTCATAATACCATGGCGAACCAAATTCATCGACATCATCCATCTCAGAGACATCGCGGGTTATACCATGTGATCTGAAAAGCCTCGCTCGTTTTGCAAGCTCATTATCATTTGTCAGCAACACACCACCTTCACCCGTAGTCATATGTTTTATCGCATGAAAACTGAGAGTGGCCGCATGAGAGTGCGCACATGATCCAACAGAAAACTGTTCACTGGTACTGTTTGAATATTGTGCCATTGGTGCATGACAAGCATCTTCAATGAGGTAGGCTCCGATCGAATCTGCATATTCTCTGATTTCTATTATATCGCATGGCCGCCCCCCCAGATGCACAACTGCGATTGCCTTAACATCAAAGATGGCTAAGTTGACAGCAGCTTTGAGTGTCTCAACGGTTACATTTCCAGTGAGTGAGTCAACATCGGCAAAACCCACTGGTGCGTCGCACATACGTGCGGCATTTGCCGTGGCAAGAAACGTAACAGAGCTGGTTATTACCCCGGAGTTTGGGCCAAGCCCGATGCCATTATAGGCCATATGTAGCGCAGCAGTGCCTGAGTTACAAACGACCGCATGTTTGACTGAAAATAGTCTTTGTAATTTGCTCTCAAGCTGTTCAATTATCGGCCCTTGCGAAAAAGAATGTCCATTTAAAACGCTTAATACAGCCTCTCTGTCAGCCGATTCTATCTTCGGCCTTGCGTATGGAAACTGCATTTTAATCTTCCCAGTAGAATGTTGGTTATCAGATCTCATCAATGATTTTTTTTAATTGTTCATTGCTCATTTTTATTAGATTAGTCTCACTGGAATATTCAGAAAAACCAACAACGGGCGCGCCAGTCATCTCAACCAATTTTTTGAATTCAGAAATATTCCACCAGTGATGGTTTGGTTGGATCAAGTAATAGTCTCCCATGTCAACCGCATTGCGCATTTCCTCTGACGGTATCATGACTTCATGCAATTTTTCACCGGGCCTTACACCAGTTACATGGTAATTAAAGTCAGCGCCAAAAACCTTTACAATATCAACAATGTTTATACTCGGCAGCTTTGGAACAATAACCTCGCCACCATGCATGGTCTCTAATGCATTGATAACAACGTTTACACCCTCGTCCAATGTAATTATGAAACGGGTCATTTTTTCATCAGTTATGGGTAGGGATCTAACTCCCGATGACACCATTGTTTTGAAAAGGGGTATGACACTGCCTCGAGATCCCGCAACATTGCCATATCTGACAACAGAAAAACGCGTTTTTTGACTGCCAGATAAATTATTACCAGCAATGAAGAGTTTGTCTGAACAAAGCTTTGTCGCCCCATAGAGATTAATAGGATTGGCAGCCTTGTCAGTTGACAACGCAACGACTTTCTCCACACCATTTTCAATAGCCGCATCAATCACATTTTGCGCGCCGATAATGTTGGTTGCAATACATTCAGTTGGGTTGTATTCGGCCGCCACAATTTGTTTCATTGCAGCGGCGTGCACAACCATATCAATGCCAGAAAATGCACGAATGAGACGGTTTCGATCACGCACATCACCAATGAAATACCTTAGGCAAGGATAATCTAATTCAGAAAATTTTGCCGCCATCTCAAACTGCTTTAATTCGTCCCGACTGAATATGACGAGTTTTTTAGGTGAGAGATTATTAAGCACAAATTCAACCAACCGTTGACCAAAAGAACCAGTGCCACCTGTAACGAGGATATTTTTATTTTTTAGCTTCAACATACATAGACCATTGTGGGCGCTTGAGATCAAACAAAACACTATTCCTAAGTATGGCACATTTACTTTGCATATACCCACTAGGATAAACTGTTTTAAAACCTGCTCTTAAAAGGAATTGTTTCATTTTTTTTTGGTTGAACCAATTCATATGAAAATGTGGATTTTCACTATAGGTTTCCTTGTCTGCAAAGGCTATGAGTTTATCGAAAGCTTCTTCCCGAGAGAATTCAACAAACATCTGCTTTAGAATATCATCGTGAATAAATTCAGTGGCCCGGCGCACTTTGGATTTAGAAGACACAATTTGATCTAAAAATAACTGTTCCAAAGAATGTTGCTTGGAGCTTTCACCATATCCAACCTCAAAAAAATGCCTGTCATTTGTCAAATACGCATCACAAATAAGGTCGATATCCGGACCAGTAATACGAAAGACACCGTCTTCCTTCAAAACTCTATTACACTCTGAGAACAAAAATTGAACAGTACCGTTTGGCAAATGTTCACAAACATGACTGATATAAATGACATCGACAGTCTCACTCCCAACAGGCAAACTTGTTAGTGAATTTAAATCATGTTCAATGAAATATTTTGGAAATTTACCTCGATGGTTTTTTTGAGAATAATGCGAAGTATCAAAGTCCAAATTGGTCCAGAACGGGTGATAGAAATTTCCAGCACCAATATTTAGGTACTTATTCTCGTGACAAATTTTGTTATCTTCATAAAGTTGCAAATCAGAAAACTCGTCTATTTTTATAAATTGATACCGAACAAATTTTCTTAACAATGCATTGAATTTTCTTTTAAACATTTTGGATGAGCCTTTTATTTGGACGGCCGTCATAGATGATTTCTCCATTCTTCATCTTAATCATTCTATCGAGAAATTTAACAACTTCCCAACTGTGCGTCACGATTACCACTAACTTACCATGAGTGTGAGCTAATTCATTAAACAATTCAGTTAAAACTCTTTCATTTTTTGGATCCAAAAAACTAGTAGGCTCATCAAAAATCAACATAGATGAATTCTTTAAAATGTTAGAACAAATTGAAAGTCTTTGTGCTTGCCCTCCTGATAATTTGTGCCCCCTCTCACCAATTATGGTGTCCAAACCTTTTGGCAGAGAGAGAACAATGTCTGTGAGGTTAGTTAGATTCAATAAACTTTGTATGGTATCTCCCTCAACAGTTGGATTCCTAATTTTAAGGTTATCCAACAAGGAGCCATCGAATAGCATGACATCCTGCGGTTGATAGCTCACCATCGAACGATATTGATCCAGGTCCAGCTCTGACAAGTTCAGACCATTGATGCGGATTATTCCCTGTTTTGCTTTATAAAGACCGGCAATCAAATTTATTAATGTGGTCTTACCCGCTCCGGATGAACCAACCAGCGCTACCGTTTGTCCAGCAGTGAGGTTCAAGTTTATATCCTTGAGAGTTTTTTTTTCGCCCATATCCAAATAGGAAAATTCAAGTTGGCTTATTTGTACGGCAAAACCACCCCTACCCGAAAGTTGCTTTGTTCCCTTCTTTTCCCGGTTAATAGAAAATTCTGAAATTATGGATTCCAACGCTTCAAAACTTGGGCCAAACGACGCGACAACATTTCTTAGCCGGTGAACACCAAGCATCAATGGTAAAGTGCGTATAACCATGACAAGGCCTGCACTTAGGTAAGAAAGATCAACGTAAGAATTTCTAAATGCAATGTCGGTGGCTAACAAAGAACCTGTAATAATGAGGATCATCATTGAAGAAGACAACAAAACCCCCGCCCTTTCTGCACTCAGAGTGGCGCCTGATATAGTTTTAAATTGACCATCTAATACTATTAATTCTTGATCAACCAAACCATCCAACTTGATTGTCTTACGCAAAACATACGATCTCTCAATTTTCTGAGACATGTCTTGTGTGTATTTCACTATTTTTTGTGCGTAACGTCTTTTTATTTGCACTGATTTATTGAGAACAATAACAAACAGTGTGCCAATCAAAATTGCTACAATGCCAATTGCCGGTGTCGAAAAGAGTAATAACGCCAAATATGCAGTGACTGTAACAAACAGATTTGATAGTTGAGCTACTACCTGAAAAAGCTTACCCGCGTCTCTCGCCTTTTGCCCTGCTAAATCAGTTAAAACTCCTGCCCCAACCTTTTCAGTGAACACAAGCTCTGCGTTAAGCATTGTTTCAATTAATTTTTTACGCAAATTGAACTCAACTTCAAGCATCCATTTTCTATTGAGAATCAATTTCAAATAATTAAAAAATTCTCTCAAAGAAAGGCCCAGCAAAATAAAAACAATCAACCCCTGTTGAAGCGAAAATCCCAAAAATGGGTTTTCTCTGAGAAACAAAAGAACACCATTTAATAATGGCTCGCTTGCTGTGATTTCGTTTGTGTCACCTGAAAGTTGGGTAAGAAATAGAAAGAAAAAGAAGAAACTTATAATTTCAAAAATAGCGGCGAAAATGACTATCGTAACCAACGCTAACGCTGCCTTCAAACCAACATTGGTGAAAGAAAAAAGTCTGAGCCACATAGTGATTGATTTATCAAACTTCATAGTGTCAAGTCTCAAAACTTGTAATAGTTTATTGGCAAAATCTGAGAAAAATATTATCTGAAGTATGCATCTTGTGAAGGCAGCCCTCATAGGGACTGAAACGCATAACTTTTCTGTCCAACATAACCTGATGAAAGTTACGGTTAACACATCAAAAACACTAAAGCTAACAAATTTGAATGCTGAAAAACCAAATAAGATGTATAAGTATGCATATGTGTTTTTACGGTTTCGCGCTGAAGCAAACCAATAATTTTTGACAGATTCATCTACTCCATATTTTTGCTAATTCTTGGATGCATCGTTTAGAAGAGCGAAATGAAAATCTCCACTGCTCAAATTTTAATAACCGGTGTTTACAGAACAGGATCTGAATACATAACTCACTATTTGAACCAACATACAGATATTGTTGCGTCAATGTATAAGATAAATTTTCTTAGGTTTGTAAAAAACAGAAGTGCGAAAACACTCTCAAGTTATGAAATTAGCGAAATTTTAACAAAAATTAATGAACGGACAATTTCGAGATATGGCACTGAAATTAAATCCGAAAGAATCCAAAGGGCTGCCAAAAAACAAAATGGAACAAACGTATATGATTTATACGATCTTGTTATGAGAGATTTGTATTTAAAAGAAACAAATCAAACCGTATGGGCAGAAAAAAATCAGCTTTTATGGAGAGAGATTCCGGAGTTCGTTGAGTCAATGAATAACGGCAAAGCAATCCTCATACTAAGAGATCCGAGAAGCATTCTAGCTTCATTCAAGCGCTACACTAATGCACCAACCCCACTTTATTTAGAAGCTGTATTTAATGCTTTTGATTGCATGAGACACGCTATTTTTTATCAAAATAGTTCTATTTCGAAAAAAATATACGTAACTAGATACGAAGATTTTGTAAAGAACCCTTCAAACGAACTTAACAAAGTGTTGCGAAAATTTAGTTTAGAAAAAATGACTGTCAGTAAATTTCAAGAAAGCATTTGGTTTGACCCATATGGCTCTGAATGGTTCTCAAATTCCTCGTTTGCAAAAAATGAACCCAAAAAATTTGATACAAAAAATGCAATAAATAGATGGAGAAATAATTTGTCTGAGCATGAAATAAAGATGACAGAATTTATATGTTCTGCTGAGATGCGAGAGTTTAATTATGACAGAAAATTTGAGGACGTTAACATCAAAGACCTTGAGAGTTATCTATCTTCTTTTAAAGATAGCATGGAAAAAGAAACCATAATTGGTCACTTTAAACACTGGTTGGCTAAAAATGAAGGTATCCAAAAGTTCCCATTAGATCCCCTGGATCCCAGTACATGGGATTAGCCAACAAATTAATTACATAACAAAGTTTTAATCGTTGATGCGGATCCCGACGTAATGCCAATCTAAATGGAGATTTCCATTTAGCTGAATTCCATGAAAAGTTTTTGTTGATGGCACCCCAGAAAACTCATCTAAAATTGAATTATCGAAACTACCAAAGTCGTTATCCCTGCTAATAAATTCCACCTTGGCCCCAACACTCTCAACAAGTTCAGTTATGTAAGTAGGATGATAAAGCATGTAAATACAGTGATCTTCTGTATCGCTACTCAAGCTCAAAGGGCCTAAATCACTATATGATTGATTGTTCAAAAATATTTTTACTGCATAATTTACTTGCCCAATCGGCGTTCTCCAAACAACCCATTTTTTACTTACCCTTATCACTTCTGACAAAGCTTTTCTTAAATCAGGGAAAAAATGGAACAAGTTCACTATTGCGATATCAAATGCGTTATTTCGGAAAGGTAAATCTAAAACATCAGCGTGGACAAATTTAGTTTTTTCGTTGATTCCAAAGATTTCTTGCCCCCAAATCAGATACTCTTCGGTGATGTCAACACCTGTATAATCAACGTTTTGATCCAAATGCTTTTTGAAAGAGAACAAAAAATGCCCAGTTGCACAACCTAAATCGAGAATTTTATCATTTTGACTATATAGACGTTTATTTTTAAGAAGATTTGCATAACTTTTAGAAGCATCTTTTTCAGGCAGCTCACCTTTTGCTCTTTTATAATAGCTATCACCCATCATTTTTGTAGAGTCCAGATCCCATGGGTTCCAGTCCTGATTTTGGGGGCCCGAATTGGTCATGCTTGGTATCGACTCATGCACGGAATAAGCGGTGTCACAAGACGGACATTTCAAGTGACCACTATCGAAAATAAATAACAATTTGGTCGGTTGCCTGCATTTAACACAGCGCAAACAAGACAATAACGACTCTGGAAAATAAGACATTTAAAAACCCATGTTACAAGCTAACTAACAATCTTTATTTTCGGCACTAACTAACTCTTCGATGGTGCCCACATCCGACCAGTTTTCATGAAGCGGGAAGATGCTGATTTTTTTTCCTGCCACCGCTTCCTTATTCAACAAATCAGGCATATCGATTCTTTCATTTGGCCGAACATTTTTGTAAAAGTTTTGGGACAAACTATATATACCAGCCGCCACAAAATTCGAAATTATTGGCTTTTCAATTATACAAGAATAAAGGCCATTCATGTCTGATTTAACCACACCATAGGGCACTGAAAAATCATGCGAAGCAACTGCAATCAAAGCATCTGATTTCGAGCTATTATGGAAATCAAAAAGAGCATTGGGATCAAAATTCGATATTATGTCGCAGTTGGTGACTAAAAGTTGCCCAGTTAAGTTGGTAGGTAAAAGCCCTAATGCACCAGCAGTCCCAAGTGGCTTTGACTCACGTAATATAATTGTTTGCTTATCACGCCCGATTTTTTTTAAATAATCCTCAACCTGATCAGCAAGGAAATGTACTGAAACAAATATCTTGTCGAATTTTACAAGATCAAGTCGTCTAAAAACATGCTCGATTAGCGGAGTTCCTCTAACTTTTACGAGAGCTTTAGGTGTATTACTTGTTTTTGCCCCTAAGCGTGTTCCATACCCACCTGCCATGATAAGAGCATTTACGGTAGTTGTGTCTTTGGGTGCGTCTAGCAAAATCTTCTCAACCAAACCAAGCTCATTCACGATTGGCAAAAATGGAGTTGCGGACAGCACTTTAGAGAGTAAAAGTTTGAGCTCTGGTTCGTCCATTGTTGAACTACCTAGTAGCGGATTCGCACACATGAAGTCGCTTACAAGGCCATTTATCGTCTTGCCCCGAATTAAACCTCGCCTGATGTCTCCATCAGTTAAACTGCCAACAATCTTCGCTTCGTCATTAATTACAATTAAAAACTGTTGTCCAACTTGCTGCGCTGCAAGTTTGTTGATTGCTGTAATTAACGAAGCTTCTTGGCCTACAGTATTTTTTTTGTCGATACTTTGCACTCTCATAACAAACGCTCGCTAGCCTCACAGCAAATTATATGTTTTACCGTTAATCACTACATCAAGCCCATATTTAGGTGGGTAGTGACATGCCCTGAGGCGTTTTTTAATCTCTTCAGCGCTAAGGTTAAGTGAGACAGTGCACAAATCATTCAATTTTTTGCGGGAAATAGTATTCTCATTCCAAACTTCGATTTGATTTGAAATTAACTTCAACAATCCGTCTTCGCCCAAAAGCAACAAATCTTTGATAAACTTATCGAGCATTTTTAACATTTCGACGTTTGCTCTGTCTTTCAATTCAGCAACAGTAACATCAGGCTGTATTGGAAACCGCTTAACTGAGATGATGCTGCCACTGTCAACCTTGGCACTCATTAAATGAAGAGTCACACCATATTCTCTAGCCTGTTCATAAATCGCAAAATTATAACCGCCGACACCAGGGTATTCTGGAGGCGCAGGGTGAAAATTTACAGCAAGAGCCACAGCATCAAGCTCTGCCTGAGTTAAAACTATCAATGAGCGAAACGATATAGCTATTTTTCTCGCTATTAACTCTCTAAAATTTTCGGGTCTTTCATTACCTTTTTGATAAAAAACGTCAACGTTCGCTCCCCATATAGAAACAATTTTTTCAGCTGCCAAACGGGAGTATTCATCATCCCTGCAGAGTAGAATGATGCCGTAATTCACTAAATCTTTTGCTTTAATTGTCAAAAATAATTCTCTATTTGTTATTCAGTGATCAGATTTTCAATCTTTTCACAAATGTAATTAATTTCATCGATTTCAAGATTGACGGAGCACGGCAAACAAATGCACTTTTGATAAACATCATAGCAAAATTTTAGTTCACCTTTCAGAAACTTTTTGAATGGCAACATTGTATCGAGTGGCTTCCAGACCGGTCTCGTTTCTATACCAGCATCAGCCAGAAACTGCCCGAGTCTAAGCGCATCAAATCCTATTTTTTTTGGGTCGACCCTGAACACAACCATCCAGAAAACGCCCCAGGTATCTGGTGCTGAAGTTATCATCGACAGCCCTTCTAACTTACCAAGTCTAGCATTGTATTCCTTGGCAATTATTTGTTTTCTTTCTAAATGATTAGCTAACACCAAGGACTGCCCATACGCAAAGGCGGCATTTAGATTAGGCATCCTAAAATTATGCCCAACAAAATCAATGTCGGCAGGATCATGAATTGATTTGCCCTGTGCAGCCAACTGTCTAACCTTATCCGCTACAGTCGAGTCGTTTGTGAGGAGCATACCTCCGCCACCACTCGTTATTATTTTATTTCCATTAAAACTTAATGCAAAAAATCTTGAGTTGCTCCCAAGTGGAACATTGTCAAACTTGGCACCCAACGCCTCAGTCCCATCCTCAAAAATTTCAAGCCCATACTTTTTAGCTACCCTGGCGATAAGAGCCATGTTGCACACATTTCCATACATGTGCACTATCATTATAGCTTTTACTGACTTTCCGGTCTCTTTTTCCAACAACCGTCCATCAGCAATGTGGCATCTCTCTGAGATAAATCTCTCAATGGAAGTGGGAGCTATACATAAGTCACTCGCGTCTATGTCAATAAAACATGGCTCACAACCAGCATGAATAATTGCATTTACTGTTGCTCCAAAAGTTAATGAAGGTACAAGAATCACATCCCCTTTGGTTAAATCTGATGCCTCGATCATTAATTGAAGTGCTGCCGTTCCTGAGTTAAGAGCTATTGCATTTTTAGCACCTAAAAAATTTGCTATTTGATCTTCAAATAATTTCACATGCGGTCCAATAGCAATATGGTTGCTCGAAAGCGCTTCAGAAATACACTTTTTTTCGACATCACCAATAACTGGAACCGCAAGAGGAATCTTATTCATGCTGGCACACCCTTATATTTTGACTGATATAAGAGGCCGGATATCAATAAACGCCTCTCTTTAAAAATCATAGAAGGCTTTTTTAGCGGATAATTTTGATTCATGAGCCGCCAATATTGAATCAACAATTAATTTTGACGCGCCGCCATTGTCATAAGGATTATGTATTTTTTGAGCTAAATTTATAAACTTTGCAGAAAGTGCTTTCGCAATCCCATTTCTAATTTCCACAATTGAGTTGGGTACATGAATAACATTTTCACCCGAAACCCTTCCACGTTGCCGGTCACCAATATTGACAACGGGCAAACCAAAGCTACCTGCCTCAATGATCCCGCTAGAAGAGTTTCCAATCATTACCTTTGCGACACTCAGCACACTGTAATAGCCTCTCAGAGAGAGATTATTTACCATGATCCAGTTTTTGTTTTCTTTAACCTTATTTTTTATCAATTGATTTATTCTTCGCCCTGAGGCATCCGCATTTGAACCGGTAAAGATGATCTGATTACTCAAATTAGAGAGCGCCTCCAAGACATTTAAAATGTTCATTTCATTCGCTTCAACACCATATGTTTCCGGGTGATATGTTACGATAATTGGATTTTGAGCAACTTTTATATTGAAACTTTTGTCCAGTTCATCTGGAGACATCATTGACAAATTCGTCAAATTATCAAGAGCAGGGGCACCACAATAAAAAACATTTTTTGGCTGTTCACCCATCTGAATTATCCTTTCGGCATACTTCTTGGTAGTCGCGAAATGCAAGCAACTCATCTTCGTAATACTATGTCTAAACGCTTCGTCAATAGCGCCCTCGGTAGTTTCTCCACCATGCACATGAGCTATTCTTAACTCAAAGGGCTGCGCGGCGATTGCCGCAGCCAGCATTTCAGCCCTGTCGCCAATGAGCAACAAAAAATCCGCATCACAGTTGGAAAAATAGTCAGCAAACGACAACACACCCAGACCAATCGATTTAGCCACGCCAACGGAGCTATCTGATGATAGCAAATGCTCAAGACGAGCGTTAATATGCCAGCCATCTAAATTTATTTCGTCAACAGTGTGGCCGAATTCAGGGGCTAAATGCATACCGGAGACAACCAGCTCCAGCTCTGTTCTTGGGTTAGCATCTATTTCTGTAAGGATCGGTTTAATAATTGAATAATCAGACCTCGCGACAGTCACAGCAACAATTTTCACCGTCATAAATTTTTACTCCAAATCACTCAACGCAATCTGACAATCTTTTTTTACTGACCTCGCCAACCGCCTATTGATAACATGGGGCATCATGTGGGGACCAAGGCCATCCCCTGGACGTTTGATACATATCATATCAGACGAAATTCTATCACCTTTGCTAAGATTCTTTGCAGCCACTATACTCTTTCTGGCAACCAGTCTGGTATTTTCCTCAATGGGTTGGAGCTTTTTAACTCCATTCCCTAAAGCCAACCTAACATCTTCTATAGCTCTAGTCATCGCACGGAACTCGTCAGGGTTTAGCGAAGCTCTATGGTCGGGACCACACATGTTTTTGTTTATAGTAAAATGTTTTTCAATTACACAAGCTCCAAGAGCGACAGCTGCAATCGGCATAACAATTCCCTCTGAGTGATCAGAAAGCCCAACCGGTATATTGAAAGCTGCCGCCATACTTGTTATTGCACGCAAATTCATTGAGCTTGGTGGCGCTGGATACTGACTGACGCAATGCAAGAGGCATATGTTTACGGCACCAGTAGAGTGAAGAGTTTCCAAAGCGGTCTCAATTTCTCCAAGGCTAGACATTCCAGTTGAGAGGATCACTGGAATATCGAAGGTTCCAATTTTCTCAAGGTAATGTTTATTGGTTATTTCACCAGATGGTATCTTTATTGCACTCACTCCAAGCTGAGCCAAATATTCAGCAGAATTGATATCAAAAGGCGAAGACAAAAAAATTAGGTTTTTACTCTCAGCGTATTCTTTTAGAGAGGGCAAAACTTCATCAGGCAATACAAGTTTTGAAAGCATGCTTTTCTGACTTTCAACTTTGCCAGTGTTAACTTTTTGATAATCTGCCTGCGGGGCGGTTTCGCTTACCAGCGAGTCAACATCGAATGTTTGAAATTTTACCGCATCTGCCCCAGAATCTGCAGCAGCAGCAATCAACTCATGCGCTAAATTTGTGTTACCATTATGGTTAACACCAATTTCAGCAATAATAAGTGGATCGCTCCCTTGCCGTATATTGATATCTGAAATTTTCATTTTTTTGCCACTTGATTTTCCAAGAAATTTGCCCAACCAAAAAAACAACTCAAATCATTTTGCAAACTTTTGAAACAACAGATTTATGCCTAGAATTGAACTGCTAAATTTTGACGGTCGCTCACATTATCTATCTCTATTACATGCAAGCTCTGGTTTCCAGCTTCATCGTTAGTGGCAATTCCAATGGCCTCAACATCTGAAGGCAAAACACGATCAATATGAAAGGTGTAGCAGAAATCATTTAGAGAATTCCAAAAATCCATACTGTCATGAACGATTTGCCTCGATCTTGTTCGAATTACAAAGAATGGCTGGGGACCAAATAGCTTTCCTTTCTCAACAGCCACAGTAACTTTAGATGGCAAACCTTTCTCATCAAAATATATGGTGCAACCTAGTCTGATTTTTGGGAGTCCTTTAGGTGGGTGCACTGCGTTAAACGCATCAACAGCGTTATCAAAACGAAACGGCACATCCGGGAACTTTTTTTTCACATTATTCAGGATGTAGAAAAAATATTCAATTTCGAGGGTTAAATCACGCCAATCATGGCTTTCCAAACCAACAAGGGTTGGAGTTCCCTTTGAAGCTCTCTCAAATGCAATAATCAACCTCTCTTCAGTAAGAGGCGCAAACCTATTCAAGAGACTAGCACTCTGCGCGATTTTTCTACGACAATTCCCCTCAATTTGCACGCAGTCATGGTGTGGGTGATAGGTTCTCCAGTCAGACGGCGCAAACCTCCAGTCACTCACTCTTCCATCTTTGAAGTCTTCGTTACCAACCAATAGTGCGTTATCACAGCCTGCATTCGCATAATCAAATGGTATCCATTGCTCCAGAAACCAGTGCACATCCTGTCTTTCGTCTTGACACCCCGGGCGATTGACACGCGGGAACCAGTTCCGGTCAAATAATCGCCTACCAAGTATCGTATAGAGCTCTGGGCTATTATTGTATGTCACAGCACACCGATGCCCCTCCCCATATCTGTGATTTGGATGAAAATGCCAATGGATCTTGTCGCCAAATTGTTGCCTGGCCACCAAGTCTGAATAAAAGTCAAAGATGGCATGCAAC
Source organism: Pelagibacteraceae bacterium TMED65 (assembly GCA_002167215.1). The sequence continues at coordinate 32,476 of NHDS01000006.1, forward strand.
CCCATTGCACGGTTCCGCGGATTGTCTAGAAATCCGATATGATCCATACAAAACCAGTTGCAAACCCAAGGATTCCCAAAGCTATCGCTATGCCTAGCACGAAAATTTTTATTAATACCCCTAGTGAGCATATCATTTATTTCTGCCCAGGAACCAAGAAGCGTGGAACGGTGCTTTTCCAGCGCACTGTTATAATCAAAATTTTTGAAATCAGTTCTATTAATTGGATAAGTACTCGGAAGTTTTATATCTGACGGAACCTCTAGACTGAGCGGACCTTCGGTGTCTATATTGTGAGAAAAATAAACTACTGACATGATGCTATCGGCTTACGGTTGTTATCAAAGCTATTGCATGGTTAACCAGACAGTGCAGTGAGACACTTATCAAAAACATGTAAACCATATTCTCCGCTTTTCTCTGGGTGAAATTGCAGGCCAATTACATTTTCTTTTTGAACAGCCGCGACAATCTTATATCCGCCAAATTCTATAAATGCGCGCGCGATTGACATGTCAGCCGGCAGAACATGAAACGAGTGAGACATATATATATAAGGCACTTTATCACCGGCTTGCGAAAAAATTTTGCAGTTCAAGTCCTCGTTACAATTGTGGAGCTGCCTCCATCCAATATTTGGTCTCGATATAACCGCACCATTTAAGTCTTGATGTGGCAGCTCGTTAACTGCACCATCCAAAATGCCAAGGCCGTCATAATGGCCAAACTCCAGACTGTTATCAAATAGAATTTGCATCCCCACACATATACCCAAAACACTGCCGCCATGTTTAACTGTTTGCTGAATTGTTTTAACAAACCCTGTTTTATTCAAATTATCCATTGCGTGTGGAAAAGCAGCAACACCGGGAATTAGGATGATATCATCCGAACCGATTTCAGAGGGACATGTTACAATCTGGGCTTGTGCACCGCAAAAACTAGCAGCACGGCTCACGCTTAACAAGTTGCCGGAGCCATAGTCAATTATCGATACGGGGCGTTTAGACATGTCACAACCTAATATCAAAACCAAGCTTTTGAACTGTAGCTTTGACTTCCCGAATACTGTGCCTCTGATAGTGAAAGGCATCCGCTATTGCAATCGCACTTGCACATTCTGTAAGAGCGATTTCTTTTACGTCGTTCAGAGAACCAATACCACCTGATACAATTAACGGCACTAAAATTTTTTTTCCGACATGATGCAACAAATCCATATCGAAGCCACTGCGCGTACCTTCCCTGTCGACTGATGTCAGCAAAATTTCACCAGCACCCATGTCGACGCACCTATCAATCCACTCTCTAACCTCAATACCGGACTTTTCTCTGCCGTTATTAAAATAGGCCTCCCAAGAAGCTATCCCGACCTTTTTTGCCTCAACAGATAAAACAACGCTTTGGACACCAACTGCCTCCGCAATTTCTCTGATAATATTAATATCCTCAATCGCCGCTGAATTTATTGCAAATTTGTCAGCGCCTGACCGCAAAGCTCTGTTTACGTCAGCTCTTGATCTCAAACCACCGCCGAGCGTAATCGGGATGAAAATATCTTGAGTAATCTTTTCTATGAGGTCAAAAAGGTTATTTCTGCCGTAGAGGCTTGCAACACTATCCATAAGAATAATCTCGTCTGCACCACCATGGTAGTAATTCACAGCAAAGGCTGCCGGATCGCCTAAAACTCTCAGGCCCTCTAGTTGAATGCCTTTTATTAAGTTTTGACCCTTAACATCTAATCGAGGAATTATTCTCATATTACGAAATAACTATTTGTTTCAATATGGAGTGGCTCGCAACCGCCAGCGGTCATTTTCAAGGCACCAAATGTGAGGTGAACGAAAGCTGTTACATAATTCGATAAAATATTCATTGTTCATCATTGGCTGCTCAAACATTTTTGATGCTTTAGGAAATTCATCTGGTGGAAGCGATAGATACTCATATATCTCGGTTGCAAACCTCTTGGGAAACTCGTGGTCATATCGTTTCACCAAAGCCAGCGCTTCTTCCCTATTAATATCACCCGATCTGACTTCTTGAGATGCGTCGTATGTAGCTCTACCTATCCCAAATTTCACACCAGTGGTATAATAATGGAAATCATCAATTTTATCGTCTATGCTATTATATTTAGAATATGTTCCGGGTGTTCGCTCAGGGGATGGCTGAAAGCCACCGTTTTCTACGCTGTAGTAAAAGCAAGATTGCGGGTGCCACTTCAGATAATACCCGAGATAATGGGTCTCTATACCTAGTTTTTTAACAGTTTCAATGCTCTGCGGTAAATAAAAATGCAAATCGGATAATGTTAAACCGAATTCACTTTGCAAATCAGCTAAAGAAACGCCTCCAAAAGAAATGTTTGACCAATCACTGGTTGATGAAAAAGCAATGTCACGCTTTGCGTCGTTGTATGATCGTGATGGGTTTCCATACTCGGCTTCATTTTCACCATAAAAAATCAACGGTATGTCATATTTTTCAGCAATTTTACTTGCTATTGTTTTTTGCCCAATCATAAAGGGCTGAAATGGGTGAAGCAAAACCTCCGTTGCGAGCCTTGTGAGAACCCTATGCGTTCGCTTACTTGGTGTTATCAAGATATTGTCGAACCCTGCATTGATCCAAGCTTGATGATTCCGCCAACCCCAATCAGTAAACATGTTGGGAGCCCAAGTGACTGTTATCGGATTCATGTCCATTTCAAATTTTAGAAAATGCGCAGCATAAAAACTGTCTTTACCACCACTTCCTGGAACTACACAATCATAACGCTCTCGTTTTCTGCACCTAAACTTATCACATAATGCTCTTAGTTCATCCAGACGAGATTTCCAATCAACTGTAGCCTTTAGTTCTGCAACGAGGCATGCATCACAAACTCCATCAGCATTAAATGTGATTGTAGATTTTTTATCTACTGATTTGCTCAAAAATTCTACGGTTGAATTTGGCCTCTGATTTGACATAACACATCTGGTACAAAAATTTATATCAGTTGGAAGCCCATATTTAACGGATGGTTGTTCGACAGAAACGCCAAAATCATCCAATTTTATTATCTTCGAACGCCTTATAACATCCATATTCAATTTTCCACTTGTCCAAAACGGTATATTTTCTCTGCCTCTAACCAGTCTTCTTTTGTGTCTATGTCCACAGACTCATTAGCCGACATCAAAAGTGCTCGAGTACCAAAACCGACAAACTTTTGATTTTTGACGAACCAACTCCGTAAAAAAAGATATATTGCACCGTTTACAGACACAATTTTAGGTGCGGAGGATACGTTGCCAGCTTGCACATTTAATAACAAATTTTCTTCAATGACATACCGCAATGATGGATTTGCTGGCCGCCGTGATACACTGACAACGGATGGAGCAGATAATTGTTCCATCAGGTGAAACGCGGAAACAATATGATTTGATTTACGAAGCGGAGACGTTGGCTGCAGAAGCATAATCCTGTTAGCATTTGGTATTTTTTTGAGGCAGTGGTTTACCACCGAATGGCTGGTGGCATCATCTTTGGCCAAACAAGATGGACGAATAAAAGGTATAGACGCCCCAAATTTCTCAGATATCGCCGCAATTTCAGGGCAATCAGTGCTTACTATTACTTTATCGAATTTGTTTGATCCTAATGCAGCCTCTATGGTCCAAGCAATTAGAGGTTTTCCACAAAACAACCGCTTATTTTTTGATGGAATACGCTTTGAGCCGCCGCGTGCTGTTATCAAAGCCAAATTACACAATGCGCTGACCATATTTTTTAATTGCAAAATATTGAAGGAGATCTGTTAAGCCCTCGTCTGGCTCATTTAGACTGGTTCTGTTTACCCTTCCTTCATTGACCAGTCTCTTGAGTTCAGATGTAAAAAGCTTGTCATCATAATAGACATATGAGTCTACAAACTCAGGCCGAATTGAATTGTTTCCTGCCAACTTCCTCACACCATCAGAGTATTTTCCAAACTCCATAGTCCGACAGCCGGCATGCCAAGCATCAGGGATAGCATAACTAAATGAATTGCAAATCGTAACACAACATACCCTCCCTAAAACACCCGAGTGCATTTCCGTAAGATAAACTTTCTCGTGCTTGCTTTCTCGAATTGCTTCCATCATTGCACCAACGTCCGTTATTGGGTGCCTTTTTACGAAAACCGCCCTGTCAGGAAACTCACTCCACAATATTTTTAGAGTTTTCTTGAAATACAGAAGCGGACAGTCCAACGATTCAGAGATAGTTGACTGAGTGAGGTTGCTTACCAATATCGCAAACGACCTTCCATCATTTTCAATTCCTGCCCTAGACATTTCATTTTGATCGAAATAGTCGGAATGTCGTTCTAACGTTGCGATCCAAATGGGAAGAAGGCGCGTTGACCTTATGTGAAATCTAGGTAGCCCGTATTTTTTTGCGTCAACAAATTTTGACCAGTAGCCATCAAAAGTTACATAGACTCCTCTAGATTTTGCGGAAGTTTCAAATATCCTCTTTCGAGCCACGTTATCCGCCGCATCAACCAGAGGTGATGAGCCCCAACAATTTTGCTGAAAATAAATAAATCGTTTAGGCGCTATATTTGTTAGCCAGGACAACTTAGGATTATCAAAAAACTTGAAGTGGATTACTTTTGCATCATGGAACATCACATATATTAACGTAAAAGCTAAGTTGATTACTTTGGCAAGTTTACTTTCAACAGACAAATTTCCAAGAAATTTTCTGAAAAGTGGCATTTTTAATTCGCCAATGTATGACAATTTACCAAGATCGTTGATAACAGTCTTCAAAACAACATTACTATTTATGGTGTCCAAAGTTTTGGGTGATCCCGCGCAAAAGAAGCGAAATCTTAGACTGGGGTTACGATTTTTTAGCTCCATCAAAAATGGCAATATAGTGTCAACACTGACGAGTTTATCATTTAAAAAAATTATCACCATCAGGGCATCAATCCTCATAAAATGTTTGTATAAATCATAAAGATGATTAAATATCGCCTCATAAACTCATAGATTTTTCATTAAGATTTTCATGCAACACAAATCTTTAAAACTTTCCTTATGTTCTGTTCAATTTTTTCTTTAATTAGTCTGAATAGATCAGGTTATTCAATTGAACCTTAAATTTTCAGTTATCTAATAAACTTCAACCAATTCAAAATACGTTGTCCCTATACCATGCGTATGTTTTTTTTAAGCCTAATTCTAGTGGCGTATGGCTGGAAAAATTACAGAGGGAATAGCATTTTTTCATATCGGGGACTCTCCGTGTTGGAGATCCCTCTGTTGGTGGCAAGCCAACCACATTTAATTTTTTTCCCACTATTCCCATTAATAAATTTGCTAATTCACCAATTTGTATCTCTGGCCTCTCGGAGCCTATATTGACGGTCTCTCCAATGACATTTTTAGAAAACATAAGTTTTTCTATCATTTCTGCAGCGTCATCTGCGAAACAAAATGTCCTAGAATGATCCATAGAAAAAACCTCAATTTCACCTGAAATATTTTCATGAATTTTTCTGAGAAGTTGTGGAATAACATGACGCTCCCCCATTCGGGGGCCGTATATGTTGTGCGGCCTTATTATTAAATGAGGCAATCCAAGTGATTGTACAATAGCTTCACCATATACCTTCGATAGCATGTAGCTCGTTCTCGGCAAACTCGTGTCTGGGATAATAATTTTTGATTGCTCAACTGTTGGGAAGTTCAACTCCCCAGCAATCTCTGTTCCAGCGTAAACCTCGCTTGTAGAAGCAAAAACAAATTTTTGTAGGCATCGTTGTCGCTCGGCAAGTTCAGCTACGTTAATCGTTAACTCTACATTGTGGGCAAGTGTTTTTTTAGGGTTTTTCAAAACGTACTCCACCCCCAGCAATGCCGCAAAATGGACTATGTGGGTGAAGTCATCGTCTAATTTTTCCAACTGTGCGCTGTCCAAACAATCGATTTCCAGGAATTTTGCATTTGGGTGAGCTACTAAGTTATGCCAGTCTTTATCATTTTGATTTGGCTCACTCAAATCAGCCATATAAACAATGTGACCAGCTTTCAATAAGTTTTGGCAAAGATGAGAGGCAATAAAACCAGCCGCGCCTGTTACAATTACTTTCATTTTCAGCCCCTTCCTGCACCATAAAATTGGACTCCCATGGCTTTCAGTGTAATTATCTGCTCATCGCTAAGAACTTTATCACAGTCATAAATCATAGCATTCACGCCATTTAACCAACGGCGGAAATTTAAATTTCGGTAAGTTTTATGCGGAACACAAAACACGATCACGTCATATTCAAGGTCTTCTGGCAATCCAGGATCTATCGTTATGTTAACCTCGTTCCAGTATTTAAAGTTGGGATCATGAACGTCAATTTTAATACCCCTTTTCACTGCTTCTTGATAGAAAATTTCTGATGCTGAGTGCCTTGTGTCATCGACTTCTGAACGATAGGCAACACCCAGCATTAACATAGTTATTTCTTCAGGTTTTTTATTTACTAGTTCAAGAATACGGATCAGGTTTCGTACAGGCATTTTGTGATTTGTTTCCATTGCCATATTTGCAAATGGAAACTTTACGCTTTCACTTTTAAAAAAAGCATCATTTGCGATCTGTCCAAAGTAGGGGTCTTTAGTTAAACAATAACCACCCACACCAAAACCTGGTTGGCGCATATTGGAATGTGTCGGCCGATCTCTTATAGCTTCAATAATTTCGAAAATATCTATACCAACATTCTCAGCAAAAATACCCCACTCATCAATCAATGCGATGTTGACCGCTCTATAGGTATTTTCCATTATTTTAGCCGTTTCAGAGGCCGTTGTTGATGACAGCCGCCTGAGTGGAAATTGTTGCGTATCAACAATTTTTTCTAAGAATGCCTGACAGGTATTAGATGCCCTTTCACTGATACCCGCATAGACGCGCCAATAATTGACAATAGAGTTCAAATAATCTGGCCCCGGCATGACCCTCTCGTAAGAATGCGCAAGCAAAATATTATTTGGATCGAGCCCCCGTTTTTTAAAGCCATCCATTAGGGTCGGCAAAACAACAAACTCGCAAGTCCCAGGAGGCACAGTTGTCTCAACAATTATCAATGTGTCCTGCCCAACATGTTCACCAATCGTTTCGATAGCAGAAATATAACTGTTAAAAGCCGCGACGGGCGGTCTACTGGCGAAGTCTACGTCAAGGTTCACATCGACAACAACAATGTCGGCTAATTGGAATGCTCTACTATTGGTTGTTGCCGCTAAATTCCCTCGAGAGCGACACACCTTTGTTGCCGCCTCAATGGTTGTATCACCGGACTGAAATGGGAAAAAACCGCTCATAATTGATTGCACGCGTTGTTTGCCGTCAGCCGAGGGTAAATCCACACCTAGAACGTCGAAAATCTCTTCACCAGAGTCATCTTTTGCTAGTGCAACAGCAACAGACATCGCCGCACCCACAAACCCAAGTCCCTGCACACAAACAAGCGGCCTGCCAGAGCCTGAACTCAAACCAAATTCATCTCGTTTTAAGTAACAGAAATCTCTCCTAGTCGGCATGCTTTTTCCAATGTTGAGGATTTAATTTTTGGCTATCGTGATGCCTCAATTCATCAAGCAGTGACGCAGGCAAATCAAATTTGTCTAGAGGATTAGGAATAACATTCCAAGCGATGAGCTGCTCATGCGTATCCACACCTAAAACAAGATTATTTATTCCTGCTTCAGCGAGGGCAACAGACATTGCAAACTCATGTACCGACGCATTTTGACGTCTTAGCGAAAAAAAGAGTTTTTCCGCAATGCCCGCATTTCGCTCCCCCAATTCATGAAGTCTGTTTCTCGATTGCAACAGCAACCCCTGCAAAAAAACCGACCGCGCCATCACTGTTTTGCCTCGATTTGACAGTAACTCAATCACGCCGTTTCGTCCAAAAGCTTGGTTAAACGCATTAAATGGCAATTGGACCATTGCGCAAGTCTCAATCGTTGACGCTACACGAGCAGAGTCTTCTTGGTAAACCGATGCCCCCCAGCATGATAGTCTTTTGGTTTTGACTTCGATGTTTAGCTGTTTGACAACTTCATCACGATAAATGTCGGCCTCACGATGAAGCAGTAGCGACAAAGATCTACAGTTATCAAGCAAATGAAACGGGCTGTCTTCAAACCAATTTCCAATGCAGGGCCTCACACTCTCTATCTCTAGCGGAATATTTTTAATCTTGCTGATAATATGAAAACACTTTGCCGGGTTGGCTTTCATATATTTTGCCAAACGCATCTCAGCCAGACCATAATCTGGCGATGTATCAAGCGTTGTAATTCCCATTTCCCATGCTGCATCAAGTATTCTAAAAGCTTCGGCCTCTGGCATGAGTTCATTGGCCCATCGACCAACTCCATAGGGCATACCAAGCTGCACAGTTCCGAGAATTATTTTAGAAAATTGATTTTCCATGGACCATAAAATGTAACCATGCTACCGCAGTGTGGGTGAAACATAGTCTACCACACCTAACCTATTTTTTACAGGCACCGAAAAGCAACTGCTATTTTGCCGGCATCACATTAAGTGCCAACAACCGCATCACGGCCAATCTGCCCATGGACAAAATGTCCAAGCATTTGAAGCAGAACCGTCACCCGGTTACCAGGATCCAGCCGTAACAACTTTCCAATTTTACCAGCCATTGGGCCAGATAATATCTCAACGTGTTGACCCAGTTTCAGATCGTCATGATCAGCCTCGACAAGCCCATCCATATTTTCAGTCGCCTTTAGCGCTGTCATGAACGCACTGTCAACAACCGAAGGCACCTGCCCGAAGCTGACGATATGACTGACGCCAACCGTCCCATTAATGGCGCGCCATCTGGCTGTCTCAAGATCTAAATTGATAAATAAATAGCCTGGAAACAACGGGCGCCGGACACGCTTTGTCTGGCGCGCATGCCTGATGATCCGCTCGATACAGGGCAACCACACGTCAAAACCTTGCCTCTCAAGATGCGATACAGCCAGGTTTTCACGATTAGGTTGTGTTTGCACGGCGTACCAATTCATCTGCCAGTCTCACACTCTACCCAATTGAAAACTAGACTTGTTTATTTTCATAAATGCTGGCGCCAAAATCTCTTTGTCACCCTCGGTCGCCGCCAAAATTTCAAATACCTTGTGGGGACGCCGAGTTTCTGTGATGACAAGGCATCCGATTTGGGACGCAATCTCATCCGGAATGTCCCTAAAATTCTGAAAATGCTGCTCACCCTCATCTGCCAAAACGTCAAGCACACACACAACCTCTATGTTATGGGCAGCAAACACCATTTGGGCGATTTCCATAACCTCACCGGTTCCGACACAGCAAACTCCTGTGCCCTGATTGGCAGATACCTGATTGGCAAGCATCTCATAATCACGTCGAACTTCACCAAAGAATTTGAATGAGTTAGCAATATATTTCGACACAAGACGGCCTTTTTCTATAAAGCCCTCAGGTGTAATATAATATTTATACCGGCGTGAAGGCGCATCTTTCACCTTTATATAACCCTTGTGAACCAATCGCTTAATCAAGGCATTGGCCATGCCCAAGGCAATCTCAAGTTCGGTGGCCACACAACGCTGGGTGATCCTGTCGCGCTCTTCAACGAGTTCAAGAACACGCAACTCATGCTGTTCATTTACTGTCAGATTGCGATCCATGTG